>CALKDK010000001.1 GCA_938084055.1 uncultured Luminiphilus sp.
CGCGAGGTACTGCCCAGGCTGATGGTCAGGTTGTCCGGTACCGGCAGGGGTTCATGACGCCAGCCGGCATCGTCAAAGCGGAAGGCGCTGACGCCACCCACTACCTTGTCGTCAATGGCGACCAGCAGGGCGTCGCGACTGGCTGCCACGCTGCCCAGGGATTGGGTTTTGGTCGGAATGTACAGGGTGTGGACCGTGGGTAATTCGCCGCTGGCAATAAAATCCGGCAGGCTGAATGAAACCAGCGCACCCGAGGGCAGGATGGCTGCGTCGGCCGCGGGCTGCCAATCCTCGGCGAGGGAAAACACCAGTTGGCCTTTGAACAGCGTTCGCACGGAAGTCTTGGCGGGGATAGGTAGCCGGCGCGGCTCACCGCCTTTGGGCAGGTACCAGTATTGGCTGTCGTAGAAGGTATCGGCCTCCGCCGCCATCATGTAAACGCTGCCATCGTGGTCCTCGAAGCGCTCTGGCCACAGGCCGACGTCCGAGGGTTGGCTGCGCAGGATTTCCATGGCTTCGGTAAGCGCCGTACCCCGTGACCAGCGATAGGTCACAAAGGGGTAGCCCGAGGCCGTGCTGTTGTCTTCATCGGTCGCCAAGCCCACCAGGACGGTGTCGTCATCCACCCAGGCAATGGTGCCCTTGGCCTGGGGCGTAACGAAACCGTCGGCGACAAAGGCCCTCTCTGAGATGGAAAACTCCCTTCGCACCGCGGCATCGCTGCCCCCCGGGGACAGGGTGATCATGCAGCGTTCGTATTGGGGACCGAGGCAGTTGGCGCCTCGCCAGACCCAATTGGTGTCCTCTTCGGCCGACAGGGCATCAAGGTCCAGAACGGTATCCCAGTCGGGCTCCTCAGTGAGATAACTGTCCAGGGTGGTACGCCGCCAAAGCCCGTGGCTGTGGTCAGCATCCCGCCAGAAATTCCATACGTACCCGCCGTACAGACTGCCGTAGGGAATGCGGTCTTCGCTTTCCAGCAGCGCGAGCGCTTCGTCGAACAGTCCCGGGTAGCGGTCGTCCTCCTGCAAGCGGGCATTGGTCCGGTCGTTTTGACCCCGCACCCAGTCGAGCGCTTCCTCACTTTCCACGGCTTCCAGCCATACCCGCGGGTCATTGTTGGGATCAATGGCAACCGGTGCTGCGTTGGCGGTCTCGTCGATGGTCTGGGTGGTTGGACTGCTAACGTCCTGTTCGCAGGCGATCAGACCCGCGGTGATTGCGGTACCCAGTAGCACGCGCCTCGCGCACCGAAAAGAAAAGATCATGAGGTCCTCCATCGTTTTGGTGTGGTCTGCCTGCGGATTGAGTATGCGTACAAACGTCGCGAGACTACAAAGCCCATATCATAGCGTTGCAGCTGCCACTGTGTGCGCGGTCGTATGTCACAGCAGAGCTGGAAGCACCGGCGGTTAACCCCGGCGGTTAAGCAAGGACGAAGGCGATCGGTCATGCACTGGCGCTGGGGAACGACAACAGACCAGCACGCGCTTTCCCAGCAACCGCCTATCGCGAATCACGATCGAGGGCACACCGTATCCGGCAGGGCATTGCCAGCGCCTGGTACCAGGCGGTTACACCACGCTTGTTCCGATGCCTGTCAGGCAAGTCGCAGTGGCAGCTCCCTCAAACGCTGGCCGGTCGCACGGAAAACCGCGTTGGCCACCGCCGGCGCCAGCGGCGGCACACCCGGTTCCCCGATACCCGTGGGCGCGGTGCCGCTGTCGATGATTTCGATCTCGATGGCGGGTGCCTCGTCCATGCGCAGGATCGGGTAGTCGTGGAAATTACTCTGGACCACGGCGCCCTTGTCGAGGTCGATCTCGCCGTACAGCGCGGCGGTGAGGGCAAACATGACACCTCCCTCCAACTGGGCTCGGACCGTGTCAGGGTTGACCGCCGTGCCACAATCCACGACGCAGGTCACTTTGTGCACGCGAATCTTGCCGTCGGTGACCGATACCTCGGCAATTTCTGCCACGTCAGTGAAGAATGAAGAGTGGGACGCAAATCCCAGGTGATGCCCCTCTGGCACCTCCATGGCTACCATCAGCTCGCCCGCTCGCTGGACCACACGCTGCATCCTGGGCTTGTCTTCGAGGTTCTTCAGGCGCAGGGCGACGGGATCAAGACCTGCCGACACAGCCAGCTCGTCCATCATGGATTCCACTGCAAAGCCCGAGTAGGAGTGACCGACAGACCGCCAGAAGGTCAGGGGCAGGCCGTGGTCCACGGTGGTATGCGTGATGGTGTGGGTGGGCATGCTGTAGGTTTCGTACAGGCCTTCAACACTGGGATGATCCACCGCCCAGTTGCCGAAAATGAACTCCACGGCGCCATGCAGGCCGCCCAACAATCCGTCAGGCATGCTGGGCAGCAATGCAGGCAGGGCATTTTCCAGTGTCTCCGGCGTCACATTGCCACCGGCGCGCTGGGCCTGCCAGGCGGTGACTTTACCGTTGGCATCAATGCCGGCTTCGAGGCGCATTAGCGAGGCGGGGCGGTATACGCCGTGGCGCAGGTCGTCTTCCCGGGACCACAGCACCTGCACGGGCTTACCGGTCGCCATGGCGATTTCGGTGACCTCCACGACGTGGGTCAGCGTGGCCCGGCGACCAAAGCCTCCACCCAGATACTGGTTGTGCACCCGAATATTTTCTCTGGGGAGCCCGGTAAGACGCTCCAGCAAGCCCTGTGCGGCGCCCACGACCTGAACGCCAGTCCACAAATCAGCCCGGTCGCCCTCAATCCGCAGTGTGGCATTGACCGGTTCCATGGGCGCATGGGCGAGGAAGGGCGCAAAATACTCGGCGCTCTGGGTGTTGGCGGCTGCCGCAAGCCCCGCCTCAAAATCCCCTTCACTGGCGGCCTCGACACCGTCGTCGGCATCCAGCGCGGCTGATAAATCGGCCCTCACCTGGGTGGAATCGACAGCCATCAGGGCGACGTCCTCCCACTCCACAGTCAGCTTTTTGGCAGCCTGGTTGGCCTGCCAGTAGCTGTCGGCGACCACTGCAATGCCACTGGATATGGGGAGTACCGTTTGCACACCGGGTTGCCGGCGGACTGCTTCGTCATCGAAGCGAACCGCTTTTGCGCCCGCCACCGGTGAGCGCAGGACCACGGCATAGACCATGTCAGGGAGGTCGACGTCGATGCCAAAATTGGCAGTGCCGGTGGCTTTCGCCTCGGCGTCTATCCTGGCGAAATGCGTGCCGATGTACTTGAAGGCGCTGGCATCTTTAACCGGCGTTTCCGTGGGCATCTCAAGGGTGGCCGCGGTGACGACAAAATCGCCGTAGGGATAGCGTTGGTCGCCGGTGATGACGTGGCCGTTGTCGGTGCTGAGTTGCGCTGCGGGAATACCGAGGTCCCTGGCCGCCGCCGCCAGAATCAGCGCCCGGGTGTCGGCGCCTACCTGGCGCAGGGGTTCGTAAAATACCCGAACCGCGCTGGAGCCTCCGGTGAGTTGCAGGCCAAATTCTGGGTTGTTGTAGTCCTCGTGGGAGCCTGCCGCCTCAACCGTCATATTGCTGGGATGACAGTCCAGTTCTTCGCCAATCACGGTGGCCAGACCGGTGCGGATACCCTGGCCCATCTCATCCGCCGGACAGTAGAAAATGATCTTGTTGTCGGGGGTAATCTGCAGGAAGGCATTGGGCACCAGCGCGGTGTCCGCAGCATCGATGGGGAGTTCGCCATCAAAAGAGCAGCCCGGCAGGGTCACGGCCACGACCACACCACCGCCCACCAAAGCGGAGGATTTCAGGAAATGCCTGCGGGAGAGGATTTGTGTGCTCATGATGCCGCCTCCTCAGCCATGGCGTCGTAGCCGAGGGTGTTGATTGCCACTGACTGGATAGCCCCTTTAATGCGCGGATAGCAACCGCAGCGGCAGATGTTGCCGGCCATGGCGGTGTCGATGTCGGCCTCTGAGGCGTCGGGGTTGGCAGCAAGCAAAGCCGCCGCCGCCATGATCTGGCCACTCTGGCAGTAGCCGCATTGGGGGACGTTGTGCTCTACCCAGGCCTGCTGCAAGGGATGCATGCTGTCCGGGGTGCCCAATCCTTCGATGGTTGTGACTGTCTTCCCCGCGACTGCGGCAATGGGGAGCACGCAGGTCTTCATGGCGGTGCCGTCGAGGTGCATGGTGCAGGCGCCGCACAGTCCTGCGCCGCAGCCAAACTTAGATCCTTTGAGTTTGAATTCATCGCGAATCGCCCAGAGCAGGGGAGTCTGGGGGTCTCCATTAAAGACGACTTGATGGCCATTCAGCATGAAAGTGATCACAATGAGTCTCCTTGTCTCCGTCCTGAGATGTTGTTTATTTGCCACTGGCCCGGTGGAGTTTATATTCATGCGCCTGCGTCATTCGTTTCGCCGTTGAAGCCAATGACATCACTACTGGCTTATCTCTGCCCGGTGCTGCATTGTACGTGCCAGACGTGTTGGTGGGTCAATACAGGAGAGCCATTGTGGATATGGGTATTGCCGGACGACGGGCACTGGTTTGTGCCTCATCTAAAGGATTGGGCCGGGGATGTGCGGAAGCCCTGGCGGCCGAGGGTGTAGATGTTGTGCTGAATGGAAGAAGCCAGGATGCGCTGGAGGTGACTGCTGAGGAAATTCGGGCGATCCATGGGGTCAAAGTGACCACTGTGGCTGCCGATGTGACCGGCGAGGCGGGTCGTGACCTCATGCTGGAGCACGCGGGCGACATTGACATCCTGATCACGAACGCAGGTGGCCCGCCCCCTGGAAATTGGCGGGATTGGAATCGGGAGGCGTTCATCGCGGCTTTTGATGCCAATGCCTACGCTGCGATTGCACTCATGCAGGCGACGGTGCCTGCCATGTGCGAGCGCGGCTGGGGTCGGGTGGTGAACATCACCAGCGTGTCGGTTAAGCAACCTATCGGCGTGCTGGGGTTGTCCAATACAGCCCGCGCGGCCCTCACCGGCTTTGTCGCGGGGGTTGCAAGGGACGTCGCCGACCAGGGTGTGGTGATTAACAACCTGCTGCCCGGCCTTCATGCCACCGACCGGACGGTGGGTCTCGATTCCTTCGAAGCCGGTCTCACCGGCGAGGCTGCGGCGGAGGTAACGGCCCGGCGCCAGTTGACCATTCCAGCCCGTCGCTACGGGACGACCTCAGAATTTGGGGCCACTTGCGCATTCATGTGCTCCCGTCACGCAGGGTTTATGGTTGGCCAGAACGTACTGCTCGATGGGGGAGCGTTCAACAGCACGCTGTAGTTTTTGTACAGGATGCCTGAGTGTTTGCAGAGTGAGCCCGGGCAGGCCATGATATTCGCTCTGAAATCAATGCCCGGTCTATCCGCGTAAGAGTTAATCCAGGGAGCATATGCCATGATATCGACACGAACCCTCACCGCCGCGGCACTGGCGATTGCCATTGCGCTACCAGCCGTTGCCCACATTGAAAAGACTGAGCCTTTGCAATCTCTCCGGCAATCGTATTTTGCGCTGCTCGGTATGACGTTTGGCCCCATGGCGGACATGGTGAAAGGCGATATTGAATGGGATGGCGCCACTTTTGAGCGCTGGGCTTCCGACCTTTCGGGCGTGACCCCTTATCAGGTTGAGCGGGGCTTTGCCCCCGGTTCAGAGGAGGGGCGTACCCGAGCCAAACCCGACATCTGGCTGAATATCGATGACTTCAATGCCAAGCTTGCTGACCTTCGCCGCGAGGCCGCCAGCCTGGCGGAGGTCGCCAAGGCGGGGGATCGGGCCGCTATTCAGGCACAGTTTGTGGCTACCGGTAAGACCTGCAAGGCCTGCCATGACGAGTACAAAGCCAAAGACTACCTGTATTGATGACCAGGCGCCCGCTCTCCTCAACACCCCCCACCGGGGATGGGTGATGGGCGTGCAGGTAGACAGGCGTCTTGTTGGGTTTGGGCTCGATTCAGCCCCAGACCCTCTGATTGAATGGTGTGGGTAGTGTGCCAGTAGCTCTCCGGGCGCGGAGGGGACGGGTCGGGTGACCCGGCATCGCACCATTTTATCGATCGATGGTGGCGGTATCCGCGGCATCATCCCGGCCATGATCCTGCATCATATCGAAACGGCAACTGGAAGACCTGCGGCTGAACTCTTCGATCTTATGGTGGGTACTTCCACCGGTGGCATACTCGCTCTGGGGTTGGCGCAGCCGGGGCTTGAAGGCTCCCATCACAGCCGCTACCGAGCCCGGGACCTTGCGGATCTTTACGCCCAGCGTGGACCAGCGATTTTCGCCAGCAGCCTTTGGCGGCGCATTCGCTCTGTCGGCGGGCTCTTCGATGAGTCCTACCCCGCGGGGCCGCTGGAAGCCACGCTGGAAGATTATTTCGGCGACAGCCATTTGGGGGCCTGTCGGTGTCCGACGATCGTAACCGCCTACGATATCGAAGCGAGTCAAACCGTATTTTTAAAGAGCTTCAAACAGGAACACGCTGCCTTACGTTGCAGCGATGCGGCCAGGGCGACATCGGCAGCCCCGACTTTTTTTGAGCCGGTTCAGGTGCGCCTTGCCCGGGACACGAGGGCGTTGATTGATGGGGGCGTGTTTATCAACTCTCCTGCGGTATCTGCGTACGCGGAGGCACTCAAGCTCTTTCCCGGTGATCCGATCACCGTCCTGTCACTGGGCACCGGAGAGTTGACCCGACCCATCCCTGTAGGCAGGGCAAGTCGGTGGGGGAAGGCGGGGTGGTTGCTGCCCGTACTGAACTGCGTTTTTGACGGCGTGGCCAGGGCGGCGGATTATCAGATGAACCTTTTTCTGGGTCAGCGCTATCAGCGCTTCCAACTCGCCCTCAATGATGCCAGTGATGCCCTCGACGACACGTCGCCGAGCAACATTGCCGCGCTGTTTCAGGCTGCGGCTGATTTGATCTCTCAAGAGCGTCCCAGACTGGACAACATGGTAGCCTACCTCAGGAGCTTGCACGGTTTCCCGCCGTCCCTGCAGGGGGTTATCAACGAGCCATAGCTTCAACCAGAGCGCCGCAGGCGGGTAATGTCGGCCATGATGGCCACAGCTATTTCCCACGGTGTTTTACTGCCGATATCCAGGCCCACTGGGGCGTGTAACCGCGCGAGCTGGGCGTCACTTACCCCGAGTGCAGCCAATCGTTTGAGTCTGCCCTCTGTCGTGCGCAGTGAGCCCAGCGCACCCACGTACCACGCGGGAGTTTCCAGGGCCTCGAGCAGGGCCATATCGTCAATCCTGGGGTCGTGGGTGAGAGTGATGATGATATTGCCGGCATCCTGGCTGTGTTTGGCAATGACATCGTCGGGTAGGCCGTGCAGGAGCGCTACCTGGGGACCCTGCCACTGGGCAATGACCGCCTCCCGTGTGTCGGTCACGATGACGTCATAGTCCATCGCGAGGGCCAGTTGCGTCAGCACCTGTGCCAACTGGCCGGCACCGACCAGAAGCATCTGCATTTTGGGTCCCAGGCCCTGTACCAGGGTATCTTTCTCCAGACGCAGTGGTATGAACCGATCGCTGAATTCCAGGATGGTGATACCTGATGACAGATTTGTCCTGCGGGTGAGGGACTGGCGCCCGCGCAGGGCAGTTATCGCTTCTTCAACCCACCCAGACCGGGCTGGACTGAGCCGTTGCACCAGTATTTTTAGGCGTCCGCCGCAGGGCAGCCCTAGGCGTTCGTTCTCTTCAGCCGATACGCCGTAGTCGATAAGCTGAGGCGTTGTGGTGTCGATGGCTCCCGATGCCAGTCGCTGCACCAGATCCTCTTCGACGCAGCCTCCGGACAGGGTGCCAACGATTACGTCACCGCAGCAGCCCAGCATGGAGCCCACGGGACGCGGCGAGGAACCTGAGGTCTGCACGATGGTATTCAGGTAGGGTTCCCGGCCTTCCTGTAGCCACTGGGCGACCTGTTCGAGAACTTCCTGGTCTTGACTCTGCATGGTCACTGAATGTAGTCCTTTAACGGATCCGGTGGGTCAGACAGCGGGACGCAGACTACAGCGTTGGCTGGTCATCGGTCGGCCCATGCGATGATATGGTTTTCCAATTGCTCTGGATCAATCCGGGTCTCACAAATAACCCTGTGCCGCACGGTGCAGGTTGCCCTGTGCACTTCGCTGGCATCACCGCTGACCAGTGGATGCCAGTGGGGTAGATCGTCGCCCGCAGCCAGCAGTTTGTAGGCGCAGGTTGCCGGCAGCCAGTGGTAGTCGTTGACATCTGTCTTGCGTAAATCAAGGCAGTCCGGGACGCGTTGCAGCCGGTTGGCATAGTCACTGCACCGCCCCGTTGATGAATCCAGTAAGTGGCAGGCTACACTGGTATAGTAGATGTCCCCTGAATCCGCATCCTCGAGTTTATTTAGGCAGCACTTGCCACATCCATCACACAGGGACTCCCACTCCCGATCAGACATTTCAGCGAGTGATTTGGTGCGCCAGAACGGGTTGTCAGTCATGTCGCCGAAAGGTGTGCGAGGGAGCCAGCATTCTCCTCCCAGTTCTGACCGTCAAAAGGTTCATCTTTGATGCTCGTTACGGTCGAGAGGTCAAGACACCGAGCATGAACACTTACACCGTCGGGGTTAGAGCGCGGCACGTAAAACGATTTGATACCGCAGGTCCTGCAGAAGTAGTGTTGTGCGATTCCCGAGCCGAAGGTGTAAAGCTGTAGCTGTTCCTCTCCCGCCACAAGCCGGAAACGCTGCTTCGGCACGATCAGGTGTTGGTAATGGAGCAGGTCGCAAATAGAACAGTTACAGGTGTGGGTATGGAGCGCCGGGGGGGCGTCAATTTCCCACTGGACCTGTCCGCAATGACAGGCACCCCTGTGAGTTACCAGTACAGATTGGGCATCGCTATGATCCATAAACATTCAATCCATGTTTTTTTTGTTTTCCAGTATCCCAAAGGTTCTGAAAATGATCTCTTCGGCGATGACCATGCAAACTACAGTGGCAATAAAGGCGACGGCACCGTGAGCTGCTCCGCTGAAGGAAATGGCCTCTCCCAACAAGGTTCCGATCACCCACAACATGACGAACTTCGAGGCAAATAAAATAAACCAGGCAACGAAGAACCGCCCTAATTTTGCACCCGTAGATGTTTTTGCTGCGAAGGGTGCGGCTGCCGCGTGTTCAATCCAGAGCGTCAATTGTAAGAGAAGTTGCAAAAGAACGGCAGCCAAGAGGCCAGTCGTGAAGTTGCTTATCTGCACCCTGTCCCAGAATTGGGAAAGCGTGCCCAGCACGATCAGGTCAACCGTGATTGCGACGTAGTATCGGACGAAAAGGCGTTGCCGGGTGCTGGGCATTTCCGCCGATGCGGCTGCTGCGAGATGATGGGCTTTCATGGCCGGGTTTCTTTGTCCGCTTGCGGTGCCCCAGAGTGTACGCATCTGCTGGAAGATTGTCTTCGTATGCCCCGGTATATGCATTACCCGCAGGTGACAGGATGATGGTTAAAGTGTGGCAACAAGCCCGTGGCATCGGTATCGCAGGTGCGTTGCTGTTCAGCACTTCGATTCAGGCCCAGTCGGACCGATTCGCTGATGTAGTTATAACGACTCTGCCTTTGCAGGACTCGGTGTTTATGCTGACCGGGGCCGGGGGCAATATGGTGGCCAGTGCGGGGCCCGATGGCCTGCTGTTGGTGGACGATCAATTTGCACCACTGGCTGATCGAATTGAAGCTGCTCTCATTGCCCTCCCCGAGCCGGCAACGTTGTCGGAGCGCCCCTTGAAATACGTGATCAACACGCATCACCATGGCGACCACACCGGCGGTAATCGGCACTTCGCAGGTCGTGGGGCAATCCTTTTAGCCAGAGAGTCTGCCCGCGTTCGATTACTGGATGCGGCGCCAACTCCGGACACCCCGCTACCGGTGATCACCTACAGTGATGGGATAAAAATTTACTTCAATGGAGATCGTTTACAGTTGCTGGGACTGGCGGGTCATACCGACGGTGATACGGCGGTCTTTTTTGAACAGGCCAACGTATTACACGCAGGAGATCTGTTTTTTAAAGGTCGCTTTCCCTACATTGATGTGGACAGTGGCGGCAGTGTGGGTGCGTATATGGCCAGCCAGGCCCGCATGCTGGACCTCATTGACGATGAAACGCGGGTAGTGCCCGGCCACGGACCCGTCGCCGACAAGCATGACCTCGCTGCCAGCTACCGGATGATTGCCGCCACGCGCGCTGCAGTTGCTGCCGACGTCAAGGCGGGACGGTCCCTCTCCGATATTCAGGCGCGCGGCGTAGCTGCTGCCTATCGATCGCTGGCCTGGGCGTTCATCACTGAAGAGCGGTGGTTACAAATCCTTTATCGTGACGTGCTCGAACATGGCGCCGGGGATTAGGGCGCGTCACTGAATTTGCGCAGGCGCTCAATCAGGCTTGAGGTGTCCCACCGCCCCCCGCCGAAATTTTGGATGTCGCCGTAAAACTGGTCTATCAACGCGGTCATTGGTAATGAAGCACCGATGTGCTGGGCAGTTGCCAAAACAATACCCAGGTCCTTGCGCATCCAATCGACGGCAAACCCGAAATCAAACTCGCCACGGGCCATGGTTTCGTGGCGATTATCCATCTGCCAGCTTTGTGCTGCCCCCTGGCTGATGGCGGTAATCACCGCGTCTGTTTCCAGACCAGCACGCTCGGCAAAATGCAGCGCCTCGGAGAGACCCTCAAGCACCCCCGCGATGCAAATCTGATTAACCATTTTGGTGAGCTGTCCGGACCCAGCCGCACCCATTCTCTGGATGCTTTTCCCGTAACTTTGAAGGATCGGGTTGGCGCGCTCGAACACGTCGGCTGGCCCGCCTACCATGATGGTCAACTGGCCCAACTGTGCGCCAGATTGTCCTCCAGATACGGGTGCGTCAAGAAACGCGATGCCGCGGTCATTGCACAGCGCCTGCAGCTCCCGGGCCAGTTCTGCTGATGCGGTCGTATGGTCAATCAGTATTGAACCGGGCTTCTGCTTTTCAAGTACCCCCCCATCACCCAGGACCACCGAGCGAACATCGTCGTCGTTGCCCACACAGACGCAGACGATATCTGCCTGCGCCGCTGCCTCCGCGGGGGTCCCACAGCGGTTGCCCCCATGTTCGGCACACCATTGGGCAGCTGTCAGCGGAGTTCTGTTGTACACGGTGGTTGGGTGCCCGGCGGCCTGTAGGTGACCTGCCATGGGATAACCCATGGCGCCTAAGCCGATAAATGCAGTTTTTACTGGTCGTGCTGCTGACATCGCTCTACCCCTTTTGTCTTGTCACTGTCATAGTTGCCCGGACTGTTCCGCTTGAGTCTAACGTCAGGCTCGCGCAAGCTGGAAGCTGGGTTGGAAAGTTCTACTGTCTTCTGGGAGTGTGCGATGGGTAATGTGAACCATGTCAGAGCCGTCCGTGGGGCGCTGCAGTTGCTGGGGAGCTTGGTTGTAATGGGTCTACTGACTTCCGCCACATCATCGGCACAGTTACTGGGACCGGGGGCCCGCCCCGTTGGGGCGGACTGGTCCCGCAGTCCCGTTTATGGAGCCCGGGGCATGGCAGCGACCGCCCATCCACTCGCCTCCCAGGTAGCGATCGATGTGTTGAAACAGGGTGGTTCCGCTGTCGATGCTGCGATTGCTGCTAATGCCGCCCTCGGGCTCATGGAGCCGACCGGCAACGGCATCGGGGGCGACCTGTTTGCCATCGTGTGGGACCCCGAGGCGGAGGCTCTCTTCGGGTACAACGGTTCTGGCCGCAGCCCCCTCGGGCGAAACCTTGAGTCCCTTCTGCAGCAAATCGAAAAAATGCGATCTGATGGCAGGCTGCCGACTGATTATCGTGGCATACCCACTCACGGATCACTCTCGGTTACGGTGCCGGGTACGGTCGATGGCTGGTTTGCCCTGCACGGGCGCTGGGGCAAGCTCCCCATGGCCAGCGTATTGGAACCGGCCGCAGCTTATGCCGAGGGGGGATTCCCAATGTCTCCGGTTATAGCGGCAGGGTTCGAAGCCAATCGGGCGCGCTTCGCGGAGCGGGCGACCCTGATTGAGGAACTCGATAATGCGCGGTCGCTCTACTTTCCCGGCGGAAGAGCCCCCGGCGCGGGGGAGTTATTCAGGAATCCGGATCTTGCCCGAACGCTCCGGACTCTGGGTCGTGAGGGGCGGGACAGTTTTTACAAGGGGGGTCTCGCGCGGGTCATGGTTAACTATTTTGAGACCATCGGCGCTGATTTTACGGCTGAGGATTTTGCCGATCACCGGGGCGAATGGGTTGAGCCTCGTGGCGTTGAGTATCACGGCATTACCCTCTGGGAACTGCCACCCAATGGCCAGGGCTTTGCCGCTTTGATGATGCTCAATATTCTCAAGCAAACCGACATCAGGGTGATGGAGCGGGGTTCCCCTGAATTATTTCACCTGCTGGTGGAGTCCAAGCGGCTGGCCTTTGAGGCCATGGCAAAAACCTTTGCCGATCCCGCTTTTGCCGACATTCCCATTGATTATTTGCTTTCTGAAGAATTTGCCCGTGAGCAGTATGCTCGCATCAAGTCGGGGGAGGTGATCACACCGGAAGCGCTGGCCGCACCCCTGGAGGGCGAGGGCGATACGACCTATTTAACCGTGGCGGATCATTCGGGCATGATGGTTTCGCTCATACAGTCCAACTATCGCGGTATGGGGTCCGGTTTGGTTCCCGACGGCCTTGGTTTCATGTTTCAGGACCGTGGGGAGTTGTTTTCCCTTGACCCGACTCATCCCAATGTTTACGCGCCCGCCAAGCGACCCTTTCACACCATTATTCCAGCATTTGTCACACGCAAGGGTGAGCCCTGGATGAGTTACGGGCTAATGGGTGGCGGTATGCAGCCCCAGGGGCACGTGCAGGTTCTGGTCAATATGGTGGATTTTGGTATGAATGTTCAGGAGGCTGGGGATGCGGCACGGTTTCTGCACGATGGCGGGCGCAGCCCCGCCGGCGGGGATCCCGACCACTACGGCACGCTTTACGTTGAGCCGGGTGTTCCGGCTGAGACCGTTACGGCACTCAGGGCTCTTGGCCATCAGGTGGTTGTCGATGACACGGCGGGCATGTTCGGTGGGTACCAGGCAATTCAGCGCAGTCCTGAGAGCGGGGTTTTTGTCGGCGGAACAGAAATGCGCAAGGATGGGACCGTTGTGGCATGGTAGGGGGCATTCCCAGCATCCGCACCCGACCTCGAGTGCTCTCCCGGTGTAATACCCCGGGTGACCGGTGGTTTCGAATGACAGGTACGCGCTGGTGGGTTTACCCAGGGCGCGGGTGGGCCCTCTCTGGTGACTCGTAAAGCGGTCATCGTCGGCGCGGGGGGCGGTATTGGGACCGCAGTTGCCAATGCGCTGGCAGCACAGGACTATGATTTCATCCATACCATCAGTCGCTCAGAGGCCTTTGCGGGTGATTCCCGGTGCGATCACTGGTGCAGTGATTACAGCGAGTCATCGATACACGAAATAGCTGCGGCGATTGAGCACAGTCCCGGTAAACTGGAGCGACTGGTCATCAGCAATGGAATTCTGCAAGGTGAAAGCTTCAGGCCGGAGCGCGCGCTAAAACAGGTTGATGCGCAAGCCACGCAACACGTTTTCCATGTCAATACCATCTTGCCCATGCAGTGGCTCGGGGCTTTTGAGGGCGGACTTCGGCAAGCTGAGCGGGCCAGAATCGCAGTCCTGTCAGCCCGGGTGGGTAGTATTGGGGACAACCGCCTGGGGGGGTGGTACAGCTACCGGGCCAGCAAGGCGGCCCTCAACATGATGCTGCGCTGCGCAAGCATTGAGTTTGCCCGACGCCACAAGGGGACCCAATTGGTGGCGTTCCATCCGGGCACGGTGGACACATCCCTGTCCAGGCCTTTTCAGCGGGGGGTGCCGGCAGAACGCCTGTTTACCCCTGAGTTTGTGGCTGCCCGACTGGTGGGCCTACTCGACGCGGTGGAGACCACAGGGGACTTGCTGTATCTCGACTGGGATGGCAAGCCCATCCCCTTCTGAGGTTAGCGCAGGAACTCACCACGGGCGGCGGGATCTTCCTTGAAAATACCCCCCAGCGATGTTGTGCGGGTGCGGGAATTGCTGTCCATAACCCCCCGGGCCTTGACGCAATAATGGACCGCCTCCATGGAAACGGCGACGTCATCGGTCTCCAGGAGGGCCTGAAGCGCAACCAATATCTGTTGTGTTAGCCGCTCCTGTACCTGGGGGCGCTGGGCAAAAAATCGAACAATTCTGTTGATTTTGCTCAGGCCAATAATTTTGTTGCGGGGCAGGTAGGCAACCCGGGCCTGGCCGTCTATCGTGACGAAATGATGCTCACAGGTAGACGTCAGGTCGATGTCATCGATCATGACCATCTCGTCCACCTTCATTTTGTTCTGGATAACCGAGATCTTGGGGAAATTGGCGTAATCAAGGCCGGAGAAAATCTCATCAAGGTACATCCGAGCGATGCGTTCGGGGGTCTCACACAGGCTATCGTCAGTCAGGTCGAGCCCGAGGGCGGTGGTAATATCGGTGAATGCATCACGAATAATGGACAGCTTCTGGTCGCGGTTGAGCCCGTTTTCAATAAGCGGCGTTTCGAGCCCGCGTTCCACCAAAGCCTCCCGCACCAGCGTAGCCTCCGGAGACAGTGGGTTTGGAAAGTTGACTGTGGTTCCGGCGAGGTCCCACGATGCGTTGCGCTGCTGAGATGATGTGAGCATGATGCATTCCTTGTCTGACTATGCTTGTTACGTCGGCCCAGTAGGTGTGGATTGCAGCGTTGTGCCAGGCATATGGGGTTGGCCCTGCCATGTCCATGTCCTGTTGGGTTATTCTGCAAAATGGTGCCACCGTCAGTTGTTGTTGGGTTTGGGTGATGCCGTAGGTTTTGAACTGATGGAGAAATATGATGATTAAAAGATGGATAGGGCTTTTTTTGGTGGCCTGCCTGGGATTCTCGACCGTTACGGCTGTAGCGGACGATGATGACGCAGCGCTGAACCGTTTCAAGGAAGCGGGAGCAGGTGCGATGATTAATGTGGCCTATGGCTATGCGCTCTTTCCTACGATTGGTAAGGGCGGTATTGGCATCGGCGGAGCCTACGGCGAGGGGCGCGTATACCGCAAGGGTGGAGCTCTGGCGGGGAACACCAGTGTTGCCCAGGTGACCTGGGGATTGCAGCTGGGTGGACAGGCGTACAGCCAGCTGATTTTGTTCGAAGATGAGCGCTCATTTGATGAATTCACCAGCGGTAATTTTGAATTTGGGGCGCAGGCTACCGCAGTCGCTTTGACGGCAGCGGCGGGCGCGGAGGCGAATACCACCGGCGCCGGTACCAACGTCTCGGGCGGCCAGAACGACGCGGCGATTGCCAGCGCTGGTTTTCGTAAGGGAATGGCGGTATTCACCATTGCCAAAGGGGGGCTGATGTACGAGGCGACCATTGGCGGCCAGAAGTTTTCCTACACACCCAAATAGCGGGCATTCGGGTGCCGGGGGCTCGCGTAGGCGGGCCCTTTTTAGTGGTAAATCCCGATTTTTCCTGAGTAATTTTACCGAATTGGACGGAAAGGATGTCCTTCATCGGTGCGACGGGTCCGTGACTGGTAAACTGCGCCGCGTGCCGCGCCACCGCGTCACGCGTGCCGGAAAGGGCGCTGTATCAAGGTGAGATAGGAAGTTGGTATGTTCGCTCGGGTCAAGAAAGCAGTCGTGCCGCTCGCTGTATTGGCGACAGGCATTGGTGTCGTGGTGCTATTGAATGCGACCAAGCCCGAGCCTGAAGTGGCGGCAGAGCCACCGAGGGCCATTAACGTTTACACCCAGCTTGCTGAGCTTGTCACCAGTCAATTGGCGGTAGAAACTACCGGAGAGGTTCGGGCTACGGTGCGGTCCGAGTTGGTCGCGCAGGTGGCCGGTCGAGTGATTCAGGTTTCCGATGAGTTTGTTGAAGGCGGCCGCTTCGCGCCGGGGGAGACGCTGGTTACGATCGAAGATACGGATTACCGTGCGGCTCTCAATGAGGCGCAGGCTCGTGTTGCAGCGGCCCAGGTTGATCTTGAAACCGCGCTGGCTGACGCGGATGTTGCCGGCAAGCAGTTGCAGGGCGTGGCCAACCCGTCAGCGCTGGCGCTGAAAAAGCCTCAGGTGACCCGTGCGCGGGCTGCGCTGGAGGCGGCAAAGGCAAGCCTCTCGCTGGCGGAAACAAATCTGAGCCGCACCCGAATTGCCCTTCCCTACGCCGGTCGGTTGAGAAGCACTGCCGTCGACCTCGGTGAGTTCGTGGGCCCGGGGACGGTTCTGGCGTCGGCGTTTGGTACCGATCGTGTGGAAATACGGCTCCCCCTGACCGACGGCCAGCTCGGTGCGCTGGGCGTCCCGATTGGCTTTATAGCCCCTCCGGGACAGGGACTGCCGGTCACCCTGACCGCCACGGTTGCAGGCAGCTACCACAGCTGGTCAGGCCGTGTTGAACGGCTCGATGCCGCCATCGATCAGCAAACCCGCGTTGTTTATGCCACGGCCGTTGTCGAGAACCCCTATGATCTATCCGCCTCCCGGCTGTCTATGCCCCTTGCTGTGGGCCTCTTTGTTGAAGCATCTGTGGCGGGGCGCGTGGTTTCCGATGCCATCAGGATACCCTCGGCAGGTCTCCGTGCTGGGGATCGGGTCTTCGTGTTATCCGAGCGGGGTCGTTTGGACATCAGGGATGTCGATGTTATCCACAGCAGTGCCAGCGAGGTGCTCCTAGCCAGTGGCGTTGCCCCGGGTGAAGCGGTCATTACGTCGGCTATTCGCAATCCCATACCGGGTATGGCCCTTGAGCCGATAAGCCTCGAGACCGCCGTTGGCGGTGCGGGCGAAGTTTTGGCTAACTGAGGAGTCTGGCAATGCAAAGACTGGTCGGATGGTGGGTTCGAAACCCGGTCGCCGCCAATTTGTTGATGTTGGGCATTGTCATTTCCGGGTGGCTGGGTCTTCAGAACATCGAAAAAGAAGCCTTTCCGGGTATTAACCCCTACTGGGTTCAGGTCGATGTGGCCTGGCCGGGTGCCTCCCCGGGGGAAGTTGAGCAGCAGGTGGTCCAGCGCATTGAGGACGCCCTGGACAACGTCAGTAACGTCAACAGAATTTACTCCGAGGCCAAAGAGGGCTACGGCGGTCTCAGCGTAGAAACCCTGGCCAACGTTGATATCAATGCTTTTACCAATGACGTCAAGAATGCCGTCGACTCCATCACGTCACTGCCCCGGGATATTGAAAATCCAAGGATCCGACGGCAGGAGTGGAGTGAAGCCATGTTCCGGATCAGTCTCGCCGGAGACATTGGAGAGCGGGCCCTGGCCCGATTGGGCGAAGAACTTCGCCAGGATCTTGCATCCCGTCCCTTTATTTCCCGTGTTGAGATCTGGGGTGCCCGCCAGGAAGAGGTGACGGTGGAGCTGTCCGAGAGTGCGCTGCGTCAATACGGGATCACCTTTGCCGAGGTGGCGTCTGTCATTCGCAACAACTCGATCAACCTGTCCTCAGGCCGAGTCAAGACGCCCACGGGCGACGTGCAGCTGCGGGTTCTGAACCTGGCCGACACACAGCGGGACTTTGAAAATATCATTGTTCGGCAGACTCCCGAGGGCGGCACCATCCGCGTGGGTGATGTGGCGCGGGTCATCGATGGCTTCGAAGAGGCCGAGCTCCTGGCGACGTTGAACGGTAAGCCCGTCGTTATGCTGAACGTGCAATCGACCGACGACATGCAGGTTGTAAAGTCGAGCGAATCGGCCCAGCGGTGGATTACAGAAGTGCAACCAACCCTTCCCGAGGGGGTCGAGTTGGCTATGAGCTTTAATACCGCCGATATTTATACGTCGCGTATGAATTTGATTACCGAATCTTCGCTGGTGGGGCTGGTTCTGGTATTCCTGGTGTTGCTCCTGACCACGCGACCGGCGGTGGCGCTTTGGGTGACAGCCGGTATTGGCGTGTCTTTTATGGGCGCGTTCGCTTTTTTACCAGCGAGCGATGTTTCCCTGAACGTTATTTCAACCTTCGCGTTTCTACTGGTCCTCGGAATTGTTGTGGATGACGCCATTGTTGTGGGGGAGAGTATCCACCACCACAACCACAACCAGGGGCTGGGTGGTGAGGAGGCGGCGATAATCGGCGCCGCTAGCGTGGCGCGACCGGTTATCTTTGCGGTGCTGACCACCATTGTTGCCTTCGCACCCTGGCTGTTTGTGTCGGGTGTCCAGACACAGATCACCCGTCAGTTATCCATCGTGATCACCTTTGCCTTGATCATGTCGCTAATCGAAGCGTTTTTCATTCTGCCCGTGCATCTTCGGCATATCGAACCGAGGAAAAATTTGCGTGGATGGAAGCTTTGGCAGCAAAATTTTGCCCATTCCATCGTTGACTTCGCGCACAATTATTACCAGCCCTTCCTGGCAATGTGCATTCGCCGGCGTTACACCACGACCATGGTCTTCCTCGCAGGTTTCATCATTTCAGTCGGACTGTTTGCCACGGGATGGGTTAAGTTTTTCTTCATGCCACAGGTCGAAAATGAAGAAATTAACATTAGCGTTGATTTGCCCATTGGTACGCCTTACGAGCGCGCACTGCAGGTCCTGAGCCAGTTGCAGGAAGCCGAGAAAGCGTTGGCCGCAGAGGTGGAGTCAACGGCCAAGGGGTCTGGGGAGGGCAGTGGTCAGCTGATAGAAGGGTGGTATACACGTGCCCGGCCTGAAAATGTGATCGCTATCGTCCGGCTTGCACCTCCTGAAGTGCGCGACCTGAGTGCCCGAGACGCAGCGGAACGCCTTCGGGAGCTGACCGGTGACATTCCCGATGCAGAAAAAATAGAGGTGAATTACACGCTGAATAACGACGGTGCTCCCACGGTCACCTTTTTGTTGCAGCACAATGATTTCGCCACGCTCAAGGCAGCCAGTGAGGATTTACAGCTGCACCTGCAGGGCTATGACGCGGCATTTTTTGTCCGCGACGACCAGCAGGGCGAGTTGAGTGAACTCCGATTTACCCTCAAACCCGGTGCGGAACGGTTGGGTATCAGTCTTGCAGACGTTTCACGTCAGGTGCGACAAGGCTATTACGGTGAGGAGGTACAGCGTTTGCCCCGGGAATACGGTGATGTGCGGGTCATGGTGCGGTATCCCATAGAGACGCGCAGACAACTTGCCTCATTGGCCGATTTCATGGTCCGTACAGCCGATGGTCGCAGTATCCCTCTCGAGTCAGTAGCAGAGGTGACGTTCGGTACGGGCGTACAGCGTATTGGCCGACGCAATGGGCAGCGTTTTATCCGTGTCGTTGCCAACGTTGAACGCGATGCAGTAGGCGACGTAGCGCGCACGGTCAACAAGGAGTTCATACCGACCCTCAAGGATAAATACCCGGGCCTGGACGTACTGAAAGGGGGTATGCAGGAATCTGAAGCAGAGTTCTACAGTGAGATTTCGGCTCTCTACACCATTGCGCTATTTGCCATTTATGCGCTGATTGCAGTGGCGTTTCGATCCTACGCACTACCTCTGCTCATCATGACCGCGATTCCCTTTGGCTTCATGGGCGCGGTGTTTGGGCATTTGATATTCGATATGCCGCTGGCCCTGTTTTCCTATTTTGGTATCGGAGCTGCGGCAGGGGTGGTGGTCAACGATAACCTCGTACTTGTCGATTACATCCGTCGACGGGAAGATGACGGACTTTCCTCGTATGACGCCGTGCTTGATGCGGCCGTGAACCGATTCAGGCCCATATTCCTGACTACGGTGACGACTTTTGTGGGCTTGTTGCCGATTATGGCTGAGCGATCCACGACCGCTGAGTTTTTGAAGCCGGCTGTGTTGTCACTGTCTTTTGGTGTGTTGTTCGCCCTATTTGTCAGCTTGTTGATGGTTCCTGCCCTTTACATGATTGGCTGGGATTATCAGCAGCTGGTCAAGCGCCTGCGGGGTAAATCCGACGATGTGGAAACACCTACCACCCCGCCTTCAACCGGCGCTTCAGAAGCGGTTTAACGAGCAGCGGTATCCCGCCAAAGCTTGGGTCTGCGAAGAGACTTGGATAGGACAGATGCGCAAAGCCACAGAGCCTGACCAACGATGTTAAGGGCGGCCCTGCGCCGCCGTGAGTGCTGAGCGAAATGTTGTTTCTTGTGAGCGGCGCCTCCAGGTCTGGCAAAACACGCCTCTCGAGAAGAGTCCTTGCCAAAAAACGAATTCCGTATCTATCCCTAGATTGGTTGATGATGGGGTTTAATGACGGAATGCCCGACTCTGGCATCCATCATCTGCTGTGGCCTGACGAAATCGCCGAAAAGATGGAGCCTTTTTTACTGGGCATGATCAACAGCATGCTTGTTGACGGCATGGATTACGTCATTGAGGGCGAGGCCATGCTTCCCGGCATGGTTGCTGATTTGGTGAGACACCATTCTGGCAATGTCAGGGCAGTATTTCTGGGCTACGCCAAGGTCGCGTTGGCGGATAAGGTTGCGGAGATCAAAAAATATGGCACGGCTGAGAGCGACTGGCTGACTCGTTTATCAGATGATTTCATAGCAGATCATATTGAAAACATGATTGTTCAGAGCCAGCGCGTCGAAGCGGCATGCAGAGAGTATCGCTTGCCTTACTTTGATACTGGCGCGGATTTTTTGGGTGCGGTAGACGCGGCAGCTGACTTCCTTGTTGAGGGTTTCGAGTGAGGAAAATTCGTTGAACGGCTCGACGGCGCTGGTCATAGCCAGGAGCGTTCCTTTCCGGGGGCTTTGGGTGTCGGCTGCTGCGGATCTGGGTCGTACCGCCCGTCCCGGTGCTCTTTAGTGAGCCCCGTGCGTCAGACGTTTCAGAGTTTTTGCGGCGACCAGCATCAACCCACCCTGGGTCAGGCATGCCCAAAGCGTTTGACCATGCATCTAGTCAAGCAACTTTCTGAGTTCAGCTTTCTGTATTTTTGTCGCTGACATGGGCCAATCGGTGACAAAGCGAACGATTTTGGGAACCTTAAATTAGGCAACTTGCCCGGTGCAATAGTCGATAGTGTCCTGTTCAGAAACGCGCGCGGTGGGAGTTAATTCAATGAACGCGGCGGGCACTTCATCTAACCGGCGATCCGGTGCGCCAATCACCTGAGCCATGATGATATCTGGGTGGGTTGAAAGCCATGCCTCGACCTCTAGCGGGGACACGTTCTCGCCACCGACTTTGAGCAGGTCCTTAAGCCGCTCGCGAAAGCAAATGCGGCCTTGCTCATCCAGCAATCCTAGAACACCCCTATGAACCCAACCTTCTGCGTCAAAGGCCTTGTCATTTTCCTCGGGCTGACGGTAGTAACCGCTAAACACTGAAAAGCCTCTAACGCATATCTCCCCCTGCTCGCCCCGGCCGCGGAGTGCTCCGGTCTCTGCGTCCTGGATGCTCACCTCGATGCCGGGGTAAGGTTGTCCGCAATTGCCCAGGCGCTCCCCAGCTGGGTCGGCCGGATCATTATGACTGGTGATACCGCTCAATTCGGTCATGCCGTAGGCGCTGATGTGGGTCGCCAGCGGCATTCCCGCCATGTTGGCCTGCAGGACCTCGGCGTGGAGGACTGCGTCGAGATTGCCCAGGACGATCCAGCTTAGGTCGCAGTGGCGAACAACGTGCCGGAGTTCCTGGGTGCGAAATCGTGCGTTGAGCGGGGCAGCAACTGCCCCAACCAGCGTGCAGGCGAAGCGTATGGGCAGGTACTCAGGGCGATTGCTTGCAAGGATGCCAACACGGTCCCCAGGTCGAATACCGTTAGCGCGCATCGAGCTGGATATGTTGCGACTGTAGTCGGCGAAATCCCCGTAGGTTAGGTAAGGCTGTGGTCAGGAAAAGCCACCGCCTCTCGGTTGGGATCCCGCTGTGCAGCGCCGAGCAAGAGCCCTCCCAGAACGGATTTGGCGAGCGTTTTCAATCCCAATCTACCCCACTTTCGCGCTCCGTCAGTGCTGCCATTATCTGCCGTCTGAAAGCCGCCATTCCGCAATCTCTTACTCGCGATGGGCCGAAAATCAATTTTCGGAAGGTCTAGCCAGGACTCACATCGAGTGTGGCAGTTCCCTCGGCTGCGGCCTTGAGGGTTTGAACATTTTGTACGTAGTCGATTTCGCCCTCGGGAGTGAAGTAGGTGACCGCCCCTTCGCCCATAAACAACATTTCCGTTTCTACTTCGCA
>CALKDK010000002.1 GCA_938084055.1 uncultured Luminiphilus sp.
TGAGCAACGTAAAGGACGCAGGGGTTTTTATTTGGCCGGAGAATATGTTTCGGGTGCACATACCGGAGCCGCCTGCGCCAGCGGCCGTTCTGTCGCCAGAGATATCATAGGTCACTGGCTGTAATCGTCGATCGTTATCAAAGAACGCGAAGTCGAGCGGTTGTGCTGACTGTAGCTTCCAAGGAGCTCGTTAGCAGGAGGATTTGGCCCGCCGTTACCAGCTCGGCGCTCATGGCATTAGCTAATAGTATTCCTTGCGGCAGGACGCTCAATCTATCGCGACGCCCACAATACGATCCCGAGGGCTTCCAATATTTTTAGCAGGACGCCCCAGATCGCTCCCAGATTGCGAGAGAGCATTTAACAGACAGACAGATCTTGGTTTTTTGACCGTGTAGGAGGCAGTATGAGCATGCCTTCTACTAGCGTTACAACAGGTCCAAACGCGGTTGCTTTTGAGCAACTTGGTTGCCGTAATAAATTGAATCTATTGGGGAAAAATCTCTTTGAAGTGGTAGCTACGGGTGGACTTGAACCACCGACCCCAGCATTATGAATGCTGTGCTCTAACCAGCTGAGCTACGTAGCCACATCGGTCTGTTGACGCGGGGCGCGATTTTCACCAACTGCCGGCCGTAAGTCAACTGGTGCGGGCATCAGACATTGAATCTGAAGTGGATCACGTCTCCATCGGCGACCACATATTCTTTCCCCTCAAGACGCCAGCGGCCAGCATCCTTGGCACCTTGCTCGCCCCGGTGGGTTATGAAATCTTCATATCCCACGATCTCAGCTCTGATAAAACCCTTTTGAAAATCGGTGTGAATGACGCCAGCTGCTTCGGGAGCTGTTGCACCCACGCGCACGGTCCAGGCCCGAACTTCCTTGGGGCCAGCAGTGAAGTAGGTCTGCAGACTGAGCAGCTTGTAACCCGCGCGAATTACGCGATTGAGCCCCGGTTCCCCCATACCCATGTCCTCGAGGAAATCCTGTTTTTCATGGTCCTCAAGTTCGATTATTTCCGATTCCAGTTTGTTACAGATAGCGACTACCTCGGCGCCTTCTGACACGGCAATGGCACGCACAGCTTCAAGGTGTCCGTTACCTTCAAAGCCATCCTCGGCGACGTTGGCGATATACAGCGTAGGCTTGGTGGTCAGCAGGTGCAGGCTCTTGAGCAGCACCTGCTCGTTCGCATCGAGGGTAAGTGCGCGAATGGGCTGGGCTTCATTGAGCTGGGGCAGTAATTTGGTTTCCAGCAGCTGCTTCATGGCGACGGCTTCCTTGTCGCCGCTTTTGGCCGTCCTGATCACCTTGGACAGCTGTTTTTCACAGGATTCCAAGTCCGCCAGTGCCAGCTCGGTATTGATGATCTCGATGTCAGCCTGCGGGTCGATCTTGTTGGCTACGTGAATAACGTTGTCGTCCTCGAAGCAGCGCACCACGTGGGCAATGGCATCGGTCTCACGGATATTGGCCAGGAACTGGTTGCCGAGGCCCTCGCCTTTGGAGGCGCCGGCAACCAGACCGGCAATATCGACGAATTCCATGGTCGCTGCTATTTCGCGCTCTGGTTTTACCAGCGCGGCTATCTCGTGTTGCCTTGGGTCAGGAATAGGAACGACCCCTGCATTGGGTTCGATGGTGCAAAAGGGAAAATTCTCCGCGTCGATCCCCGCCTGTGTCAAAGCATTAAACAGCGTGGATTTGCCAACATTGGGTAAACCGACAATGCCGCATTTGATGCCCATAACGTCTTCCTCAATCCTTCAGTGGGTATCAGTGCGCAGGAGGCTGCGCGGTGTCGATGCTGTGCAGGCGAGTCATCGCCTTCACAGCATCGCCCCCAAGTAACAGGGGCAGACTGGATACAGCTTCATCGATGATGGCATCGATGGCCTGCCGATCTGCCTTGCTGGGCTTGGCCAGCACGTAGTCCGAAACGTCACTGGCTTGGCCGGGGTGACCGATGCCAATACGCAGCCGATGGAAATCACGACTGCCACCCAGGGCTGGGATGATGTCACGCAGGCCGTTATGTCCGCCGTGACCGCCGCCCTGTTTGAACCGCGCTGTACCAGCCTCTATATCCAATTCATCATGGGCGATCAAAATTGACTCCGGCGCGATACGATAGAAGTTGGCCAGGGCGGCCACAGCACGCCCGCTGCGATTCATGAACGTGCTGGGGCGCAGCAAGCGCAGCGCTTGCCCGGCGAAGCTAACTCGACTGGTATCGCCGTGGAACTTGCTCTCTGACGTCAGCGTCGAGCCACACCGTCGTGCAATTTCCTCCACAAAAAAAGCACCCGCGTTATGACGGGTGCCTTCATAGGGTTTGCCGGGATTACCAAGCCCAACAATGAGCTGGATAGTCAGCACAATAACGGCTCACGCTTCCCCGGCGGGTTCCTCACCCTCACTTGGGGTAATGGTTTCCTCGACGTCATCGTCATCGTCATCGGCTTTGCTTCCCTTGGGAGCAATAACGGCGGCAATAGCGAGGTCGTGATCTTCACCGAGCGCGAGTGCTGTGGAAACCACGCCCTCGGGAAGGGTGATGTCAGAGAGGTGAACGATCTGGCCTACGTCGACATCGGTCATATCCACCTCGATGTAATCGGGTATGACACCCGGTAAACACTGTACTTCCATATCTGTGGCCTGATGCTGGACCATACCCCCACCCAGCTTGACCCCTTTGCAGTCCTCTTCGTTGGTGAAATGAAGGGGTACGTTCATTTTGATGATCTTGTCAGCCTGCACACGCAAAAAATCGACGTGCATGGGGAAGCCCTTGGCAGGGTGCCTCTGGACATCTTTCAGGATCGCACTCTCAGTGTCGCCGTCAATGTTGACGTTGAGCACCGACGTGTAGAACGCTTCACTCTCCAACATCTTTTCCAGGTCCTTACGAACCAGACTGATGCTTCGAGCGGCGGACTGACCGCCATAAACGACTCCGGGTACTTTTCCTTCGAGTCGACGCAGGCGGCGGCTCGCACCTTTCCCTTCGTCGGCCCGAACTTCGGCCTGTACTTCGAAAGATTCAGACATGGTCTGTCTCCTTTAATAACACCACGTTCCCTGCGACCGGTATTGTGGTGGGTGGGTTTTCACTGCCCGACGATTATTCGTCGAACAGCGCGCTGATTGATTCTTCGTTGCTGACCCGGCGTATTGATTCAGCCAGAAGGTCGCTGATGGTGAGCTGGCGGATGTTGGAGAAGCCCCTCGCCTCATCCGACAGCGGAATGCTGTCAGTGACCACTAATTCATCGAGCTGCGAGTTACGCAGATTGTCGAGGGCTTTGCCGGAAAGCACGGCATGGGTACAGTACGCCACAACCTTGATAGCGCCGCGTTCCTTTAGCGCCTTGGCCGCACTGCACAATGTTCCTGCGGTGTCGACCATGTCATCGACCATGATACAGGTCCTGCCATCGACATCCCCTATGAGATTCATGACCTCGGCCTCGTTTGCTTGGGGCCGGCGTTTGTCGATGATGGCAAGCTCTGCGTCGTCGAGTTGCTTGGCTATTGCGCGTGCGCGCACCACACCACCAATGTCCGGTGAGACAACCATTAGGTTGTCGTAATTGCATCGACTGATGTCGTAGT
The DNA here is from genome assembly GCA_938084055.1 of uncultured Luminiphilus sp. Classification (GTDB taxonomy): domain Bacteria; phylum Pseudomonadota; class Gammaproteobacteria; order Pseudomonadales; family Halieaceae; genus Luminiphilus. The sequence continues at coordinate 3,622 of CALKDK010000002.1, forward strand.
TCAAAACCGAGGACGCATAGACATTGTCCACCGCACAGGTGAAAAACCCCTGAATCTGTTCGGCGTGCAGATCTACGGTCAGCACCCGATCAACGCCGACCGCCGCCATCATATCGGCAACAACTTTGGAGGAAATCGGTACGCGGGCTGACCGAACCCGGCGATCCTGCCGCGCGTAACCGAAGTAGGGCACGACCGCTGTGATGCGCCCCGCAGACGCTCGACGCAGAGCGTCAATCATCAAGACGAGTTCAATCAGGTTGTCATTGGTGGGTTGGCAGGTGCTCTGGATGACAAACACATCCTTGCCACGCACGTTTTCGTTGAGTTCAACCGTGATTTCGCCATCGGAAAACTTGCCGACCTGGGCTGCACCCAGAGTCAGGTAAAGGCGGTCCGCAACCATACGTGCGAGTTCGGGGTTGGCGTTCCCCGTGAAGACCATAATCTTGGATGACATGATCGGCGCCTCGTTGTCCTGAAAATCCGGTTAATTGGCTGGGGTGGCAGGATTCGAACCTGCGAATGGCGGGATCAAAACCCGCTGCCTTGCCACTTGGCGACACCCCAATGAAACGTCAATATCAGCGCGTGATGAATGTAGGTCTTCGGTTAATGCCCCGACACACCACTGGTGCCATCGACCCCGGCATTGCGGCGGCGATCGCGCGAGCCCTGCGTTCAGTGTCTACCTTGCCAAACACGCAGGAGCCGCTACCAGTCATCATTGCAGGCGTTGTTTTCCCTAAAAGTTTCAACGCTTTACGCACTTCCGGAAAGCGCTCCTCAACGACCGGCTGCAGATCGTTGCGGACACCCCCCGCGAAAAAGGCGGACATTGTGATCGGCGCTGTGTTCCTTGTCAATTCGGGGGCGTTAAAGATCTGTGCGGTGCTCACATGGCAGTCGGGTCTCAGGATGACGTACCAGCACTCCGGGAGCTCTACCGAGGTCAATAAATCCCCGAGTCCTTCGGCCCACGCGCTCGAGCCGTACACGAATACCGGCACGTCGGCACCCAGTTCCAACCCCATCCGCGCGAGATCGGTTACTGAATGGCCAAGGCCCAGTAACTGGTTGAGCGCCAGCAGGGTGGTTGCCGCATTGGAACTGCCACCGCCAAGGCCCCCACCCATGGGAATGCGCTTGTCAATCTCAATGCGCACCCCGGTGCCACCATTGCCTGCGCGGGTAATCAGGTTGGCGGCTCTGAGGATGAGGTTATCCTCGGGCGCTACCCCTGGCATGTCAGACGCCAGCGTGCAGCCACCGTGGGGCTCCGGGTAGAAGCGCATGTCATCACCCCAATCCAGCAATTGAAAAACGGTTTGCAGGTTGTGATGGCCATCGGGGCGACGCCCCGTGACATGCAGGAACAAATTCAGTTTCGCAGGGGATAACGCTGTGATGGCGTTCTGTTTCAAGGAATAACCGCCAGGTTCCAGCTGAGCAGCACCAGCTTTAGGGAGGTATCAGCCCGGGTTGCCTGGATCTTTCGGGGTAAGCGCCAGTCATCAACCTGCTGCCACTGCGTAACATCGACGGTCCAGCCATCGACGTCGTCCGGATAGCCAAGCAGCCAATTGCTCACCGTCGCCAGCGGCAAGTTGAGTGCGGCGCTGCGTGCCTCGCTGTGCATGGGCAGAGCGCTGAGCGGTTGTTCGAGTTCATCATTAATCCAGTAAAGACGTTCTCCCGTGCGGTAGAGCTCGATCGCGCCCGCGCCCAGGGGCCCGGAAAGTCGCACCCGGTCATTTTCATGGTCAGGGTGAACCCAGCGCACAGAAATAGTTTGGGTACCCTCAGCGTTGGTGAGTGCTGCTTTGCCCTGTACTGACCAGCCCGTTGCATCTTTTGGTATTTGAAGGGCCGGTATGCCCGTGGGATCAGGTGCGGAGACACAGCTCGCCAGGACGACGGCGTAGAGTATTGCGCTGCATCGGAAAACCAGTTTAGTCAACGGGGGAGACGTCCAGGCTGACGCCCAGTCGCTCCAATGTGTCGGTGACGTGGGATGCCTCTGGCGCCTGCTCGAGCGAGGTTCGCCATATCGCAAGGGCATCCTGCTCCTTTCCCGAGACCCAAAGTGCTTCCCCCAAATGGGCCGCCACCTCAGGGTCGGGGAACAATGCATAGGCTTCCTTGAGCAGGTCTACAGCCTGTAAAATTCTGCCCAGTTTGAAATAGACCCAGCCCAGGCTATCGAGAATGGCCGGCTCACCGGGTGAGAGTTCAAGCGCCCTCTCAATGAGCACGGCTGCTTCCTGATAGCGAGTCGTGTGAACGGTAAGTGTGTATCCCAGGGCGTTGAGCGTCGTGGCGTTGTTGGGCTCCAGTTCCAGAATGGCCCGCAAATCCTGTTCCATTCCGGTGAAGTCTTCCAGCGACTCGTTAGTCATGGCTCGACCGTAGCGGAGTGACATTGATTCAGGGAAAAGATCCAGCGCCTCGGTATAAACCTCTATGGCCAGCTCCGTCTCCTCAATGTCACGGAGAAGCTCAGCCTCTATGCCATAAATCTGCTCAGCCTGTCCTGGGTTTCTGGCTCGGGTGCGACGAAAGCCGTCCCGGAAATCCCCTGTATCGCCGCTATCGAGCCGTAGTTCGGCGGCACGCCGTGTCGCATCGAAGAACTCCCGGCTCGGACCCACCTGATCATATGCCGTAATGGCGGCAGATTCTTCATCGAGACTCTGATGGACCCGGCCAAGATAGTAATGGGCCTCGTCGGGACGTTGCCCCAGGTCGATGAGGGCCTGTAAATTAACTTTGGCAGCCTGATACTCCTTGGCTTCGATCTCAATCAGTGCAAGGGAAAACAGGTAATCTCCATTGCGTGGGGATAGGGTCAGCAGAATCGCAAATTGCTCGCGAGCTTCCTCCAGCGCTTCGGTGCTGGCCAGCAAGCGCGCAAACTGGAGTCGCATGGCCTCGTTTTCGGGATTGCGTTTGACGGCGGCCTCAATTTTTATGAAAGGTTTGTCGGCGCCAACGTCCAATTTGATCTGACTCCAAAGCAAAAGCGCTCGCTCCTCATCGGGATTGGCGTCAAGGACCGGCTCAAGGGCGGCCAGCGCCTGCTCGGGCTCGTCCTGGGCGCGTCGCAGGTAGGCGAGTGCGATGGCAATATCCTGGTCCTCGGGCCAGTCCTGTGCCAGCGCCTCTACGGCAACAGCGATACCCCGACGCTTGTCTGGCGGTAATGAATCCCACGAAACCAGCAAAGCAGGTGCGTTGATACGTGCACCCCGCTCTTTTGCCTTCCGCGCGAAAACGAGAGCCTCCTCCGGTTTGCCAGCCCTTATTAACAACCCCATGGCGGTGGTTGCAGCTGCGGCATCATCGCCGTCCTGTTCGGACAGCCTGATGGCGAGCGCCAGAGCCCTGGCATCATCCTGACGAAACTCGGCCAGTCGCAGGGCCCTTCGGGTCAGCTCATCGTCTCCAAGGCGAAGGGCCTCGGCAGTCAGTATTGCCAGTGCAGCATCCAGCTGGCGGTCCCGAAGCAAAAATTCGGCATGGAGCAGCGGGTACAGGCTCTCTGCGGGGATGGGAGTTTCAGGCGCGGGCACGAGACGGTCGGGCGCCGCCCCGATGTTTTCAGCCACAGTCCGTTGCTCGGTTTCCAGTAATGGAGCCGGTGGTGGCGACGGTGCTGTCTGGCAGGCACTCATGGCGAGCAGCGCCAAACCAAGCAGAGGCGGTGAAATATGGCTATTTTTCATAACTCAATGATGACACAGAGGTCAAAGCAAACCCATTAATCGCGGCACATTATACGCGGCATGCCAGCGGGCTTCTTGCTATCATTGTCGTACAAGTTGGGCAAAGACATGGCTATTGTGTTTCAGGATCTGATTGCCGTCGGCATCAATCACGACTCCGCTACTCTCGAAATCAGGGAGACGGTGGCTTTTGCCCCTGAAAATATTCCAACAGCCCTTGGCCATGCGCTGGCGAGCGTGCCCTTGCATGAGGCGGTCATACTCTCGACCTGCAACCGAACAGAAATTTACGGTGTAATGTCGACCTCAGGGGATCCCATGGGGGCCAGTGACGCCCTCGTGAGCTGGATCAGCGAGCACCACGGTGTCAGTTCTGATGCCCTGTCTACCTGTACCTACCGCCACCACGGAAAGCAGGCCCTGACGCATTTGGTAAGGGTGGCAGCCGGACTGAATTCCATGGTTCTGGGTGAGCCGCAAATTTTTGGGCAACTTAAATCAGCCTTTGCGGTCGCAGAGGAAGCAGGCGCGGTGGGAACTCGATTGCAGCGCCTTTTTCCGGAGGCATTTCGGATTGCCAAAAAGGTCAGGACGGATACTGCCATAGGGGAAAATCCCGTTTCCGTGGCGTATGCGTCAGTGGACCTGGCAGGGCATATATTTTCAAACCTGGCCAAACGCACCGCGCTGCTGTTGGGTGCTGGTGAAACCATTGAACTCGTGGCCAGGCATCTGTGTGACGCCGGTCTTGGGAGCCTCATTATTGCCAACCGTACCCTCGCCAGGGCGGAGTCGCTGGCGGAGCAATTTGATGCCCAGGCCGTCATGCTGGCAGATGTCCCCGAGCGACTGCCAGAGGCGGATATTGTGATCAGCTCAACGGCGAGTCAGTTGCCTATTCTGGGTAAAGGGGCGGTAGAGCGTGCCCTGCGCGAACGACACTACAGGCCCATGCTGCTCATTGATCTCGCGGTACCCAGGGATATTGAGGCCGAGGTTGCGGACCTCTCTGATATCTATTTGTACTCGGTAGATGATCTTCGGGATGTCATAGAAGAAAACTTGCGACTGCGTGCCAGTGAGGCCAACAAGGCAGACAGCATCATCAGTGATGGCATTCTTGCTGTCGAAGGGGATATTCGTGGCCGGCAGTCCGCTGACGTGGTGCGCACGTTCCGTGAGTCTGCCCTGGCCATTCAGGAGGTGGAGCTCTCCAAGGCTCTCAAGGCGATGGATCGGGGTGACGAGGCACAGGAGGTGATGCGGCGTCTTGCCCGAGACCTGACCAATAAATTGATCCACGCGCCTACTGCGGGTCTGCGGCAGGTGGCGCGTGAGGGTGATGATGGTCAGGTAAGTCGTGCCAAAGCCCTGCTTGGCCTGGGTGACAGCCTTGAGGCTGAAGACGAGAAGCCTACCCTGCAGTGAAAGAATCCCTGACTGCGAAGCTGGCCAGCCTTGTGGATCGCCATGAGGAGGTGGCGGCCTTACTCGGCGATCCGGAAACAGCGGCTGATAACGGGTTGTTCCGCGATCTTTCCAAGGAATACGCCCAACTGGATCGGGTGGTGGGGGTTTTTACGGCTTACCGCCAGGCGATCGAGGACGCTGCGGCGGCGCGGGAAATGTTGTCTGACTCTGATGCTGAGGTGCGCGAGATGGCCTCAGAGGAGCTTGCATCGACCAGTAAATTGACCGAACAACTCGAGGCGGACCTGCAGATTTTGCTGCTCCCACAGGATCAGCGGGACAGTCAAAATGTCTATCTGGAAATCAGGGCGGGAACTGGCGGGGACGAGGCGGCGATTTTTTCCGGCGATTTGTTCCGCATGTACAGCCGTTATGCAGAGGCCAAGGGTTGGCGCATAGAGACTATTTCCGAGCGCTCCGGTGACCACGGCGGATTTAAAGAGGTGATCTCCCGGGTCATCGGTGAAGATGTATACGCCCATCTGAAATTTGAGTCGGGGGCACATCGCGTCCAGCGGGTGCCGGAGACCGAATCCCAGGGACGTATTCATACCTCCGCATGTACCGTCGCAATAATGGCCGAGCCAGACGATGTAGAGGCTATCGATATCCGCAAGGAAGATTTGCGGATCGATACATTTCGCTCCTCGGGCGCCGGGGGACAGCACGTCAACACCACGGATTCAGCGGTGCGTATTACCCACCTGCCAACCGGTGTCGTTGTGGAATGCCAGGATGAGCGGTCCCAGCACAAGAACCGTGCCCGCGCGATGTCACTGCTTCAGGCGCGTTTGCTCAGTGCCGCAGAAGACAAAGCCATGAGTGAGCAGGCGGCCGAACGGCGTAATTTGGTGGGTAGTGGAGATAGGTCTGAGCGAATCCGAACCTACAATTTTCCCCAGGGCCGGGTTACCGATCACCGCATAAACCTGACCCTCTACAAGCTTGACGAGGTTGTTCAGGGTGATTTGGATGCCCTGATTCAGCCGTTGCGTGCGGAGCATCAGGCCGACCAGTTGGCCGCACTGGGTTCCTCAGAGTGACTACTGTAGAGGCTCTGCTTAAAAAGGCCGGCTTACCCCGGAGAGAGTCCGAATTGCTGCTGCTATCCGTGCTGGATCAAGACCGGGCCTGGCTTTTTGCTCACGGTGATGCACCGCTGGCGGAGGAGAATCAACGGGCCTTCGCCCATCTGGTCAGGCGGCGCAGGGCGAAGGAGCCCATTGCGTATATTCTGGGCGAGCGGGAATTTTGGTCCCTGCCGCTGCGGGTTACGCCGGAGGTTCTGATACCCCGGCCCGATACCGAGGTGCTGGTGGAATGGGGGGCCACTCTCCTGGGTAAAACACCCGGGGGCAGTTGTCTCGATCTGGGCACGGGCAGTGGTGCTATTGCCCTGGCCCTCAAGCACGAGTATCCCGACTGTTCGATCACCGGTGTGGACGCCAGTGCCGGCGCCCTGTCGGTCGCTCGCTGCAACGGGCAGCGCCTGGGGCTGCAGGTCGAGTGGTTGCAGGGGTCCTGGTTTGAGCCGGTCTCCGATCGCCGTTTTAACCTTGTTGTCAGCAATCCGCCCTACATTCGTGACGATGATACGCACCTGAAATCTGGTGATTTGCCGTCCGAGCCCGCGGTGGCCCTGCGCGGCGGTACTGATGGCTTGGACAGTATCCGGCACATCATTGAGGGCGGGCAGGCGGCATTATCTGCCGGTGGGGGCTTGCTGATCGAGCATGGCTGGGACCAGGGTGCCGCGGTGCGCGAGTTGATGCAGCGACATGCCTGGCAGGCTGTAGAGACGCGGCGTGATCTTGCGGGTCACGAGCGGGTGACCTATGGGTGCCGGCCCTGATGGATGATCGTGGCCTCGAACGTTATTCCCGACAGCTTCTGGTGCCCGGTTTTGAACTGGATGGTCAGGAGAGCCTGGCCGGATCGTCGGTTGTGGTCGTCGGCTGCGGTGGTCTCGGGTCACTGGCGGCGCAATATCTTGCTGGTGCTGGTGTGGGTCGGCTCGTGCTGGTTGATCCGGACCGGATTGAGCTCAGTAACTTGCCTCGCCAGGTAGCCTATATCGAGGATGACATTGGGCAATTCAAGTCGGATGTGCTGGCGGTGAGGCTGCGTCGTATGAATGCCGATTTGCAGGTCGAAAGCCGTCCCATTGCCTTTGACCCTGCCTCGGGGCCGGCTCTCGTTGGCGAGGCGGATGCGGTACTGGATGGAACGGATAACCACCGAGCGCGTCTGGTGATTGACCGGATTACAGCGACCTATCAGATTCCCTGGTTTATGGGGGCCGCCGTGCAAATGGCCGGCCAGGCTATTGCTTTCTCCGGCCTCCGGTCTGAGGGGTGTTATCACTGCCTGGCCCCTGAGGCTGACATGCGTGAGGGCGGGTGTGCCACATTGGGTATATTGGGCCCCGTGGTGGGTATGGTGGCGCTGCAGCAGGTGCTCGACCTGCTGGGGGCCCTGTCCGGCGTAGCGACAGTCCGGTGGGGTCTACTCAGGCACTATGATTTTCGTAACAATGAGACGGTCGCCCTCGCGGTGGAGAAACGAACGGACTGTTCGGTTTGCGGATCTTCCGATCGGTCAGCTGGGCACTAGGGTTCTATCGAAGCTCAGCGGGGGGCGCTAGGCGACCGGGAGGGCTCGGCGCAATATTACCCAAATCCGGGCCGCTATCAGCACTGTGCAGACACTGATGCCGGTGATGGTGGCATACCAGAAGCCCGCGGCGCCGTCGTTGGGGTTGTCCGGTAACTCAATGCCGAGCCACCATCCCAGAGGCAGGGCAACAAGCCAGTAGGAAATCACCATCATAATGAAGGGAAATCGGGTTTCCTTGAAGGCCCGCAGGATGAACGAGCCCACAATCTGGGCGCCGTCAATGAGGATGAAAAAGGCAGACAGTGTCAGTAGCCGCGTGGCCAGTACCTGTATGTCCTTGGCGTCGGTATAGATGCCGATAATGCTGCTCGGGTAGGTTAGCAGGAGCAGGGTTGTCCCCAGGGCGACAACGGCCGATATTGCGCCCCCAACAATCATTGCCCGGTAGATTCCTTCCCGCCACCCTGCGCCGATAGCGTGGCCTATCCGTGTTGACATGGCGGTACCCAGTGCCAGCATAGGGATGTAAAACAGATCCCAAACGTTGAATGCGATCTGGTGCGAGGCGATAGCGGTGTCACCCAAAGAGGCGACCAGCAGGGCGATGACGCTGAACACACCCATCTCCAAAAAGAAGGTGAGGCCGATAGGTGCGCCGACAGCCAGTATTTCACCTATTTTTGACCAGTCCGGAGCAACGGGTTTCCACTCGGGCAGGTACAGCTGGAGGGTCTTGCTACGCACGACATAGCCGCCGATCAGAAAAACACTCAACCACATGGAAATAGCGGTCGCGATCCCGCACCCTTGCGCGCCGAGCTCGGGAGCACCCCACTCACCAAAAATGAACGCGTAATTCAGCGGCACGTTGACGAGAAATCCGGCGACCGCGGCAAAGGCGAAGGGCTGGGTAATTCCCAAACCCTGTGTGTGATAGCGCAACGCCTGGAAAATCGCCGTCGCCGGCATACCCAGGGCTACCATCTGGGTGTAATCAAGGGCGAGTTGTTGTGTCGTTGGGTTGAGCCCCAGCAGCGCGAGTACCGGGTCTGCGTACCAGAGCAGGGGACTGAGGGTGACGCCCAGAAATACCGCGACCCAGAGGGATTGGGGGAGCTGCTGGCGAATTTTCTCAATGCGCCCGCCACCGAAATCCTGGGCAACGATCGTAGCAGTCGCAAAGATGGTACCGAGGATAAGCAGGTAGATGGGCAGCCAAATGTTGATGCCAATTGAGATCGCAGCCAGATCCTGGTCGTTGTAGCGCGCTGCCATTATCGTATCCACCACCCCCGTCCCCATTTGGGCGCTCTGGGCGATGAATAGCGGGAAGGCTATCCGTAGGAGTTGACGCATCTCCCTGCGAAAAAGTGTGCCTGTGATGAGCCGTGCTGAAGCCAAGCTGATTATCCTCTCCGACAGATGGAATTTAGCACGGCTTGAGCTGTGCTAGACTCTGCCACCGCATATTTTACTGAGTACAATTTTGAGCAAATCCAGCCGCAATGGCGAAGACAAATCCTGGGACCCAAGCAGTTTTGTTGTCGAAGCCCTCGATGGTCACACGCGCTTCCATGACCTTGATCTTGAGCCTTCCCTGCTGCGCGGAGTGGCCGATCTGGGGTTCGAGTACTGTTCGCCGATACAGGCAAAAATTCTGCCCCATACCATGCAGGGGCACGATGCGATCGGCAAAGCCCAAACAGGCACGGGTAAGACGGCGGCATTTCTGATCACGATTTTCAATGATCTACTGTGTAACACGCTGGATGGTGAGCGTTATCTCGCCGAGCCCCGCGCGGTCATTATTGCGCCAACCCGGGAGCTGGTTATGCAGATTGCTGCCGATGCAGAGGATCTTGCCAAGTATACCGGGCTGAAAACGGTGACCCTCATCGGGGGAGCGGACTATCAGAAACAACTGTCGAAAATTCAGTCCGGAGTAGTCGATCTGGTGGTGGCTACCCCGGGTAGGCTCATTGATTTCATGCAGCGCCGGGACCTGTTTCTTGATCGCGTGGAAACACTCGTATTGGACGAGGCCGACCGCATGCTGGACATGGGGTTCATACCGCAGGTCAAACGGATCGTAAGGGCAACTCCGCGCAAGGAAGATCGCCAGACTCTCTTGTTCTCGGCAACCTTTACTCAGGATATTATCAATCTCGCCCAGCAGTGGACCTTTGAGCCGGTGACGGTAGAGATCGAACCCGAGCGGGTGGCCACGGCAACGGTTGATCAGCGGGTTTATCTGGTCACCAGTCATGAGCGCCTGAAATTTCTGCTGAGGATCCTGCGCTCCCCTGATGCTGTGTCAACTATCGTCTTCGCCAATCGACGTGATCAGGTACGCTCGTTGCACGAAAAACTGCGCAAGGGAGGGATCTCCTGCGGCATTTTGTCGGGTGAAATTACCCAGGCACGGCGGACGCGGACGCTGGCCGATTTCAAGTCGGGGAATATAAAGGTCCTGGTGGCAACCGATGTGGCGGGGCGGGGCATTCACGTCGAGGGAGTCAGCCACGTCATTAACTACAACTTACCCGAGGACCCGGAGGACTACGTACACCGCATTGGTCGAACGGGTCGGGCGGGGGCTACCGGGATATCTATCAGCTTCGCCAGTGAGGACGATGCGTTTCTGCTGCCCGATATAGAGGCCCTGCTCGGTGAGCGCCTGAAATGTGTGCCGCCGCCCCAGGAACTGCTGGACTGAGCGTCAGCGGTGTCGGCGCGGGCGTAGTTCCTCGCACCACATCAGGGTAGCGCCCACGACTGCAGCGGGTATGACCACAAGGTTAAGCAACGGAATGCCCGCAACAAATGCGACTACCCCGCCGAAGCCGAGACTGCTCAGGCGTCGTGATGCGCAGGCAACTTTTACCTCGCGGAACGACATCTGGTGGTTATCCATTGGATAGTCGACAAATTGCAGGCCCATCATCCAAGCCCCCAGGGCAAACCACAGTAAGGGCGCGAAGGCCTGCAGACCGGGTATAAAAGAAATAACGAGTACGAACAGCGCGAGGGGAATGTAATAGAGAATTTTCCTGATCTCCCTGAATATACCCCGGGGAATAGCGAGTAAGGCCGGGCCAATACCCTCAAGGGCAGGCACCGCCTGACCGGTGACCTGCTCCTCCACCTTTTCGGATAAAAGGGCGTGTAACGGAGATGTCAGCAGCAGCACGATGAGTGTTGAGATGTATCCCGTGGCCAGGCCGCCTGTGAGCCATAGAAGTGGCGCGATCAACCAGGTAAGGAAACTCAGCCAGTCTGGTAGTGCCGCTTCGGTGGCCTGAACCAAACCATCAACAAAGCTCCACGCTGCTCCGCCTATCAGGAGGAAAAAACCGACGTTGGCCAGTAGTGGCAGAATGACGAAGGCGCGTAGGCGCTTGTCCGTCAACATAGACAGTCCGCGAAAAAAGTAGCCAGCACCGGTAATGGGGTTGCCGTTCATTGTAATGATCCTCCCTGATCCCTCATCATACGAGTAGCAGTATAAAGTGCCAAAGCCTAATGATGTGGAGTCTTGTGGTGTCAGATGAGGATCTCTTTCAGGCCGAGATGGCCGGCGTGGTGCCGCTCAAGCGCGATGCTCGTGAGCGATTGGAGCGCAGGGAAGACCAAGGTAACGGTTCGGCCCGTCGTCTCGCGGCGACGGGTGGACCCGATGGCCCCATCAACGCGCTGGTTGACGAGGGCATTGAGCCGTTGGACGCCTGGTATGTGCTCGATTTCAAGCGTCCGGGCATCCAGCACGGTGTATATAAAAAACTCCGGCAGGGACGCTATGAAATTGAGGCCCGTCTCGACCTGCATCGATTGTCAGTGCGGCAGGCCCGGGATGATGTCCACAGTTTCATACTGGAGGCCATGACCTTTGGCTTACGGACAGTACTTATTCTGCACGGCAAGGGCAGCCGTCAGTCCGAGCAGAAAAAAACCGCGGTTCTCAAGGGTTATGTGAATCGTTGGTTGCAGGATCTCGACGAGGTCCAGGCATTTCATTCGGCCCAGCCTGTCCACGGAGGCACAGGTGCTGTGTATGTTTTGCTGCGTAAAAGCGCAGAGAAGAAACGCGAGAATCGGGAGAAATTTCTCAAGGGACGAGTTCCCCCTGAAGGTTAGCTGGGGGGTAGTTAACCGCTATCCAGCATTGCCCTAAGCAAACCATTGAGCCGCTGCGGATTTGCCTGTCCCTTGGACGCTTTCATGACCTGACCTACGAAGAACCCGAGCAGTTTTTTCTGCTTGGCCTCATCGGCCGCCTGATATTGTGTCACCTGGTCTGGGTGCCCCTCTATGACCTGTGCCACCAGTGACTCAAGAGCACCGGTGTCCGTTACCTGTTTGAGCCCCCGAGCTTCGATGATTTCGTCCGCCGTCCCCTCGCCAAGCCAGAGACCTTCAAAAACCTGTTTGGCGAGTTTGCTGGACAGGGTGTCGTCGGCAATACGAACAATGAGGCCGGCGAGGGCTTCTGGGGATACAGGCGACTCGGTGAGGTCGAGGGATTCACGATTCAGGGCGCCGGCCAGATCGCCGAGTATCCAGTTTGCAGTGAGTTTGGGTGCCTTGCTGATGTCCGTTGCGGCCTCGAAAAAGTCGGCCGTGGTGCGGCTGTCCACCAACAGGGAAGCGTCGTAATCGCTCAGGCCATAGGTTTCGATGAAACGGGCCCGTTTGGCCCCGGGTAGCTCAGGTAACCCGGCCCTGATGTTGTCGATATAGGCATCATCGAGCACGATGGGTAATAAATCCGGTTCGGGGAAATAGCGGTAGTCGTTGGCAACTTCCTTTGATCGCATGGACCGGGTTTCATTGCGATCAGCATCATAAAGCCGTGTCTCCTGCACAATGTGACCGCCAGATTCCAGTATGTCCATTTGCCTCTCTGTCTCTACGGCGATCGCCTTTTCCACAAAGCGAAACGAATTCACGTTCTTGATCTCTGTCCGGGTACCGTAAACTTCAGTGCCAGTGGGACGCAGTGATATGTTGACATCACAACGCATGGACCCTTCGGCCATGTTGCCGTCTGAAATGCCGAGGTAGGTGGCCAGGGAATGCAAGGATTTCAGGTAGGCTACGGCCTGCTCGGCTGTTCTAAAATCGGGTTCGGTAACAATTTCTAACAATGGCGTTCCGGCGCGATTGAGGTCGATGCCGGTCTGGCCAGCGTAGGCATCATGCACGGATTTGCCAGCATCCTCCTCAAGGTGGGCACGCGTAATTCGCACGGGAAACAAGCTACCGTCCGGCATAGGCACCTCAAATTTCCCCTCGCACACGATGGGTTCAAAAAACTGGCTGACCTGATAGCCCTTGGGAAGATCTGGATAAAAATAGTTTTTGCGGTCGAAGACGGAGCGCTTGCCAATGCGGGCACCAACACCGAGCCCAAACATGACGGCATACTGTACTGCCCTGGCGTTCAGCACGGGCAGCATTCCGGGCATCCCCAAGTCAACGGCGCAGGCCTGGACATTGGGTTCGGCGCCGAAGCGAGTGGCCGCGCCCGAAAATATCTTACTCTCGGTAGCGAGCTGCAGATGCACCTCAAGGCCCATGACCATTTCCCAGTTCAAGGGTTAACCGCCGTTGGTACAGGCCGGGCCAGGTGATGGTCAGTGCGCAGTTGAAAGCGGTGAGCGACGCGAAGCAGCGTCGCTTCATCGAAAGCCCTGCCGATCAACTGCAGTCCGACGGGCATGCCATCAAGCAGGCCCGCAGGGACTGATATGCCGGGTAAACCGGCCAGATTGACAGACAGGGTGTAGATGTCCTCAAGGTACATGGCCAATGGGTCGGTGGTTTTTGTGCCCAGGCCAAACGCGACGCCCGGTGCAGCAGGCCCGGCAATGACATCGCAGGTTTCAAAGGCGGTGTTGAAGTCTTCGCTGATAAGGCGCCTGACCTGCTGGGCTTTCTTGAAGTAGGCATCGTAGAAGCCCGTGGAGAGGGCATAGGTGCCCACCAGAATCCTGCGTTTAACTTCCTCACCAAATCCTTCAGTGCGTGATCGCTCGTAGAGGTCGTTTAAATCTGTCGGTGCTTCACACCGGTATCCAAAGCGGACCCCATCGTAACGGGACAGATTGGCCGATGCCTCAGCCGGGGCAATGATGTAATAGGTGGGTATTCCCTGATCAGTATGTGGCAGATCGATATCCACCAGTTCGGCGCCCTCCCGCTCGAGCTCCACGAGGGCTGCCTGAATGGAAGCCGCAACCCGGGGCTCGAGTGAGGAGCTGAAATACTCTTTGGGTATGCCGATTTTCAGACCGGAGATAGGGTCCCCCAGGTTGGCCCGAAAGTCGGGTACCTCGATATCTGCCGACGTGGAGTCACCGGGATCCAGGCCACTCATCACCTGCAACATCAGGGCCGCGTCCTCAGCGGTGCGGGTCATGGGTCCGGCTTGATCAAGGGATGACGCGAAGGCGATGATCCCCAGTCTTGAAACCCGACCATAGGTCGGTTTCAGTCCTGTAATGCCGCAGAGTGATGCCGGTTGCCTGATGGATCCGCCGGTGTCAGTCCCCGTGCCAAGGGGTGTAAAGCCAGCGGCCACCGCGGCGGCGGTTCCTCCCGAACTGCCGCCGGGGACGCAGTGTATATTCCAGGGGTTGCGGGTTTCGCCAAACACGGACGTTTCGGTAGAGGAGCCCATGGCGAACTCATCCATGTTGGTTTTACCTAACATGATCGTGCCCGCTGCGCGCAGGCGGCTCACGACTGTGGCGTCATAGGGCGGTATAAAGTTTTCCAACATTCTTGAAGCGCAGGTAGTCGCCACGTCACGGGTACAAAAAATATCCTTGTGCAGTAACGGAATGCCCGTCAGCGTTCCACCATCTCCCCGGCGCAGTAACGTATCTGCCGCTGTTGCTTCCTCAATGGCCTGCTCCCCACACACTGTAATCGCTGCGTTGAGCACCGGATTCTCTCGGGCAATGGTAGCCAGACAGGCCTGCGTAAGCTCGACTGCTGACATTGTTTTAGCCCGGAGGGCAGCAGCCAGTTCCACCGCGGTGGCAGTGGACAGCTCATTCGGAGACATCAGTCGATCACCCTTGGGACAAGGAAAAAGCCGTCCTCGACTGACGGTGCAACACGTTGCAGCGCGTCGCGCTGCGCGTCCTCGGTGACTGCATCGGCCCGCAGGCGTTGCACCATGTCGTGGGGGTTTGACATCGGCTCCACGCCCTCTGTGTCAACCTGTTGCAATTGGGCGACGAGGTCGAGAATGCGGCCGAACCGCTCGGTCACATCATCGAGGGCAGCTTCTTCGATACGCAGTCGTGCAAGCTGCGCTACTGAGAGCACATCCGCTGGGGTCGTGGACATGGCGGGATTCCGCTGGCAAAGGAAAAGCGCCAAGCTACCACAGATTCACCTTGCCCAAAAACCCCTGCATTGATACATTCCCACATTAAGACGAAGCCTGAACTCCCTGATTTTTTGGTACTTTCGCCATTCGCCGGGGATGCAACCTTCGCCACAACAAGTACCCGTGGCCATAAGTAACAGTTGATATGAAAGTATCAGTGGCCTCAGCGTAGATTCCATGGGACCACAGTATGTTCAAGCGCCTGCGCGGCTTTTTTTCTAACGATTTGTCCATCGACCTTGGTACAGCCAATACCCTGATCTACGTAAAAGACAAAGGCATTATTCTCGACGAGCCGTCGGTGGTTGCCATTCGACTGCATAACGGCCAGAAAACCATAGAGGCCGTTGGTCGGGAAGCCAAGCGGATGCTGGGTCGCACCCCCGGGAATATCAGGGCCATTCGACCGCTGAAAGATGGCGTCATAGCCGATTTCCAGGTCACGGAAAAAATGCTGCAACATTTTATTGCCAAGGTACACGAGACCCAGTTTATTCGCCCGAGCCCCCGCGTCCTCATCTGTGTTCCATGTATGTCGACACAGGTAGAGCGTCGTGCGATCAGGGAGTCGGCACTGAGTGCCGGCGCCCGTGAAGTGCGTTTGATTGAGGAGCCGATGGCAGCGGCAATTGGTGCAGGTCTGCAGGTCGATGAGGCCACGGGCTGCATGGTGGTGGATATTGGTGGCGGTACCACGGAAATAGCCATCATTTCATTGAACGGTGTGGTTTACCGTGACTCTATACGGGTCGGCGGGGATCGTTTTGACGAATCTATCGTCGCGTATGTGCGCCGGCGTTATGGCAGTTTGATCGGCGATTCCTCGGCTGAGCGGATTAAGCAGGAGGTGGGTTGCGCCTATGCCTCGAGCGAGCTACGTGAGATTGATGTCAGGGGCCGCCATCTGGCCGAGGGGGTGCCCAAGAGTTTTACCTTGAACAGCGATGAGATTCGGGAAGCCCTTGCGGATCCTCTGGTATCCATTCTAAGGGCGATCAAGATGGCCCTGGAGCAATCCCCGCCTGAATTGGCCGCCGACATTGCAGAGTCGGGCATTGTCTTGACCGGGGGAGGAGCCTTGCTGCGCGATCTCGACAGGCGAATTATGGACGAGACTGGACTGCCGGTGATTGTTGCCGATGAGCCTCTGACCTGTGTCGCCCGCGGGGGCGGCAAAGCGCTGGAACTGGTCGACCGCCATGCCCTGGATTTGCTCTCCACCGAGTAAACGAGGTAACCATCTAAGATTTCGGGGGCGACGATAAAACCACTCTTTCTCAAAGAAAAACATGTGGGATGGCGGGTTACCCTGGCGGTCGGTTGCTGTCTGCTGATTCTATTCTATCTTCGTGATCATCCTGCTCTGGAGCGTCCACGGCAGCTTGGAACGGATGCTGCTGCGTTGATATATAGCGTGGCTGCAGCACCTGGCGCGGCGATATCGGGCCTTGCTGAATTTTTTCGTAGCCACAGCACCCTGCGGTCAGAGAATGCCCGCCTGCAGCAGGAAAATCTGGTTCTCAAGGGACAGACCCAGAAGCTCGCGGCGGTCCTGGCTGAGAACGGTCGCTATCGGGCGCTATTGAATTCGGCAGAAACCATAGAACGGGAGGTGATGGTGGCGGAGATTATTGCCCTCACTGCAGCACCGTCACGACATGAACTGGTGATTGACAAGGGTGCTCGTGACAATGTGATGTTGGGGCAACCCCTTCTCGGTGCCGATGGCCTGATGGGGCAGGTAACGAAGG
This sequence comes from uncultured Luminiphilus sp., assembly GCA_938084055.1. Classification (GTDB taxonomy): domain Bacteria; phylum Pseudomonadota; class Gammaproteobacteria; order Pseudomonadales; family Halieaceae; genus Luminiphilus. The sequence continues at coordinate 20,583 of CALKDK010000002.1, forward strand.
TAGGGCAATATTCCAGTAATGCCCTGCTCATTACCGACGCGACGCACGCCGTCCCGGTGCAGGTTTTGCGAAGCGGCGTGAGGGGTCTTGCCGAGGGCACCGGTGAACTTGACCGCCTGGTGGTGCGTCATATTGCAGCAACGACCGATATTCGTGAGGGGGACACACTTGTTACCTCAGGCTTGGGTGGTTTATTTCCTGCGGGTTACCCCGTCGCTCGAGTGCTTGAGGTGATCAGCGAAAGAGGCTCAGCTTTCTCGCAGGTCATCGCTGAGCCGCTCGCGCCGCTCGATCGCGGTCGACATGTCATGCTGGCTCTTGAGCTTGGCCCGGGGGCCAGTGATAAGCCGTGATCGCTTCCCGTGGCTCCTGGGTGATTTTCGTGTCGGTCGCTTTTGCCCTGTTCATCTCGGCATTGCCGGTGCCGGTCTCCTGGCGCGGTTACCTGCCCGATTGGACCATGCTGGTTCTGTTCTACTGGGTTTTGGCACTGCCAGCCCGTGTGGGCGTTCTGTCGGCCTGTCTGGTTGGTATAGCGACAGATATATTGGATGGGTCGCCCGTAGGTGCCACCGCCGTGGGTGCCACGCTTGCGGTGCTGGTGCTTTTGCTCAGCTATCAGAGGGTGCGTCAATTTGATGTTCTGCAGCAAAGTTTTGTGGTGGGTTTGATGGTGGCCGTGGTCCATCTGGTCGAACAGCGGCTGGAAACCTTATTGGGCTGGCAGCACCTGGGTACCGCTTTTTTGGCACCTACCGTGGCGTCGATGGTCTTTTGGTTACCCGTGCGTAATAGTCTCAGGGCACTGCGAAGGTACTACGAGGTACAGTGATGGAAGTTGTGCTCGCTTCGGCCAGTCCACGGCGCAGGGAATTGCTGGGCTTATTGGTCAGGAACTTCATTTGCATGACCCCTGACCTTGATGAAGCTGTGCTGCCGGCGGAGGCCCCGGCAGACTATGTGGCGCGTCTGGCTGAGGCAAAAGCTCGGGCGGTCAATGCCGGGAGTGCCCTTGTGATTGCGGCTGATACCGCGGTGACCATTGACGGGCTCATCCTGGGTAAACCCGCTGACCCTGCCGATGCACGGGCCATGTTGCGAAAGCTCTCAGGTCGCAGCCACGAGGTCGTTACGGGACTCTCCGTCCAGAGCGGGGAGTGCATGGAAAATCGGGTAATCCGTACCCAGGTAGAATTTACTCTGTTATCTGACGGCGATATTGAGCATTACCTGGGTACGGATGAGCCCTGGGATAAGGCCGGTGCCTATGCGATACAGGGGAGGGCGGGTACATTTGTGAAGCGCATCGACGGGAGTTACTCCTCCGTTGTGGGTCTCCCCCTTGCTGAGACGAAGCGGCTGCTGGCTCGATTTGGCGTGATGCCCGAGTGGTGATGAAAACCTCCGTCGAAAAGATGCACCGTGCGCTGGGCTACCTGCTGTGGCGGGTATTGCTGATGGGTGTCGTGGGGCTGGCTATTTATGTGGCGGGCACGCGGGCAATTTTGCACACAGCACCCCTCTATCAGGATGCCATAGTCAATTGGGTTGCAGAGGAGACCGGGCTTGATTTTCGCCTCACCAATCTCTCCGGGGACGTCATAAATTTCCAGCCCAGTCTCGTGGTGGAGGACCTGCAAATCCTGTTACCCGAGGGGTTCTCGGCCACTTTCGATCATGCCTCGGTCACGATTGACCCCTGGGCAACGTTACTGGCTCGGGAAATCCGGTTGGACACCCTGCGGCTCATCGGCATTTCCGCCGATGTCCCAGTCGGCGTATCAGGCATCGAAACCAGCGCTTCCGAATCCAGTAACCAATCGCGGGTAGCGGCTGCTTTGTTGTCTGCCTTTCGCAAGGTTACTGTGGAGGCTGCTGAAATCTGGCTGGATAATGGTAAAGGGCCCCGCCAGCGTCTGACCCTTGCGCTCGAACTGCGTCGTTCTGGCAGTGAACGTCAGGTCAAGCTGGACTTGAGGGGTCCGCGGCAGTCCGCCCTGACTTTATCGGGTTCCGGCGTGGGCGATATATTCCAGCCTCTACGCTTTGGTGGCGATCTACACGGACACCTGGAGATCCCTGATGCCTCATGGCTAGCCGCACTGTTGGGTCGAGACTTTACGGCCCGCGGCGGTATCGACTTCTGGTACCACGGTGATAATCAATTGCCAGAGATGGTCCTGGCCACCGAGTTGGCAGACATATCGTGGCGGCTGGCTGAAGGCCGACAGCTGCAGTTGGACCAGCTCTATTTCACGGCGGGACTGTCTTCGACCGAACAGTCCTGGATTGCGCGCCTCCAGTCAGTTGGGGTGGAAGTGGGGGGGGCCGATTTTTCACTCGACAAGCTGCTGGTCAGTGGCCGCGACACGGCACTGGAGATAAGTTCAACAGGCATTGATCTCGGTCACCTCGGGCGGGTCCTCACACTCAGCCAGCTATTGCCCGACCAACAGTCGGGAATTATTGCGGATTTGGCGCCCTCAGGTTCACTGTCGGCAGTCGAAGCCAGGATCGCCGACTTTGCGGATCCCTTGCGGAGTTGGTCCCTGACGGCCAGTGCTCGTGATATCTCGGTACAGCCGCGCAAAAAAGTGCCGGGCCTGCTGGGTATGGACGGCACAGTTGTTGCCTCTGAGACTGGGGCGACGGCCTGGATTGATACCACGGATTTCACCTTGGATCTGCCCTTCGTATACCGCAATCCCATCATGCTGAATACGGTACGGGGCCAGCTGTCCGCGCGCTGGGACAGCGATACACTGCAACTCTACAACGGAATTTTGCAGGGCGAGCACAGCAACCATCTTGCCAAGGTTCTATTCGGTATGGACATACCGCTCAAACCCGGAACCGGTTTGGGGCTGCCCCTCGCTATGTATCTCGATGTCGGTGTGCCAGCTGCTACCACTGCAGCGCGACATCTCTACATCCCTTACAAAATTCCCCCCGCCCTTTCGGAGTGGCTCGATACGGCAATTCTGCGTGGGGAAATGTCTGACATCAGCTTTATCTGGCGTGGTGGTTTTAAAGAGTTTGGTTCTGGCCGTCAGGCCATGCAACTGTCGGCCGCTATCAACGAGGCCGCCATTCGCTACCAGCCTGATTGGCCCGCGATCAGCGCATTGTCCGCTACGCTCTTTATTGATACCGACCGCGTCAGCGTATGGGGCAACAGCGGGAATGTTCACGGAGTGGATGTCGGTCAGGTATCGGTTGAGGTCGACGCGGGACGTAGCTCGGGGCAGTTGGCGGTTAGTGGGAATTACCGGGGTGAGGGTGATTCAGCGATCGGCCTGCTGAGACAGAGTCCAATTTACCCCCTTGCCAGCGTCGTGCTGGACGATCTGCAGCTGGCCGGCCCAATTGATGGGCAGCTTGATCTCAAACTCGATATCCGCGCTCCCCTACAAAATCCCCAGATAGGCGTTACCACCGAATTTTCAGGAGTAAGGGTCGGTTCCGGGATACTGTCGCTGGCGATCGACGATGTTACTGGAGGACTGGACTACGATTTTGAGGAGGGATTTGCCAGTCGCGACCTCCATGGAATGTTTTTTGACCAAGCGCTTACTGCCATTATCGGAAAGGGAGAGTCTGGGTTACAGCCCAGCAAATTATTCGATGCACGTTTTTCTTCTCGAGTGTCTGGCCAGAATCTGATGGCATGGGGTACGACCCTTGCCGGGGGGGCTGCGAGCGACGCAGCACTGCTTTCGGGTGAAACAGAACTGGAAGTGGCCATTTCAGTTGCGGAAGTTGCGCATGTCGAGGTGGGTAGCAGCCTTGAAGGTTTGGCCATTGGCCTGCCTGCACCCTATGGCAAAAAGCCGGCCGATCGAGCGCCTCTGAGGGCCACGCTGCGCACGGGCCCGCTGCTGCCCTGGGATATTTTCTGGCAAGGTCGGGGTCAGGCGCGGTTGTTCCGCACCGCGGGCACGATCTCAGGTGTTGCAGTGGACCTCACGCCAAGGACTCAGCCCGCAATCCCTCCCCGGGAGGGCAATGAAGGTGTTCAGTTGTTTGGCGAGCTCGGCCCCATAGAGCTTGATCCGTGGCTCAGAACCCTCGGTGAGCTGGCCATTGCCGGCGATGCAGGACGGGATAGCTGGCCATTGCGTATCGACGCCCTGGATATACAGCAGCTCGTTGTCGGTACCTTCGCTGTCGAGGACATCACCATTGACGTCACCCCTTTCCCCAGTTGGTATCAATTGGGCATCAATACCGCTTGGCTGGATGCCGAGTTGACCGTTCCGAGTGGTGACCGTGATATAGCACTCATTATCAATGCCCTGGACTACGATCAACTCGCCGACCTGAATACCGTTACGTCTGACAGTCAGACCAAGGCGACGGCGCAAGCCGCCCGACGTCCCCCACAGCTACCGCAAGCGATAAACGTGACGTTGGCTAACCTGTACTATGGTGGGAAGGCCTTGGGTGCGGCCCGATTCCGCTTGCAGAGCGCTTCGGATGCTTTGGTGATTGATGATGTGCGTGGTCAGCTTGCAGGGCTTGAATTTCAGGATGGCAGTAGCCTGAAGTGGGCTGAAAGTGCTGCGGGTGGATGGGCCAGCCAGTTGACATTGAATGCGCATTTTGGCGACGTGAATCGCACTTTTGATGAGTTATCCATCGCACCACTCGCGACAACACGATCAGGTGAAATCACGGCGGATTTGACCTGGGCTGGTGGACCAACCGAACTGGATTTACTGGGGCTCTCGGGTACTTCCCGATTGAATCTCCGCGAAGGATCTTTCCTGCCGGTCTCTTCCAGCGCCACGGGTGCCGCCCGGGTGTTCAGTCTACTGAATCTTGCGGGGCTTTTTGGCCGGGCCGATGTAACTCGAATATTTGATCCGGGCGTGACATTTCGGGCCGCAGATGGTGATTTTTTGTTCGCGCCGGGCAGTATTCAAATTCCCAGTTTTGACATCAGTGGCACTGGAGGCGGGTTTAATTTCACAAGTGACATCGATCTGGTGGCGGAGACAATTGATGGTGAACTCGTTGTCACCCTGCCTCTGGTGGAAAATATTCCATGGATGGCGGCCCTGATTGGTGGGCTGCCGGTAGCAGCGGGAGCCTACCTGTTGAGCAAGGTATTTGAGCGACAGGTTAAAAGCCTGAGTAGCGGTGTTTATTCTGTCACGGGTGACTTATATGACCCTGACGTAACGTTTGTACGGATATTTGACGCTGGATCGGGGGCGGTCGGCGAACCCGCCACAGCGGCAGCCCCTGGTGACGACGACGCTGCCCGCAGTCAGGAATCATCCAGCGATGCTTCCTGAAGCGCACGAAGGTATCGGAACAGCTTGCGTGCCTGCTCTTTTGCCCGGGGTCCTTCTGGATCAAGGCAGCGAACCAGTTGACGCAACTGCTGCCTGTCCGCGTCAGGGAATACAGCGAGCACGGCGCCCAGGGCCGCATCGCCGTCCCGAATAAGGGTGTCCCTTAACTGTTCAAGTTGATGGAGTCGGGCACTCTCTTCCTGGTGCACGCCATCCAGTTTTTCAAGGGCGGCTTGAATTGGCGTCGGGTCGATCGTGCGCATGAGTTTCCCGATGTATTGCAGTTGGCGACGCCGTCCTCCTCGTTGGGAAATCTTCCGTGCCTGCAGTACCGCTTCGCTGAGACGTGCATCTTCGATGGGAATCTGTTCGAGTTGGGCCGGCGTCAACTGCACAAGGCGGGTGCCGAGGTCCTGTAGCGCCGTCATGGCGCGCTTTTTGGCACTTTTGCTGGGGCGCTCTTCGCCGCTATCTCCGAGAACTCCATCGTCTTGAATATCAGGCATAAAAAGCGGCCGCCAGACCGAGGAATGACAAGAAGCCTACGACATCGGTCACCGTAGTCAGTAACACGCCGCCGGCCAGTGCAGGGTCAATGCCCCAGCCCCTCAGGGTCAGGGGAATCAAGGCCCCGGCAATGCCGGCTGTCAGTAGATTGATAACCATGGCGGCCGCGATGATCAAGGCCAGGGTCCAGTCCTGGAACCATAGCGAGGCTGCAACCGCAACGACCACGGCCCAGAGCGCTCCGTTGACAAGGCCTACCATCGCTTCTCGTCCGACCAGCCAGCGTTGGTTTCTGCTGTTTAACTGGCCCATTGCAATCCCCCTGATCAATACGGTGAGTGTCTGGGTTCCTGCGATGCCACCCATAGACGCAACGATCGGCATCAGCACTGCGAGGGCAACAACTTTCTCTATCGTGTCCTGAAAAATATTGATGACCGAAGCGGCGATGAACGCTGTTAGGAGGTTTATGCCCAACCATAGCGCCCTTCGGGGTGCCGTCTGCATGACTGTGGAAAATGTATCCTCATCATCAGCAATACCGCCCAGCGACGTGAGGGAGTGGTCAGCTTCTTCCCGGATGACGTCCACCACATCATCAATTGTGATGCGCCCCAGCAGCTGGTTCTGCTCGTCGATGACGGGCGCCGAGATCCAATCGTTACGCTCAAAGAGCCGTGCTACCTCTGCAGCGGGCAGTAGTGCCGGAATGGCATCCCGAGTTGTGACCATCATCTCCCGTACCGACTGGCGCGGATCAGCCACAAGCAGGGTGCGAATGGGCAGGATACCCACAAAGTGGTCTTCCCGATTCACTACAACCAGACAGTCTGTGTTCTCAGGGATTTCAGCGTGCCGCCTCAAATAGCGCATGACAACATCCAGGGTCAGATCCGCCCGAATTGTGATCGTGTCGGTGCTCATCAGCCCGCCAGCGACGTCGTCGGGAAATGCCAGCACGGTGGCGAGGCGGGAACGGTCGGCCTCATCCATAATCCCAAGGACCTGCTCGGTTATCGATTCGGGCAGGTCATGCAGGATATCGGCAACGTCGTCATCGTCGAGTTGCCCTACGATTGACGCAAGCGCACGGGGCTCCATTTCAACCAGAAACTGGTTGCGCAGCTCTTCGGGCAGCTCATTGAGAACATCGGCCTCCTGCTCTGGCTCCAGAAGGCTCCACAGGACCTGCCTGATACGGGGTGGGTAGGATGTGATCAGATAGGCGACATCACCGGGCGAGAGATCGCCCACAATACCCGCCACATCACCCAGGGTTCCGGCGTTAAGTGCGCGGTCGAGCTGCGCGAGCTGTTTTTCTGTTTTCACCGAGGCATTCACGGCCAGCCCTCCGTCCACAGCCGGGGATTATCCGTGACGGCGTGTCCCGGCGCACCAAGTTAGACGGTGAATATGACGCGGCTATTTTTCAGGCATCTGGGGGGTTGGGCGCAATCAGTCTGGCTCACCGAAGCGGTTGTTTATGAGATTCACGATGGCCTCCATCGCTTCCAGCTCGTCTTCACCGGCAGTACTCAGTGTGAGCTCTGAGTCCTGTCCAGCTGCCAGCAGCATCACTGACATGATACTTTTGGCATCCACCGACTGACCGTCTTTGCGAAGCTGTATTTGACTGCTGAACCTGGCCGCACAATCAACAAGTTGAGCTGCGGCCCTCGCATGTAATCCCAGCCGGTTAATAATCGTTACCGTATTTTCAATCATCCCGTTGCCATCGTACTGAGTTCCCTGTGCCTGATCTGGACCTTGGCATGCTGCTGAGCGAGATCCTTAAAGACGCGTTCCGCAATATAGACTGAACGATGTTGACCACCGGTGCAGCCAATCGCAATTGTCATATAGCTTCGCTGCGATTCCCCATAAAGGGGCAACCACCGCAGCAGCATCTGGCTAATGTCGCTGGCAAATTCCGCTGTTTGGGGGTGGGCCTCCAAAAATTCAGCCACCTGACGATCACGGCCCGTTAGCGGTCTGAGCGCACTTTCCCAGTGGGGGTTGGGTAACAATCGCGCATCGAACACCAAATCTGCGTCTGCAGGTACGCCCCGTTTAAAACCAAAAGATTCCACAAGCAGCGAGATACCGCCACTATCGGGTGTTTCCATGCGCGAAGAGATCAAACCACGCAGGTCGTAAAGTGTCAGATCACTGGTATCAATGACCCAGTCAGCCTCCTGAAGCAGTCCATCGAGTAATTGACTCTCCCTGGCAATAGCTTCGGGTAGTGAGCACTCGTCGTTACTCAGCGGATGGCGCCGACGGGTCTCGCTAAACCGCTGGGTTAATATTTCCGGCTTGGCATTGAGGAACAGAATTTGGCTGTTGATGGAATCCGGTAAAGCCCTGATTACCCGGGCCACCTTTGCCAGATCATTGGCACTGTTTCGGACATCTATACAAACCGCGATTCCGCGGAAAGTCTGGTAGTGCTGCTTTTCCAGCTGCAGCGTGAGGGTGGGCAGCAGCGCGGCGGGCAGGTTGTCCACACAGTAAAAACCGAGATCCTCAAACTGGTGCAATGCGGTACTTTTGCCCGAGCCCGACCTCCCGCTGATGATAACCAGCTCCAAGGCTACGCAGCCTCAGACTCGACCGCCGAGCGCAGCAGGCTGTCCCCGCTGGCGGCATCACGTAGGCCCTGACAGTACGTCACATCGGAAAACCGCCTGGCTACTTCGGCAAGTAAGTCCAGATGTTCCTGGGCGGCATCCGGCGGCACCAGTAATACGAAGAACAGATCCACCGGGACTTCATCCGGTGCGTCGTAGTCTATCGCCTCCTCTAGGGTAATCAGGCAGCCGAGTGGTTGCCGAAGACCGCTGACACGGCAATGGGGCACTGCAACGCCCGATCCCAGCGCAGTACTGCCCAAGCGCTCCCGTTCAAGCAGCCCAGAGTAGACCTGGTCTTCTTCGAGAGCCAGCTCCGTTAGGGCGACATGGTTTGCGGCCAGTTCAAGCACACGTTTCTTACTCACGGCGTCCAGTCGACATAACACACGGTCCGGGGTCAGCAGGTTATCCAGGCATCCCATGCTTTAGTGGCCCCTCTGTTTTTCCTTATGCTTAATAATCTGCCGATCCAGCTTGTCGGCTAGGGCGTCGATGGCTGCATACATATCAGCGCTCTCAGCAGAAGCAAACAGGTCGGCCCCCGAAACGTGAAGGTTGGCTTCTGCTTTGTGGCTGGCCTTCTCGACAACGAGGGTGACCTCGACATTGGTTATGTGGTCAATGTGTCGCTGCAGCTTTTCAAACTTATCCTCGACGTGGTTTCGAAGTCCATCGGTTACATCAATGTGGTGCCCGCTTACCGTCAATTGCATGGTCATTCCTCTTTGCTACCGGCTACTCTCTGTTGCTTTCACACCAACCGCTTTCGTTCGTTGGAGGGTGGAATGTGAAGTTGTTCTCGATATTTGGCTACCGTCCTGCGCGCCACAATGACCCCCTGCTCTTCCAGCAGCACACAAAGTTTGTTGTCACTCAGGGGCTTTTTGACATTTTCTCCCTGAACCAGTTTGCGTATGAGTGCTTTGATGGCGGTTGATGAACACTCACCCCCCTCAGTTGTCGCAACGTGACTGGAGAAAAAGAACTTAAGCTCATGGATGCCCCGGGGCGTGTGCATATACTTTCTTGTCGTCGCGCGGGATACCGTCGATTCGTGCATCTCGATCTGCTGGGCGATATCGGCAAGGATCAGCGGACGCATGCCTTCTTCGCCGTACTCGAGGAAATCGCGTTGGTGCTCCACTATTTTGCTCGCTACCTTGAGCAGCGTTTCATTGCGGTTCTGCAAACTCTTCATGAAGACTTTGGCTTCCTGCAGATTGTCCTGCACATAAGATTTATCACTGGCCGACCCGCCCGACTTTACAAGGTTGGCATAGAGGGAATTGATTCGTAACTTCGGTGCGATATCCGGGTTTAGCTCTACTCGCCAATGACCATTACTGCGCTTCACAAAAACATCGGGAATGATGTATTCCGTCGTGCTTTCGCCCACTGAGATGCCCGGCGTTGGATCAAGGGAGCGTATAAGATTCAGGGCACCCAATACATCCTCGGGCGTTGTTCTTAGTCGTCTGGACAATTGGCGGGGGTCCGCTGTGGCGACACTGTCCAGATGCCTGTTAACGATCGCCCCAGCGGTGCTGCGGTGCGGGGTCTCCACGTCCATCTGCCTCAGCTGTAAAAGCAGACACTCCCGCAGGTCTGCCGCGAATACTCCTGTTGGTTCGAAATGTTGTAGGCGATGCAAAACTGCTTGCACTTCATCAAGCTCAATGTCGGGGAGGCGCAGCGCCTCAAGTATTTCCTCGGGACTTTGCGTCAGTCTGCCGTTGGCATCCACTGCGTCGATGAAGGCGAGAGCGATTGCATGGTCGGTCTCTGAAAAACGGGTAAGGTTCAGCTGCCAGAGAAGCTGGTCCTGAAGGGTTTCAGGTTCTGTATCCCGGTCCGCAAACTGGCTCCCCTCGCCATCACCGTTTGTCTGGGCCGGCGCGGAGGAGGGAAGAAGGTCTTCCCAGCGGGTATCAACGGGGAGCTCATCACCGGTATCGTTCTCTGGTGCGGCGGCCGTGAAGTCCACCGCGGCATCAGCGCCCATTTCAGAAGGTTCTTCCTCCTCACGCTCGAGGAGGGGATTGGATTCGAGGGCTTCCTCGATCGCTTGCTGTAAATCTAGGGTGCTCAGTTGCAGTAACTTAATGGCCTGCTGTAGCTGGGGGGTAAGCGCCAGCGACTGTCCCATTTTCAATTGCAGTGACTGCTTCATTACACCTCTCGCAGGCGCAAATTACTACGCGACAGGGTCCAGTGTAGCGCTGCCTTGCGGTGTCCCGCAATGATTGGCGCATTATTTGCTTATTCAAGCACTCATTAGATGCCGTCAACGCGTCGTTGCGCGCAACCCATCCCCCGGGTTCGCCTCGCTCTAGAGAGTAAAGCTGTCGCCAAGGTAGACAGCCCGGACTTTGGCATCCGCGAGGACGGTATCGGGGTGCCCAGAGGCAATGACATGCCCTTCGCCCACGATGTAAGCTCGCTCACAGATATCGAGAGTTTCTCTGACATTGTGATCAGTGATCAGCACGCCGATACCGCGCTCCTTGAGGTGCTTGATGATGCCCTTGATATCATTGATTGAAATGGGGTCAACGCCAGCAAACGGTTCGTCGAGCAAAACAAAACCCGGGTCGAGCGCCAGTGCCCGGGCGATTTCCACGCGACGTCGCTCGCCACCTGAGAGGGCCTGGCCGAGTGAGTCGCGCAAATGATTGATGCTGAATTCCTGCATCAGCTCATCACAGGTTGTTTCCCGATCCTGCCTTGCCAGATCCTTGCGGGTTTCGAGAATGGCGAGGATATTGTCGCGCACCGAAAGCCTGCGGAAGATCGATGCCTCCTGGGGCAGGTAGCCAATGCCAGCACGGGCGCGCTGGTGGATCGGGCGGAAAGTCAAATTCTCCTCGTCGAGGAGGATGCTGCCTGAATCAGCTTTTACGAGACCCAAAATCATGTAAAAACATGTGGTTTTGCCGGCGCCGTTGGGACCAAGGAGGCCAACGATTTCTCCAGCACTGACGCTCAGGGACACATCCTTCACCACAGGCCGGCCCTTGTAGGCCTTGGCCAGGTTCCTTGCTGACAGTGTCTTGGGCATGCTCAGTTTTCCGAATTTCCGGAGCGTTCCATGGCGCTGGGGGGGATCACCATTTCGACACGTTGACCGCTGTTTTGTTCGGATGGTGCGCCGGTAGCGGTCAC
>CALKDK010000003.1 GCA_938084055.1 uncultured Luminiphilus sp.
GTGACAGCCCAGACGCCCAGAACAGAACAAACTGGGTTACTCTGGTTTTTTTATCGTTCAGGAGAGCGTAATGGCCCGACGGTTCATAGATCTATCGATATACCTGGAAAACGATGTGATCAGCGATCCGCCCATGATGCAGCCGAAAATTGATTACGTTCGGCATGATGCCGGTGCCGAGCAGGTAAAGCTGTTTTTTGCGGGCCTGGAAACCGATGAACTGCCTGATGCTGAGGGCTGGGCGGTGGAGTTTGTGGAGCTCTGCACCCACAACGGTACCCATCTGGATGCGCCCTATCATTATCACAGCACCATGAATGGTAAAGACGGTCAGCCTGAGCGGGCCATCACAATTGACGAGGTACCACTGGAATGGTGCTTCCAGCCTGGAGTTAAGCTCGATTTCAGGTCTAAACCTGACGGTTATGTGGTAACGGCGAGCGATGTTGCTTCAGAGTTGGACAGGATCGGCCATGAACTGCTCCCCCTGGAAATCGTGCTGGTCAATACCGCTGCGGGTACGGCCTACGGGCAGGCTGATTACGTCAATAGAGGCTGTGGTATGGGTTATGAAGCCACTATGTACCTGCTCGAGCGCGGGGTTCGCGTGACGGGCACGGACGCCTGGAGTTGGGACGCCCCCTTTAGCTATACCGCAGAGCGCTATGCCGAACAGCGTGATGCCAGCATCATTTGGGAGGGTCACAAGGCTGGCCGGGACATAGGTTATTGCCATCTTGAAAAAATGCACAACCTCGAAACCCTGCCTCATTCGGGCTTTACTGTCAGTTGTTTTCCCCACAAGGTCAGAGGGGGCTCGGCGGGTTGGACCCGAGCGGTGGCCATCATTGAGGAGGACGGAACCCCAGCCTAGACGGCCAGGGTTTTGAGCGTGGCGTAGGCAGACAGTGCGGCCTCGCGCGCCTCCCGATGGTCGACAATGGGGGTGGGGTAGTTGCCACCCAGCTCAATGCCCGCAGCCGCCAGGGTCAGCTCGGGTGCCTCCCAGGGCTTGTAGAGATATTTATCGGGCAGTTCAGCCAGCTCGGGCACCCAGCGACGGGTATAGACCCCTGCCTTATCAAATTTTTCACCCTGGGCGACGGGATTGAATATTCTAAAGTAGGGTGCCGCGTCGGCTCCCGAGCCACCGACCCACTGCCAACTACAGGCGTTGGAGGCGAGATCGGCATCGAGCAGGCAGTCCCAGAACCACTGTTGGCCAATGCGCCAATGGGTCAGCAGATGCTTGGTGAGAAAAGAAGCCACGACCATTCGCACGCGGTTGTGCATGAAACCCGTCTGCCAGAGCTCCCTCATGCCCGCATCCACGATTGGATAGCCCGTTTGTCCCTGCTGCCAGGCCCTGATGAGCTGTGGATCGGCCTGCCAGGGGAAATATTCAAATTTCGGATTGAAGGCCCGGTCGGGCATGGCCGGGAACAGCGTCAGCAGGTGGTTGCAAAACTCGCGCCAGCCAATTTCCGAGAGAAATTTATCCACCGCGCCCCCGAGGGCCCCATGTTCCTCTTTGAGTGCCTGGGCAGCCCACCACACCTGACGTGGGGAAATTTCGCCAAACTTGAGGTGGGGAGACAGGCGCGAGGTGTTGGGCCGGGCGGGAAAATCCCTGCCGTCGCCGTAGTCGGCCACATGCCCCTCAAGAAAGGTGTGAAGGGCCTTGCTCGCCCCCATTTCACCTGGGCTCCAAAGGTTCTCCCAGCCTAACGCCCAGTTGGGTTTTCGAGGTTGGAGCGACCAGTCATCAAGGCTTGCCGAGTTGGGCCAGGACGCGGGTTTTTTTAGCAGCGGTACGGGCTGGGGGAGGGCGGGAGCCTCCAGCTTCTGGCAGGCGCGCCAGAAAGGCGTGAACACCTTGAAAGGCGTGCCCGAGCCGGTTCTGACCGTTTCGGGTTCGAAAAGTAGTGTGCCCGAGTACCGTTTGAAGTCGGCGCCTCGGCCCGCTGCCATATCGCGTACCTGCTGTTCAAGTCCAGCCGCCCAGGGTTGGTACTGTCGACTGGCGAACACCTGAGTGGCTTCTGTTTCTTCGAGCAGCTGCGCCAATTCCTTAAGGGTGTCACCCCGGCGCAGGATCAGTCGGCTGCCATTCTGCTCGAGTCCCTGGTGCAATTGCCCAAGACTGTGGTGAAGCCACCACTGGCTCGCGCCGCCCATGCACCATTCTCCACCCAACTCCTCGTCCCAGATGAAGACGGGGACCACGGGCCCTGCCTTGGCCGCTGCGATGAGTGCGGGCAAATCCACCAGGCGAAGATCCTGTCGGAACCAGTAAATGACGGGTTTAGACATAGTGTATTCCTTTTGCAGTCTGGGTGCGGGCCCGTGAGGTCAACAGGTCGACGGATTGTCGAAAACAGGCGAGCGCATCGTGAGTCACTTTGAGGTCGGCGATCGTATCGGCGCGGGTCACACCTTCATTGAGAATGACCAGGGGCTTTCTGTGCTCGACCGCAAGTCGGCAGAAGCGGAAGCCCGAGAAAACCTGGAGGGAGCTGCCCAGTACCAATAAACCATCTGCAGACGCGATGGCCTTGGTACAGCGTTCAACCCGGGCTTTGGGAATTGATCCGCCAAAAAATACCACGTCAGGTTTGAGCAGACCGCCGCAGTCCGCACAGTCCCACACGCAGATGCCCTTAACCTGCTCGGGACTGAGGTCGGCGTCACCATCGGGCCTGACCGCGCCGAAGAGCGTCTTGTGGTGCGGATTGAGGCGCTCGAGTTGACGCTGTACTTCGTCCCTGTGGTATCGAGCGCCACAGTCGAGGCAACTGACCCGGTCGAGCCGCCCGTGGAGATCAACGACCTTTGTGCTTCCTGCCCGCTGGTGTAATCGATCCACATTTTGGGTGATGGTCAGTAGGGCGTGGCCCGCCTGTTCAAGCAGGCCCAGTGACGCATGGTTGTCGTTGCATGCAGCATCCCGTATCCCGGGCCAGCCCACCATGGATCGGCCCCAGTAGCGCTGCCGTGCGGCTGGATCTTCCAAAAATTCCTGATGTTGGATGGGTCTGCTGCGCAGCCAGTTACCAGCGCCATCTCGATACGTGGGTATGCCCGAGGCCGCACTGACGCCAGCTCCCGTCAGCACCACCCAGCGTTGGTGGTGACTAAAAAAATCCAGCAGTTGTGACACTGTTTCATTCATTTTACGTATACGACGTAAGAGCACTGTCGGTTGTCGCCATTGATGAGCGACAGCAACATAAACCTGACTGAGGAGCTTTGTCTTTATGCACGTACTGGTGACCGGTGGCACTGGCTTCATTGGATCGTCTTTGGTGCCCGAGCTGATCAAGCGGGATTACCTTGTTACTGTCCTGACCCGTAACATCCAGGCAATGCGCCCGGGTATGGATTTCGTCCAGACACTGGAGGCGATAGCGTCGCCCGTCGATGCTGTTATCAATCTCGCGGGAGCGTCTCTGGCCGAGCGCCGTTGGACTGAGGCTTACAAAGCAGAAATGGTGGCCAGTCGGGCGGGACTCACCCAGGGGCTGGTGGCGTGGATGAAGGGGCAGGCCTGCCCCCCGGGGGTGCTTATTTCGGGCAGCGCCGTGGGTTTTTACGGTACCAGCCCCGACACCGTGTTTGATGAACACTCGCCCCCTGGTGGAGGCTTTTCGGCCGAACTGTGCCAGGCCTGGGAGAGCGCTGCTGGGGTTTATGAAGGCGACGCCGCGCGGGTTGCTACGTTGCGCCTTGGGGTCGTCTTCGATCGCGACGGCGGCGCATTGACGGAGATGATGCGGTCGTTTCGCCTCGGCGTGGGGTCCTGGTTGGGCAGCGGCGCCCAGTGGCTGAGTTGGGTTCATCGTGCCGACGTTGTGCGTGCCATCCTGCACCTGCTTGATGATCCCAATGCCCGAGGTCCCTTCAACGTGGTGGCACCGATGCCCGTCACGCACCGGGATTTCTGCAAGATTTTGAGCGCGCGAAGACGCACCTTGTTCAATGTTGGAGTTCCGGCCCCGCTCATGCGCCTTCTGCTGGGCGAGATGGCAGATGAACTCCTGTTGGAAGGCCAAAAGGTGCTTCCCACACGACTGCTCGAGTCGGGTTATGACTTTCGTTTCAGCAGCCTCGACAGTGCACTGATCGATATCCTGTCCCGGGGTCACCAGTGACCTTTGGAGCCGAACACTGTCGTAGCGCTGACCTCAATAATTTCCAGCATCGCTGTAGTCCTCGTAGGCCGCCTTAACTGCGTCCTGGGACTTGAGCTTCCTGAGCGCCGAGCGCTCGAGCTGGCGCACCCACTCCCGGCTGACTCCCATGCTGTCCGCTACCTCTGCGCGGCTCAGCGGGGGGCCATCGTGCAACCCCCAGCGTGCGATGACAACGCGCCGTTCGGATGCTTCCAGGTCTGCGACCGCATCGCCCAGGAATCTGTGCAGTGATGCCTGGTCAGCCGTATCCTCGGTGCCTCCGTAGGGGTCGCCCGATAGGGTGTCGAGTAACGTGCCCTCGTCATCATCGTACCGGGGCGCATCAAGGGAGACGCCCAGGTTACGCATCTGGAGAAGCTGCCGCGTTTTTTCAACATCCATTCCGAGCCTCAGCGCAAGTGTTTCTTCGTCTGGCTCGATACCGGTACGTAGCTGTTCAATCGCCTTTTCCTTGTACAGCCTTCCCATTTGCTCCTGCACGTGGGTGGGCAGCCGGATCAGCGTGCCAACATCACCGACGTAACGCCTGACGGCCTGGGTGATCCAGTTGAAGCAGTAGGTGCTGAACCTGAAACCCTTTTCATACTCAAATTTCTCGGCAGCGCGAATCAATCCAAGGGTGCCCTCCTGGACCAGGTCCAAATAGGAGACCCCCCGGCCCTTGTACCGGGCGGCGATGGAATAGACCAGGCGCAGGTTGTGCATCACCAATTTGTCACGGGCCTCGGTGTACAGCCGAAGTTGCGCTCGAATGCTCTTCATGGCGTCCTTCTCGAGGACATGCCCGCTGATCGGAGGTTGCCACTGACGTTCCCAGTTTGCGATGGCGTCAGCGACGCTGTCAGGAAATTGCCCCCCCGCCCGGCGCAGCATCGCCACCGCCATTCCTACGGTGAGGCTGGCCGGGAACCCCAGACCTTGTATCTGGAGTAAGCGCCCTTTGGTAGTCTTGAGTGTACGCAGCTTTCGGGCGGCGACCGTAGCCGCCTCGTGTAGATCGCCATCTGCAAAGTAGTCGGCGAGTTCTCGTCGGAGAACAAAATGCTGTTCCCGATTGGAAAATCGCCGGATTTCAGGGGGATTGGCCCCGCATTGCTGCAGGAATACAGCGGTGTACTGGGTCAGCGTGTCCTCGGAGGCAAACAGTGCCTGTAGGCTGCGCACGGCCTGCCACTTCTTCCCGTCGATTTCTCGCTCATCTTCCGCCGTTAGTAACGCGTAACGCCGTGCCTCCGCGAACATGAGCTCGAGATCACGGTCATCTGCCTGGTCTGTCGATTTCATACGCTATCCCCCTAATCGAAAGGGTATACGGGGGCCCTTCGCCAGTGGGATCGCTACATTCGGTTGTTTGTCCATCCGAATTGTAGACAAAATATATACAAAAACACCTGAATGGGCCCAAAAAAGGACGAAATGGTGAATCTGGTTACCAAACTGGGACGTAACTCTGGACAAACCCGGACAAAAACTTGGAGTTAAGGCCTATGAATGCCCCCGCCACTACCGCAGTCCAGCTCGAACCCAGACCGTTGTATGGAATTGGCACCGTCGCTCGCTTGACGGGCTTGAAGCCCGACACTTTGCGAGTCTGGGAGCGTCGGTATGGTTTGGGGGCCAGCTACAAATCGGCGTCGGGTCGTCGACAATATACCCAGGCTGACCTCGAGCATTTGCAGCTCATAGCCGCCCTGGTTAATGACGGCGCCCGGATTGGTGAAGTGGCGTCTTCTGAACGTAAAACGCTGGAGTTACTGGTGAAAGGGCGCGGAAAGCACCTCGAACGGGCCGTACCCACGTCCAAGCCCAGGGTCATATTTGTTGGTGCAGAGCTTTGTAACTGGTTGGACGGACACCAGGGTTGTATATCGGGCGTGAGTGCCCTGCTGGCGCGGCAGCCCCTGGCCCAGATCGCCGATTCGCTCGACGTGGGTGACGAACCGGTAGCGCTTCTTGTGGTTGATTGTCCGGCGGTATCGATGGCGCAAATTCAGTTGCTGCAACAACTTGGTGAGCGGCTTGGCTCGCCGAATATGCTGGTGACCTACCGAATGGCCAATGAGCGCTGGCTGTCAGAACTGACACGGGGGGGCGCTACTGCGGTGGAGTTTCCGATGGAGCCCGCAAGGCTGGCCTACGAGATGGGGCGGATTGCCGTCGAAAATGACACCAGGCAGGGAGAATTTGATCTTGGAGAGTTGGTCAAGCCGAAGGCAAGACTGTACTCAGACGGAGAGCTCACTGCGGCCGCTCAGCTCAAGCGCCTGGTGAATTGTGAGTGTCCGAAGCACATCGTGGAGCTG
>CALKDK010000004.1 GCA_938084055.1 uncultured Luminiphilus sp.
CTAAAACAAGTCATGCTTGAGGGGGTCAAGAAGGACATAGTGTGCCTCCCAGTTCACGATGCCGTTGCAGTGCAGCAGGAGCATCTGGAGTGGGCTAAAGACACCATGCTGGAGTGCTGGGATAGGCAGATGGAGACAATAGGGTTGGCGAGGGTAAAGGTGGATCTGCCGTAACTCAGACATAAAAAAGCCCAGCACGTGGCTGGGCTTCTTAGGTTGGTCTAGTGGTTATTGCTTGAGTTTACGTAGACCGAACAGTCCAACTAGGCCGCCTAGTGTAAGTAAGCCGAACAGCGGCAGTGCTGGCACTGGGGTCGGTGGCACCGAGGAGGACGTGCTAAAGGTCAGGTCATCGAGTGCCGGCGACTCACCGGTAACCTCGAAGTAGGCAATGTCGGCGGAGGGGCGCGAGATACCTCTGAAGGCTCCCTCGTTGTAACCATCCGGGGTGATAATGTCGGTGATGGAGTAGCTCTCGAGCACGTTCATGTTTTCATCGAGGGCGCTGATCACCAGGTCGGGGTTGCCGGCGCACCCTCTAGCATGGTTCATGAATCCACCGACAAAGGATACCGGACCATCGTTGAACGAAAACCTGATGCCTTGTGCGCCCTGGCTGCTGATATAAGTTTTCGGGGACCACCAATCACCATTGGTGCAAAGACCCCAGTCTGGGTAATTGGTAAACAGGCCAGGGTCCGGAAGGATGGTCGAGGCCGTAATATCAAGACCCACGAGGTCGCCGATCTGGATCGGCCCGGTAACGGCGTCGCTCACGGTTGTCTGGGTGCTGAAATCAACCACTGCCACGTCTGCAGGCGGCGGAGAATCAACTAGGTCCGCGAAAGCCTGTAACGGAAGCCCCGCGATGACAGTGCAACACAACAGATGTTTCAAATTCATACGCATAACAAACCCCTAACTATTTGCGAGTATGGTTAGCCAGAGACTGCACCGCGTTTTGATTATCGGCTATGTGTACTTCGCCAGCTGATGTTAACTAAGATGCCGAGTATAAATGAGCGGCTTTGGTTTGGGTAGTAGCTCAGAAGGGTAGGACACTGTGCATGCGCTACGGCCTTCACATCCACCGTAGGGTTCTACCCCGTTCTTCCGGACACTTCAAAGAAGCCCGATAATGGGCAAAAGGAGTGTTTATGTCGAAGCGAAGACAGTACAGCGTGGAGTTCAAGCAAGGTGCTGTTGAACAGACCCGTCAACCAGGTGTGAGTTGCGCCCAAGTCGCCCGAGAACTGGGTATTGGTGCCAATTTGTTAAGCCGATGGCGCCGTGAAGCCGATAAGGCGGGTAGTCGTGCGTTTGGTGGCACCGGCAATGCCCGTGATGAAGAGATGGCGGCCCTGAAGCGTGAACTGGCGCGGGTTAAGAAGGAACGAGATTTTTTACGCGAAGCGGCGACGTTCTTTGCCAGGGAGTCGTCCTGAGGTATCAGGCGATTCAACGTTGTCGCGGTGAGTTTCCTGTTCGCCTAATGTGTCGTTGTCTCAAGGTGTCGCCGAGTGGGTTTTACGACTGGTCGGTTCGTCAGCCCAGTGCCCGAGCGGTTGATAACGCCCGTCTGCTACGGCGTATTCGAGAGATCCACGAGGACAGCCAAGGTGCCATTGGTGCACCTCGTATGCACGAGGATTTGATTGAGGAAGGTGAGACAGCCAGCAAGAACCGAGTGGCACGCTTGATGGCCGCTGACGGCTTGCAGGGATGGCCCCGCCGTAAGCGCCGAGGTCAACGAGCTATGTCCACCGCAGCCACACCATTCGGTGTCAGGAACCACCTTCAACGCGATTTTCAGGCTCTGGAGCCCGAGACCAAGTGGGTGACGGATATCACAGAGATAGCGACGCTCGAGGGCAAGCTGTGGCTCTGTGTTGTCCTCGATCTCTACAGCCAGTTAATCGTCGGCTGGTCGATGCATCACCGGCAGGATCGACAGATGGTCATCCGCGCCATCGAGATGGCCGTGTGGCAGCGCCAGAGCGACGAAGAGATCGTGGTGCACTCAGATCGTGGATCGCAGTTCAGGAGCTTCGATTATCAACGCTTCCTAAGAGCAAACAATCTCGTGTCATCAATGAGTGCTGTAGGTCACTGCGGTGACAATGCCGCCTGCGAGGGCTTTTTCGGATTACTTAAGCGAGACCGGGTCAATCGCAAGCGATACCCGACTCGAGATACCGCAAGAGCGGATGTGTTTAACTACATCGAGATGTTCCACAACCCGCGAATGCGCCGGCGAGTGGCCAAGAGAGACTGGCAGTTTGCGGTCTTCTCAAAACCGTCCGAGAAGACGGGGTAGAACCCATGACTGAAGACCGCTTCTAAGCGCGCAGCCAACTTGTGATGATCCTTCTATACAGACATACCCCTGAAATTCATTGGACTTTACTTCAGTAAGATTTCCATCAGTGGGGATAGGATGAGCCATGAAAGTAGCGTTATCAGCTGTACGTATTACCACGGAGTTGCCTGTGAACGCATAATTTTCCATAGCACTAGGTGCCTCGGCTTTATTTAAGTGGTCGAAGTCTGTGTTAAGCGCATACCAGCCGGTTACTCGTTCGCGATTGGACTTAAAAAGCCAGTACTCACGTAGTAGCGATTTGGAATTTTCATCTTCGATCAGGCAGTGCTTTACTTCAAAGCCACTGAGATCATCCAAAACCTCAAAAGCCTCATAAATCGCGACTAGCTCTTTGAACTCTCCATCTTCATATCGCTGCACTTGTTGAAGATATCCACGCTCATCATAAATTTTGGCTAGGCCATGACGCTGTCCTTGCGCGTACTCCTCTGAGGACTTGAGTGTTCCATCTGAGTTAAAGGTGAGAAATATTCCATTTAGTTCACCATCCGTAAGTTCGTACTCAGCTAACAGAGAATTGTCTTTATCAAACTCCTTGGCGGTTCCGGTAGCCACGCCATCGCGGGTTTAAATAAGTGCATAGCTTCCATCAGGATAGATTTCTTTCTTTATTGTGAGCGGATTATGATCGTTCGCTAAAACCTCTAGCGAACCTAGATAGGAAATCAAGAAAGCAAGGATTAAAAAAACTGGCGTCTGATACTTGCAATCACCCATTGATCACTTCTTCCTCCACACCCAAGGCGCAACAGGATCACCATCCCAAAGCCCTAGATTACTCTCTCGTGCAGACTCCTGACACTCTCGTAACTCAGTGTCCCCTCTGGCTTATCTCTCGTACCACCACGCCGCACCTCGGCAAACCATTTCAAGATTTACATTGACGCCATCGCTTGTCCAGAGGATCGCCACTGTCCTGCCGTAACGATCAGTGTCTGTGGCTTCTTCCCCGGCACCTGAAGTGGGTTTTCCATTGGGGGGCTTCGGTATACTAAACTGGGTCTAAAAATGGTAACGTATTGGAAGTGAATTTACTGGGTTTGGAATTTACTGGGTTTGCATAAAAAGATATGACGCAAGCCTTTATTTTCAAAGGATGCGTTTATGAAAAGATCTTTTATGCTCCTGTATTTGCTCGTTTCGCTACCCTTCACGCAAGCGCATGCAGCGCAAAGCTATCACTTTTCTTTCAATGATGTGCTGGGAACCGTGTCAGGTACGGTTGAAGGCACGATTAGATTTGATTCCTTTTCGTCGCCAACCTACACCGGTACCGCTATTGCCAGCGAAATTCGCATAACCTCAGCGCCGGGCTCGGTTCCAACATCTAGTCAGGGTCTGGTTCTGACCGATTGGACGTATATACCCAAAAATACTTTCACGATAAACAATGGTGTTATCGTAGATTATCAATTCGGAGCCGCAGCAGCTCCCCTAAGTCCTGCCGAAAATGTCTTTTGTCTAAACAATGGTAGTTTGTTCAGTTTCCCCACCACGTGGCAATGTGGAGCGTCAGAGAATTACTACGGCGATGGCACTGATTACGTTTACAACACTGGTGGAATCGGAGCGGTAACTTTTACAATGATTACACCACCACCACCGTCAGTTCCAGTGCCAACGCTTCCGCTGCTCGGTCTGTTATCTCTAGGTGGTCTGATCGGATTCTTTGGACTTCGCAAGCTGAAGAAGTAACGACAGCTGAGACTTACAAGGCCCAGCTAGTCTGGGCTTTTTTATGGCTGACATAACCACTAATGATGGCGCTAAAGAGCCGCGCAGTTCACCCAAGCATCTCAGGCACTAACAGATCTCATCTCCCAATAGATTCCTATGACTCAACAGCCGTGCTTCTTGGGCGAGCCTGCGCTGCGGCCTTCACATCCACCGTATCCTGCCGCCTCCACCAAAAACCAAAAAGGGTCGCCCGTCAGGGTGGCCTTTTTTGGTTTTAGCGGCCGTGATCGCTGAACCCGCGCCCTAAGCGAAGCAGAGGTCTGTGGCGTACCCGGGCCTCAGGAAGGCCCCTCACCTTGGGGGCATCCTCCAAGGTCCCACTCACATTTGTGTGTAAATGTTGCAATTCAATAAAATTCGGCAGTTTTTAATGTAGAATTGTCCGCGTCGAGCGGGTTAGCCGTTGCGACGACACGCCTAAAAAGGCCCGCTAGAAAATCGAGTAAGACTCCATGGCATTCAAGGAAGAACGCTGTAAACCAAAGGCGAGCCCTGTCGGGGAGCCATCAGCCACGGGGTCCTACTGCCGGGGGGGGGCCAAGTCAGCTGAAGCCAACTTGAGGCAGCGCAGCACACCGACACTTAATTCCGGGTACGCTGGGATGCTGCTGTTGAAGCTGGCACTGACGTGTTTACTGGTTGTTGCCGCAGTGGGCGTGGAATCCCAGCGTGACCAGTTCTATTACACAGCGTCGCCCTACCTTTACCCTTTGTTTTATTTGTTTGCTGCAGTTTTCATGGGCCTTGGCTGGGGCCTGCTCACCTGTGCATCCTCCTTACTGCTGATCGGTATGCTGGCTGAGCCAGCAGACTCCCTGGGGCTGCCTGGTGCCTTGCTGCACTCCCTTCAAGCAGCCTGGCTTGGAGTTCGAGCACGAAAAGTCGAGGCGCTGGAAATTTTTAGTGAGAGCCTTCGTTTCTGGTTTTTCTGTGGTCTGCCATTACTCATCCTCATTGCACTGCCCTACTTTCAGGAGTTTTTCTGGAGTGGCGCAGCCATCGTCCTACATGAAATAAACTCAAATTTTCTGTCGCTCGTCATATTTTCAATAGTGTTCTATTCGTCAAAGATTAGAACCTATTTAGTCTTCTTGAGTCCGTCCAGGGGCACGCCAGATAAACATACCGTCCGCTACACCCTTGAGCTGGGAGCGGCCAGCCTGATCATTATTACCGGCACCTTGTTTGTGCTCCTTGATACAGCCATCAAACATGACGCCAATGAAGATCACTTTACGCAAAATACCCGCGTGATAGCGGCCCTGTATTCACAAACCCTACAGTCAAAATCAGAAACCATTTACTTCCGCGTTGCCAAAGCTCTCTCCGCACCTCCAGATACCGATGCCACTCATCAACAACAGGTCGCAGAGATTTTACGCAACTATTCAGCTGTCTGTGGATCGATCCTTGTTGAAATCGGGTCCAACCCTACTGTTTACACCGACGACTGCACCGAAAATGCGACTGGCAGGCTAATGGATCTCCTGCCTTCATTAAACACTACCTCGCAGCTGCATTCATTAAGCGCCCATGATCTCGGATCCGATCACTGGGCGCACTTCATCGCCGACGAAAATTTCGTCCTTGCTCTGGTAATCAATATTCCGACTGCCGAGGACAACACCCGACAAATAGTTGCCGGTCTGACTAACACCGCCCATATGAGTCAAATCCGTATAGGACCCCGGGAGGAGCCCTGGCTGGGGTCCTACACCGAAAAAATATCCGGTGGTTTATCCAACAAAAGCCATTTTTTCTCGGGCCGACTCACCGAGCGAATGAATTACACGATCCCGGGACGCGTTGGCAGCAACTGGGCCTCCACCGGACTGGAAATGAGTTTTGACGTTGGCGAGTATGCTAAAACCCGATTCCGCGAATCCGGGGTCTTTCTCTCCACCATCTTCGGCGTCCTGGTCATCCTCATCTTGTTGATCCGCCGCTACTCAAAACGAGAGGTCGCAGCCATTCACGAGTTTGGGGAACTTTTGCGCTCCTATCCGGACAGACTCAGCCCGGGCGGTCTCACCAATAAGTCTGAAATCGCCGAGTTTGATGCTTTAGGGGAAAACATCACTCATCTACTGGACAGCCTGGACCAGATGAGTCGTGAACAGGAAAAGACACTTGTAGAAGTGAAAACCAGGGCCCAACAACTGACTGGCATGGTGGAGCAAAGTCGCGCCTTTTTATTGCTGTTATCCGAGAGCGGTACGCTTGTAACGGCCAACAAGCTTGCCGATTCAGCGCCTTATTCCTCGATCAGACAATCGGTCATTTGGGCCATGCGGGCACACGGGCGGCGCGAGACCACAGATCCTGACGATCCCATTGCAAAGGTAACCCTCAACTGGCTGCGCAGTGAGGCGAAACAATATTTTACCGAGGTCAAGATCGCAGCCGATGGTGTCGGTCACCAACGAACCCTCACCCTTCAGTTTGGAATTATTGCGGGTGCCGAGCCCACCTACTCGATTCGAATTGAAGATATTTCAGATCTGATTGCGACAAAAGAGCAGCTGGCGCACACGTCTCGACTTGCTGAACTGGGTGAGTTGGCGACCGGTGTAGCCCATGAACTCAACCAACCGCTCAACACAATTGTCATGGCTGTCTCCAACATATCGGTCAATATGGAAAGAAACGTATTGTCCAATGACTATTTGCAAGGCAAGTTGGATCGTATTTCCAATCAAATCACCAGAGCTTCAAAGATCATCAATGACCTTAAATCATTTGCAAGAGCTGAAAAGCTCGACAAGACCCCAGTCAAAATAGCCAAGGTGATTGCCAACTGCGTCGACATGGTGGCTGCCCAATTTGAGTTGGCCGGCATCAATATAGAGGTGGACAACAGCGACAGCGATGTTGAAATACTGGCCAACACGCAGCAAGTTGAGCAGGTCCTACTCAACCTGCTCAATAACGCCCGGCACGTCATGCAAAGGCAGGGCGGAGGTCATTTGTTCGTAACAGGAAGCCGCAGAGGAGATAAGGCGAGTATCACGGTGCGCGACACAGGTCCGGGCGTGGATCCGGCACTGAAGGACAAGATATTCACGCCATTTTTTACAACCAAGATGAGTCAGGGCGGCACAGGACTGGGGCTGTCCATTAGCCACCGACTCATCCAGGATCATGGCGGTAGTTTGATGCTGGTGGATTCTGCATTGGGGGCAACTTTCGAGGTGTTGATTCCCGCTATAAATTCCTGAGCATCACGTCACCTGACAACAGACCCGATGAAATTTACACAGGCATGCGGATGCTGGTTATTGCGATCTCAGCGCTGTCCCAGCACGGCGGGGCGGTGTGTCTCGAATGATGCGACGGGACTGATCCAGTCCACCCTGAAGGCGCAAGACCAGCGCCCCCGGTGCCAGGGCTGCCCCTAACCCCACGGAACCTTGTACCACCCTATCAGCGCATGATTCCCGTCAGCTCGCTTGCCGGAAGAGCGCTACCTCAGTGTGGGTTACCGACGCGAACGGGCGGCATCACCAGTTATAACTCGCGCTCACGCCAATACGTCGAGAGGGAATAGGAAACTGGTTCGCATAGCCGGTGGGCTGACGTCTGACGACTGCCGTCGCTGGCGTGGCGGTTATAAGCGCCTCTTCATCCAGCAAATTGCGGGCAAACAGTTCCACATGCCACCGGTCACTGCGAACACCAAGATAGGCATCGAGGGTGTTGTAGGCATCAAGCGGGACTTCACCCGAGTTCTGATTTCCCGTATAGGCCAACAAAACGCGCCCATAACCTTCCAGATTACCAAAGTTCCTTCGATACTCGCTGTTAACACTGGCTGACCAATCAGGAGCTCTGCCCAGCTGGTTGCTACTCTCGTCACACAGCGAGACTGACTCACCCTCGGGGAATACCGGCGCACCGTTGTCATCAAACTGGTTGCAGGGCAGCGCCGTCCCATCGGCGTACTCGCCCTCGCTGTAGCTGAGGGAGCCGCCGAGGTACCAGTTGGCAGTCAGGTTGGCGGACAGCTCCAATTCCGCTCCCCACACCTCGGCATCACCGTTGGTTGTGATGCCACTCCTGTCGATGCTCCCATCAGGATTCCTGATATTGAGTGCATTTTCACGGGAAATGTAGTCATCAAAATCATGAAAATACACCGCACCGTTCAGTCGTATGGCACCGTCAGCAAGCGTGCTTTTGAAACCGAGTTCGTATGACACGCTGTCCTCAGGGTCAAATAGCAATACGTCTTCAGGTAACGCAGAACCGGTGACCGTGACACCGCCAGGCCGCCATCCTGTACTGACCACCCCATAGAGATTGATCTTATCGTCCAGCGCGTATTCGACCGCGAGCTGCCCAGTGAATGCGTCATCGTCGTAACGCTGATTGGCGGCGCTTATGACCTGCTCAAGTAAAAACCCTGGGGGTGCCACACTGATTCCGTTGGGACCCGCGACCAGGGACATCTCCCTGTCGGTCCGAATCTCCTGGTAGCGAAGCCCTACCTGCACCGTCCACTGATCAGAAAGATAGAATTGGTTGTGGGTGAAAAGCCCCCACCGCTCAGCCTCAGCTGGAAAGAGCAATACCGTGCTGCCACCCGCAAGTGGGCTAATGGGAATCTGGACATTCTCCTGACTGAAGAAGATGTCTGAATGTTCATAATAGGCACCCACCATATAATCCCATATTTCGCCGCCGTCACTGGCAAAGCGCAGCTCCTGGGACCAGTCAGTGCGATCATCAGTGGCAATGCGCCGGGCGGCATTATCCGGATTCGCGCTGCCCTGCGCCTGGTCGAATTCCCGCAGGGAATCGGTTTCATGATAGCCCGTCACCGCTGTTATCGTGTGTCCACCAAGCTCCCAGTTCAGCACCAATGAGGTATTCAAATAGTCGGAGTCCGTATTGTCTGATACCCCGTCAATACCTACCCGTGCATCGCGCCGATCGTAGGGGTCCAGCGGTACCAATACACCCTCAGGATCCAGGCGGGGATCGCCCGTGGGAACGCCCGCCAGAACGCCCAAATCATCGAAGTCTCGCTCCAGGTACTGAGCTGCAAAATCTACGGTAAGCCGGTCAGTGGGTAGCCAGCTGAGGCTTATTCGACCGGCGGTGGTTTCCGAGCCGCTGACTTCTCCGGTGAGCTCGTTAGTAAGTTCGTCAAGCTCGCTGTCATCAAAAACCCCAGCAAGCCGAACCGCCAGCCTGCCGGGAACCAGGGGCACACTGACCGCCAATTGCGTATTGATACCGTCGTTGTCTGCCAAAGTCACACGCACCTCCCCTTCGAGCTCATCAAGATTAGGGCGCGCTGTGTGAATATTGATGGCGCCCGCTGGGGAGGTCCGTCCTGCAAGGGTACCCTGGGGCCCGCGCAATACTTCGATACGCTGTAGGTCGAAAAGCTGTTGGTATATAGCGTTGGAATCGACAATGGCCTGATTCCAGTAGGTCGTCACTGAGGCCTCGGCTGCGGAGTTGGGATTGTAGGTGATGCCCCGCAAGGTCATGCGCCCACTGCGGCCGGTAAAGCTGTCGATTTGCAAGCCGGCAGTCAGGGCTTCCAGATCCGTAAAATTAAACACATTGAAATCCTTCAATGTGTCACCGCTGATAACGTTAACCGTTGCGGGTATGTCCTGGACTGACTCAAGCCGTTTCTGTGCCGTGACCACGACTTCTTCCAAGACAAGACTCTGGGCAGAACCTACGGTACCCCAAAGTGCCAAACACATTGCAGAGGTGAGAGCGGAGATATTTCGGTGATGACCCATTGCCAAACCTTCCTTATCGTTATGTTTTGCCTGCCCGGACTTCTTCCAGCCAAAACTTTAATGACGAGAGGAACCAGCCTAGGAATCATTTTCGGACAATCTGCCCGAATGACAGCACGGATATTGAAACCCATACAGAAAACGGCCTGGTTACCCTGCTCCAGCCCCTCGACACCCCGGTCCACGCCAAACCAATCACCCTGCTAAATGCCGTGGCAGGCCTGCGGCCACGCCGCTGGCTACCCTGCACAAGGGGGCTACTGGCAACTGATGCGGGCTGCCGAGCCCGACTGACGGAGATGCGGGGTAAGGGTACACTTCGGGCAATATGTCCGAAGATGATTCCTCCGTCACCTCGCATGCGACCTATAGTAAGACGGTTAAGAATCCGAACTGGAGATGCCGGGGCAACCCTTCAACAGCCTCCCTGGGCAACGGATTGGCTGTTACCGAGCGGGAATGAGCCAACTCCGCAGAAATATCGAGGGACAAGAGATGCTTAAAAAAATTGGTCTGGGCATCCTGCTCCTGCTGGTGGCCATTTTTGCGCTGATCTGGATCAAAATAGTGGCGCCATTTCAGGCAGCCGCTGAGCGGTTTGGGCCCGAGGGCGCAGCCCGAGATTACGCCCTGCAGGACGACAGCAGGATAGTCCCGCCGCCACCCAGGGCAGCTACCATTCCAACTGCCCCCAACGCCAACGGAAACCTCTACTGGGGTGAGTTGCACCTGCACACCGCTGAGAGTTTCGACGCGTCTCTGTTTGGCACCACTCTGGGGGTTGAGGACGCCTACCGTTTTGCCAGGGGAGAAGCTTTGCAGGGGCCCGGTGGGGAAAAGATGCGACTGAGCCGACCCCTCGATTTCGTGGCCATTACAGACCATGCAGAAGGCTTCGGAACCCGTACCCACTGCGCTGATGAGGGCCTCTCCGTGCTGGAGCGCGCTGCCTGCTGGCTGGCCAATGAGCCCAATCCCTTTATTTTCAAGACGCTTGTTGGCCGGATTCGTGGTGAAGCTCCGCTCGGGGACGCTTCCAAACCCGCTGGGATCTACCAGAGAACAACGCGTCAGCCGCTCAAACCCGGGTCGTTCCCCACCTGTAGATTTGGTGAAGGAGCGCTGGAGAGATGCGTTCAAAATGCCCAGCGCGACTGGCAGCGTTATGTTGAACTCGCCGACCGCTACTATGAACCCGGCAAACTGACGACGCTGGTGGGCTATGAATTTTCGCCGAGCATGCCCAACATGGGTAAGCATCACCGCAACGTTATCTTTCGATCCAACGTCGTACCGAAGCGCGCCCTATCCAGTCTCGATGTACCCAACGCTGTGGAGCTTTGGAAAGGCCTAGAAGCCACCTGTGGTGACAACTGCGATTTTCTGACGATCCCCCACAATTCCAACAAGGCCTGGGGTTTGACCTACTCGCGCTACACCTGGGACGGTCAGGAATACAGCGAAGCCGATTGGCGCCTGAGACAGGAGCGTGAGCCCCTGACGGAAATCTATCAGATCAAAGGTGCACAGGAGTGCGCCCTGGGGGTGGGCGCGACCGACGAGGAATGTGCATTTGGACAGGTGTTTGATCCCTGTGAACCCGGCGAAACAACAGGCTGCGCGTTCCAGACCGGCTTTGTCCGCCAGGGCCTCAAGATCGGACTGGCGTTGGACCAATCCCTGGGCTTTAACCCGCTACAGGTTGGCTTCATTGCCGCCACCGACAGCCACAACGCCAACCCCGGTGACGTCGAGGAATGGGACTTCCCCGGTGCGGTTGGCTCAGTAACATCCCCTGCCGTGCGACGACTGACCAGCACTGAGACCGAGCCCTTCAAATCGCACCTACAGTTCCACACGCCGGGCGGCCTCGCCGCCGTGTGGGCACCCGAGAACACCCGGGAAGCCATTTTTGATGCCCTGGCCCGCCGGGAAAGTTATGCCACGTCGGGCCCACGCATTGCACTGCGCTTTTACGCGGGTAGGGGTAATGCCGGGGCTGACACCGCCACGTCAGATTTATTGACCCATTTTGAAACCCATGGCGGCCCCATGGGATCGGTCCTCAATGCCCATTCAGCGCGCGAGGGCAAGGCTGATGCCAATGGAGAAGCACATGCCACTATCCCCGAGTTCTTTGTCTGGGCCGCCAGTGACCCGCTGGATGCCCCGCTGCAGCGCATCCAGATGGTTAAAGGCTGGATTGATGACGCAGGCCAAACACATGAAAAGGTTGTTGACATCGCCTGCACTGACGGCCTGCAGGTAGACCCGGAAACAGGCCGATGTCCAAACAACGGCGCCCATGTTGATCTGGCCACCTGCCAGTTCAGCGAGGGCTCGGGTGCGACAGAGCTAAAAGCACTTTGGCGGGACCTGGACTACGCGGTTGATCAAACCGCTTTTTACTACGTACGAGTGCTGATGAACCCCACCTGCAGGTGGTCTACCTACGATGCCATCCGACTGGGGCGCACGCCGGACCCCCGTGTGCCGACAACGATCCAGGAGCGGGCATGGAGCAGCCCCATCTGGCTAGATCCCAGGCACTGATGCCAGGCTGCTATTGAAGACACACAAAGAAATTCCTAACCCCGCAGCGAGTGAGATATTGACCCCATGAGCTATCGAGCCACGCTAATTGCTGTCCTCATGTTGCTGGTCGCCTGTTCCGACGAGCGCAACAGAGCTGAAAAGCGGCAAGCGGCACAGACGTACTACCGCACAACCAATACGGTCATGCCGCCAACCACTGACATCATCACGTTTCCCGAAAAAGCCGAGGCAGACGATCCCCAACGCCCCGGCAACCCTGAACGCAATGCCTACTTTGGTGACTTGCATGTGCACACAACGCTCTCCTTCGATGCCTCGGCATTCGGGACTACAGCCACACCCTCAGATGCCTATCGTTATGCCCGCGGCGAAGCCATCACCCACCCGGGTGGCTTTGAGGTACAGCTCGCGCAACCCCTGGATTTTTACGCCGTAACTGATCACGGGGTACTTCTGGGCCTCATCAACGAAGCGGCGGACACCCGGACCCGATTTTCCCAGTACCCGGCCGCGGAGCCGTACCACGACATCAATAGCTCGGTCGATGGGGGCCTGCTGGACCTCAATAAGCGGAGCAAGGTCTTTGCCAACTTCATCAGCGACGTAGTTGCCAGCCTTCTGGATGGAACCTTGGGTGCAGCCGACATCAATAACGCCAGCCAATCGGCCTGGGTAAAGACCGTTGAAGCGGCCAATGCAGCCTATGATCCCGGCCATTTCACGACCTTTGCCGGCTATGAGTTCACGTCCTCCACAGACCAGCGGGAAGCACTGCACCGCAACGTCATTTTCCGCAGCACCCATAAGTTACCGGCCCAGCCCTTCTCACGTTTCAACAGTATCAATCCAGAAGGCCTCTGGGACTGGATGGACAGCTTGCGAGGCCAGGGTATAGAGAGCCTCGCCATACCGCACAACAGCAACGGATCGAACGGGGCGATGTTTGCATTTACAGATTGGTCCGGCACGCCCATGAATCACGAATATACCGAGCAGAGGCTGCGCAACGAGCCCCTGGTGGAAATTACCCAGGTGAAGGGCACCTCAGAGACACACCCCCTACTGTCTAAAAATGACGAGTGGGCGGATTTTGAAATCTTTCCCCTGCGCACGTCTACACGCATAGACAGTAGTCCCCCCGGGAGCTATGTGCGTGACGCCTGGAAGCGCGGACTGGACCTCGCTGCACTGGGGGCCGGAAATCCTTTCAAATTTGGTGTCATCGGCTCCAGTGACACCCACACCGCGGCGGCCTCGGTTGAGGAAGACAACTACTTTGGCAAAATCGGCGCCTTTGATAGCACCCCGGATAAGCGCGGCTCCACCCCTGCGAGCTTCCCCTACGGCACCCTGGTCAAACTGGCGGCACCGGTGATGGTCGAAGAAGTCGATGGCAAAAACTATTATGACTTCTCGGGCTATAAGTACTGGGGGGCTTCCGGCATTGCCGGTGTGTGGGCTGAGAACAACACCCGCGAGGCCATTTACGCCGCGTTGCGCCGCAAAGAAACTTTTGCCACCAGCGGCACTCGAATCAAAATCCGATTCTTTGCTGGCTACCACTTTGCCAATGAACCGCTGGACAACCCGGACCTGATTCGAGAAGCCTACCGATCAGGCGCTACTATGGGGGAAACCCTGCAGGCACAGGATACGCGAAGCCCCGGGTTTCTTGCCTGGGCAACGGCCGATCCCAACACGGCTCAACTGCAGCGGTTGCAGATCGTTAAAGGGTGGCTGGAGAATGGCGAGCACAGGGAACAGGTCTTTGATGTAGCGTGTTCCGACGGCTTGAGTGTGAACCTACAGACACACCGCTGCCCCGACAATGGAGCCCGTGTCAGTCTGGACGATTGCGCCATCACACCCGATAAAGGCGCCACCGAACTCAAGGTGCTCTGGCAAGATCCCGGTTTCAAGGCCGGTCAGGAGGCCTTCTACTATGCCCGGGCGCTGGAAAATCCAGTTTGTCGCTGGTCCACCTGGGACGCCATCCGATCGGGCCAAGATCCGCGGTCAGATCTGCCCGCTACCATTCAGGAGCGCGCGTGGTCGTCACCCATCTGGTACAGCACGGCCGACAACACCAACACTTTCATAGAGTAAGAACCCCATGCCGCGACAAATTGAATCAGTCGACGTACTTATTATCGGAGCCGGCCTCGCCGGTATTGGCGCTGCCTGCCAGTTGCGACGAAACTGCCCGGATCGTAGCTTTGCTATATTTGAAGCCCGCACCGTAAGCGGTGGCACATGGGACTTGTTTCGTTATCCGGGCATTCGCTCTGACAGCGATATGTATACCTACAGTTACGGCTTCAAACCCTGGCGTGATGCCTCTGCGATAGCCGATGGCGCAAAAATTCTCCGGTACATTCGCGAGACGGCAGAAGAATACGATGTGGAGCGCCACATCCAATACCAACGCAAGGTTGTGGCTGCCAACTGGTCCTCCGAAGATCAACGCTGGCTGGTCACCGCCGAGTACGGCGATTCTGGTGAACAGGTTTGTATTAGTTGCCAATTTATATTCAGCTGCAGCGGGTATTACGACTACGATCAGGGCTACATCCCAGACTTCAATGGCGTGGGCGACTTCCAGGGGCAAATCGTCCATGCCCAGCACTGGCCCGATGACCTCGATTACCACGGCAAAAACATAGTCGTCGTAGGCAGTGGCGCTACCGCCGTGACCCTGGTGCCCACGATGTCAAAAGACACGGCCAGTCTGGTGATGCTGCAGCGCTCGCCCACCTATATTGCCGATGTGCCCCAGGAAGATCCTACGGCCCAGCGACTGCGCAGGTGGCTACCTGCGCTGTGGGCCTCCAAATTAACGCGCTGGAAAAAAGTGCTCTTCCAGATCTATCTTTACCGCCTATCGCGACGACGACCCAAGGCGTTACGTCGTTTCCTGATTGGCGAAGTCAAGAAGCAACTGGGGCCAGACTACGACGTAGCCACCCACTTCACCCCCAACTACAACCCCTGGGACCAGCGACTGTGCGCAGTACCGGATGGCGATATGTTCACGGCCATCCGAGAGGGACGTGCAGACGTTGTAACTGATCATATTAGTCAATTTAACGAGACCGGCATTGAGCTCGCCTCCGGCAAACAACTCCATGCCGATATCGTCATCCTCGCTACAGGCCTGAATCTAAAATTTGCGGGCGGCGTGACCTACAGTATTGACGACACGAAACGTGACTTTACCGAACACTTTATCTACCGCGGCATGATGTTTTCAGATTTTCCCAATATGGCCTTCACCGTGGGCTACACCAACTCCTCCTGGACACTCAAAGCAGATCTTACCGCCCGCTACGTGTGTCGATTACTCAACAAAATGTCCAAAGGCGGTTACTCGGCGGTGACACCCCGTATGATTGGTGAAGTTCAGGAAGAGCCCCTACTTGATTTTGATGCCGGTTACGTCCTTCGGGCTAGAGAGCAGTTTCCCAAGCAGGGTGATCGAATGCCGTGGAAGAATTACCAGAACTACATACGCGATTTTATAGGTTTGCGGCTGGGAAGAATTCGGGATAAGGAGTTGGAGTTCAGCTAACGATGGCTTTAATGTCGGCCTGGCACCATGCCGCAGAGGGCAGCCGACAAACTCGCCAGCCTGTCTTGACATAGATAATGCCAGTAATGATGTGTTTTCATACGCGGGAGCCCACCAACGAGTGGCCGGGCACCTCACGCTGCCCAGCGTACAGGTCAATCTTGAACAACAGGCGTCACCTGTTCATTCGATTACCGGCGGTGACTCAATACAATGCAGGCAGCATAACCAAAGAAGGCTGATCATGACATGACCCGCCCAGCCCGGGACTCACAGAGGACGATGACCCTATGAAAAAGAAATTGTTGATCGTTATCGGCTTGGTCATTCTTGCCGTGGCTGCTCGAATGCTAGGCAATGTGCCCGCCATTCAGGACATGCTTGTTGAGCGGGGTACGACCGCAGTCGCCCGGCAGTCGGCCACGCCCCAGTCAGTGTCAGAGAGCTTGAACGTCTATGTATGCGGCAGTGCATCCCCTCTGGGGATGGGCCGGGCCCAAGCCTGTATTGCGATCTTAACGCCTGAACACTTTTATTTAATCGACTCTGGCGCAGGCTCCACAGACAATATCAATCGCTTGCGCCTGCCTACAAGTCGCCTGCAAGGCCTGCTGTTGACACACTTCCATTCAGACCATATCGCTGAGATTTACGAGGTGAACCTGGGCTCCTGGGTGAACGGTCGACCTGAACCGCTCAAAGTCTACGGCCCGACCGGTGTCGAAGAAATCGTGGAGGCAGTCAATGCCGGTTACCGCCTGGATCGAATCTACCGCGTGGGGCATCACGGTGCTGATTTGCTGGCACCCGAGACCGGTGTGCTGCAACACAGAATCCTCAATTCCGGAAGCACAATCGAAGACGGCGACCTGAAAATTACAGCCTACTCCGCAGAGCACCCACCCATTGAACCAGCCGTCGGGTACCGTATTGAGTATCGTGGCCGCAGCGTGGTCGTGTCAGGGGACAGCAATGTGACTGACCTGACGAAACAGGCGGTGGATGGGGCCGATCTGCTATTACACGACGCGCTGTCCCTCCCCGTAGTGAACACTCTCGCAACATCATTCCGGGAAGCCGGTCTGGCGCGGCAGGCTAAAATCATCACGGATGTTATTGATTACCATGCCTCAACTGACACACTTGTGACATTGGCGCAGGAATCCAACGTGGGAATGGTCGCCTATTATCATCTGGTACCCGTTCCACCCAGTGCCATTGTTGCCGATATGTTCCTGCGCGGCGCACCCGATAATATCGTGCTGACCGAGGACCTGATGTGGTTCGAGCTGCCTGTGGGCAGTCGAGATATCGTGGTCCACGAACCCTGACCCAGACAGTCGCCATCAGAGGGTAAAAATGCGTGGTAATGCGACCCTCGGTCTCGCCGGACGATGGGATCCCCGTACCCACAGGACCAGGCGCCTCCGCTATGCTGGCAGGCGGATCCCTCTACCTCGAACCGGAGTGCTCGCCAAACCTTTCGCCCCGCGCCCCCGACACAATTGCGCCTGTCGCCTTCACCGGGGCCACCAGCCTTTGGCCCCAGACGCCGCGCGATCCAATGTCGGCAACACTTGGCTGGGATCAGAACGCACCCTCTGCCAGTGACATCAGGTTGTCCGCACCCGAGAGGATGCCCTCTTCACAAACAAGGGTCCGCGGCAGGATACGCTGGAAGTAGAACCGTGCTGTTGCCAGCTTGGCCTCGTAAAATTCTGGTTCTGAGGTACCCGATGCCAACGCGACCTGAGCGGTTGCCACCGCCCTGGCCCAGAAGTAGGCGAGGCTGGCGTAGCCTGAAAACATCAGGTAGTCCACGGAAGCGGCGCCCGCCTCGTCCGGATTCTCCATGGCCTTGGTACCAATATGCAGGGTAAGGTCCCCCCACTTTTTATTAAGTGACTGTAGCGGAGAAATAAATTCCTGCAGGGCGTCGTTGTCACTGTTTGCCTTACAGAACTGATGAATTTCTCGCGTGAAGTTCTTGAGCAATTCGCCACCCGAGCCCAGCACTTTTCTCCCGATGAAGTCCAGCGCCTGAATCCCAGTGGTGCCCTCATAGATCATGGCAATGCGCGCATCGCGCACATTTTGTTCGACCCCCCATTCCTTGATGTAGCCGTGACCGCCAAAACATTGCAGCGCAAGATTGGCCGACTCAAAACCCGTCTCAGTAAGAAACGCCTTGGCAATGGGTGTCATGAAGGAGAGCATGTCCTCGGCGGCCTTGCGTGCTTGCTCATCGGGACTGTGATCAATGATGTCAACGAGCTTACCCGTGTAGTAGATCATCATGCGCCCACCCTCGGATAACGCTTTTTGCGTCAACAGCATGCGCCGGACGTCTGGGTGCACAATGATGGGATCAGCTGGGCCATCGGGGTTTTTAGGGCCTGTCACAGAGCGCATCTGAAGCCGATCTTTGGCGTAAGCCAATGATTTTTGGTAGCCCAGCTCCATGTGTCCCAGACCCTGCAACGCCGTGCCGATCCGCGCGGTATTCATGAAGGTGAACATAGCCTGTAAGCCCTGGTGGGGCTCCCCCAGCAAAAACGCCCTGGCGTTATCGAAATTCATGACGCAGGTGGCGTTGCCATGGATACCCATCTTATGCTCAATGGAGCCGCAGCGAACGCCGTTACGCTCGCCCATGGAACCATCGTCCCCAATATTGAATTTTGGAATGATGAACAGGGAGATACCTTTGACCCCGGGTGGCGCATCGGGTAGCCGAGCAAGAACAATATGAACAATATTTTCGGTGAGGTCGTGTTCACCTGAAGAGATAAAGATTTTTGTGCCCGTTACGCTGTAACTGCCGTCGGCATTGAGCTCTGCCTTGCTGCGCAACAGCCCCAGATCCGTTCCGCAATGGGCTTCAGTCAGGCACATGGTGCCGGTCCAGGTCCCCTCCACCAGCTTGGTCAGGTAGTGATTCTTCTGAATGTCGGTACCATGGATTTTGATCGTATTGACGGCACCGTGGGACAGGCCCGGATACATGCCCCAGGCCCAATTGGCTGTACCCCTCATTTCAGCGAGGATCAGTGACAGGGATTCGGGCAGTCCCTGGCCGCCGTAAGCCGGATCATTTGCCAGCGCGGGCCAACCCCCCTCCACATACTGCGCATAGGCCTCTTTAAAGCCGCTGGGCGTTGTGACTTCACCCGCCTTCCAGACACACCCCTCCTCATCACCGAC
Source organism: uncultured Luminiphilus sp. (assembly GCA_938084055.1). Lineage (GTDB taxonomy): Bacteria > Pseudomonadota > Gammaproteobacteria > Pseudomonadales > Halieaceae > Luminiphilus. The sequence continues at coordinate 19,211 of CALKDK010000004.1, forward strand.
AGCATTCAGGGGGGCCAAGATATTGGAACAGAACTTGTCAAACTCGTTGAGGATGGCGTTGGTGATGTCCGTGCTAACGTCCTCACACCCGGGCAGCGACTGGTAGTGACTATCGTAGTTGAATAATTCAAATATATTGAACTGAATATCCCGCAGGGGGGCCTTGTAGTTACTCATCAACGATTACCTCAATTACTTGTGACATGATGCTCCTCGTGCCTGCAACTGTCGAACCAAATGGGGACCTGGCGGCGCATTGATCCGGCCAACCCTGCGAATAGGGCTGGCATTCTTTCCTGATCTTCCGGGGACCACCACGACCCTTCGTTCGCCTTGGGTTTACAGTCCGATAGTGGACTGTACGGGCCCTGGCCCGTGACTGGAGAATCATAATCGGCCACAACAAGCCCGCCCACCCCTGCTGCCGCCGTAACCTCCGATCAGACTGGCAATAATGTGTTCCATGACCGTGGGCGCAGCTTTAGCAAAGCAGCATGCTCGACCAGAGGGTCCGCTGGGGGGAGCGGACCCAAGGAAAACACCCCCGGACTCAAATTGGAACCGCAGGTGGGCGAGTTATCGGCAATTAACAGGTCGGCAGCCCGCCTAACTCGGGGTTCAGCAGCACCAAACGATACCCGTCCCCCGCCTGGCTGCTGAATCGGTCGTTCTGTCTCGCGTCACTGCTGGGTTGGTGCTATCCGCGTAGAATAAAAACCCTGCCTTGCGTGCTTACTGCGATAGGCGCTGGGCGTTACATTATTCCAGCGCAAAAAGGCCCTGCGAAAATTTACCGTCTCAGAATACTCGAGAAGATGGCCAATCTCGGCGATCGACAGGTCCGTTTTCATCAGGTACTCGCGAGCCAGTAAATCACGCACCTCCTCCAGCGTCGCCCTGAAGGATGTTGATTCTGATGCCAGATGCCGTCTCAATGTGCGCTCACTCATGTGCAGGCTATCCGCTACCCCCGCTATGCCCGGAAAGATCCCCGCAGACTGGATAAGAATACGACGAACTTCAGCCGTTGTTTTCTGTGCGCTTGCCAGGCCACGCAACATCTCCTCACATTGCTGGTGGAAGACCACATGCTGGGAGGGGTCCGATGTCCTGATGGGTGTATCGAGCGCATGTGGAGGGAGATATAACTGACTGTATTGACAGTCAAACTCAAGGCCAAGGTTCATGGCGAATTTATAGAATGCCGAATGGGGGGGTCTCGGGTAGGCCAGATGAAGCTCCGCACCCTCGATCACTCCGCGGTATAGCGAACTGCCTACGACAACCAGCTGGGCAAAACACAACTCCGTAACCCGCCTCGTCTGCTCGGGGTCATCCTGCAACAACTGCAAGCGCAACAACAGACCACCGTTGTGCTCGTATGCTTTCCACAGGGGCTGAAAAAATACCTCTCCATACCTCAGCAAAAGTGATGTTGACTCACGCAGGTTAGCGCAGGTCATCAGGGCGAAGCCAAAGGTGCCATAACTATCTATCCCAACCCCACGCCCCAGGCGTATGGCAAGACAGGGATCACCTGTGATTTCCTCGGCGGTCTTCAGCAGAAGCACCGAATCAGACCCGTCAAAAACGAGGTGACCTGATTCGGGGGGAGACCAACCCCGCGCGACCGCTTGAGTCATAAATTCCTCAGCGGTAATACCCGACTTCGCTACCTCGGCCAGCAACTGATTGAAGAGATCCCTCTGGAGTCGATTAGGTAGCATTTCCCACTCCCAAAAATCAGGTTGGCAACACCCACTACGCGATCTGGCCGAAAATGATTCGGGTCTGCCTGTGTCCAATACTATACTCGTGCCAGACAGATTTTGGGAAAGAACGCGACAACATGAGCGATCTCACCGCCATAAAAACTCCGGCCCCCTGGGTCTCCTGTGGCTGACCAGACAGGCCAGCAGGCAAGCTACGGCATGGCCCCAGGGATAGGCCAGAGCCCACTGGCAGGCCACCGCATGACCCTCTCGCTACTCCTGCTCGCCTACACCCTGTCGATGTGTGACCGGATGATCCTGTCGATATTGTTTCCCGACATAAAGGCAGAGTTTGGCTTGAGTGACACCCAGCTGGGGTTACTGGGGGGTCTTTCCTTTGCGCTGTTTTACGCCACCATGGGGCTCCCGATTGCGAAGCTATCCGATCAATACAGCCGGAAGTGGATCATTATTGCGAGCCTGGTCATCTTCTCGCTGATGACCGCGCTGAGTGGACTGGCCGGCGGATTTATCAGCCTGCTGGTATTCAGAATTGCGGTGGGTGTGGGCGAGGCGGGCGTCAATCCAGCCAGTCACTCTATTATCTCTGATTACTTCCCACCCCAACGCCGGGCCTTCGCGATGGCCACGCTGATGTTGGGGGCAAGCCTGGGCATGATGCTCGGTTTTGTCGGGGGCGGTTTCATTGCTGAGGCTTACAGCTGGCGGATTACCCTGGTATCCGTGGGACTCCCCGGTGTTCTTTTGGCCGTCTTTATGGCAGTCCTGCTGCGGGAGCCAGTGAGGGGCACCTATGACCCGGAACCTCTGGAAAAGCCACCCGCCATCCTGACCACGGCCGTAACACTGTGGACCAGTGCTGCGATGCGCCACCTTTTTGCAGGCGCTATTGTGACCGGGATGATTGGATATGGGCTCACCCAGTGGTTGCCCGCCTTTTTCGTCCGAACCCATGGCTTGAGCCAGTCCGAGACCGGTATGTTGATGGCCGGCGTATTTGGCATCCTCGGTGCACTGGGGGCGCTCGCGGCCGGCAAGTGGTTCGATCGGCTCTCCGCTCGCGGTTTTCAACACGGCATGCGGATGCTGGCGCTCGTTCCGTTTGTCACCATGCCATTCTTTGTTTTTGGCCTGCTGGCCGAAGATCTGAAAACGGCGGTACTGCTGTTTATCATTCCCGGCTTCGCCGCCAACTACGTCATTGGTCCCACGATCGCGATGATACAGACCCTCTCGCCCCCGCACATGCGTGCCGTCGCATCCGCTCTGAAGATGTTGTGCCTGAACCTTATTGGTATGGGTCTGGGCCCGCTGCTCGTCGGCGTCCTGAGCGACCTGCTCACCCCCCATTACGGCGACGATGCGCTCCGCCTGTCCCTGGCCTATTTTACGCTGGTGGGACTTTGGGGGTCCCTGCATTTCTGGCTCTGTAGCAGAGCCCTCGCGAAGCAACAGTGAACCGCAGGCATTCAGCAGGCTGTTCGCTGTGGTTATCAGGAAAACTTAATGTCTACGTCCGGGCCAGAGCAGGGGCAGAGTCCCGCGTCATGATCGAGGGCAACATTACCCCGCTTACCGCAGGTGCCTGCTTGTGAGCAATGGCGACCCTTCAGATCCCCGTTATCTGCTCTATGGCTCACAGGTTTCATATTACACGGTAAAGGTTCGTTCCTACCTGCGTTTCAAGGGACTGCAGTTTCAGCTGCTGAAGGTCACCAATCAAATTGCCGATGACATCATTAAGCCAGTCACCGGGGGCTGGCGCGTTGTTCCCATTTTGAGAACGCCCCAGGGCAAGTTTATTCAGGACAGCAGCGTCATTCTTGACCACCTCGAGCATGTCCACAGCACGCACTCCATAACGCCACCGGGTATCAAGCAGCGGGTGGCTTCCGCGCTGCTTGAATTACTCGGCGATGACTGGCTACTTTTTCCTGCGATGCATTACCGCTGGAATTTTAAATATTACAATCTGATCTCGATTCTCAATGCCTTTGGCAATAATCGGACCCCGCACTGGCCCAAAGCGATTCGCTGGCTGGGGGGCGTGCCGGCCGCGCTGAAATTCGGAGGGGCCGCCAGCGCCATACTGGGAATCACCCCTGCGAACACAGCTGCGCTGGAAGCATGGACGGTGGAGCTACTCGATCAGTTGGACCTGCATTTCTCGCAGCATGATTATCTGTTGGGCGGCAGGCCCTGCTATGGCGATTTTTCCCTGTACGGCCCACTGCAGGCTCATCTCGCTTCAGACCCTTATCCAAAAAAACACCTCATTGAACCCAGAAAAAATATTCAGGCATGGCTCCAGCGCATGGATAGCACCCCAACGTCGATCAGCAGATGGGTGCCCGACGATGACATTCCCGAAACCCTGGTGCCCATTCTGCAGTGGCAGGTCCGGGATCAGCTTCCGTTCATACAGAAGGTCATCGAACACACGGCCGCATGGCTGGACGACAACCCGGAGGCCAGTACCCTGCCCCGGTTTATTGGCAAGGCATCGTACGAAATTAAATCGGCTCGCGGTGACCGGGTATGCGCGCCGTACAGTCAATGGATGTACCAGCGGGTGCATGGGCACTTTGCACGAGCATCCAGCCAGGCGCGTGACGAGCTCTTGCTTTGGTGCAGGGGACATGACATCCACATGGGTTTCGACGAACCTGATCAGCCGGTGGACTTCCGGCATTCCAGGGTATGTCGCGTGGGCACACATCAACCCACACCCGGGGGTTAGCCACACCCAGGCTGCCCTTTACTCTGATGGGTCTTGCCCACCACACCCTACCGGCGCCCGACGCATGGCGCTGGGAAAGGTGATTGCAGTTGGTGGGGCCATGCACACTCACAAGCTCATGGCCGTAACGCCCGGGTAGCTTGCCAAACGCGGAATCACAATAAAGTCAGAAGCAATCGGAAACGGGGGCCATCACGTACTGGGTTGGCACGGGTCCACTCTTGCTGTAAAACCGTGGATCTCATGACTGGACAGGAAATTTCTATGAAACGTTACCTGATAATAGGTCTCGTTATGGCCGTCTCTCCCCTGCTCGCCTCCGCAGAGCACCACGCAGCAGATGAGGCCAGCGATCATACCTCCCACGCGTGGCAAATTGAGGCGTATAGCACCGCCGCTCCAGATTTCATTGGAGATTTCGCCACCGTCATAGGAATCGACGGTTCGGTGCTCCGCGAGGGCAGCAACGGCTGGATTTGCCAGTCGGCCAATCCGCGACCTGTGCCGGATACGGGATGGGGCTCAGCCCATGAGGCCATGCCCGCCTGTCATGATGGTGAAGGGATGAAGTGGATGATGGGGTACATGGCCGGCAAGAAGCCTGAAATGACCCGAGACACCTATATGTGGATGCTACACGGGGACATGGGAGAGGATAATACGACCCCTGCAGTCTTCAACAAGGAAGACGCAACGCCGGGAGAGTGGATCGAATCAGGCCCCCACTTGATGCTGATGCCACAGGACCCGGCGACACTGAAGAATTTCTCCACTGACTTCACCACGGGCGCACCTTATGTGATGTTCCCCAATACCGACTACGCCCACCTTATGATTCCGGTAGCGGGCTACTACCAATACCAACCAGAATCAGCACCAAAGTAAGCAGAACAAAGGCCATCTGAAACGCATGGGGCACGCAAACGCATCCTGGGCGCGGTCGCCTGGATTTGCCCCAGCAACGCGCACCCCGCCCTGAACCGCTGTTGGCGCTTTAATCCCATCTGCGATCATGCTGCGCTGCGCGGCTGACCGAAGAGCCCTTGTTTTCTCTTTATTGTTATGGCATTAATAATGCCAATACATAGGGCGGAACTATTATGGAAATTTTGCGGACACCCGATTCTTGCTTTGCCGGCCTGAAAGACTATCCATTCGAACCCAACTACACTGAAATCAACACCCACGACGGCTCTGATCTCCGGGTTCACCATTTAGACGAAGGCCCAAGGGACGGCCCTATCGTTCTTTGTCTACATGGACAGCCGGTTTGGAGTTATCTGTATAGAAAGATGGTTCCCTACCTTACGGCAGCCGGGTTGCGGGTCATCGCACCCGACCTCGTTGGCTACGGGAAGACAGACAAACCGGCCTCGCGAGCTGATTACAGCTATGAACGCCAGGTTGAATGGATGGGCCAGTGGCTTGAGAAAAACGATTTCACAGGGATCTCCCTGTTTGGCCAGGATTGGGGCGGCCTGATTGGCCTGCGCCTGGTGGCTGCCCATAACGCGCGATTCGATCGGATTGTGATCTCCAATACCGGGTTACCCTACAGTCCTGACGTGCCCGAACGAGAGATCAAAGCCGTTGAAACTTACCGCGCTTCGGCACCCACGCCGACGCTGTTCAGCATGCAACGGGAGATGCTTGCTGCAGGCCACGGCGGTGAACAATTCGGGGCCGCTCGGAAGTTCGCGGTCTGGCAAAAATTCTGCTGGGAAACGGAGCACCTGCCGATTGGCCTGATGCTGAGCCTGATGACAGAAACCGTTCCTACCCCCCTTAAAGCTCTGCGTGCACTGTTACACAAGCTGGGGGTTCGCGCGCCGTTACCGTCAGCCGTGGCGCAGGCCTACGATGCGCCCTTTCCAGGACCAGAATACACAATGGGCCCCCGCGCCATGCCGAGTTATGTGCCGACGCTGCCCACCTCCCCCTCCCTCGAGCAACAGCGTCTTGCATGGGAGTTCTTTGACACCTTTGAAAAGCCCTTAATCTGTGCATTTACCAACAATGACCCGGTGACAGCGGGCGGAGACAAAACCTTCATCGGGCGCGTTCCCGGAACCGAGGGACAACCTCATACGACTATCGATGGCGGCGGGCATTTCGTTCAGGAAACCCGTCCCCGAGAGGTGGCTGACGTGATTATAAGGGCTATCAACGCCGGCGGTTAGCGGCTGCTACGGGGTCTCGAGTTTCCGGGCAATCGCTGCACCCAACCAGCGTGAATACAGACCAAGTCGGGCCTTGCGACCACAGGAGAATTCATCTCACTCCTGCCATGACCTGATTAGCTCGTCATAGCCTATCGTCTCCCCAGCCGGCCGCTCATCTGCCAGTTTGGCGACCGGCGCACCGGGGGCATCAAGCCATACCCGGGGGTCCTGTTCCCGGTTCAACTCTGGACCAAGATCGCCCTGAGCCCCCGATCGCTGTATGCGGGACATGACCTTTTCCTGCTGAGCACAAAGTGCATCCAACGCCTCCTGGGGTGTCTTGTCACCGGACATCGCATCGCCAATATTCTGCCACCACAACTGGGCCATTTTCGGATAGTCGGGAATATTGGTTCCGGTGGGGGACCAGGCAATTCGTGCAGGTGAGCGGTAAAACTCTACCAGGCCACCGAGCCTGGGCGCTCGATCGGTAAAATGTTGGCTATCGATGGTTGACTGACGCACAAACGTCAGACCCACGTCGGATTTTTTCAAGTCCACCGTTCTGGACGTTACAAACTGCGCATAGAGCCATGCGGCCTGGGCACGATTGACGGGCGTCGAGTTCATCAATGTCCAGGCTCCTACATCCTGGTAACCAACCTTGGTACCCTCACTCCAATAGGCGCCATGTGGTGAGGGTGCCATACGCCATTTCGGAGTGCCGTCCTGGTTCATCACCGGCAAGCCGGGCTGCACCATATCGGCAGTGAACGCGGTATACCAAAATATCTGCTGGGCAATATGCCCCTGCGCCGGTACCGGGCCCGCTTCCCCAAAGACCATACCGGCGGCTTCAGGGGGCGCATAGTTCCGCAGCCAATCGATGGCCTTGGTCACAGCGTAGACCGCGGCAGCATCATTGGTGGCACCACCACGCGCCACACAGGAGCCAACCGGGCGTGAGTTTTCATCAACGCGCACACCCCACTCATCAACCGGCAAGCCATTCGGCTCGCCCCTGTCACCCATGCCCGCCATGGACATCCAGGCATCGGTGTAACGCCACCCCAGGGAAGGATCTTTCTTCCCGTAATCCATATTGCCGAAGACCCGGGCGGGACCACCCAGATAACGCATATCCCGGCCTGTGAAGAAAGCCGCAATATCCTCATAAGCGGTCCAATTCACGGGCACGCCCAGGTCGTATCCATACTCGGCTTTGAAATCCTCCTTGGTTTTCTGGTCGCTGAACCAGTCCTCCCGAAACCAATAGAGGTTGGCAAATTGCTGATCAGGCAGCTGGTAGAGTTTGCCATCCGGTGCGGTGGTAAAACGGCTGCCAATAAAATCATCAAGGTCAAGGGTTGGGCTGGTTACAGCAGCCCCTGCGCCCGCCATGAAATCGGTTAGATTTCGTACCTGCTGATAGCGCCAATGGGTGCCGATTAAATCAGAATCGTTGACGTAGGCATCGTAAATATTCTGACCCGACTGCATCTGCAGCTGTAATTTTTCTACCACATCCCCCTCACCAATCAAGTCGTGCGTCACCGTGATACCGGTGATCCGGGTGAAGGCTGGCGCCAGCACCTTGGCTTCATATTCATGTGTGGTAAGCGTTTCGGATGCCACCTTGATAGCCATACCGGAAAAGGGTTTGGCGGCCTCAATGAACCACTGCATTTCTGCTTCCTGCTCAGCGCGAGTGAGGACAGAAACCTGGCCAATCTCGGCATCAAGAAATGCTTTGGCCGCCTGCATATCAGCCACGACGGCGGCATGCCACAGGGTAATAGCCAATAAGACCGTGTTTATAACGCCGTGCTTTTTCATGATCCCTCTCCATTGGATCGGCGAAATGACTTCCACCACCCTTGTTCCTGATTTTTAGGTCACTGCCCGGAACCTGCCCAGCTATACCCAGCGGAAAACAACAAGCCCATACAGGGCGCTGACGACCAATGCGCCAGTCAGCGGCGCCCCGAAAAAATAAAGCCAACCCATATTAATGAAAGCGGAACCGACCAAGGTAATAAACAGCCGATCGCCCCGGGTGGTCTGTATGCCCAGTGCACCGCGTCGGGGTGTCTCTGGAAAACGGATCGCCAATAGGGAAAAGACGACCAACAACGCGACGATCAGGAAGAAAAACAGCGCAACCGGAAATGTCCACGCCATCCATCCTCCTTCGAACATGGGACGCGTCCACTGCATACCCCCCTCATCCCGTGGGACCGCCAACAATATTGCGGCGAAGGCGCAGGACAAGAGAACGAATACAGCGCCATAAACCAAACGCCATTGCGTTGTACTGATCATACCCTCCCCAGGGCGAAACCTTTCGCTATGTAGTTGCGCACGAAGTAGATAACTATGGCGCCTGGAATGATGGTGAGTACCCCTGCCGCCGTCAATACGCCCCAGTCCATGCCCGACGCTGACACCGTTCGGGTCATAGTGGCAGCAATCGACTTGGCATCAACCGCCGTCAAGGTTCGCGATAACAACAACTCCACCCAGGAAAACATGAAGCAGAAAAAGGCGGCCACCCCAATTCCACTGGCAATCATTGGCATAAAGATCGTTGTGAAGAAGCGGCCAAAGCTATAGCCATCAATGTAGGCCGTCTCGTCTATCTCCCTGGGGACACCGCGCATAAAACCCTCAAGGATCCAGACAGCAAGGGGCACGTTAAACAAACAGTGGGCAAGCGCGACAGCCAGGTGTGTGTCAAATAAACCCACCGAGGAATACAGTTGGAAAAAGGGCAACGCAAACACGGCGGGCGGCGCCATTCGGTTGCTCAGCAGCCAGAAAAAAAGATGCTTGTCGCCCATAAAACGATAGCGTGAAAAGGCGTACGCCGCCGGCAAGGCGACGCTGATCGAAATGACGGTATTCATCGCGACGTAAATGATTGAGTTGACGTAACCCATATACCAGCTCGGATCAGTCAATATGGTGATGTAGTTCTGCAGGGTCAGATCAGCTGGAAAAAGGGTGAAGCCACCCACTATCTCCTGGTTGGTCTTGAAGCTCATGCTGATCAACCAATAAATGGGTACGAGCAAAAACAGAAGGTAGAGTGCCATGACGAGGAACCTGGCCCGCGCACCTGTCATCGGTCCTGCTCCGCATCACGGGTGACCATCACCGTGTAGAAAACCCAACTGACCAGCAGAATGACCAGAAAATACATCAGCGAGAAGGCCGCGGCGGGCCCAAGGTCAAACTGGCCAATGGCCATCTTGACCAAATCTATAGACAGGAAGGTCGTGGCGTTACCGGGCCCGCCTCCCGTGACGACGAAAGGTTCGGTATAGATCATGAAACTGTCAATAAAGCGCAGCAATATGGCGATCAACAGCACCCCGGAAATTTTCGGCAGCTCGATGTACCTGAAGGTATTCCATCGGGTTGACTGATCAATACGTGCCGCGTGGTAGTACGCCTGGGGGATTGACTGAAGCCCTGCGTAACACAGCAGGGCAACCAGGGATGTCCAATGCCAGACATCCATAATGATCAGCGTCACCCAGGCATCGAATGCATCACTGGTGTAGTTGTAATCAATGCCCAGCGCCGCCGCCGCACGGCCCAACAGGCCAATATCGACCCGGCAAAAAATTTGCCAAATCGTGCCGACCACGTTGAACGGAATGAGCAGTGGCAGGGACATCAGTACAAGGCACAGGCTGGCCCAGAACCCTTTCTTGGGCATATTGAGAGCCACGAAAATACCCAGCGGCACTTCCACCAAAAGAATGATGCCCGTAAACAGAACCTGGCGCCCCAGTGCGGCGTGCAGGCGCTCAGATTGCACCATCTCCTCGAACCACCCCAGCCCGTTCCAAAAAAACTGGTTATTGCCGAACGTATCGTTGAAGGCATAGTTCACCACTGTCATAAGCGGTATGACGGCGGAAAACATGACCAGCACCAAAACCGGAAGGACCAGAAACCACGCTTTATTATTTTGAACTTTCAGGCTCATGCCCACCCATGCTCAATGCGCCAGTGATCCTTATAGACACTGATTTTCTCTGCCGGAAAATGAAGATAGGTCATGGTGGGATCAATTGGGGCCCCCGCCGGCATAACCACATCGATAGCGACCCCCGCTGCCTCGGTACGGACAATTCGCCGGTGACCGATATCCTCCACCCTGTCAATCCGACAGGGTAGCCCTTCAGCACCACAAAACTCTATGTACTCCGGTCGAATGCCGATTTGTGTGTATCCAGACAAATTCCCATAGCTGCCCTGTAGAGGTATGGCATGGCCCCCGACAAGGGCATGATTGCCCTGCACTTTGGCCGCCATCAGGTTCATACCGGGTGAGCCTATAAAGTGGCCAACAAATGTGTGCTGAGGCGATTCAAACAGCGCTTCGGGGCTACCTATCTGTACGACTTCCCCCTCGTACAACATGACAACGTTCTCGGCGAAGGTGAGCGCCTCGGTCTGGTCATGGGTAACGTAGATCATGGTGTGTCCAAACTCCCGATGCAGCGACTTGAGCTGCGTGCGAAGCTCCCACTTCATATGGGGATCGATAACTGTCAGGGGTTCATCAAATAAGATCGCGTTTACAGACTCCCGAACCATGCCCCGGCCCAGGCTGATCTTCTGCTTGATGTCAGCACCCAAGCCGCGAGCTTTGATATCGAGAATACCGTCCAAACCGATCATTTTTGCTACCTGTGCAACCCGTGCCTGGACCTCGACCTTGCTACCACCGCGGTTTTTAAGTGGAAATGCAAGATTCTCACGAACCGTCATGGTGTCGTAAACAACTGGAAACTGGAAAACCTGCGCTATGTTGCGCTTTTCAGCGGGTATGTCAGTGACATCGTTTTCACCAAAAAAAACGCGCCCATGGGACGGCTTTATCAGTCCGGATATGATATTCAGCAGCGTCGTCTTGCCGCATCCGGAGGGTCCAAGCAGTGCATAGGCGCCACCATCATGCCAAATATGATTCATCTCCTTCAGCGCAAAATCACTCTGCTGCCCCCCCTCGGGTGTGTAGGTATGGGCTAGATTGGATAGGGTGATCTGTGCCACGAATCCGCTCCTAAACCAGGTCGCTGCCGGCAGCGGCAAGTTGCCCTGCCGCGTTAAACAAGTACATATTTTTTATGTTTATCCAAACCTCGAGTCTCTCACCGATTGCTGGCCGCCGTATGCCCTGAAGGCGACCGACCCACTGATGATTCTGCTGCCTCACATACAGAAACGTTTCGGAACCGGTCACTTCCACACCCGTCAAGGTGCAGTCGAAGCGCACACTATCTGCTGCCCATGGATCGACGCTCACAGCGTGGGCTCGAAAACCGACGCTGTATTCCCCGTCGGGGAGACTCACTGAGTGATTACCCAGTGCCACTGCTTGGCCATCACCCAGGGCCAGGACGCCACCGACTTTGTTACCGGCGATAAAGTTCATGGGTGGATCTGAAAAAACCTCAGCACTGTGAATGTTGAGCGGATGGCGATAGACCGCAGATGTCTGTCCAAACTGACTGACCGCTCCCTCATGCAGGGTTACGGTCTGACCACCCAGTAATAGCGCTTCCTCTGGCTCGGTAGTGGCATAAATAAAAATCGACCCGGACTTAGCAAAAATCTTTGGTATCTCAACGCGCAGTTCCTCCCGTAACTTGTAGTCCAGGTTGGCCAGAGGCTCATCCAAAAGGATCAGTCCCGCCTCTTTTACCAAGGCGCGCGCCAGCGCACATCGTTGCTGCTGGCCACCGGATAGCTCCAGCGGCCTGCGCTGCAGAAAGGGCGTCAGCCCGAGGGTTTCCGCGGTCGAACGAACCGCAGAATCGATGTCCGCCCTGGATTTACTCCCAAGACGCAATGGCGACGCAATATTCTCGTAAACGGTCTTGCCCGGATAATTTATAAATTCCTGGTAGACCATGGCGACATTGCGTTTTTGGACAGGTTGGCCCGTCACATCAGTATCGGAGGCCAGTATGCGTCCGGTGGTGGGTCTATCCAGACCCGCCATCAGCCGCATCAGGGAGGTTTTACCAGAAGCCGTGGGCCCCAGCAGGACATTTATAGTGCCTTGTTCGAACCTCAGGTCGGTAGGCCGGATAGTTACCTGCCCGTTGACAGTTCGCGATACACCCTGCAATTCAAGTGACATTTGTATTCCTGACGCTCACATCCTGTGTCCGGCAATCGCCAGTCACGACTGATCCAAAAATTGATCACTATCATGGTGCTGAAGCACGCCGTTTCGAGCAGCAGGCGGCAGTAACTCGTTGGATTCATTAACACGCTCGACTGGACGGAAGCACAACCTCCACCAGCAATCGCTGCCGATACCAGTGTACGTTGCCTACCTCATTCCCCTCAATATGGGCGACCTCTGTCAACTTGCGTATATTAGGTGGTGTTTGACAGCGTCGACGAAAGCAGCCCCGGCAAAACAATACAGGTCAACCCAGGAGGTATTCATTATGTCTCATAGGGGTGGCGAATCGGAGAAAGAAACGATGAGCGGTCACACAATGATTCTCACCTCACAATCGGATCGAGTTCGTACCATTACCCTCAACCGACCGGATGACCTCAACCCCCTGTCATGGCAGGTGCTTAATGAAATAGCCCAAGAACTGGAGGACGCGCTCGATGACGACGGTACCGGGGTGATTGTCATTGGGGCCGCTGGCAAAGCTTTTTCAACCGGCTATGACCTGCGTGAGGAACACTGGATCACCAGCCAATATCCGGCCAACTTTCCCGATCACATAGACATTCGCAAGGACCGCAATGATGTCCACAGCATCGTGGATTACTGGATGAAGATGTGGCGCTATCCGAAGCCCATTATCGCCAAGGTACAGGGCGATTGCCTGTCGGGTGCCGGGGAATTGCTGGGTGTTTGTGATCTCGCCATCGTCAGCGAACGTGCACGATTTGGGCATCCGGCTGGGCGTGACCTCGGTATACCACCCTCCATCATGTTCTGGCCCATGTTGATCGGCTATCGCAAAACCAAAGAGCTGCTTTACACATCGAAGCTGATCAGCGCCGAGGAGGCTGCAGCCATCGGCCTGGTCAACGAGGTAGTGCCCCACAGCGACCTGGATAACCGTGTAGCCACCCTGGCCGGGCACATTGCCAGGGCACCGTCGGATAACCTTTCAATATTGAAGGAGGTCTCCAACACCTGGTTCGAGAATATGGGGATGGAACCGTCGGTCCGCCGTGGTGCGGACCTGGACGCGATCTACCATCAATTTGATAGCTTCAAGGACTTCTTCCGAACCTTACGAAACGAGGGTGTGAAAGCCGCATTCAAGCAACGCCGCGACCGCTTCGGCTAGGTAGGCTGCATGTCAGGACAATCTTTAAAACAGTGCGATGCAGGTCGCGTTCAAGCAGCAGAAAAACCCGGCGCTTGGGCACCGATGATCTACAGCGCCATCCGCGAAAGCGCCGCAATAGGGACCATTGAGAGGCCGTTATGGATCTTCCTGTAGGGTCGAGTTACGAAGAGATCTGCGAGAAATTTTCCTGGGTTATACCCGAGTATTTCAACATCGCCGATGCCATCTCGGATCGCTGGGCCGACGACGAGAGCAGAATCGCCATGACCCACGAGGCTAGCGATGGCTCGTGCACCGACTACACGTTTACCGAGATCAGGGACTATGCAAACCAACTGGCCAACCTGCTTGGAGGGCTTGGCCTCACCCGGGGTGACCGACTGGTAGTCATGCTCACCCAATCGCCCGAGTGCGCCATATCCCATTTAGCCTGTTTCAAGTCCGGGATCGTCTCTTGTCTTGCATCGGTTCTGTTTGGACCTGATGGCATCAAACATCGACTGGTTGGCAGTGGCGCCAAAGTATGCATCACCAACGCGGCCAACCTGTCCAAGGTCACTGAAATTCGCGATGCCTGCCCAGAGCTACAGCACGTGATCGTTGTCGACGACGCGGAGCCTGCAGATGCTCTGGCATTCTGGGAATCGCTCTCAAGCCAATCGAACCGCTACCAGAACGTCAAAACACGGGCTGAAGACCTGGCGTGGATCAGCTACACCTCGGGTACCACAGGATTGCCCAAAGGGGTTCTGATGCCCCACCGCACCCTGCTGGGCAACAAACCCCTGTTTGAGTACTACTATGATTACGGTCCCCGGCCCAGCGACGTTCTCTGGTCACCCGCGGACTGGGCCTGGATTGCCGGGCTCATCAATATTTTGCTCATAGGGTGGTATTCGGGGTGCCGCGTCGTCTCAACTGATATGCAGGGCTTTGATGCCAGTGCCGCGTTTCGAATACTGGCGCAGCACAGGATCACCGTGTCGTTGCTGACGCCCACGGTGCTCAAATTGATGCGTCAGGTTGACGCCGAGGCCGCGCAGGACATTGACCTGCGTGTTGTATTGAGTGGCGGAGAGGCCGTCGGTAAAGCATTGGCTCTATGGGCAGATGAACGTTTTTCTCTCACCATCAGCGAGGGCTTTGGCCAGACAGAATGCAACGGCATGATCGGGACCAACCCACGACTGATGGAGGTTCGACATGGATCTCTGGGGAAAGCCATGCCGGGGTCGGTGTGTGCGATTGTCGATGACGAGGGTCAGGTGGTCGAACCCGGTACCAAGGGTAATATTGCGATCAGGAGGCCTCATCCCGCCATGTTTTCTGGCTACCTGGATGATCCCATTGCGACAGCGGGTAAATTCATTGGTGACTGGATGATTACCGGTGACCTTGGGGAGCAGGACCCGGAGGGGTATCTCTGGTTTCACGGCAGAACCGATGACGTCATCACCAGCTCGGGTTATCGGATTGGGCCAACTGAAATCGAAGACTGCTTGCTCAAGAGCGACGTCGTGCAGCTTGCAGCTGTTATTGGCGTGCCAGATCAAGAGCGAACCGAATTGGTGAAGGCATTTGTTGTTCTCGCCGCCGGCGTTGAACCCAGTGAAACACTGGCTGACGCATTGAAACAGTTGGTCAGGCAACACTTGGCCAGACACGAAGTACCCCGCCTGATCGAGTTTGTCACTGAACTACCCTTGACGACCACCGGTAAGATTATGCGCCGCGCCCTGCGCGACCGGGAGATCAATACCCAGACCACCAACCACACCTAGTTATTGATCGGTGTTAAACATCCCAATTTCCCTTGGGCCCCGATAACGCGGAGCCGCAGCTCTACGTCCGGCTTGCTACGGGCAGTGAAACCGTAATTTCCGCGCCCCGCTCCCAGTTGGATACGACAATATTTCCGCCAAAGCTTTTCACTATGCCATAACTGATGGAGCCGCCGAGGCCTGTGCCTTTGCCTACCTCTTTCGTGGTAAAAAACGGAACAAACAATTTATCCATCTGGGTATCACTCAAGCCACCACCCGTATCCCTGACCCTGATGCTCAGAAGACCCTCTGCAAAGCTTCCCGCAATTGTTATGCGCTTTGTGCTTGGATCAGTGTCACGAATAGCATCAATCGCATTAGCAAGAATGTTTATAAACACCTGTTCAAGTTGGGACTCAACGCCCTGCGCGGGCGGGAGATTTTCCGCCAGGTTGATCTCAACCTGAATCGGTGGATCATGCAGCTTACTGGTTAGCAGAATCAGGGCCCCTTTGACGGCACTTTCAATAGACACCTGTTCCATGGTCGCCGGGTCTGATCGCCCAAAAGATCGCATGTGATCGATTATTTTCCCCGCCCGCATAACGGAACCAGAGATTGCATCGACCTTGGTTTGCAGGACATCGGTATCAGCTGGCAAACGCTTGAGTAAATTCGAAAGATTGGCGGTGACCAACCTGATATGATTAAGTGGTTGATTGAGTTCATGGGCCGTACCAGCGGCCAGCTCACCCAAGACCGCCAATTTTGAGGCCGTCACGAGCTGTTTTTCCCTGGCTTTGTGTGTTGTAACGTCCGTAAGCAAAATCCAATAGCGGGTCTCACCCAAACCAACGAGGTCAACGCGCCATGCCAAGCAATATTTGGTAACGTCATTGGTTTGCAGACTGATTTCCTGCGCTGCCTCCGTGGGGTTCAGTTTGGCAACTTCCTGCTCGAGAGCCGTTTGAGCCTGCACGGAGCCTTCTACAAACTGGGCAAAAGCCAGGTTGGCAGACAATAGATTGTTTTCTGCCCCATACGCGGCGGCTCCCAAAGGCATATCATCAAACAGTTGACGCAGACCTGCTGAAAGACTGGCCAGATTCTCCTGCTCTTGATGCAGGCGCGCGTTGAGGGACGTCAACTCCAAAACCTTGACAATAACCGCGTCCTGTCGCCTACCGGCCAGGCCCGCGAAGAGCCCAAGAAATACTGGCGCAGAATCAATAACCCAATGCAGTGGCTGATCGCGCTGAATCTGAACTGCGTTGGACAGCGTCAGTGGCAAACCCTGAATCAGAAGGTCAAATGAAGTCGATACAACGGGGAACAGCGCACCGAATAGGGCACCATAGACACAGTATTGGAAAGTCTTGGTCATCATTTAACATACTCCCCGGGAGTGGATAATACATCAGATCAGGGGGCGATTACTGCCGCGACAGGCTCCGGAGTTCCCGATGCCGGGGTGCCGTAACACGATGAACGCCTTTGCGCTCGGGCTTGTGGCTTGTGGTCACGTACCGATATATTTGGGGGCCAACGGCCATTCATTCAACGATGCGAACGGAGGTCTGATCGAATGGGTAACATCGTCATCCAAGCCCTTGCTGTGCTGAGCGCTCCCCTGCTCTACGGCATTCTGTGTCTCCCGCTGGCAGGCATTTTTCTGGCGCAGTTCCCCGAGCGACTCAATGCCCTGGGTGGCACCCACGACCCGAAGCTGGTAGTTGGCATTGAAGCGTTGCAGTTATTGACTCTGTTGCTCTGTGGCGCAGCGGTCGAGTTGATAGCTGGCCGATCGGACAGCTCCTACCGTACCCTGCTTACAGCCACAGCTACCATGCTGGCCATAGGCATTGCGGTGCAGTACCGGTACTGGTCGACCATGCCCACCTGGCACCACATCGTCTTCTTTATGCTTATCTTGGTGGGTATGCCTGCGGGCGCAGTGTGGCTGCGGAGGCGGAGGCCAACGGGACCACAAACCTAGCCCAACGCGCTGTGCAGGCATTCATACGGTCGCTGGGTGCGCACCGTTGGAGCCGTTATTCCAGCAGCGCCGGGGGCGACTCCTGGACATGTGCCAAGGGAAATAGGCAAAGCCGAGATCTAAAACTAGTGGCTGGCCTCGAATACAAAAGCTGCCAGCGCTTCTATTTCAGAGGAGGTCAGTTGGCTGCCGTACGCTGGCATGGCACCCACCCCCTGGGTAACGGCTTTACGGACCTGGGCAAGGGTGGGCTTGAGCGTATTCAAATTGGGGCCTACGACGCCCATGGCATTGGCAGCATCCAGGCTGTGACAAACACCACACCCCGGCCGCGCTGTGCCCATGAAAATATCCCGTCCCGCCAATGCCTGCGCAGACAGGTCCCGCTCTACAGGTGATGATGCGGTCACAGTATCCAATACAGCCACCTGTTCTGTCGGCCCGCGCTCCACACGCTCGGGAAGGACAGCAACCGCACTCACTACCAACCCATGATCAGCCCAGCCATTGTGGCCATAACCTCGATGATTATCTTCCGCAAGGCGCGGCTGCTGCTCACCTGCCGTATCCACAGCTCGGCTCACAAAACGGTGTTGCCCAACATCAACATGCGTCTGGACGCTAAAAGTCCGCCAGGCATTGGGACCAAGATCAGGTCCCACAAATGTTGCCGGTCGCCAGGTCGCACCTGCATCACCTGACACTTCCACTGCGCTTATACCCCGCTCACCGGACAAGGCCACCCCATACAGTGTGATGGGTCCCGCGAGTACGGGGTGCCCGTCGGCACCGGGCCCGTTCAACCAGGACTTCACGGGCATCCGCCACATAGAGGGGTACTGCGGTCCGCCCGCATCACCCCGGGGTCTGAAGCGATATCCTGACTGCTGTATCTTGGCGGTAGACTCACGTTCTGTAGCACCAACTCCCCGAACCCATTTTACATTGTTAACACCAAAGTAACCGGGAACAATGAGACGCAACGGCCCGCCATGGACAGCAGGCAACGGCGCGCCATTCATTTCCCAAACCAGCAGACAATCTTCGAGGGCCTTGGTAATGGGTATGGACCGCTCCACAACCACTGCATCCCTGTCGATCCCCTCCGGTAGTTCTTCTCCCCCAGTTGTGGTCAGGAAGGCAGGCTCACCGACGGCACCGCCAAAGTGGTCAAACACGTCTTTAAGACTAACGCCTGTCCAAAGCGCACAGCCCGCGGCACCGACTTCCCATTGTGAGCCCGAGGGGTTATGCGCAAAAAAGGCGCGGCCATTACCTGAACACTGTATGACAGATGCAACGGTTTTTAGATTCATACCCTTAAGCTCACCAACAGTCAGGCAGCCAGAACGGGCGCAACCGGAGACTGTGAAAGCCCACTGATCTCCCTGTTCGGTCACCGGAGTGGGTGGCATGGGCAGATTGTTGCGCACGAAAAAATGCGAGGAAGGTGTTATGGGCCCAAACCCAAATTGACTGCGCCGCGTTTCGAGTGCCCAGGGCAAATCGCTATGCTCCAGAAATGTATGTGACTGTTTGCCTTCTGGCAGCCCCCGGGCACCGCTGGACAATGTTCGTGAATGTGCAGCCAGGGCAACACCTGCTGCAATACCCTTGATGACAAAACGACGAGAAAGCGGCTGCATGTCTTGAATCCTGAATTACGGCTTGGCATTGACGAGTATAAAGCCGACAACAACGCTAGGCTCCAGTTAAATCCATGACTGCCGCTGATCGATAGCTAGCGCGCTGCACTGCGCAGCTCACTACAGGTGATACAGGAGCCGCCCTGCCAAAAGCCGGGTAGCGTTAAGCAAAAACAGTCGCCAATGTAATCTCCGCCCGGGGTTCCTGCATGGCCGCGCCAGGCAGTTGTCATCGCCGCCCCGATGACCAGCAGACTAAAAGGCACCCTCAGGTGGCGACCTAACGCTGGGTAGCCAACTCGTCCAGGACGCCATCCAGATACCTGATAACGGCGCCTTTGGCATGTTCATGATAACTGGGAGTGATCTTGCCATGCTCGATAAACGCCTTACGCCATACCGCATCTGCGATCTCGGCTGCCACCTCACAGGCCCTTGCGAGCTTTCTGGATTTGGGTACCCCTGCCCGCGTCACCAACAGATTGTAAATCTCCCTTCCAACCTGCTGGTTGGCAACATTGGTAGAAACCAAGGACTTTGGAGACAGCGACAAGACCATTTCTACGGGGCTTTTTTGGTAAAAGATGAGGGTCCTGTCCATCAGAGCTGTCATCAGAAGACGCCAGTCATCCCCCGGCGCGAAATCGGGCATTGCCGCCATCAATTTCTCAAGACCTCGCTGATACAGCGCGTCAATAAGTGCTTCAATCGAAGGGAAAAAATAATACAGCGACACCCGAGGAACCCCTGCCCTACGCGCCACGTCACGTAGCGTTAGAAACTCCAGTGACTGCGTTTCGGCAATCATGTCCCCCGCAGCGGCCAAAATTTTCTCGTACCGCGCTATGCCAGGTTTTCTCTCAGGCGGCCGACTTATTTTTTTTGCTGCCATTTTGATCCTCAAAAAGCGTGTCAATAATGTACGCCATCGCAACACAGGATGGAAAAATCCGCGCGAAGTCGTTTCAAAGGCTACCGAACCCGGCTGCTACTTTCGACCCTTATCTGTAAGAGTCGACAGAGCCTGACACTAAAGGATAGTTGCTACAACAGGATACCGTCACTAGGATAACTAACAAAAGTTTAAGACTTTAATTACACGACGCCATGGTGGAGAGAAATTGATACCCCTAAATGGAGTGAACTATCATGTGACCGACCGAGGCGATGCCATCGAAGGCACCGTTCTATTATTCCACGGCATGCCCGATACCGGTGCAATTTGGGATAATCTGGCGACACGGCTTGTAGAACATGGCTATCGCGTGATCTACCCCGATATGCTGGGGTACGGGCGTACTGAAAAACCCGCAGACCCAGAACGCTATGCTGGCGAACACGTTATCGCCGATCTCATCGCCCTGATTGAAGCCCTG
This sequence comes from uncultured Luminiphilus sp., assembly GCA_938084055.1. Classification (GTDB taxonomy): domain Bacteria; phylum Pseudomonadota; class Gammaproteobacteria; order Pseudomonadales; family Halieaceae; genus Luminiphilus. Next base: position 39,979 of record CALKDK010000004.1, read on the forward strand.
CAGCTGCCTCGCTGTCATATTGTTGGCCATGACTGGGGTGCCTACGCTAGCTGGGAACTGGCCACTCATTTACCTCAACAGTTCCTGCGACACGTCGCAGTATCCATGAGTCACCCCGCTATATTTTTTTCAAATCTCAATCTCAACAGCCTGCGCGACAACTGGTACATGTACCTGAACACGCAGGAGGCAGCCGTAGACCTCTACACCATGGACAACTGCGCCTTTTTCCGGGAGTTCATCACAACGACACATCCTGATCTTGATGAGGTATGCAGTCGCCTGCGCGAGCCCGAGGCAATGCGGGCAAACCTCAACTGGGATCGCGGTAACCCTTTGGCGAAGAGCTACGTCGTTGCCCGTTCGGGAAAATTGAAGTACCCGAAGATCAACGTTCCTACCCTGGGCCTGTGGAGCCCCGGCGACGTGTATTTACTTGAAGCTCACATGCAGGAATCAGGCGCATACGTCGACTCTGAGTGGTGCTACCAACGACTCTCATACGGCTCTCATTGGTGCATGTTGGATAACCCCGACGAGACCAACGCCGCCATTCTTAACTGGCTGGTAAACACCGACTAGGTAAAGAGCGAGAAACCCGAACAGAAAGAGGAACGACCGATGCTAAATAACACGCCCTCACTATGCCATAAGGTGCTCGCCACTCTTGTGATGTTGGCCGCCATCAACGTCGCTGAGTCAGCAGATCGACCCAACGTAGTGCTGATGCTTTCAGACAATCTGGGCTTTGGTGATCTTGGCGCCTATGGCAGCGGCGGTGACATGCGCGGTATGCCCACCCCCAATCTTGATCAACTCGCTGCTGAAGGCCTGATGATGACCCAGTTTTTTGTTGAACCGGGTTGCACCCCCTCCCGCGCAGGCCTCATGACGGGTCGCTACAGTGTGCGATCGGGTCTCAACAGTATCATTGTGGCCGGCACGCCCCTGACGTTACAAGCCGAAGAGTTTACTATCGCAGAGCTTTTCAAGGAACACGGCTACACCACCGGGATGACGGGCAAATGGCACCTGGGAAGCAACGACGAGCAGAGTTGGCCCACAAACCAGGGTTTTGATAGCTATCGCGTTGGCATTCTTGAAACCACCGACGGCACGCTTTACCCCGAGTCAATGCGTCGGACTGGAGTTTCTGAAGCAGCGATCACCAAAAGTCAGCCAAAAATCTGGGAATCAGACGAGAACGGCAGGCTGCAGCCGGTACGGATTTATGACCTGGATTACCGTCGCGAGGTCGAGGGAGATATCGCCGAGGCGGCCACCAACTACATCACTGAGCACGCCGATGACGAGGAACCCTTTTTCCTCTACGTGGGTTGGTCACACGTGCACTATCCGTCGGGCGCAGCAAAGGAATTCATGGGCAAGTCGGCAGCAGGTGCATACGGCGACATGCTGATGGAGCACGATCATCGAGTCGGAGAAGTACTCGCTGCAATCGACAACGCTGGCATCACTGAGAATACCCTGGTTGTTTATCTCTCCGATAACGGACCTGTAAACCATAATGGTAAAGACGATGACTATCTTGGAAGCGCGCCGGGGCCATTCCGTGGCGAGATTGGTGATGTGCTCGAGGGCTCGCTACGTGTGCCGGGCATGATCCGCTGGCCAGGTAAGATTCCGGCGCGCAAGAGCAATGAAATGGTCGCGATCCATGATTTCCTGCCAACCTTTGCCGGCCTGCTTGGAGTAGCTCTCCCTGATGATCGACCGATTGACGGTCGCAACCAGATGGAGTTCTTTACCGGGAAATCTGAAAAATCAGCAAGGGAAGACTACCTCGCGTTCATTAACGGAGAAGTAAGCGCGGTCCGCTGGCGCAACTGGCGAATGTATCCGAAGGAAGTCATTTCTTCTGCGGGAAACCCCTCTGCGGCCGGAATTTATGGTTACCGCGTCGAGGGAATGGGTTATCCCGCCATCTATAATATAGCCAGGGATCCACGCGAACGCATGAACCAGATAGGCACATCCGCCTGGGTCATCGCTCCGTACCTGGCCATTATCAAGACTTACGAGGACAGCCTGGAGAAGTACCCCAATCCGCCCGGGTTTAGCCTGACAGAATTTAGCAGGTAGACCCCAATCGGGGCCTCATCCGAGCCGACCAGAACCCGTCATTTGCACCCGACGCAGGTCCTGTAGAAGGTGGGAGCCCGGGATAACAGTCAGAGAAAAAATGAGGCACAGACAATGACCAGCATCACGCATTTCCCAGAAGAGGCCAGTTCTGACGATGTAGTGGCAGCCCTGATCAGGGACGGTGCCGTAATTATCGATAATGTCATCAGTCCGGCTTTTATTGCCGAGCTAACTGAAGAGACGAACCCCTACATGGAAGCCACCGAGAACGGATTCGATGATTTCACTGGCTTTCTCACCACCCGGACAGGCGGTCTCCTGGGGCGCTCCGCAAAATGTCGGGAACTCATTGCCCACGACAAAATTCTTGCGCACTGCAACCAATTTCTGGCGCCCTACTGCAAGCGCGTTCAACTTCACCTATCACAAATAATTCGTATTCGCCCGGGCGAGACGGCACAGATGATTCATCGTGACCGGTGGGCCTGGGGCAAACATCTTGCCCACGTAGAGCCGCAATTCAATACGATATGGGCGATCACAGACTTCACCGCCGAGAATGGCGCAACCTGCGTGATCCCGGGCAGCTCTCGCTGGGCCGACGACGCAGAGATTCCTGCCGACAGCATCGTGCAGGCTGAAATGAAAGCAGGCTCTGTACTGGTTTATTCCGGCTCGGTGTTCCACGGAGGGGGTGCAAATCGGAGTCATAGTGACCGAATTGGCATCAACATCACTTACACCCTGGGGTGGCTTCGCCAGGAAGAAAATCAATACCTTACCTGCCCTCCCGAAATAGCCAAGGCGTTTGATCGACCACTGCAGGAACTCGCAGGCTACGCTATGGGACAGTACGCCCTGGGTTATTACTCTCCCCCGGGCGCACCGGGGGAGCATCCGGAGCTCGTGCCCCCGGAGTATGCGCTGGGAATCGAAGTGGATGCTTCGATGATGGGAGAGCCTGTCACTGCAGATTCCTGAGCGACCCCACACTGTGGGGCTGTGCTCTCGTCAGACAGGCCAGCTGCTTTCTGATTTGCCCTGGTTTGAATGTCACTGTTTGGCTATTCGAAAACGACAAAGGGGGTATAGGTGAAATTAATGGCAAACCGGCCGCCCTCGAAACGCGCTTTCGACTCGAGCTCCTTCATATAGTTAAAGGACACATTGAAGCGCGGCGTAGGCGTAGCCCACTACCCAATTTGCAAACCCAGGGCATGAACTTCCTCTTTTGTGTTGGGGTCCAAGGCAACAGCAACTTCAGGTCTTGTATCGCGCTCTATCTGCCACCGACTGTACCCGGCAATCCGCACCTCCAGGCGATCAGACAGATACTGACTAAAGCCGTACTCGAGAGTGACCTGATCCCCCGCAGTGACATCCGTTTCTTCTTTTTCTGTGTGGGGCTCGAAGGTCACCGCCAGCATCAGCACAGAGGCCTAGGTTTCATCGAGAAAGCAATAACCTGACAACTGCGCCTGACCCGTGAAAAATCCGAGGCCGATGTTGTCGTTCTCATCAGCATCGTATTTGTCAGTGGGAAGATAGACCCCTACGCCCAATGAGATGTCGTAACGCGGGTTGTGCCAACCCAAAGAAAGCGGCTGGACATACGTATCACCCAGACCCCCGGCATCGGTGTCAGATTCGAGGCTATTGCCCAAGCCATACAGCTTGGTAGCCAGAGTTGGCACCACATAAAAAGCATAATTACCTCCGAGAATGGTGTACTCGGTCGACCAGTAAAAAGCCGGCGACACCAACAGCAGGTCCACATCAGTATCGAGACCCAACTCCAACGGCCACGGCAAGCTGTCTATGGGTCTCCCTCACTATTTCGTAAGCTCCCGGTGACACTATTTCGGCAGGTATCTGTGGGGTAGTAAGCGTTGTACTGAAGGTAATAAAAACCGGGGACAGCAGGTGCCGCGAAGTCCCTGATATTGGCGATACCAGGCGCGTAATCGCCTACTGCCTTGCCTGGACCAGCATGGGGAGAGCCAACAAAAAAATCACCGGCTGCGGAATGGCTTGCATATAAAACTCCCCAGCACCCATGAGGTGCAGTGAAGTATTACGTCGGGAATACAAAAATAACGTTAACTCTCAGAGCCCAGCCTTTGGGTCCAAACTCACTGGAGTCGGCCCAGTAACGAACACCGCCACCCACCTGCATAATCTGATTACCCAGCTTCATTAGCTGATTGGCACCGACATTGATGGGTACCGACCAACCCTTGGTTTCCCAGTTATAAGTAGATTCGGTATTGAGGTAATAGGTCAGCTTTTTCGGCGTAATGTAGGAAATAAAGGGCTGTATAAAGCTGGCATTAACTTCCGTATTGTCCTCCTTGGCAAAAGACCAGAGGTGGTTGGCCAGGGCACCGTAGGTCCACGGTCCCGACTGCTTTAATACCAAGCCGGTGGGGCCTGCGGCCCACGCGCGCGGTCCCAGAGCATCCTCCGTTGCCGTTGGAATATTCAGCACCGGTCCCACCCCCCAAATCAGTCCCCCAGCCGTTGGGGCTTTTGGAGAAAAGAACAGGCTCTGCACCGTGTCACCAAGGCCTGATTCATCCCTGCCGGGTACGGGAAAATCAGACTGGTGAACCAACGGGAAGATGGTGCGGGAAATCATATTCCAGTCATCATTCAGGGAGATCGGGATTACCGGCTGGATATTGGTCTTCCAAATCGAGCCCTCATCGCCCAGGCCATAGTTGTCATCGTAGTTGATTTGTATCGGCACGCTTATCAGGGAAGCAACGGGGTTGGCCAGCTTCTGCGCGATTGACGTCTCATCAGCAGTCAGCCACGGCGACATCAAGAGGGCAGAGGCAACTAGCAGGGTAGAAAATAACGTCCGAGCTTTGGGTGCGAGCATGGGTTTTCCAGTTGATCAGGGTTCGAGGAAGTCCAAGAGTAAACAAAAGAAGCCCGTGCGACTTGTTCAGCCGAGAATCTGTCGTCAATTACACAGTGCGCCAAGCCCGGGGCAATCCAAGTCGGGGGTTAATTCCGGGGACAGGCCCCGGAGTGCGGCAGCAGCACGGGCCCGAAGATCCCATCAAAATTTCTACCGGGCAATCCGTCCTGTTATCCCGATTGCCCGACCACATTAACGGGTAACGGTCTGACGCTTAAATGCTCAGGTCATCACAGTTGTAATCGTGGATATCCCGCCTCGCGGCGGCATCCCACCGATAGTGCAGCCCCGCCTCGGCAAAGGGCTGGTACTGGTAAGGTTGCTCGTCAGAGAAGTGCTGCCTGCGGGCATCGATGGCGTATCCGAGTACGCGAGAACGGCGCGCGATGATGCCCTCATCAAAAACCTGCGACGCACTGTGGATACCCCCGCCCTGAACTCCCAGCACCGAGGAGCGGCGGTGGAAGCCAAAGTTGACCGTGACCCGCGGCTCCAAACCCGAGTTGGGGAAAGATCCGTGCAACAACTGCCGATTACATATGACCACATCGCCGGGGTCACAAATGAGCGGCACGGCTCCCTCCAGCCTTTCACTCCCCGATTTCGATACCAGCTCCCTGATATCCAGCTTGCCGACTTTATGCGTACCGGGTAATACCCAGACCCCGTTAACGGCGGTGCTGCCATAGAGCTGCGCCATGAAGTTAAAGCCATGGATGTCCTCATCGAAAGCCGCACTGTCCCAGTGCGTGACGCCATCCTGGTGCCAGGAGACAGCGGCACCAATGCCAGGATCCTTAATAAACAGTGCTTCGTTGAAGGGCGCAAAATCTACACCATTGATGGCCTCCGCGACGCGCAGCAAATCCGGATGGGCGTAGGTCCTGAGACAGGCCTCGGAGAATTGCAGGGAACCCAGGAGGATGAAAGGTGCAGCCTGGGGCGCGCCGGACGCCGCCACGGGCTCAAACATCTTCACCTGGTGCCGACCATTGGCAAGTGCAGTACCCCCCAGGGGATCCCCCAGCGGTTTAGACCACACCAGCGTCATGGCACTACAGTTTGCGCCCAGCGCGGCCTCGCCCTCGGGGGTTACACTGCTGTCGGGACCCTTGGGAAAACGCCCACGCATCGCTGCCAGATCAGATTCAATTTCGGACAGCTCCTCCTTCCCAAGCACACCCGTGAACACATAAAAGCCGTATTGGGAATAAGCTTTCCTAATCTGGGCATCCAGTGACCCGTCTGCAGCAAAGCGTATCGGGCCGCGGTTATCCAGCCTGAGCGCCGCCTGCTCGCCTTCTTTGAGATAGCTGCGCATGGCATCGGCCTGATCGCCATAGTAAGCCGCGCACCGTTCGATGGACTCAGAAGCATCAATCATAACAACCAATCTCTCAAAACAATAAGCGCAGGAACCATATGACGTCCTGCCAAAAAATTCAAAGGCAGCTACCCGGAGGATCCAGCGAGCCGGTGCCACCCACCGACGGGCGTAGCCTTACAAATGACAACCTCGGGTGTTTCGAACCACCACATCCTTTGCTGGCTTTTGCCTGAGATGACACGCGCCCTTGCCAGCCCATGATTCATACTGAAAAACCCCGTGATTTGGAATCGGCCGCGTGAAAACCAAGCTATGTGATGCACTGGGTATACAGGTACCCATTTTTGCCTTCTCTCATTGCCGCGATGTCGTGGCTGCAGTAAGTAAGGCCGGGGGCCTGGGCGTGCTGGGCGTCGGCTTTATGAACGTCGCACAACTTAAGGAGGAACTTGACTGGATTGATCAGCACATTGGCGATCATGTGTACGGGGTCGACGTGGTAATCCCACAGAACTACGAGGGGCGCGATGCGGGGGACCTCACAGAGGCCGAATTAGAGGAGAAATTGTGGGCCATGGTTCCCTCCTCCCACACCGAATTTGCCGAGCGCCTGCTGCAGGAACACAACGTACCGCCCTGGCCGGAAAAGGGACGACCCAAAATATTTGGCTGGACCATGCAAACGGTCATGCCCTGCCTGGAGGAGGCGTTGACGCGACCCAAGTGCAGGCTTATCGCCAATGCCCTGGGCACGCCGCCAACCAAGGTCATCAAGAAGGTAAAAGAGGCCGGGAGACTCATTGGCGCCCTTTGCGGCAAGCCCAGGCAGGCGCTGCAGCACCAAGCCGCGGGGCTTGATTTTATAGTTGCACAGGGCACTGAGGGGGGTGGGCACACAGGGGAAATTGGCAGCATGGTGCTGTGGCCAGAAATCATAAAGGCCGTGGCCCCAGTGCCCGTGCTCGCGGCAGGCGGAATCGCCAGCGGCAGGCAAATGCTGGCCGCAATGGCAATGGGGGCATCGGGTGTCTGGACCGGCTCGCTATGGCTCACGGTCGAAGAAGCAAGCGCTCAACCCGCCCAGAAGCAGAGCTTCCTGAACGCGACGGTGGAAGATACCGTTCGAACGAAAGCCTGGACAGGCAAACCGGCCAGGGTGCTGCGCAACCGCTGGACCGAGGCATGGGACGATCCCGTTTCCCCCGAGCCCCTACCCATGCCACTGCATGGCCTGGTAACCGCTGACGCCATGCGCCGCACGGAAAGTTATGCCGGCTCGGGTGCAACACAGGAAGTCGCCATGAATATCTGCGGGCAGGTCATCGGGCATATCAATGAGATCGAGAGCTGTGGCGGTGTGATGTACAGACTGATCAACGAGTATCTGGATGGCCTTGAGGAGCTAAATCAATTAACGAACCGGGCCTAAACCCAGCACGGGCGCCGCGCAATCCAGGCTAATCGAGGCAAGCGGTCACATTCCTCATACCTGTGCTGATTTGGCTTGCTGCAACATTTCATCTGCCAGTTGATCAGCCACTTGAGAGGGGGCAACACCACGCTTCTCGCTTGCCACCAAAACACTGCGGGTGGTCTCATAAATACACTCCACACCATCCATAAGGTCCTGACGGGTGGCATCCGGATCGCCTCGCTGAATTCGCACATAGATGGCGCCACCCGCATTCACCACATAATCGGGGGCATAAAGAATGCCCCGCTGGAACAACTCATCACCATCTGCTTTGCCGGCCAGCTGGTTATTTGCGGCACCGCACACAATCGTGCACCGGAGCCGCTGGATGGTATGACTGTTGAGCACACCACCCAGCGCACAGGGTGCAAAAATATCAGCCTGCGCATCGTATATGTCGTCGCAGGCGACCGCTTGAGCACCCAACTCTCGAGCTACTCTCGCGGACAGCTCCTCATTGATGTCGGCAATGACCAAAGCTCCACCTCGGGCACTCACCGCCTGCGCTAGAGCAAGCCCAACCCCACCCAGCCCCTGAATTGCCACAGTAAGGCCCTCCAGGTCTGACTGGCCGTATACGCGCTCCACCGCCGCTCGCATACCGCTGTAAACACCGTGGGCGGTCACCGGAGCGCTTGGACCGAGTGCCTCGGTAGCTCCCAGGACATATTGGGTCTCCTCGGCGAGTATCTGCATGTCCTCAAAGGAAATATTGACATCATTACCCGTCAGGAAAGCGCCGTTCAGGCGCTCGACAAAGCCGGCATAGGCACGCAAAAGCTGCTCTGATTTTTGCTCTGGCGAACCAATAATCACAGCCTTGGCGCCCCCAGTCCCGGACTTGGCAAGCGTACATTTGCGCGTCATACCCTGTGCCAACCTGACGGCGTCTTCCAAGGCGGCCTGCTCGCTGCTGTAGGGCAGCATCCGTGTTCCTCCGGCTGCTGGGCCGAGGGTGGAATCGTGAATTACGATAAAGGCCTTGAGTCCGCTTGAGGCTTCGCGACAGAAAATGATTTGCTCAACCCCATATTGCTCTGCAAGTTCAAAGATCAAGCGCGTGGCTCCAGGGAAAGCTCGACATACGGGTACAAGTCTCCTTACTTGATTGGTTACATTTGGTCTTTAAAAATTTTGCCACCCTTGATGATCAGGTCGATGTTCTCCTCAGGATTGGCCAGCAAGGTAATGTCTTGCAGCGGATTACCCTTTATCAGCAAGATATCAGCGTAAGCGCCCGGCTGAATGACACCGAGCTTGCCCGCCCCGTAAGGATGTCGTAACCCTGAAAGGGCAAACAAGGCCGCGTTGCCAGAAGTGGCCTGCAGCAGAATTTCATAGGCAGAAAAATACCGTTGCCGAGCCACAAACTCACGGCTCTGGCTCGCCTGACCGTCAAGCTTGCCAAACGTATCGGTACTCCAGGCAATGTTTACCCCAAGCTTCTTCGCCAATTCAATAACCCGGGCAGACTTTCGGTTCACCACGTCCATTTTTTCGCCGTTCACTGTACCCTCCAGGCCCAATTGGGCTGGGGTCTGCGAGAACAGGAACACCTGGGGTGACAGCCAAACATCCTCACGGGCCATTCGTTTCAGGGTGGCCTCAGTCAAAAAAGGTCCATGGTCAATACACTTCACGCCCGCATCTATGCTGAGGTTGGCAGCCGCATCGGTAAACGCGTGGACAGCCACGTAGGTTCCCCACTTTTCAGCCTCATGAACCGCAGCGCGCAGCTCATCCAAGGTGTACTGAGTGGCGTCCAGAGGATCATAAAGGCTTGATACGCCACCGCCAGCCATTACCTTCAACTGGCTGGCGCCGGAACGGAGTGCGACACGGGCTGCCTCCATAACCTCAGCCTTACCATCAGCCAGCAGGGACCAGCCAAATAACGCCTGCTTGCTCGGCAGGTCGGGAAAGAGATGATTGAGAAACTGGTCTGTTGTTTGGAAGTCCCCGTGTCCTGATGTTTGGCTTATCATCACTCCCGAGGGCAGAATCCTGGGTCCCGGCACCCAACCCTGATCTATTGCCTGCTTCAGCCCCGTAACTGGCCCCCCCAGATCCCTCACACTGGTAAAGCCCCGCAGAAGCATCCGTTCCGCGGCAACAGTAGCCAGGGCACCATTAAAGCCCCAGTGATTCTTGAATATCGTAGTTTCCGGTGAATCGACAATGGCCAGGTGGGTATGTGCATCGAGCAAGCCAGGGATCATTGTCCGGCCCGCGGCGTCAATAACCAGCGCGTCAGCAGCTGGAATACCGGGCGCCATCAGCGCAATCAATTCGTCCTCGATAAGAATATCGCTGCCCTCGATGAGTTCGGCTGAGTGCCCATCAAAGATCGACGCATTGGTGATCAGTATTTTCCGGGTTTCCGCCTGGGCACAGGTCGGCGCAAAGGACACCAGGATCAAAGTCAGCACCAGGGGCCCATACAGGGAGGCCATCACCGATTTAATCGCTCCACTCGCAGCTGTAATGGACCTGCCATTTCTGGCGCCTATCAGCGTTTCAAACAGGAGCAGGAACTTCTGTGCGATCGATCGTCCCCTAATTGCCATCACTTTCCCAACCCCGTAATGTCTTCGATCTATATTGTGGCCCAGGCATGCTGGCATAAACGCTTTACACCAACGCTTTTAAGATCAACCAGATAGCTCCCCAAGCAAACGCCCCAGGCGTTGAATGCCCTCGTCGATCTTGGCCTCAGTCATTTGCGAATAACTCAGTCTGAGCGTATCAGCCCGTGGATCTGTCGCATAAAAAGACTCTCCGGGCACATAGGCCACGCCAATTTCATTCATGGCATACACTACGGTCTCGGTGGCATTGATACCCGGCGCCTCGACCCAGATGAAGTACCCCCCCGAGGGGCGGGTATACGTGACGCCAGAGGGAAAATATTCCTCGATTGCAGCCAGCGCCGCATCTCTCCTTCCACGGTAAACGTTCCTTGAGGTGTTCAGGTGGTCCTCAAGCGAATAGTCCTGGAGGAATGTCACTGCCTGGTACTGCGCGACTGTGCCAGCCTGGAAGTCGGTCGCCTCCTTCAAAACCCGATATCGCTCAATCAGTTTGTTATCGGCAACAACCCAGCCCAGCCGAATACCCGGACAAAGTGTTTTTGAGAACGAGCCAAGAAAGATGACCCTACCGCAGTCGTCATAACTTTTGATCGCAGGAGGAAACTCACCGTCGAAACGAATTTCGTAGTAGGGGCTGTCTTCCACGATCATCACATCGTAGCGATCTGCCAATTCCACCATGTGACGTCTTCGGTCGGCAGCTAACGTAATACCTGTGGGATTCTGAAAATCGGGAACGGTGTAGATCAACTTTGCCGCCGGATGACGCCTGAGCGCGTCCTCGAGGGCATCCATTCGCATACCGTCAGCATCAATCGGCACAGAAACATAGTTGGCGGATAAGGCGCCAAAAGTATTCAAGGCACCCAGGTAAGAGGGATGCTCGACGATAACGGTGTCTCCCTCGTCCAGGTACAGACGCGCTGCGTAGTCAATGCCCTGCTGTGAGCCGCTCAAAATCAATACGTCATCGGCACCCACATTGACGCCTGCTCGAGGCATCCATTGCGTTGCGATAAATTCCCGAAGCGGCGCTATGCCGTACGCACCATCATAGGCCATAACGGTGCGACCATAGACCTCAAACGCCTTGTCAGAAGCCGCTCTGAAGGCATCCAGTGCGTACAACTCGGGTGCCGGGGCACCACCGGCAAATGAAATCATGTCAGGATTTCTCGCCGCAGCGAACATCTCCTTGATAAAATCCGAACCATAGCCCTGCATGCGTTTAGCTTCAGCAACCATTTACTTCCTCCGCAGTCAGAGACCTAATATGACTTGGGTAGCCCAAGTACGTGTTGACCAATGTAATTGAGGGTCATCTGTTGGGTCAGCGGTGCCAGCCGAAACAGCTGCACTTCGCGCCACCAGCGCTCTTGATGGTATTCCCGTGCATATCCCGCGCCACCAAATGCCTGCAGACTGTGATAACAGGCATCGATCGCAGCCTCCACAGCAACATACTTGGCGATGTTGGCCAGTGCCGATGCGTTACCGCCGGTATCTCCGGCATCCTCGAGCGCGGCCGCCTGCAGGACAGTCAGCCAGACCGATTCCAACTGGGCGTGGGACCGGGCCAAAGGATGTTGAATCGCCTGATGGGCCCCTATGGGAACGCCGAAGACAACGCGCTCTCCGGCATAATCCACCGCACGGGACAGAGCCAGCCGCGCGATGCCAATCGCCCCCGCTGCCACCAGCAACCTTTCTGCATTCAGCGTCGGTACCAGTGCGGCAAAACCTTCCCCCGGTTTACCCACCAGGGCACTGTCCGCAACCCATAAATCCTCGATAAAGAGCTGATTGGACTTGTAGTAGTTGAAGCCGTGCTTGGGAATGGGGTGGTATGTTAGCTGCTCGTTGGGCAGGTCAATCATAAAGAGGCTTAATTCAGGCTTCGAGAACTCGGTTTTCTCATGCATATCGGTTCTGGCAACAAGCAACAGCGCATCTGAATGCTGCAAATTGGTGATGAACCACTTCGCGCCGTTGATAACGAAACCTTCCCCCTGCTTCCGCGCCGTGGTTTGCATATTGAACGAATTGGTGCCGGCCTCAGGCTCGGACAGTGCAAAAGCGCAGATTTTTTCACCCAGGGCGAAGGGCCGGAGATAGGCTTCGCGTTGCGCCTCACTCCCCGCTCGGGCCACCGTCAGGGTGCCCAGCAAACCGAACAGATAGCCTAAAGCCGGTCCGCCGCCACCGCCGCCGCGGCAGAGAGCCTCCATAGCCAGAACCACCTCAGTCAAACCTTGCCCGCTTCCACCATGTGCCTCCGACACAGCGAGTCCGAAGAAACCCTGTTTCCCAATTTGCTGAATAAACTCCTCTGGATAATCCCCCGACGCATCGAGTTGAGACCAATACTCAGGACCATAAGAATCGGCTATCTGCTCAGCTGTATGGATGAGCATGCGTTGTGTTTCAGTCAAAGAAATCATGTATCACCCAAAGGCATCGATACCGGTTAATGCCCGGCCGATAGAAAGCTTCTGGATTTCGTTGGTTCCCTCAGTGACTGTAAATGGGCGAACCGCACGGTACATATATTCGATTGGATAGTCCCGGGTGATACCGTTGCCACCGTGTATCTGCATGGCCTCACCCACAACTTCACAAGCCAACTCGGTGCCGAACCACTTGGCCATTGCCGCTTCAGTATCGGCACGCTGTCCCCTGTCCACGGCAGCAAGCGCTTTATATGCGAGCAACTTTCCCGCCTCTACTTTGGTCGCCATTTCACCCAGCTTCGCAGAAATCATCTGATGACCGGCAATAGGGCGACCAAATTGAATGCGCTCCTGGGCATAGGTCACCGACTGATCCAAAGCGGCCTGCGCGACGCCAAGCGCCATCAGGCTCACCATTGGACGGGAACCCGCCAGTGACATCAACAATGTCTTCATCGCATCACCCGGTGGCACCATAAGATTTTCCTTGGGTACCTCGACATCCTGAAATACTACCTGGGCGGTGGACTGACTGTTGAGACCCATTTTCTCAATGTCGCGCGTGGTGTATCCGTGCGCCCGCTCTACGAGGATCAATCCCAGCCCACCGACCGGGTCACCGTTGAATCGCGCCAGCAGGAATATAAAGTCAGAATACCCACCGTTGGAAATCCACATTTTTTCGCCGTTAATCAGGTAATGATCGCCATCCAGGACTGCGTTGCAACGCACCGCCGTAATCTGCGATCCCGCATCGGGCTCCGACATCCCCACACAGCCAAACCGTTTAGTCGCCAACACGTCCCTGGCCAGCTCGCTGCGCAGGTGCTCAGGCACGTAGCGCAACAGCTTACCGACTATGTTTTGGATGAGTGACGTTACCGCAATATCAGGCGAGGCGCGCGCCAGCTCAAACTGCAAAAGTCCGGTGGTCAAGGCGTCAACCCCCATGCCACCCAACGACTCTTCCAGCACCGCAGCGCCCACACCGAAATCGAACATGGCACGCTGTATGCGCCTCATCTCCTCGATGGGGATCAGTTGATCACGGTATTGCTCCGCTAGGGGAATGACCTCTCTGGCCAAGAACTTTCGGAACCCCTCAAGGAGCAGTTCCTGTTCCTCTGCAAGCTGGAAATTCATAGCGCCGCCCCGGCAAAACTAGGGATTATGGTAAAGGGCCGCCCAGGGCGGCCCGTCATCTCACTTCAGGAATTAAAATCTGAAGGTACCCTGAACCGTGATGGTCCTGGGCATGGTTGGATAAACCATGTCATAACCAAACAGAGGCTGCCCTCCAGCCCAGATCTTTTCATCCGTCAGGTTTTTCCCCAGCACCACGAGACTCCATCGATCATCCAACGCAGCCACGCCGATCCTGCCTGCCACCTTGGTCCATGAATCCTGAATCAGGGTCGGTTCGAGAGAACCTTGCACGGGGTAAGAATCGCTGAACGAAACCGTCAGGTTACCGACAATCTTCATGCCAGCTGTGATTGGAACTTCCAAATCAGCATAAATGTTGCCGCTATAGTCTGCGGCAAAGGGCAGCTGTCCACCACTTAGATCACAGCCTGCAGCAGCGGTGGGAAAAGATGCCGAGCGGTTGCAGTCGGCGCCCTCGTAACTGTCGTAAGACGCATCCAGGAACGCAAGACTACCTCCCATGGTCAGCCAGTCAGCTGCCAACCAGCGACCATCAATTTCCACGCCATCAGCGGTTGCCTCAGCAGCATTGCCAATTACCGTCAGGATACCCGCCTCGGTCACCGAACTGTTCTTGACCTGCAGATCCTTGTAATCGGTCATGAAAGCAACCACATTGAGCTCGGCACGGCCGTCAAGGAAACTTCCCTTCATGCCAATCTCCAGGGACTCTGCGGTTTCATCGTCGTAAATAAGACCGTCTGCAGCCACTGAACCCGCGGTGGCGACCCCACCTGACTTCGCACTCTCGGCATACCGACCAAAGAACATAACGTTCTCTGATATATCCCATTCCAGCGTCAGTTCCGGCATGGTATTGGTGGAGCTCAGCGAACCGTTGGTGTCACCCACCGCGGCACCATTGGCATTAAGGACCGCAAAGCCAAGACCCGGCCCAAGTGAGCCGTCGGGTAACTTCAGATGGGCCTGGGAGCCTGGAGTAGCGCCCCTGCGGCGGTAATCTTTTTCCTCATCCGAATAGCGCAGGCCACCGGTGAGCCTGAATCTATCGGAGATATTCCAGGTGGCCGAGACGAAAGGGGAAAACAACTCTGTGCTTTGGCTTAGATCTGCACCACCGACCTCCAATAATGGCGCGCCCAGAAGTTGAGCGACAACCAGCTCTTCGGGTAGACCCAGGAACGTGCCATAGAATTTGCCAACATCAAACGTATTGGGTTGGTCTGTATATAAATCAGCATCGTGGAAATAAACACCGACTATCCACTCAACGGTCTGGTCGGTGGGCGACGCGAGCCTGATTTCAGCACTGGTTTGCTCGTATTCTTCGTAGTTGGTGCCAAAATAAAAGACTTCAGTCGTGCCCGCTATGTTAACCGCTGCATCATAGAAGTAATCTGAATAACCCAGGACCCCGGACAGAGTGTAATCTCCCAACTGCCATTGGAGGTTAAGGCTGGCGTTGTCAATTTCCTGATCTGCACCCAACGCATCCCGGTAATTACCCCCATCAACCGATTCATGCATTTTCTGAAAGGCGACGTTCTCTGCCGCTGTTCCCCGAAAATCAAAGACCGAATCCTCACCCCCATCATTGAAGGGGACGAAGCCATAGAGCCCTGCCAGTGCATTGTATTGCGCAATCCGCGCCTCATAGCCACCAGGGGTCCCCGCATCACCCGGCAGGTTGAGATCGCCGTTAACAATTTCCGTGGTTTGCCCTTCCTGGGATGCATCACTGTGCTCCCAGCGGAACGTCGCCTCGAAACTATCGCTGGGCTGCCATACCAGGGACGCGCGCAGAATATCGTGCTCCATCGCACCCGCATCGCCGGCGATGTCATTTTCGAGCCAGCCGTCGCCACTGTCCAAGGTCTCTGCCGCGAGACGCCAGCCCACCGAGTTGCCCAGGGAACCGCCCGCTACCGCACGCAATCGTGTGCCACTGTATTCCGTTTCATATTCACCCGTAAGGGTCAGCTCGAACTCATCGCCGGGACGATTCACCCGGCCATGAAAACTGATGGCACCCGCTGTGGAATTTAGCCCGAACAGGACAGCCTGCGGGCCACGCAGAACCTCCACCCGCTCCAGGTCAAAAAACGGTGACCGGGATTGACGGTTACGTGGCAGGTACACACCGTCCTTAAAGGTGGCAATTGGCGTCTCGAAACCACGATCCTCACCTGAACCCACGCCACGCATCGTAATCTGGCTCACCGTCAGGGTGTCGCTGACGGTGAAATTCGGGATCATTGAAGACAACTCATTAAGGTTATCAATTGCCAGATTCTGTATTTGACGCCCCGACATGGCGGATATGGACATGGGTACGTCCTGGAGACTCTCCGAACGCTTGGTAGCCGTTACCAGCACCTCTTCCAACTGTTGTGCCACCACAGGTGTCGTGATGGCACCTGCCAGGATGGCAGCGACCGATTGGCTTACAAGTGACGTTTTCATTATTGATTTCATATCCTTCGTCCTCGGATGGCGCGGTTATGGCGGGGCTTCAATGGCACAAGGGATCCCCATTTATAGATGAAAAGTGTATTCAGCATGCCCGTCAGCAAACCATGTCAATTTCGGAAGACAACCTGTCTTTTGATAAAGACACGCTGACACCGATTTATCCATCGTGCTCATCCTGACCAAGACTGGAGGCCTGCAGGGCAGTCGCGGGCACTCCCATCGCGATCAGTTTTTCCGGGCCAGCTTCTTTTGCCTGGTAGCTGCGGTACTCGAAGGGGGTGGCACTGAAGCGCGGGGCTGGGGCGGGGAAAGTCTGGTCGCCCTCACGGATATGCGCTGAACGCGCCTTGAATTGCGGATGCTCAGCACTCTCTCCGTAAGTCAGCACGGGGCTGACACAGGCATCACTGCCGGCAAACACCTGGGTCCAAAATGCACGATCCTGACGGGAGAAGGCTTCGGAGATTTTAGTGCGCTGGCCGGGCCAGCGTTCTCGCGCCCACTGGTTGCCATCCGCGAATATCGGGTCGTCGTCAAGAGACAGGAGCTTCAGGAACAAACGGTAAAAAGACGCCTCAATGGCAGCCACTGCCATGAATTTTCCATCTGAGGTTGGGTAAACCGTGTTCCAAGGGGCGGCACCATCAAGCCAATCACCCTCTCGCTCATCACTGAGGTGGCCCGCCTGATAAAAACTCTGGGCGTAGGTCGACAGGTACAACGTGGCTTCAGCAATGGCGGCATCTATAACCTGACCTTGCCCACGCTGCAGGGCAGGAATGAGGGCGCTGCTGATCGCTGCCGTCAGGGCGGCCGCACCAGCCGCATCACCCATCATGGTAGGCGGGGCCATCGGTGCCGAGCCGGCCCGCCCCGAGTGGAAGAGCGCACCGGTCGCGGCAATATAATTTGGGTCGTGGCCCGCCGCCTGCGCCCAGGGTCCATCCTGACCCCAGCCGGTAAGGCGAGCATAAACAAGTGCCGGGTTGCGATTGAGGCAGGTATTGGGCCCCAGTCCACGTCGTTCCATAACCCCGGGACGAAAGGATTCCAGCAACACGTTTGAACAGGCGATAATTTCCAGAAGCAGCTCTCGGTCCCCCTTCGCTTTGATGTCCAGGGTAAGGCCCTGCTTGCCACGGGCAAGGGGATCGCTATGACGCACATGTACCTTGGCTTCCGGAGGTCGCACTCCCGGACGCTGAATCACCAGCACCTCAGCGCCCAGGTCAGCAAGCATCATGCCGCACATTGGAGCTGCGCCCAGTCCAGCCATTTCCACAACCCGAGTACCACTGAGCGGTCCCATGTGTTCTCCATAATGCAAGCCCTGGCATACCATGAACGCCACCTCGCGTCCGCTCAACCGAAATGGCAGTCTGGAAGATTGCTTTGCCGAATTTGACACTCTTGCGGCGCAGGTAATCGCTATGGTGGTGTCAGGCGAGTCGCCCTGAAAAATGGGACAGGTGGAGCATGCCAAAACATAAAGTGGCCTTGTCGGACAGGTACACAGCCCAGTCGGGGCGTATACACCTTCGTGGCAGCCAGGCGATGGTCCGGCTGCTTTTGGTGCAGCGGCAGCGAGACGCGGCGGCCGGCCTGAATACGGGTGGGTTTGTGTCGGGTTATCGCGGTTCACCCATGACCGCCATCGATGAAGAGCTTTGGCGGGCCGGGCAATTGCTGCCTGATCACCACATTACCTTTTGGCCAGGGATCAATGAAAATCTGGCCATGACCTCAGTCTGGGGCACCCAGCAAACTAATTACCACGGCGATGCCACCTATGATGGCGTGTTTGCAATGTGGTATGGCAAAGGACCCGGCCTCGATCAAAGTATTGATGCGCTGCGCCAGGGCAACTGGCACGGCGCCGACCAGCACGGAGGCGTACTGGTTTGCGTAGGCGATGACCACAACATGACCTCCACCATCAACAACTACAGTTCCGAACTATTGTTTCAGGACCTGTTCATGCCCGTGTTGTATCCGTCAGATATTCAGGAAGTCCTCGACATGGGGGTGCTTGGCTACGGCCTGTCGCGGTTCTCCGGAGCCTGGGTAGGATTCAAGCTGCTACCGGAGACCATTGAAACCGGCGCCACCGTCGACGCCCGTGTTGATCGTGTCACGGTACGCAATCCGGAATTCGAATTCCCAACAGAGGGTATCAACGCCCACTTGACGGACTCTGTCTACACGCAGGAGGCCCGCATAAAGGGTTTCCGTCTCCCCGCAGCACTGGCGTTTGCTCGAGCAAACCAACTGAACTTCGTCAGCCACACAGCGGCGCAAGCACGATGGGGCGTTGTATCCATGGGCAAGAGCTGGCGGGAAACCCTTCAGGCACTGCAGGATATGGGTTTGGGCGAACAACAGCTCGCCGAGCTGGGAATCACTATCCTCAAGGTGGGCATGCCCTTCCCCGCGGACCTCGAGACCTATCGAGATTTCGCCCGGGGCCTGCAGCAGGTACTGATCATCGAAGAAAAGCGAGACCTGCTGGCAACCGGATTTCGTGAAGCCTGCTATGACCTCCCTGCGCAGAAAAGACCGCAATTGCTGGGCCGCACCGACGCGGCCGGACAGCCACTTCTGGATAATTCACAGCCCATCACAACAGACCACATTGCCGTGGCCTTGTACAAGGCATTCCCGGCACTGGCGCAGGTTGAGTCTGTCGCAGCACGGATACGCACTATTAAAGCCGCCCAGAGTCACGCAGAGGCATTGCAGCCGCTGGATATGCAGCGGATTCCTTACTTCTGCTCAGGCTGCCCGCACAATACGTCAACCAAAATACCCGCCGGAAGCCGCGGTCAGGGCGGGGTCGGCTGTCACTACATGGTGACCTGGATGGATCGGGAAACCTATACGTTCTGCCAGATGGGCGGCGAGGGTGCGACCTGGATTGGACAGCAACCCTTCGTGGAGACCGATCACATATTCCAGAATCTTGGCGATGGAACTTACTTCCACTCTGGCTCCCTCGCGATTCGCGCTGCGGTGAGCGCAGGAATCAATATTACCTACAAGCTGCTGTTCAATGACGCCGTCGCCATGACGGGTGGGCAGCCGGTAGATGGTCATCTGTCCGTGGCGCAGATAAGCCATCAGGCGGCACTTGAAGGCGTCAAGCGGATCGTTGTCGTCACCGACGAGCCGGAAAAGTATCCGGCCAGCGAACCCTTCGCGCCGGGCACGACCGTACACCACCGGCGCGAGCTCGAAGTCCTGCAACGTCAACTGCGCGAGGTGCAGGGAACCTCTTTGCTCATTTATGACCAAACCTGTGCCTCCGAGAAGCGCAGGCGCCGCAAGCGCGGTTTGTATCCGGACCCTGCCAAGCGCTACTTCATAAACGATCGCGTGTGTGAAGGCTGCGGGGATTGCGGCGTTGCTTCCAATTGCACTTCGATACAACCTTTGGAGACGGCATTCGGAAGGAAGCGCCGGATTGATCAATCCTCCTGCAACAAGGATTACTCCTGCGTGGAGGGTTTCTGTCCCAGCTTTGTAACGGTCTCAGGTGGCGCGCTGCGACGCGGAACCGGAAGCCCGGCCGTATCAATGCCCAGCAAAAGCCGTGCTATCCCCGAACCGAAAATCCCGGACCTACTGCAGCGCGACAGCTTCAGTATTTTAATTACCGGCGTCGGAGGGACAGGCATTGTGACAGTCGGCGCCCTTCTGGGCATGGCAGCACACATTGACGGACTGGCCGTGACGGTCGTAGACCAGCTTGGCTTCGCCCAGAAAGGTGGCTCGGTGGTGACACATCTGAGGATCGCCACCTCACCGGAAAAAATCCATGCCGCCCGTGTTAACACCGCCCTCGCCGACTCACTGCTTGCCTGCGATATGCTGGTAGCCGCAAATGACAAAATCATACCCGCACTGAGCGCAGAGGTGACTCGGGGCATCATCAACACGGAGCACAATCTCACCGGCGACTTTGCACGAAATGCCAATCTGGCCTTCCCCGACAATGCGGTGCGCGCGCGCCTGAAGAAATCGATTGCAGGGAACGGCAGCCACTTCTTTGCCGCATCGGAGCTGGCACGGGTTCTCCTGGGCGATTCCCTGGGCGCCAACCTGCTCCTGACCGGCTTCGCCTGGCAGCAGGGTCTTATTCCCGTCAGCGCGTCGGCGATCCGGGAAGCGGTAGCCCTCAACGGCATTGCTGTAGACTGGAATCTCGAAGCTTTCGAATGGGGTCGTTATCTTGCCCACAATCCTGAGGTAATTGACGACATCCTCGCTCCTGCTGCGCAGCCCCTTGATCTCAAGGCACGACCCACGCAGCAAGATCTGATCGACAACTATGCCCAGGAGCTGACCCGCTACCAGAACGGCACCTATGCCGATGATTTTTTACGTGTCATCAAAAAAATCCAGGAAAGCGTAACGACGGCCCTGGGTGATGACCCTGAGATTCTCGAGTGTGTTGCACACTCCCTGTTCAAGCTGATGGCCTACAAAGATGAGTACGAGGTTGCCCGTCTGTATACGGCTCCCGAGTTCAGGGAAAAACTTGAGCGGCAGTTCGAGGGCAGCTACACCCTGCGCTTCAATTTGGCACCACCCCTGCTCAGTCGCCGGGACAAGAGCACCGGTCATCCCAGGAAAATTGAATTTGGCGCTTGGATCCTCCCGTTGTTCAGGCTACTGGCGTACTGCAGGCCGCTCCGGGGTACCGCGCTCGATGTATTTGGCTACACCGACGAGAGAAAAATGGAGCGTCGCTTGATCGCGGACTTCGAAGCGATGATCCTGACCATGGCGACTGAACTGGACCCGGACAAACGGGGCCTGTTTATGGAAGCCGCCGCCCTACCCACGACCATTCGGGGCTATGGCCACGTCAAGATGGAGAGTATCAAGCAGTATCAGGATGCGCTTGATGAACTTCTCCTCCGCTGGCGCTGCCCTCCCGCGGAACGGGTTGCCTGACCTTGGGGCCGCACGGCCACAGGCCGGGTTTGAGTCGGGATGGTGCCCCGTGAGTGACCGTCGCTACACGCCAACCTGTACCCATTGGGGCAATTTTCGCATTGAAGTGCGCGACAACTCGATCCACGCCGCCCATCCCTACCCCGAGGACGAGGAACCGAGCCCTGTTGGGGATTCCCTGTGTGGCAACAGCGATGCCCGGGTGAGAATACCCCAACCTATGGTTCGAGAGGGCTATCTTGCCAACCCCCGACGCCCTGCACAGGGAGCGCGCGGCAGGGAACCCTTCGTGCCATTGAGCTGGCCCAGGGCCATAGAATTAACGGCACAGGCACTGGAAACCTGCTGGCAAACAGGCGGACCCAATTCCATCTATGGCGGCTCCTACGGCTGGGCCAGCGCCGGGCGATTTCATCATGCCCAGAGCCAGATTCATCGATTTCTTGATCTGGGTGGCGGTTATGTTGCGTCAGTGAACTCCTACTCTGCCGCCGCTGCAGAGGTCATTATCAAGCACATCATCGGGCTGCCCTTGCTGGCCCTGCTCCGGGAGGCGCCCTCTCCGGAGGAGATCGCGGCGCACAGCCAGACCATGATCTTGTTTGGCGGCGCCGCCATCAAAAATTCGCAGGTCAATTCTGGCGGACTCGGGGCGCACTCCGCGCGCCGACAGCTGGGGCTATTGGCCAAGGCCGGGGTAAAAGTCATCAACGTCAGCCCGATACGTGATGACGCGCTGGCCGAATTGAATGCCGACTGGGTACCTTGCCGCCCGGGTTCCGACACAGCCGTGATGCTGGGGATGGCCTACGTCCTTTATACACAGAATAGGCATGACCGATATTTCCTCGAACACTACACCGTAGGGTTTGACCGCTTCCTCCCCTACCTGCTGGGAGTAGGCGATGGTGTCGCCAAAACACCCCAGTGGGCAAGCTCCCTTTCAGGCATACCCGCTGCAAAGATTGAAGATATGGCAACAGCAGCCAGTGCCGGCCCCAGCCTGATCAGTATCAGCTGGTCGCTGCAAAGACAAAAGTATGGCGAGCAAACGTGGTGGATGGCGACAACCCTGGCGGCGATGCTCGGCTTCATCGGACTACCCGGTTGTGGCATCGGCTATGGCTACGGCTGTATTCACAATATGGGTTTTGGTGGCCGCAAGGTCACGAATTTTCGCATTGGCGCCTTCAGTGAAGAAGCCGGGGAGCGCCGACAACCCAACCACGACTTCATACCGGTGGCCCGAATAGCCGACATGTTGAATCACCCCGGCGAACCCTTCGATTACAATGGGCGACGACTGACCTATCCAATGATTGACCTGGTCTATTGGGCCGGGGGCAATCCGTTTCACCATCATCAGAACCTTAACGAGCTCAGTGACGCCTGGCAAAAACCGGGTACGGTGATCGTTCATGACTCGGTGTGGACCGCTACCGCGCGCCATGCGGATATTGTCCTGCCAGTAAATACGTTTTTGGAGCGCAACGATATTGGCGGCAGCGCCTATGATCACTACCTGTCACCGATGCCGGCGGCTGTCCCCGCATTCGGCAAGTCTAAAAGTGACTTCGAAATTTTTACACTCCTGGCACAACGGCTTGGGTTTGCAGAAAAGTTTACCGAAGGACGGGATGAAGCCGCCTGGGTGGCGCACCTCTATGACGTCACCCGAAAAAACGCCGCCGCCAAGGGTATCTCCCTGCCCGATTTTGAGACTTTTTGGGCTGGCGAGCAGATTGCCCTGACCGATCAATTGCCAGAAGCGGACTACATGCTCGAAAAATTCCGGCGAGATCCCTCCCAACACCCCCTGGGCACGCCCAGCGGCAAGATAGAGATTTTCTCCGAGACGATTTCCAGTTTTGACTACGACGACTGTGTTGGCCATCCGAGCTGGTATGACCATGATGAATGGCTGGGTGGTGGACGGGCGGTCGACTATCCGTTCCACCTCGTCTCCAACCAACCCAGAAATCGCTTACACAGTCAGCTTGACCATGGAATCACCAGCCAGAAGCACAAAATTTCGGGAAGAGAGCGGGCCAGGATGAATACAACTGATGCTCTGCAACTGGGCCTGAAGGACGGGGGTGTCATCCACATTTACAACGACCGGGGCAGCAGCCTCGCAGGCCTGGAGATTTCCGATGAGATCATGCCCGGCGTAATCGAACTCCCAACAGGAGCCTGGTTTGATCCTCAGATGGCTGATGGCCAACGCCTTGAAGTCCACGGGAATCCCAACGTACTGACACCCGATGTTGGAACATCACGCCTTGCCCAGGGTTGCTCCGCACATACCTGCATGGTGAACGTAGCGGCATATGACCGTGAATTACCACCGATCTCCATTTTCGAACCGCCGGATTTAAAACCAATCACCTAGAGTTAGTTGCGTCCAATCGACGTTTTCCCTACTCGATCAATTGCTCCCCGGACCCCATCGCAATGTAAACCAGTGCTCCGACAATGCTGACCACAGCAGCGAGTAGCAGAACCGAATCGTAGGATTGTGTGGTGTCGACCAACCAGCCGGCAAGTGCCACACCCACAATGCCGGGTAGGGTGCCCAATGTATTCATCACACCAAATACCACTCCCCCGAATCGGGGTGCAATATCAAGAACGTTGGGGGCAGAACCGGAGTAGGCAAAGGCCAGCAGGCCGAGGGCACCACAGAGTGACAGAACTGCTGATTCTGGTGTGGACACAGAGCGGGTGACCAGCAGGAAGAACGCAGAGCCCAGCAGCCCAATACTCTGCATCAATTTTCTTACCAGCGTAATGTTCCAGCCACTCTGGATAAGTTTATCTGCGATCCAACCCGCCACATTCATCATTACGAACATGGCGGCCCAAGGTGCCATGGTGTAGATCCCGACACTACTGATGTCCAGTCCATGGACAGAGGAAAAATAGCTTGGCATCCAGGACAGAAAAACATAGAGGCTCCAACTGGTGCAGAAAAAAGTGACCAGCAGTGCCCAAATAGGCGGCAGACTCCAGATTCGGCGCCAGGGTATTGTCGTGTCCTTGCCCGAATTGCCCTGCCCGGCAAGCAGGGCTTTCTCGGCATGACTCGCCCGAGGATGCGCCGCGGGGGTCTCGTATACACTGCGCTGAACGTAGATTGCATACAACAGGCCTGCGAACCCGAAAATATAAAAGACAATTTCCCAGCCGTAGCGCGCCACCAAAAAACCAGTGATCACCAATGCCGCGAGAGTGCCGGCAATTGCAGCACTTGAATAGACGGCGACAGCCCGGGAGCGCTCAGTTTCAGGAATCCATTTGCCGAACAGGCTGAGCACCGCGGGACTGAGCGGTGCCTCACCCAAGCCCAGTCCGATTCGCACCAGTATGAGCGCGGCGAAGGATGCCGAGCCTGCCAGCGGAGTCAGGATGGTGAAGACTGACCAGGCTACCAAGGAAGCAACCAGTACCTTTTTGCCACCGTACTTGTCAGCTAGAACACCACCAATAATCTGCGCTGCCATGTAGCCAATAAAAAAAGAGGACAGCACAAAACCCTTCTCGGTCTCTGACCAGCCCAAGGCTTCCTGCATGGCAATGCCGGCGACCGCTATGTTCACCCGGTCCAGATAGGCGATGAACAGCGCCAGAAAACTGATCAGCACCAGACTGTGACGCTGCTGCCAACTGTTTGGTTGGAACTCATTAGATGCCACCTGTGCTTCCCCCACTGATTAACTTCGGATGAGTAAGTGAGCGTCCATGGTATGCCATAAAATTAGGGTTGGCAGTGCATCCGCATGGCAATTTCAGCAAACCGCATGGCAATTTCAGCAAACCTGTATTCATGATCCGGGCAGGCATTGCCTGGGCCGTAAAGTCGTCGCATGCTGGTCGGATTTGGAAGTGACCGAGTGCAGCCCATGAACCCGCCTGACCTCTTCTCAGCAACCTATGCCACTGCGAGACAGCGCTTTCTGGATGCCGCCGCCGGTGCCGGATATGGGCTGCAGAGTGTCACGCATCCCCTTCCGGGCCCTGACGGGGAGCAGTTGGCGATGGACTTTGCCACAGGGGGAGCTGCTGACGCTGAGACCGGCCTGGTAATCATTAGTGGTACTCATGGCCCGGAAGGCTACACCGGGTCCGCATGCCAAACTGGCTTTTTGGAGGCGCTGGCAGCTCGACCCGACTTTGCGAGCCATCGTATCGTGCTGGTCCATGCCCACAACCCCTATGGATTCGCCTGGATGCGGCGCACCACAGAAGAGAATGTTGACCTCAATCGCAACTACATCGACTTTTCCCAGCCCTGGCAGGAGAACCAAGGCTACGATGCATTACACGAGGCCTTCGTGCCTGGGAATCTTGATGATCCCGCAGCGGAGAAAATTTTGGCTGCCTATCGGGATACCCATGGTGCCGTCGCCTATATGGCCGCGATGATGGGCGGGCAACGGAGGCACCCGGATGGTCTTTTTTATGGCGGGACCGCCCCGGCCTGGTCACAGGAGACGATGATTAAGGGCCTGCGTGCCTCGATGACCAACCAGCAAAAAGTGATCGTCATTGATATTCACACCGGACTGGGGCCCTATGGCGTGCCCTACCTCGTCCATGGTTACCCCGCGTCCGACCCTCGATTCGAAACCATGCGCGGCGCCTTCGGCGATACCATGCGGTCGACGGCGCAACAGGAAGATTTTGACGAAGATCTGCCTACCAACCCAGAGGGACCCATTGTTCTCGCGATGGACTGGATTCTGCCCGACAAGGAAAATTTCGCCTATGTCATTGAATATGGCACCTTCCCTCCCGACCAGGTGCTCGGTGCGCACCGGGCCGACAATTGGCTGCATGCCCATGGCAGGCTCGACTCCGAACAGGGACGGGCAATCAAGGCCGAGTTGCGGCGCGTCATGTATCCGGAATTCGATGACTGGAAAACCATGATCTGGGACAAAGCCGAGTGGGCTTTCCAATGTTCCGCCACACTACTGGCAACGACATCAGCGCAGCACCTCTGACAGAACGCTTATCCAGACGGAAAAGCGCAGGCACACCGGCAGCCTGCGGAGGACCCGGAGCTTTTTTTCAAACGCCCGGAACGCCGCTTTGAGCCCAATCCCGCCCCAGCCGATTAACGGACCAGCATCCCCGACAATATTTGGGCCTTGGCGACTTTTACCAACGCGCGGCCGTCCAGCCGGCCAGCGAACCGATACCACTCCAGCAACATGCCATCGGTCAGCGCCACCAGCACAGCTGCCCGCTCCCTGGCTGAGAGCTGGTCATCAAACAAACCCGTCTGTTGCCCTTCCAAGGCCACCCTGGCCATCTCGTCATGGTATCTCTGGTACAACCGATCAAGGCGCTCAGCGACGGATGGCTCCCTGCCTATCGACTGCAGGGAGACAAGGATAGGCAATACCAGTAAATCCTGATTCTGTGCGCCGGTATCAGCACACCAATCGACGAACATTTCCAACTGCTGGGGAGGCGCGCAGTCACTGCGGGCCATTCTCACGAAAATCTCGATATAAAGCGCAAGGGCGTCGTCGAGAAGAGCATGGAGCAGCGCGATTTTCCCCTTGAAATAAAAATAGACAGCACCCTTGGTCAAGCCCGCCCTCGCAGCAATTTCATCTATCGAGGCGTTTTCATAACCCTGTGACACGAACAGCTGCAGCGCTGCATCGAGAACCAGACGGGTGCTCTGCTCCCGTCTCTCCTCATTACTGCGTCGCACGGTACCCACTGTCGTCAAAATAATGCACCCCTGCCCTCCGATGGGCATCGACCAAACCAGCGGCGATAGCTGCGCGCGAAATTGCTGCAGTCACGAAACCCGAGCTGGAAGGCTATCTCATGAATCGACTTATCCGTGTAGCTAACCAGTTCACTCGCCAACTCTTTGCGTGTGCTCAACAAGAGGCCCTGGTGGGAGAACCCTTCCTCGGTCAGCCCGGCGACCAGCGCCTCCTCATCGATGCCCAACGACGCTGCGACCTGCGGGCGGGTGAACTGGCCTTCGGGTAGCAACTCAAATAAGGCCATTCGTACACGGGTCGCCAGACTCACCGTGCCCATACGGTCCAATTGGTCAAAAACCTGCTTTTCACTCTGGCGAGCAAGCTCTGCATTACCGCCAGCCAGGGGCTGGTCCAGCATACCGACATCAAAACACAGGGAATTGCGTTCACTGTCAAATTGCAGGGGGCAGCCAAAATATCGGCTGTAATCCTCTACGAAACCAACCGGCGCACAGGAGGTAAATTGCACGGACAGTGGAGCGTAGTCGGGCGCAGCCGCCATGCGCAGCATACGGACCCAGGTCGCGGCCCAGCCGGACACTCTGGCGAATCTAACCAGGGGGGATTCATTGGCTTCGGGGTTGCAGTGATAGATCAGCCTGGCAATGCGTCCATCGACCTCAAACGAAACCGACTTGTTGGTGGTCACCCAGGCGTAGTAGCGGGACAAGCGCTGGCAGAATTGCCTCAGGCTGGGCGAGGAGAGCAGCATTAAGCCGTAGCAATGATAGGTGGTGGCGTGAATATTTTCAGCGAACTTCAAGCCAAACAGCGGGCCCAACTCGGAGCTGACAGCCTGTGATATCAGTCGAGACAGCGCCTCCATGGCAACTCTCTGGCTCACATTACAAATTGAACTCGGAGCAATACCGGCCTCGGTCAGGAACTGGGTACTGTCGATCCCGAGTTTCTCAAGTGTCATGGTAACGCCCTGCACACTGCTCATGGCCACGGTGTCCCTACCCGTGTACGACGGTAAATTGCGCGCTGCTATCATTTTTACCCCCCCCAGTTATTGTTATTGTCAGTCACACTGCACCCGGACTTCACATGTCGTCGTCCTGCCCCGTTCACTGTCACACCACAGCAGCAAATCCAGCAGGGTTTCCTGTGACCCCTGCTGCACACCAGTGACCTCTCCCCTGAAGTAGAGAGTATCGCCGACGGTGTTGAAATTCATCATTCGCAATGGGCCTATCTTGCGAATCATCGCCCGAGGTCCCAGCCACTCACGCACTGACCTTTCAAACATACCCATCAGGAAAAACGTGTTGGCAAAGGCGTCAGATGCGCCCGTGGAGACTGCTATTTGGCGGTCGTGGTGAATAAGGGAGAAATCACGGTTGGCACCCGCCTCCATGACCAGGCGCTGTAGGGTAATGGCGATACAAATTTCCGGGATGGATTGCCCAACAGCAACCCTTTCCTGAGCTAAGGCGCCATCACCGGACATCAGCGTATTCCCCGGCAACGGCATAAAAACGAAAAATGTCGAGGTGGGCGACCGCGACGGTTTCTCCAGTCTGTTTGACGTACGTATCCTGCTGGCGCAGGAATGCGCCATCACCCACCTTCAGGGTCTTGCGCTTGATATCAACCAACCGGCTGGTGCAGTTGACGCTATCCCCCGGATACAGAGGAGCAAAGAACTCGGCCTCGATCATGGTTGCAAAGCTTTTATTGCACGGTGCCGGGACGTTGAATATCACTGGAATTTGAATCTGGGTGGGTTC
This sequence comes from uncultured Luminiphilus sp., assembly GCA_938084055.1. GTDB lineage: Bacteria > Pseudomonadota > Gammaproteobacteria > Pseudomonadales > Halieaceae > Luminiphilus. The sequence continues at coordinate 68,973 of CALKDK010000004.1, forward strand.
ATCGGCCAGGGACTGTGGCGGATCTCCGGGTGACCAGTAGGATTTGATTCCATAACTGAATACCATCGAAACCGGCGCCACCAGATCGCTATACCCTGCCTCGCGAGCTGCTTGCTGATCGACATGAATTGCGGCGGCCCCGAACTCTTTACTCTCCAGCCAGCGGCGAATGGAACCGCGCTCTACGGGGTCGGGTCCCTGCCACTGGCCCACCACCTCGCCAAGACAGGCCTGGGTTTCTTCCCAACTACCCCAGAGTCCCCAGGATAAATCGCTCATCAGGAGGCAACGGGCCTGAAATAAGGCAGGGTGATCTCTTCGGTGACCTGTTTGTAGATAACCTCCACTTCCATTCCAATATGCACCTCCTCGGGCTCACACTCGAGCAGGTTGGTATGCATTCTAATGCCCTCAGGCAGGTCGATCCATGCCAGGATGATGGGCAGGTCATCAGCAAATTTTTCCTCGACCCCTTCATAAGTTACCGAGTAGGTGTAGACCACTGCGCGTCCCCCGGCTTCTATCCAACCCAGATTCTGGCTCCAACACTCGGGACAATCCCTGCGTGGGTAGAAGATATTGGCACCACAGTCCCCACAGTGTTGGATGAGAAGTTTATGTTCACGGGTCCCGTCCCAGAATGCCTGACTGAAAGGCTGTATTTCGGGCAGGGGCTTTTTGTAGTCACTCATCGCATCGCCCTCCCAAATACGGTCGTGCAGGTATTCATTACCGACCCTCCTGACGTGGTCAGGATGGCATGCTCGCAGTTGGCAACCTGCCTCTCTTCCGACTCACCCCGCAGCTGTCGAACGGTATCGAGGTAAAACGCCATGCTCACACCACTACCAGAGTGACCGCGACCCGTGGCATCACCCATGGTCGTACAGGGGATATCACCACCCGGCCCACAACGCCCCTCGGCCCAGAGCCTGGCACCTTGCCCCTCTTCGCAGACTCCATATCCCTCGAGCGCGCTGCACTGGGTGTAGGGATAGGCCCCGTATATTTGCCTGAGATCCATGTCATCGATCGAAAGCCCCGCCTGCGCCAGCGCATCGGCGCTCGACTCCCGGTAGGACTGGCGGTGAAAAACATCCTCCCGAAGCATTGGGGTCGCGCTCATGAAACGCGTACCGTGCCCCAGCTTGTACACTGCCTTTTCACCAAATTCTTTGGCCTTTTCATGGGAGGTCACGATCATCGCCCCCCCACCATCGGCCAACAGGTTGCATTCCTTGGCCTTAAGCGGTGTGCTGATCATGCGGGAGTTCATGACGTCCTCAAGCGTGACCGGCTTGCCATAAAAGATGGAGCGCGGATCCAGCGCACCCCAGGCTCGCAGCGCAACTGTCACTGCGGCCAGTTCCTCTTCTGTCGCGCCTGTTTCGTATAGGTAACGCTGGGTAATCAGCCCCATGGAGCCGTTAAAGCTAACGCCGTAAGGGTATTCGAACTGCTTATCCAATGGCGCCGTCGCGAAAAAATTGATCAAATCCTGAGGCGGCATATCCGACTGCACGGTCGTATGGGGCACCAGTACAAAGTCGACCTGGCCGCTGGCTATGTGCTGCTCAGCCAGTCGCAGGCAATTGGTAGTCGACGCGCCCCCGGCATTGCAGATGGCAATATCCCGGCACCCTTTGAGCCCCATAACCTCAGGAATCTTGCCCAGTGACATGTCATTCTGCATCGCCGGTTGCGCCATCGGATTATTGGAAATGACAGCACCCACATCATTCTTGTCGATGCCGGCGTCGCGGATAGCTCCCATGCAAACGTCAAGCAGGATATCCCAGCGTGTTCTCTCTGGATCCCGGCACGTGGCTACCTCGGCAATGCCAATAACTGCTAGTCCCGGTTTCGCCATGTCGCTCCTCCACCTTTGGTTCTTATTATGGGTGGCCACACTGAATGCACTGTTGATCAGGCGTAATCGGTGTGCCCATATTCTGCTCGATCCACCAGGTCGAGATTGTCATCGACGCTGATAGCCAACGGCCTCCGCAGCGCCACCGTATCCTCGTCAGTGGGAATCATGAATTCCCAGAGGGTGTCCGGGATCCTCGCGCCCACTGACTTGCGGCGGGCAGCATCCCAATCGTCATCCGTCTGGCCGCCAAGCGCAGCTTCCAACTCCCCGGCCTCCATGATGTTGGCCTCGGTCATGACATCCATGACGTCCGTCAGGAAAGCGTCCCTCGCCGTTGCCACAGAGCTCGTACGGATTCCACTGGAGAGCAGCGGGTCCTGCTCGACAGCACTACCAAACCAACGCGTGATCAAAGGCCCCCGTTCAAGCAGGGACCGGCGCATATCCGAGCGCTCCTCACCGTCAGTCGCAGCGATCCAGCCCTCAAGACCAAGCCGGTGGAAATAAAGCTCCTTGCCAAAGTGCTTCACCATGCCCGCCAGCTCCGGGTTGGCACTGTCCAGAAAGGTAGACAGCAGGCGCCAGAGGGCACACTCAGCCATGAAGGCTGTTGCCAGGAAATCCCCCCAGTTCTGGGGTGGCCTGGAGAGCACCTCCATATCGTGAAGTTCCACGGGGGCACGGCCAAATTCAAGCTGATGATCCGGCAGATCAAGCTGATCCTCGAGGAACCTGAAGATCGCCCGAGTATGCCCGAGGCTGTCCTGCCCCATTCCCGCAAACGCGGTGCAATCAGGCAAACTGCGTCCATTCAACATCACCTTGATATACCAGTGACCCAACACCCAATCACTGTCGGCTATGCAGAGAAGCTCTGCTAGGCATTCCCTCGAAATCTTCGTCGACATCGCTTTTAGTTCCTCTTGCTCAGTGGCCATTGCGCTGGCCCGGGAGCTTGCCCTGCCACTTCATCCAGCCGAAGGTGGCCTTACAGTCGTTGCACTGCATACCCATCTCAGAGACGGTGCCGCCAAAGGGATTCGTGACCCGGGTATCAGCCGATTCACACCAGGGACAATGGACCGTCTCGTCAAACTCACTGCCAAACAAATCCCGGAGACTGCGAGACTGTGGGAGACCGGCCTCATCGCTGACAGACATAATCAGGCCACACCTATCATGCCGTTGACCCCAATCACGGGGATCACGGCATCGCGCGGTACGATGCACATCTCCAGCCAGGGCTTCTCCGAATACACCATTCTCGCCTGCCCCACCGCTGACGCCCTGTTGGGTGCACTGACACAGCCCAGGTGAAAGAGGGGGCCGTCAGCCTCCTCACGAGCAAACACTTCGAAATAGCTCCACGCCATGGTGTTCCGTGCAGACTTCTGTTTAACCAATCCCACTCAAACCACCTCTAAATGCAATAGCCGTGTTCGCGAGCTATCAGCCGGGCATCCGGAGCAATGTCATCCCTGCTCCACTCGTGCTGCCACTCTATTCGTACCTTGACCTGCTCAACGCCGGGCAAACCACCCACCGATTTTTTGATGTCACTCTGGATCAGGTCCCAGGCGGGACAACCCACGCAGGGGAAAACCAAGCCGATTTCCACCTTGCCGGTTGCACTGGTCTCCACACGTCGCACCATCCCCATATCGACCAGGCTGACATTCATGTGGGGGTCCATGACCTGGGTCAGAGCCTCACGTACGGTGTGCTCGCTCACCACAACCGGTCACCCCACTCCTCGCGCTGTAGTCGTTCATAGCACGCCGGTCGCATGGGACCGCCGGATTTAAAATTGCCGATGGCGCGATCCCAGGTCGTCTCCTGCCACTCCCAATCATGCTTCTCGGCATCGAAGGTCATGGGGTATGGCATGTCAGTGATGCGGTACTCCCCCGTCGAGGGATCCTTTTCTGCCGGCACGTCCAAGCCCACGCGATCAGCAAAATCAGTGGCCGAGCGCAGCCATTTGTTGCGCATGGTGTCATTGCTCCAGGCGCGCACTTTATAGTTGAGTTGATCCGGGTAGCCCTTCAGATCATCCGGCCTGCCATACCAGTGGTAGCCCCAGGGGAAGATCCAGCGAACGGCATCCTCGACCAACTTGCGGGTTTCTGCCGTCTGCTTCAGGTAGTATTCGGTCCACATGGAGCCATGACGAAAATGGTAGGCCTCCTCGAAATTCACCTTTTTTAAGGTCCGGCGGTAGGGTGCGAAACTGCAGTTGAGTTCAATATCCCAGGTTGTAAACCGGCCAGCGCGGTCGAGAAACGCCTGGGACACCACGAATTCCGCGTAGTTACGCACGGGGAATTCCATGATCGGCAGTGACCAGTACTTACGCGGGTCTGCCTCGAAAGCCACTTTCTGCATATCAAACCCGAAACGCTCGAACAACATTCCCTGCTGATGGGCGTGCCCTACTTCATCCTGGATCGTTCCACAGATTGCCACCTTCGCACCAATGTCTGGCGCAACACGAAACGCCGTGTAGGCCCAGGTCAATACTGTCACCTCTGATTGCGCGGCGATTTCCAGCGTGCGTTCAAGAATTGCCCGATAGCGCGGCGTCAGATCATCCATATCCTCAATGAGTTCACCCGCATGGATACGGGCCAGAATGGCCTCTTCAGCATCATTGGTCGTTTGCTCAGCTGTGGCAGAAGGCGTGGACATAGGCATTTCCCGAGAGTGCATCCATAAACATACCTACTATACGGTATGTTTGTGTGTTTGGTTTGTCAATTGGGGCAAATCAAGACTCGGGGGTATTAATCGCGGCGCGCATGGCGCGTTTGTCGACCTTGCCGAGATTGGTCAGGGGCAGCGCCGAGGCAAATTCCAGGGATTTGGGGGTCATCAAGGGCCCCTTGTGTTTTCTGACGTGCGCGAGTAATTCAGTTTCCCCAACCTGTCCGGCCGCCTTGGGCACCACGATGGCGTGCACCCGCTCTCCCCAGCGGCTGTCGGGCAACCCAACCACGGCACAGGCCGCCACCCCCGGATGAAGGCAAAGAACCTGTTCAACTTCGCTGGGGTAAACATTGAACCCACCACTGATGATGAGGTCTTTCTTCCTGTCGATGAGAGAGATGAACCCATTGGCGTCAGCGCGTGCCAGATCACCGGTGTGCAACCATCCCTCAGTGAGCGCCGCCTCACTTTCTTCGGGGCGATCCCAGTAACCCCGCATTATGCAGGGTCCGCTGACCCAGACCTCACCCACCTCACCGGGGGCGACTTCACTCCCGTCCTCATCGCAAATTTTTACTTCCATTCCGGCTGTGGTTCGACCCGCACTGGCCAGGCGACCCGGAATGGCGGGCTGATGGTCGCCCTTTTTCAGGCAGGTAATGTGAATACTCTCGGTCTGGCCGTAACACTGATGGAGAATAGGACCAAACACGTGCACGGCCTCTCGAAGACGCTCGGTATTTATCGGTGATGAGGCGTAGATAATATGCTCGAGGTTACTCAGGTCACGCTGCTCCTGAGCTAGCTGGTCCAGTAAGGCATAGATCATGGTGGGCACCAGAAACAAGGCATTGACGCCCTGCCGCTCTACAGCCGACAGGGTACTTTCCGGAGAAAAGCCGGGCAGGAGTAAAACCTGTCCCCCCAGGCTGAGTACAGGCAACACCATGAAGCCCGCAGCGTGACTGATCGGGGAGCAGGCCAGTAATTTGGGTTCATCCGGAAAGTCCCACTCCTCAATTGACAGTCGGGCCGTCTCGGCCATACCGCGCTGGGTATGCACCACGCCCTTCGGCCGACCCGTAGTGCCCCCCGTGTAGGAAATCCAGGCGATGTCGGAACCGATCGGCGTATAACGGATGCCTGCGCCGGGGACCGCCAGCAACTCTCCCAGGTTTTCCCCGAAGTCGTTACTGGCGAAGGTAATGGCAGGTAAACCGGGATGGGCCTCTGCAAGGGATCTGCTCCGCTGTGGAAAAGCAATATCGTCCAGAACCAGCAGCCGGGCCCCCGCATCTCGAATGACAAACTCCTGGTCTTCCTGGGAACCCAATGGATGTAATGGGGTGTAGCGCATGCCCGCCCTGAGGGCCCCGGCCATGATCGCGTAGGCGTCTATGCGGTTATGCGCGAGCTGCACGATGCCATCACCGGGCCGCAGTCCCATTGCCGAAAATGCAGATGCAATGCGCTCGATGCGCTCAAGCAGGTCAAGGCCTGAAATAGATTCACCACCAATATCCTGGATGGCCTTTCGGTTACCAATAGCAGCCAGGGCGCGCTCAAGGAGCGACGAGTAAGTCGGTACAGGGGCCATATGCCCGTCTCCACGGCCAGAAACCTGCCAACAGCTTATGGCTTGGGAGGCGTCATTCCGATGTCAAATTGGGCAAGAAGACTGAAGGACGGACCAGTCAGGGTCCTATTGCTGACGCTTTCCGGAGAGCGCCTCCCGATAGTTGACGGGGGCTGAACCGGTCCATTTCTTGAAAGCGCGGGAAAAATTGGCCGTGTCAGAGAATCCGGTCAGGTAAGCAATTTCATTCACCGGTAAGCCTTTCGACAGGTATTGCTCAGATAGAATCTTTCTTGTGTCGTCCAAAACCTCGCGATACGTGGTACCCGCCTCTTCCAAACGGTTGTACAGCGTACGTGTGCTGACACACAGCTCCCTGGCAACCTGCTCCTTGCCCGACACCCCCGTAGGCAAGAGTCTGATCAACTCATTTCTGACCCGCGCAGGAAAATCTGCTTTCTCCAGCTGCGCCACATATTGCTCTGTCAACTGCTCGTAGGCTGCAGCAAGAGCGGGGTCGGCACTCACCAGCGGCTGAGCCAGTAACGCCTCAGAAAAGGTCAGCGCGGTGGCTGCGGCATCGAAGTAGACGGGACATCCAAAAAAATTCTGATAGAGGTCTGCACCACCGCTGGGCATCGACCGGGCCAAGTCCACACGCTCCAGGGAGAAACCCTCATGCAAGGCATAGCGCAGGATGGTAAAAAAAACCGCTGCAATCCCGTCTTCCCGAAGCGCCGGGAAACGCAGCGGATTGTAATGAACCCAGCGCAGACAGCAGAGATCATCGGCAACCTCCATGTCGATACGGTCATTGGTGGTTACCACTGCGTAATAACGAACCATGCGTGCGACGTAGTCACCCAGCGTATCGCTGCAATAGGCAGCAACACCCAATGAGTAAAAGGTGGTGGGGTGTATGAATCTGGCTATCTTCAGGCCAAAGCCCGCAGCCTCAGGGCACTGTTCAATTTGCAGCAGAACATCCCTGAAAGCCCCGGAAGGCATTCTGGTGTTGGGGTCAGTCAAGGTATCAAGCTTGATACCGGCGCTTGCAAATAGAGGGCCGGGCTCGATCCCCAAGCTCTCCAGCGTCTGTGCCATGACCACCCCAATGGGGCCAATGGTTGAATATTGCTGTGCACTCACACCCGCATCATACCTTTGTTCTGGGTTGTTGGAGGCCCCGTAATAATGCGCAAACCAGCAGGGCGTGCAACCCTGCCCAGGATAACCCTCCAGCCAGCGCCGTAGCCCCCGGGGGTAGGGTGCAGACTGAAAACGATATGCCGCGATTGACATCTTTCCAACGACCGAATGACGCTAGGCTTGGGTCCCGTGTACTGTAAATACCCCAGGCCCAGTCGGAATAGGTCCGTGACAAAAACCATCACACTATCGAGCAAGGCAGATTTCGAGAGCAGAGTCGGCTCGGTATTATTTTCATCGCGGCCGGTGTCGATTTCGAAGGAACGCATACAGGCTTTTTGTACCAGTTTGGGACAATTGGACTGGTTTCATTTTGATGAAGAGCGCTGTGCCGCCTCAGAATTCGGCACCATCGTGGCACCCGGAACGCTCTCTTTCTCGCTCATCCATGCCACATTCTTTCAGCATGTCGTACTGGAAAACCTCAGAGCCCTGTTTGTAGGCGTCGATCGGTTCCGGGTACTCCGACCCGTCAGCGCGGGAGAGAACATTATTCTCGTACTTAAGGTTGCAGAGGTCACATCCAAAAGGTCTGGCTTTCGCGTTCGCTACGACTTCGAATGGCTGGCTGAAAATGAAAACGACATCATCTCCGTGGGTAGTTTTATCGTTAACTATTGGCAGGAGATAAGTCGAGTCGCAACCACATAAAGAGCAGCGGCTCTGGGCAGCTGATTTTCTAACCATAAGGTAGGCTTGGGGCATGATGTCACTCGATCGCTGTCACAACATCCAAGATTTACAGCGCAGGGCCAGGGCAACGCTCCCGCACCCCATCTATGACTACCTCGAAGGTGGGGCCGATGACGAGTGGTCGCTAAAACGCAACACGAGCGCTTTTGACAACTGGCAGTTCCTGCCAAACACCCTCATGAATGTCGCTTCAGTGAATCCAGCCACGCGGCTGCTGGGTCATAAATTAGCCGGACCCATACTTCTGTCACCAACAGGCATGTCTCGCCTTTTTCACCATGACAAAGAGTTTGCTGCGGCCCGGGCGGCGGAGAGATTTGGAACGTTTTACGGTCTCTCTGCAATGGGCTCGACCCGCATTGAGGAGCTGGCGGATAGCAGCCACGGGCTGAAGTTTTTTCAGGTTTACATTTTCAAGGACCGGGGTCTGACCAGGGAGTTTCTGGCGAAATCCAAGCAGGGTGGATATCAGGCCCTGTGTCTCACCGTCGACACCCCAATTGCGGGAAATCGGGAACGTGACATCTACAGTGGTATGACGATACCACCGAGGCCCACACTAAGGGCGCTTGCTGGCTTCGCCACCAAGTGGCGCTGGCTGGCCGGTCTTGCCAAAAACCGGGATTTTTTCATTGCCAATGTGGCGGACCGACTCAATGCGACAGAGCGCGGCACGAGCAGCATTATAGATTTTGTGAACAAGCAGTTTGATCCAAGCATCTCCTGGCAAGACCTTGAATGGTTGGCCAGCGAATGGGACGGCCCCCTGATTCTCAAAGGCGTTCTCTCTCCGGATGACGCTCGCCGGGCGCAGCGAATCGGTGTTTCCGCCATCATGGTCAGCAACCACGGGGGACGCCAACTGGAGTGTGCCGCCGCGCCAATAGACTGTATTCCTGCCCTCAGGGATGCCGTTGGAAATGATCTTGAGCTGATTCTTGATGGCGGTATCCGACGGGGCACCCATGTGGTCAAGGCACTGGCAATGGGCGCCGACGCCTGTTCGATCGGCCGTCCCTACCTGTACGGCTTGGCCGCGGGTGGCGAAGCCGGGGTATTAAAAGCGCTGGAGATACTGCAGGCGGAGACAATCAGAACCATGGCGTTACTGGGGGCTACTGCCATCGACGAAATTAACCAATCACATCTCGTCCCGGTGGGTCGGTTGGTGGCGCAGCCCCCGAGTTGACAGGCCCCAGCTACAACCTGCCTGGCTGCAACGGCCTGCGCCCCCCGAGCACCGCGCTCCGAAGGGAAAGTTGTTCGTGTGGGCCAGGCTGCCGTATGAGTTCGGCAACAGAATGAAGAGCTTGCGCCAAAACCTGCGCAACTTTAACCCACGGCCAGTTTCGGCTGGCGGTTGGCCCGGTACAGACCCCAGTGCTTTTCGGGCTCCAGGGGATGATCGGAACCTTTCCAGTTCTCGTCAAAGGCCTCGAACAGATAGATCAGAATGCCATTGTCAGCGGCCCACGTACGCAGTTCATCAAGGTAGCGCTTCTGGTAGCACTCCCCCACATTCTCGGGGGGTATACCGCGCCCATTGGACGCGGTAGCCCAGCCGGCCTCCGTAATAATGACCTGCTTATCGGGATGCCGCTGGCAAACGGCCGCATAATTTTCACAGGTATAGGCAAGCGCCTCATCAATGGTTTTGTACTCCCATACCGGGTAGGTATGGATAGAAATCAGATCAACCTGCGCCGCCAGTTGATCCAGCTCAGCCAACCACGGCACATAGTTTTCACAGAAAGTAACGGGCTGCGCAATATGACGCTGCAGATAAGCGACATAGTCAACGACCGAATCGGGCGCAACCAGGTGATCGGTCCACCCTACGGTTGCCTCATTGCCTGCGGAAACGACTTCAACGATAGCGGGATAACGATTGGCCAGCGCCACCGCCCGGTCTATTTCCCTGCGGTTTTTTTGTCTGTTCTGCTCCAGCACACTGTCGGGATACTCGCCACCCCAGGGGCAGTTGGGATTACTGCGCTCAGCCGCCAGGTATGCGCCAAGCATCACTCTGAAGTCGAAGCCTTGCTCCTCGATGACGTCAAGAACTCGTTCGCTGTGGGTGTCACAGGCGTAGAGACGCAACGCGTCCCATTCGCCCTGGAGAAGTTCGAAATCGCTGGCTATTTCTGCTTTGCTGGGAAAAACGCCCGCATCGGGGCTTTGTCCGTCGCGAAAACCGGAATAACAGATAGCGTGCCTGAACGGCAGGGGAAGGGGAGGACTCATACCACTGAAGAGTACTTGAACCGTTCAGTCTTGTCCCAGAGTCCCCAATGGGCGCCAACGTAACCCTCGCCTGCCTCCCCGGCCACTTTCCATGGCTCATCAAAAGAAGAAAAGTAAAACATCTCTACACCTTCACCGGCCGCCCACTCCATGGCACTGAGAAAATAAAGGTACGCTCCCTGGGGGGAGGATTCAGCGCCGTAAAAGTGTCCGCCTGCGCTGGGCCAGCCTGTCTCAGAGATAATCACCCGCTTACCCCTGGCAACCTGCTGTACCCGGCGAAACATGTCCTTCATGTAGAGAATTGCGTAGGGGTGCGCACAGCCCTCCCAAAAAGGATAGCAGTTGGTCAGCAGGACATCGCAGGCGGCAGTAAGGCGCGGACGATCTTCAAATTCGTAATAGGCATCGACGTATCCCATGGGAATATGGCCAGGGAGCCTGGCACGGACTTCACTCATAAATTCAAGCAGCTGGTCCTCGGTGAGGTCTCCCCGATACAGCACTTCATTGCCGACGGCAGCAACGTCGACAGCCCCCTGATGGGCCAACGTCACAAGATTGTCGATTTCCTCGCGATTTTTCGTGCTATCCGTTCCGAGCCAGGCACCCACCAACGTCTGCAAACCTTTTCCTTTGGCAATCGGGGGGATCAACTCGTTGCCCTGGGTAGTGGAGAATGAACGCACCCAATTAAAGCAGGGCGCGATAATCGTCAGGCGCTGCTCTATTTGCTCCCGGGACAGCTCATCACCCGGCTGCTGTCCCTCCCTGTAGGCACTGAATGCAATACCGTGCATCTTGTCTGTCAGCAAATCCCGAAGGCGAGCATCCAGATCCCTGCCATCAGCGGGCTCGCCCGCTGAGCCCAAAAGGTGGTGTCGTTTATCCCCGCGTCGTGACATTGCTCTCCCCCGTGTCGGCCGGTGCTGCAGGCAGATTGAAAGTGGGCAATCCTATCGAGGGCAGCAACATTCGACAGCAGGAATGCGACAAGAGGTTCCAAAGTCTAGACGAGTTGGAATTATCGCCGTATCGGCAGCGCCCGCACTGGCTTAGGATAGTGAACTGCCCAGTCCGGGTGCCGGTTGAAGCGATGGTTACCCGTCTGCTCGTCACCCAGGCAAGTAGTGGCACATGATGACAATAAATATCCCATCAAGCGGCCCCTCGGGCTGTCTTGCGCAGTGATGGCTTTCAGTTAACCGCAGCAATAACGGTGTGATTCGGTGATATGACTAGCAAAGCAGTATTTCTTGGCAACAACCGGCTCCACCTTACCGCTGGAAAGACCGCGGGTTCCTACGTGACCCGTGACGGTGAAGTGTTCTACCGAATTGAAAACTATGGGGGCATGGATGACTTCTTCATCAGCGTCGTCAGCGACTCCAACCATTGGCTGTTCATCTCAACACGGGGAGGACTCACAGCAGGAAGGATCGACTGTGACAGTGCCCTGTTTCCCTACTACACCGAGGATAAGATTCGCGATCACTCCGATCACACGGGCAGCCGCACCCTTGCGCTGGTGGAAGATGACGAGCGACGTCTACTGTGGGAGCCGTTCTCCCTGTCCCAATCCCAAAGCTACACGCTGGAGCGCAATCTCTACAAGAATGTCCTCGGCGACAAACTGGTATTTGAGGAGACCAACCTCGACCTCGGACTTCGATTTACCTACACCTGGGCAACCTCAGATAAATACGGGTTTGTGAAGCAATCCAGGCTGGAAAACATCGGCGCTGCCAACCGCACTGTCGACATTCTTGATGGCATTCAAAACGTACTGCCCTATGGCGTCCTGTCAGGCACCCAAAATGAATTGAGCTGCCTCGTTGACGCCTATAAGAAAAATGAGCGTGTGACGGATTCGGTTCTCGCCATCTACTCCATGAGCTCAATTTTGTCAGACCGAGCCGAACCCAGTGAAGCGCTTTCGGCGACAGCGATATGGTCATATGGCACCGAGGACGCCACCGTCCTGTTGAGCTCACTGCAACTCGAGGCCTTCCGGCATGGAGCGCAGGTTGTCAGCGAAAATGAGATTCTGGGACGGCGTGGCGCCTACTTCCTTCGCCAGCGTGTTGCTTTAGCGACATCAGAAAAAAAGGAATGGGGGATCGTCGCAGACGTCAACCAGGGCCCTGCAGCAATTCGCAATACCCTGGCCATGGTTCGGGAAGACACGTCGGTTGAACAGCGCGTAGCCGACGATATCGCCCTTGGCTCCCACAATCTGCAGCGGTTGATTGCAACCGCCGATGGCCTGCAGGTCACCGGTGATGCCTTAAGTGCCAATCACCACGCGTCAAACGTGCTTTTCAACATCATGCGGGGAGGCTTATTCGAAGATAACTATGCGATCGATACGGCCGATCTGGAGGCATTTTGTAGCTCATGGAATAACCCGGTTACCCGCGCCAACGCCGGGTTTTTTGCATCCTTGCCCAGCACAGTAACTTACCATGACCTGCACGGCAGGCTGGCCCAAAGTGACGATCCACAGTTGGAGCGTCTGTGTCGCGAGTACCTGCCACTCAGCTTCAGCCGCCGCCACGGCGATCCCTCGCGCCCATGGAACCGCTTCGCGATCAAAGTACGCGACGAGTCAGGGAATCGGCTGCTCAACTACGAGGGGAATTGGCGGGATATTTTTCAGAACTGGGAGGCACTGGGTAGCTCACTACCGCTTTTCGGTTCGAGCATGATTACCAAGTTTGTGAATGCAAGTACCGCCGACGGCTACAACCCGTACCGCATTACGCGCCAGGGCATCGATTGGGAGCGCCCCGAGCCTGACAATCCCTGGGCCAACATTGGCTACTGGGGCGACCACCAACTGATTTATCTGTCGAAGCTGATCGAGCAGTCGGTGGCACACGAGCCCCAAACGATCATCGCGCTGATGAATCGCAGCATTTTTTCCTACGCCAACGTGCCGTATCGAATCAAGCCCTATGCCCGCATCCTCGCCAACCCCCACGACACCATAGAGTTCGACCATGAACTAGATGCACTCATTGAACAGCGCGTTGAAGAGGTCGGTGCCGATGGGCGTTTGATGACCGGTCCTGATGGCCACGTGTATCAGGTCACGCTTGCAGAAAAGATACTGGTCACCCTGCTCGCAAAAATTGCAAACTTCATTCCTGATGCCGGCATCTGGATGAACACCCAGCGGCCCGAATGGAACGATGCCAACAACGCCCTTGTCGGCACGGGTGTGTCAGTCGTTACCCTGTGTTATCTACACCGCTTTCTGCAGCATATTGTCCGGCTTTTTGAGGACACTGAAGGCGAGGACATTGTCGTATCTTCAGAGCTTGCAACGCTGTTTGATGAAACCTTTGCTGTTATCGACGCAAACCTCTCCCAGCTAACCGAGGGACCGGTACCCGACACCCTGCGCAAGACGGTGATGGATGGTCTCGGCGTGGCCGCAGAGCGCTACCGGAGCAGTATTTATACCTTGGGCTTTAGCGGCGAGAAAACCACACTCAGCCGGAAGCGACTCCTGGGCTGTCTCGGGCAGGCACTGACGGTCAGCGCCGCCAGTATTCGTCGCAATCTTCGCGGAGATGGCCTCTATCACGCCTACAACCGCATCGCCGTGGGCGATTCAGGTGTTGCAATACGCCACCTGTATGAAATGCTCGAGGGTCAGGTTGCAGTTCTCAGCGCCGGAGTGCTGGCGCCAGACGAAGCGCTGCGGCTGCTCCAGGCATTGAGAACATCGGACTTGTACACGGCGCGACAGCACTCCTACTTACTCTATCCCAACAGAAAACTGCCCCCTTTCATCGAACGAAATGTTATCCCTCGGTCATTTCTCGACAGCTCGGACCTGCTGTCAACGCTGCGGGAAGCGGGCGATCAACAGCTGCTCGAGTGGGATGCTTCCGGTAACGCCTACTTTCGCGGATTCTTCAACAACACCGCCGCCGTGAGCGAAGCCCTCGATACCCTCGCGCAGCAGGGTTACGAACAGGTTGAAGCCGAGCGTTCTGCCATAGAGGATCTGTTTTCAACGTTATTTGACTGCGCGAATTTTACCGGTCGGTCCGGCGGCATGTATGCCTACGAGGGCCTGGGGTCCATCTACTGGCATATGGTTGCAAAACTGTTATTGGCCGTCATGGAGACTATCCGGCAGGCTGAAGAAAATGACTGCTTGCCCGATGTCCTTACGGGCCTGCGCACCGCTTACTACGATATTCGCGCGGGAATAGGTTTCAACAAACCCCCGGAGGTTTATGGCGCCTTTCCAACAGACCCCTATTCCCACACGCCAGGTTTTGCCGGCGCACGACAGCCCGGTATGACGGGCCAGGTCAAGGAAGAGGTCCTGACCCGTGTTGCGGAGCTGGGTGTTTCAGTCAGGCAAGCCTGTGTGGCCTTTAAGCCCACTATGCTGAGGACCCTGGAATTTCTGGAGCACGGGGATGCACTGAGCTTCTTCGATGTATACGGTGAGAAACAACGCGTGTCGCTTGAGCCGTCACAGCTCGGCTTTACCTACTGCCAGGTCCCGGTTGTTTACAGCCACAACAGTCAGCGCGGGGCTACCGTCCTATGGCGCGACGGCAGGGAACAGACCTTCCCGGACAACGTGCTTGATGAAAAAGTCTCCGCCTCACTGTTCATGAAGCTCGGTGAGATTGCACGGATCGATGTCTCTGTGGGACCACTGCCGGCCTGACGGCCTGTGGCCATCAGCAGCACCTATCAGTGGGAACCTATGGATTTGCGGCACGTGCGTTGAGCTGTCGCCGTATTTCCCGCACCTGGCTTTCCCCAAGCTCATAGGAACGCATCGCCCAAATACCGATCAACGTTCCCGTGACGGGCACCAAAATAAAGGCAGCACGCAGGCCGTTCAACGCGCTCTCCGTTTGTACCGTTTGATTCTGGTCAAACCCCACGGCACTGAGAATAAGGCCACTCAGTAGTCCGGCGAACGCTGCTCCAAACTTCACCATCCACCAGTAAATGGCTCCGAAAAGCCCCTCTCTCCGCTCGTGGGTCTCGAGTTCATCAAGATCACAGATGTCTGCGGTCATCGACATCATCAGTGTAAACAAGCCACCAATACCAAACACAAACAGCGGGATGGGCACCAGCATCAGGTAGGGATTACCCGGCGTAAAACTCCACCAGAACATGGCATAACCCAACAGCGACACTGACTGGGTAATTAAAAAGGTGGGCAGTTTCCCGTAGCGCTGCGCCATCCAGTTGATAATGGGGATCACCATAAAACAGGTGCACAGCGCGGAAATGCAGCCAAAAAGAGCAGGCCAGTTGCCGGCGGCAACGGGATCGCCACCATGCATATAGTAAACGATAATGAAAAAAGCGAACCCGGCGACACAGTTGTACGCATTGAATATGCAGAATGTGGCGATACAGATTTTCTGGAAAGGTTTGTTCCTGAACGTAATGGTAACGCCCCGCAGCAGGTCCCTGAACACGTCGGCCACCGAACCCACCGGCACGACAGGCTGATAAGCGCTGTCTGAAACTTCCACCGACCGGCAAAAAACAGCCGGCACCATCGCGAGCAGCATGCAGGCGCCGCCCACATAAATCGAAACGGTACGGGCGCCCTCAGCGGCCGAGGCGAACCAGTCCGGGTCATAAAGTACAACCCAAAACCAGGGTGCGATGACCCATGCCCACTGACCTATCCACTGCGCTACGGCCATCAGCCGCGTGCGCTCGTGGTAGTCCTTGCTCATTTCGTAGCCCATGGCCACATAGGGAACGCTGAAGATCGTCATGCCAATGAAAAACACAATCGACCAGGCCAGGAAATACCAGAAGTTATACATCTGGCTGTTGTCCGCCGATAGCTGCCACATCGCCATATAGGACAATCCCGCGGCAATGGCACCGACGAAAATATACGGTCTGCGCTTACCCCACCGGGATTCCGTGCGATCAGAGATATAGCCCATGAGCGGATCGGTAATGGCATCCACCAGTTTTGGCAGAAAGAATATAAAGCCCCACAGGATCGGGCTCATACCCAGCCCCTGAACCAGGATCACCATAAAGATGCCCAGCGCCGCAGGAAACATCTGATTGGCTAACATACCCAGGCCAAAAGCTATTTTCTGGCCCATTGGGATACTGGCACCAGTCGCCTCGGGCGACCTGGGTTGAGCATCCAAATTAACTGTTTGCGTTGTCATATAACCTTGACCTTGCTGTCTTCAACCAGCATTTTTTTTGTTGTGGGGCCTTACCAAAAATGGAATGTTCGCCACAGCGCTCGCATCCCCGCTGTTATCAACCTGGCAGTAGAGGCGGTACTCTCCGGGCCCCGGCGCCTGAAAGGTAAACCGGGTTTCCGTAGAATGGCTGGCATCGATCAAACACGCTGGTGTGGGCTCAAAGTCCCCCCCATCGCTTTGTAACCGACGCTCAACTTCCTCCCTGACCTGCCACGAGAGAAGGCAGTCCTGCTCCTGGTGTGCCGAAAAAACCACCTCGGCAGTTGCCTCAGACCCGGCTTCAAGGGTTACGCTTTCGAGGGCCGTCTGCGCATTGAGTGTCAGAAGCTCGATCCCCGGGGCCCGATGCTCGGGCCACCTCCCGGTCCAGGCTTGCTGCATGACATCAACCGCTTCCGTGCGGCGGCCCGCCTCCAGGAACATGCCGTACCATGTGGGCGTACGCTCCTGTTTCTGTCCCCAGAGAAAGATATAGGCCCCAAGACACTGGGGCTGCTGGGCCAGGATCACATCGGTGTATCGGCGTGCTATGTCATTTGCCTTGGCCCGGCTTGACGGTTCAACAGGACGACCCCAGTCGGTCTCGGGGCTCTCCCAATGTCCGGTAGGACCCCACTCGGTAATCTGATAAGGACCGGTGAAATTCAACCTCTTCAGCAGCGCCGGCAGGTGGTCAATCTCGCCATAGGTCTGAAACGAGAGCAGATCCAATGACGGCGCACGCTCTGCAATCTCTGTCAGCGTCGCCCCGTCGACACCGGCCAGCATAGTGGTGACCAGATGATCGCCATCAGTCGCCTTGATAGCCCTGCATAACGCCTCGACTGCACTCCAGACCTTGGGGTTGGTCGCCCGCAGGTTGAGTTCATTGCCCAACCCCCACATCAGCAATGCGGGATGGTCTTTCAAACGTTCAACGTCCGCCATAACCGCCGCCTGCTGCCGGCCCACGGCTTTTTCATCCGAGTAGTCAAAGCCGTGGCGCTCCCGCGCGAGTTCGAGACCCATGCAGACTTTCAAACCCAGGGCCTGCGCTTCATCGAGAAGACGCTCCGCTGTCTGCTCGCCATTATCGACGCGCCAGGTCCGGAAGGTGTTGCCGCCACACTCAGCCAGTAACGACATGCGGCCGAACTCCAACCCAGCGCCTTTGACGAAATAGGGTTTGCGGTCTACCAAGAGCTGGTAGCCAGACCGATCCGAATTGATTAACTCAACCGTTGCCACTGCTGGTTTAGTGCCTGTTATTGTTAGCTGAATAGCCGACGACGATAGCAATAAAAGCTCGGGAAACCCTGTCAAACCCGCTCAGACGGTTCTAACGTAGGACCAACAGGCTAATGACCGCGGATACAACCTCGACAGTGGCGCCTGCGCTGCACCCTGGCGACAGGCTGATTCACAAACGCAGCGCATGGGCCGGACCGGCAGATCGATCGCCCCTCCGCAACAAGGTGGGTATCGAAAATACCCCGCCAGCTCAGGAATGAATCTGGATACGGATACTCTTACAGCTGTGGTCGTTCATGGCGGTCACGTCATCAGGGCAGGCTGAAATCGCAACCAACAGGTCCATATTGGCAAAAAACTCCACGTAGTCGCCTGCAATGCTACGGGGCGGGTTGATCAGCAGGCTACCATCGCCCTCGGTGTCGATCCGGGCATTGGAAAATATGTTCATGATGCTGGGGCTGTAGACGTCTTCCAGTTCGAGACCAAATTCACCCAGTGCTTCGGCAAAATTATCAGTGCAGCTGCGATGGCCCGGCGCCCCCAGTAGCGCCATTGACAGCCCTGAACAGTGGGTGCCCAGGAAATGGTCGCCCAACTCATTGTGCGTGATCGTCAACATCAGGTTTTCATAGGGGACCTTGGAATAGAGCTCACCCAGGCGGTAATGACTGCCGGTTTTGCCAAGGTCGGGCGGCTGGAAATAGTTTAGCCCACCCGAAAACTCCGCCATGAACTGCTCTTTGAAATTGTGCGCGTTGAAGAACATGGCACCCGCAACCTGCTTACCCTGCTCATCAATCACCCGCAGCTTCTGTCCACGGGTGAGTTTGAATGCCTTGCCCGTACAGGCTGGGATCAAGAAGTCATCAATGCAGTCGGTACTCATTTACACGTCAGCCCCGCTCCAACACCTGAAACCTGAGTGATTTGGCTTTGAAGTCATTGCAGGGACTGGTTTCATCCGGACAGACCGAGATGACTGCCATCAGGTTCATCTCCGCCAGGAAGTCTATGTGATCGCCCGTCTCGACAAGCGGTGGTTCTGAACACATGCCCCCGTCGTCGCCAATCCAGGAGTTCATCCAGACATTAAAAATAGTCTCATCATAGGTATCTTCCTGCCGCAGGCCGATCTCGCGAAAGGCGTCGGAAAAATTGTCACTACAGGTGCGCGCTCCCGGAAAACCAAGGTGCTCCAGCAGACGTTTCGAGCAGTGGCACATCATGAAGTGACCGGCACGGACGCCCCCCCTGTCACCCCGACCAACCAGATCGTCCACCACCGTCGCCATGGGATTTTCGAAAGGCGGCTTGGAATACAGCTTTGTAAGCCGATAGTAGCCGCCAATACCCTGCAGGCTGTTAAGCACTGCTGAGTGCTCTGCAGCAAAATGCTCCTTGTAGTTATCTGCGTTGAGGAAGGTCAGGTCAACCACCTGCTTGCCCTCGTGGGCAATGACCCTGAAGACCTGCCCCCGTTCGACGCGGATGGTTTTACCACTGCACCGGGGTACGACGATGTCCTGAAGAATCGTCTCCTCGCCCAGACAATGTTCACTCTGTTGTATGGCCATGCGTTACTTCGACTTCCTGCCCTGCTGTCAGGGCCAGTTAAAAATAATTCGCGGTGGTGGTCCGGGTGGCGGCTCGGTAAGGTCCATGCCCAAGGCCTCCTTCAGGAATGCCCGCTGAAGTGTGGGCAGGGGCGCGTCGGAAGCGCCAAAAGCCTGCAGCATGGCCGGCGGGTCATCGCACTGGAATACCAGGATCAGCAGCGTACCCCCCGGCGTCTCCTGCACGTGCCAGCTTTCGTGCTCAATACCGAAGCCCCGGAGGGTACTGTCAAAATCGTCCCGTCCACGGGCTTCCAGAATATGCGCCTCGAGTGCAGGCACCTTGCCGTCAGGGACGGGGACTGCCATCGCCATTACTGCCATAGAAACCTGACCTTATCTCAGTAGCGTTATTAGAGCGCCGGTGGTCCGGCACAAACCTGCTCAACCGTGCGTTCATAGGTACCGGGCATGCCGCAATCGAGCCATTCGAGCCACCAAGTAGTGCCCACTTTTTCATATGCCCTGAGCTTTTCTGCCGCCGCCTCGGCATCCAGCCCCCAACTGATGCCGGAAACTACGATATCGAAGGGCTTATCCATATCGCGAAGCTCATTCGTAAATCTGACAACTTCCTCGATGTGCTCGGGGGTTGGCTCCATGATGACCCGCATATCCTGGTCGGTGGCGTCCTGGGACTCTTCCAGCGCCATGGGCATGACCTGCGGCACGATGCCGTCCCAGCGTGCCGCACGGCGCTGGCCCGCTTTAAAGGGCAGCATGGCCGCGACCCAGACTGGAATCCTTGGCTGCTGTACGGGAGATGGCAGCAGTCTTGCCCCGCTCAGCTGATAATGTTCACCCTCAAAATCGACCGTCTCGCCACGATGCAGTCGCTCGATGATCTCCAGACCTTCATCAGTTTTTTTGGCGAGCAGCTTTTTATTCGGATCCTCGCCAAAATTTGAAAACTCCTGGTCTAGTCCACCCAGGCCAACGCCAATCCTGACCCGCCCCCCGGACAACTGATCGAGGCTTGCGAATTCCTTGGCGACTTTCCAGGGCCTGCGCCGGGAGATGGGGGTCACCATGGACCCGATAACCATGCGCTCTGTGACCGCTGCAACCGCCCCCAGCACCACGGTGGGGTCAGCGAGGCCGAGCATACCCTCAGGATCGAGAAGCAGGTGGTCACAGATAAAATAACCGTCCCAACCTGCACCTTCTGCCAGCTTCGCCAATTCCACCAGATTGCCGGGGTCGGCATACTCATGGATGGTTGGAGCAACAAACAAACCACGTTTCATAACTCTGCTTCCTGCTTCTGGCATCGAATAAGTTCAGGCATATCAGTCACCAAGACTGAAAATATCAGTCGGAAACGTGGGCAGTGGATCGCAGCCATCCGGAGTGACCACAACGTAGTCCTCCCCCCCGTAAACCCGGTGATGGCCGTTGTCGTCGGTTTCAAACATCCAGCACTCCACCGCGAGCACCATGTTTTCCTGAACCTCGAAGGTCTCACCCAGGGCAATGGCCGGGGGCTCCTGTCCATCGATACCAACGCCATGACCACCCTGATCCAACGAACAGAACAATCCGCCGTCTTTTAATGTCTCATTGATGGCATCCATGATGTCGCCTGTGCGAACACCGGGCTTGGTCATCTCTGCAGCGACCTGTCGCCCTCGATCCAGGACCTGAATCTTACGAATCTCCTCATCCGGGGCCGGACCCATATGAAAAGTGCGCCCGGAACTACCCCAATACCCTTTAACCTGTGGCAGTGGTTCAACGATGACGCGGTCACCGCGCATAAGGGGAATCCCTTCATCCCAGGCGGGAATATCGGCCATGAAAATTTCCCGTCGACTCGACATGCACATATTGGGTAGGCACTCGTCGGCATAGTCGAGTAGTTTGTGGCGGATGAATAAAGCCACGTCCTTCTCAGTCCAGCCCCATTCGAATGCACCCTGTAAATCGTGATAGGAACGAACCACCGCCTCACAGGCCTTGCTGAGCGCCTCCACTTCCAGCAGTGATTTAATCATCCGTACGTTCCAGATTTGGTCCGCGGCGTAGACAAACTCAATGTCAGGCAGTGCAGCACGAAAGGCGTCAATGTCATTCACGGGCCGGGGTATGGTCATCCCGCCCTTGATACCACCCTCGATACCCACGCGCGCCTTGCTACCCACCAGTTCAGTAACGACGTTGGCCACGTCCTGGGGCATGCCCCGGAGGTTCTCCGTAACGTGGGGGTTGTGCTGTATGCGAACATCGTCGATGAAAGTGAAGCCCTCCACGACGCCCTGGAAGAAATTGGGCACGATCATGACCGGCTCTTTGTCAGTAGTAACAATAAGCACGCCAGGACACACCGTGACCGGTGGGAAATGATTCGTCAAAAACCCAGTGAAGTAGCGGATATTGTTTTCGCCCCACATCACAATGGCATCCAGCTTGGCGGCTTCCATTTCTTCCTTGAGGCGCTGGATACGATGCGCAAATTCCGATCTTGGGAACGGCGCGTAGGGTGGAAAAGGATAATGTCGCTGTACTTTATCAAGCATGGATCGCTGACCTCGTTAAACCGTCATGACAATTGGGGATGGCCTTTGGAACCGGTTTCAAAACGTATACCTGAACTGAACGCCGTAGCGGGAGCCACGTTCCCGACCCACGCCACCAGCGTCGTAAATCAGGTCGTAGCTCTTACTCAGGAACTCAAAGGCGTCCTGGGTTTGCAGGCGCTCATCGGTGACGTCCCGCCCATACAGTGCGACCTCCCAATTGCCCTCCAGTGGCGCGAGTGCGAGGCGCAGGTCAATACGCTCCCAGGAGTCCACCTCGTCAATGGGATCGCCATCAACTCCAAATAAGCGGAATCCGTCACTAAGGACAATGTTGGCGGTTCCCGTCAGGGTAAACTTACCCACGGTGGCGCGATATTCTGGAATGAGCGTTGCCGACCATTCGGGAGCGAACGGTAGCTGCTCGCCAGAGGCGTCCACAAAACAGGGCGTGAAGGGATCACCGCCATTTGCTGCAATGGCATATTTGACATCAAGAGAGTTACATTGCGCGCCGTCATACTCGTCATATTCGGCTTCGGTACTCTGCGCGGCGAAGGTCAAACTGAAGTTATCGGTAACCGCCCAGCGGCCATCTATCTCGATGCCCTTTGAGTGGGAAGACGCGGCATTCTGGGTAATAAACTGGCCAGTCGTGTTATCGAAGACCACCACCTGCAAATCTTCAAAATCAGTATCAAAGATCGCGAGATTCACCGCCAACCGGCCATTGAAAAACAAGCCTTTGACACCGACTTCCCAACCCTCAGCTTTTTCAGGCTCATAGGTGAAAGGGTCGGGAGCTGCGCCTGTAACCGGGGGCGCCTTGACGAAACCGCCCGCCTTTAGGGCCTCGGCATATTTGGCATAGAGCATGACCTCCTCGGCCATATCCCACTGTAGGCCCACCTCGGGCAGGAAGTCATCTGAGTCAGCGCTGGCAGAAACGGGTGGGATAAAGGGTATGGCGGGACCAAATTCGGTACCGTCCACGGGCAGCAGTGACAATTGCGGATTCTCTACCCCATCTTTTTCAATATCCTGGTAACGACCACCGACATTGATGCGGAAGCTGTCCGTTACATTGAAGGTCGTGCTGAAAAACGCCGAAAACCAGGTGGAATCCTCAACCAGAGGACCGCCGAAGCTGATGGCCCGATGCACGGCCGGGTTAAGCAGGGGGTTGGGAGGCACTGCACCCTGGGAAACGAAGTTGGGTATATCAAACAACCAGGGCAGGTAGACATCTATCTGGGTGGTCAGGTCGTGGTCCTGGTAATACCCTCCAACCATCCAGGCAAAGCGCTGGTCCTCGGGGGAGGCAATACGAATCTCCTGTGAAAACTGCTCAAAGTCCTCGGTTCGCTCGTCTGCGAATACGGCAAAGGAACTCATATCGGGGTCGACCATATCGCGCTTCTGGTATTCGACATACGACGTAGTCGACGTCAGGACGATACCGCTTCCCGCAACATCCCAGTCGAAAGAGACCACACCCATGTCGGCTTCATGGGTGCGCTGCTCTTCTTCATTGAAGATCCGGGCCTCATTGAGGCCTCTGGAAACGGGACTGAAGGGAGCACCCCAGTAATTGAAGTCACCGAAGTTTGCGCCGGCAGCAGCATTCAGGGAATCCATGGCAGCACGAACGTCCTGCGCGCCCCCCGAGCCTACCTTACCGTCGAGCCGAGTCAGGTCGATCCCGTTGTAAGCCGAGTCCAGCGCACACAGCGCGCCGATGAATGGCGAGATGACCGGATGCGAAAAGCTCAAGGCGGGACGCGTCTCGCAGCGAGTGTATTCCGTGGGAACCCCAATCTGTTCCACGTCATGGTGCTCGTATTTGAACATCAGTTCGAAGTTTTCTGTCGGCGCCCAAACACCCGTCAACCGGGCACCCCAGTCCTCCTTGGTGCCCAGGTCCTTACCCGTAAGCACGTGGTTGTAGCCGGTATCACCGAGCTCATAGTAGCGACCGGAGAGTCTCATGGAGAATGAGTCCGTGATAGGGCCGCCAAAAGCACCCTCAATACTCAATTCTTCATCGCTACCATAGGCTGCAGCGAGGTATCCCTCTTTCTCGGAGCCCGGTCTTCGGCTGATGTAGCTCAGCGCACCGGCAGTCGCACTCATGCCCGCGAAAACCGGGGCAGGGCCGCGCACCACCTCGACGCGCTCGAGATCGAAAAAAGTATTCTGGCTCAGGTTATCCCGGCCGTAGTACACGCCATCATGAAACTGCGCCACGGCCTGCTCAAAGGCCTCATTGGCAACTGTTGTACCGACTCCCCGTATCACCAGATTCTGCCCGGTCAACGAATCGGACATGAACAGGTTGGGAACAAATACGGACAAATCCTCCATGCTGCCGTAGCCGCCCTTGAAGATGTCCTCTCCCGATATGGCAATGATGGATATCGGTACTTCCTGGAGGTTTTGCTCTCTTTTCTGGGCAGTCACGATGACTTCTTCCAGCACCTGTGCTGTGCTCGGTATCGCAACCAGTGCCAGTAGGGCAAACAGGGGAATCCGTCGGCAGTGCGTTCTCATGGAGTTTCCTCTCTTATTGGTGTGGGTGTGGCCTGATCCAGACTTGCGGCGACTTTGAGTGTACCGATGCGTCACCTGCAGAAAACTGGCCTAAAGGTCGGTTGAGACCCAAGCCTTCAGAGCGACCTAGCCATAGGGCTAGGGTATGGCCCCAACGCGCTGTGCCAATACGGCGGGGAGTGCAGCCAAAGGCAGTCACAAAAGAGGTGACTCAGAGCGGCGGCAATGCGGTCTCGTGGCCGGCACACTGGGCCATTAACCTGGCAGCCTGGATGGTCAGGTGGTCACGGTATTGACCACCGACCAGCTGGAGCCCAATAGGCAGCCCGCCTTCGGTTCGCCCTGCGGGAAAAACAGTGGCCGGTAAATAGGAGGGCGTCGCGAGACCCGCCCAGAACATCGGCTGGAAATACTCTTGCTCATGGCCATCGACACAATGGCTACGCTGCTCAATAGGCCGGTCATCGTGGCTGAAAGCCACCGTTGTATAAGCGGGGCAGAGCACCAGATCCCAGTCCTCAAAAAATTCCCGCCAGGCGTAACGCAGTGCCTCCCTACGGTTATTCAGTAACAACCAATCCCTGTGGCTGATCACCCGTGATCGCGCCGCACCCGCGAGGCAGGACTGATCCGTGGCCGGGATACCCTCGGCAAGGCGCTGCGCCTCGGCGTACTCGCCCGGACTCAATCCAATGCCTGTCAGTGAGCCCATGAGATACTGCTGAATATGAAAGTTATCCTGCAAGTCAATATTCGGCCTGGCATCGGCGCTGACCTGCGCTCCCTGTTGGGCCAGGATTGCTCCCAACGCCGTTATTGCTCCCGAGATCTCACTGGAGACGGGCGCCATGGGGTCATCAGCCCAGATCGCCACCCGCAACTGACCGGGCAATGGCGCCGGGTCACGTGGTAGGTTCAGCTTCCAGGCCGGTGTATCGAGCGGCTGCGGACCGGCCATGACATCAAGTGCGAGGGCAAGATCCTCAGCAAAACGACTGATCGGACCTATGACACCCATGTCGGTGGGCGCAATCATTCCGGGGAGACCGTGGCCCTGGTCCGGAACGACACCCCATGAGGGTTTGTGTCCAAAGACCCCACAGAATGCTGCAGGCACACGGATTGACCCTCCCATATCTGAGCCCACCTCCAGCGCGGAGAGTCCGGCAGCGGTCGCGGCGGCGGAACCACCCGAAGAACCCCCCGGTGTACGGGCAAGATCCCAGGGATTGCGGCTGAGTCCGTACAGCGGATTCACCGTCTGTGCATCTGCAAGGGCGGTTGGCACGTTTGTTTTACCTAATACGATTGCCCCGGCTTCGCGCAAGCGCCTGACCGATTCCGCGTCCCGTTGAGCAATATTGTCTTTCAGGGGTGGCAGGCCCCAGGTCGTAGGCAAGCCCTTCACATCGAGGGCCTCCTTGACCGTAATGGGAACACCGTGTAACGGACCCAATGAGGCACCCCGGCTTACGGCTTTATCAGCCGTCGCAGCCGCCGCCAGAGCAGAGTCAAAGTCCCTGCATATCACCGCGTTCAGCTGGTCGTCATGGGACTCAATACGACGAATAAAGTAGTCCGAGAGTTCCAGGGCGCTGATCTTTTTTTCAGCGACCAACGCGGCCAGTTCACGGGCGCTCTTCAGCGGCAAATCATCCATGGCATTGACCCTCTCAGTTTAGGCAGCCAGCCCCTACCCAAAAGAAAATAAGGGCCCGACAAAGCCCAGTTTTACCAAGGAGCAGGGAAATTTGGACTATCCCTAAGGCCTGTTTTTAGACCCCTCAAATTCAGACACAGCGGCGCGGTTAGATTTGGACCACCCATGCGGTCGCCTCGCTCACTGAATCAGGCCGGCTGCCCGGGCGGTTGCAACAGCCAAGGTGCGGTTGGTTGCACCAAGCTTGCTGAAAATATTACTGAGATGAAATTTCACTGTCGCCTTGGCAATATGCAGCTGATCCCCGATTTCGACATTGGTTTTTCCCACCGATACCAGCTGCAGTACTTCCAGCTCTCGTTGACTCAGTGCCTCTACAAAATTTTTCGCACTGACCGCGGCGGTGGGCTGAGGATAGTCAGCTGTGTCCTGTGTGTTGAGCAAAGTGGGCACCGTCAGCAGAGTCGAAGCGTAGCCGTCGACACCTCCAGCATCAGACGGCAGCAACGCTTCGAGAATCTGGCGCACAGTGCCCCCCTCGTCGGCAAAGGTCCTCAATGCACCCGAGGGTCCAGCCAACTCAAGCGCACCGCGCATGCAGTCCCGGGCAAGCCCGGGTTGCGCGGAGTAAAACGCCACCTGGGCGCTCAGCAGCAGGGCGTCAAGAACAGCTGCACCGACACCATGGCGTTCGGCGTAGTCTCGGGCTGTCGCCATCGTTGGCAGGGCCTCCACCCCACGGTCGAGGAGCAGCAACGTCCTTACCCGATTGGTCAAGGCATAGTAGCTGCCAAAATCCCAAAACGCAGGGAGTTCCGGAGACACCGAGTTAACGCTGGGCTGCCAGTCCGACTGGCCATCTCCCGCCTCCATTATGCGGCGCGTGATCAGCAAACGCTCGCGCTCCACCCACTGTGGATACAACAGGCCCTCGCAGTGCTGGGACCTGTGCAGGCAGCGACTTAGGGCGTTGTGTGCCGCATCCCACTCTCCCACGGCACTGTAGCAACGTGATAAAACGATGTAGCCGTAACAGGAAAATATGGGCGCGCCGACCTCCTCGATCAGGGCCAAGCTGCCATTCAGCAGGTCTCGCGCGGTCTCAACGTCATTCTGCTCATAGCACAGTGCAGCGCGCATGGTGCGGGCCAAACCAAGGGCGAATACATTTCCCGAGCCCTCCTCGGCGGCTGCCTCCTCGGCGATTTGGAACAGATGATGGGCATTGCCATACTTTAGGCTGTAAATATCGGCAAGACCCAGGAACCCATAAACCACCGCCATCCCATAGGCTTGCTGATTCTGGGTAAAGTAATGCGCTGCGTCTGCCAACAGTTTCCGGGCGGGCTCGAAGCGTCCAGCCTGAATCAACGCATAGCCGCGCAGGTCCTTTAAAGTGGCGAGCATCAGGCTGTCAGCCGCCGTGTTATCCAATGCCTGGGTGAGCGCAATCAGTCGCTGACTGTCCTCCTTCATTGCCGCAATAGCCGCTGGAACCAATGCCGCCTCGAGCCTCAGCGCCTGTCGATCCTCTACCGCCAGAGGGTTCCCCGGCGTGGCTGAATCGCCAAGGGCTATATTGATCCGGGCGTTGACGGTTTCGGCGTCTTGCACTCGATTCATCAGGCAAAGGGCAAAACCCTCCAGGATCAGGAGCCTTGGGAAGCGGTCCTTCACAGAATCTGAAATACCGCTCAACCAGGTATAAACCTGGGCCGAGGTACCCATGAGTGACATGATGGCGATGGCGTCCTGATGAATGTCCTCGATAACCTCAAGAAAATTGCCCATCAATGCATAGTCAACCGCTTCGCGGATGAACTCTTTATGACGGAACCAGCCCGTTGCGATGCGATACAGGTCGGAAACCTCATGCGGATAACGGTTGCGCAACTGCGCCTTCAGAAATTCATGGAATAAGTGGTGAAATCGATACCAGGATTCTGTTGTATCGACCTTGACCGTGAAGAGCCCATCCGAATCCAATTTCTGCAGCACGCCACTGGAGTCTGTGCGGCCCGTCAAGAGGTCACAGAGCTCTGAATTAAAGCGCGAAAGAATCGACGTCTTGAGCAGGAACTCCTGAATGTCAGGCGGCTGCTGCTCGAGCACATTACTCGTGAGGTAGTCAGAAATTTCAGTGAGGTTGCCTGAAAAAGACCCTATGAACTCATCCCGATTGGTGTGGTTCCTAAGCACCAGTGCGACAAGTTGCAGACCGGCAGCCCAACCCTCGCTCTTTGTCCAGATCACTTCTATCTGGTCCGGCGATAATTTCAGGTCATGCCGCACCGACAGAAACGAGGTGACTTCATCACGCGTAAACCTGAGCATGCTGACATCAACCTCATAGATCAGTTCGTTGACCAACCAGGTGCTCAGCGGCAGGGGGGGGATAATCCTACCGCCAATGACCACCCTGAAATTTTTAGGTGACCACTCGACCAGGCGCTCTATGAATTTATGTAAAGCCGTGGACTTGATGTACTGATAATCATCGATGAAAACCGTCAGCGGCTGTCCCATTTGACCCAGCTCATTAATGATCTGGTTGAGGGCAAGGGTCAGGTCCGGCTCTAGCCTGCCGTCCAGCCAGCTCTCTCCATCTGTCCAGAAATCACCGACGACCTCGCGCACAGACGCCAGGAGATAGCGCAGGAAGTTGGTGGGGTTTTCATCCAATTCATCGAGCGATAACCAGCATGCCAACTGATCGCAGGCCACCATGGTTTGAAACCACTCTGATAACAGCGTGGTTTTACCGTAACCGGCAGGC
This sequence comes from uncultured Luminiphilus sp., assembly GCA_938084055.1. Classification (GTDB taxonomy): domain Bacteria; phylum Pseudomonadota; class Gammaproteobacteria; order Pseudomonadales; family Halieaceae; genus Luminiphilus. The sequence continues at coordinate 97,858 of CALKDK010000004.1, forward strand.
GCATGAACCAGAATCAACTTCGCCCTGACCGAGGTCTCCAGGGTGTTTAGCAACGCGGGTCTGACCAGCGTGCCCGTATTACTGACCGGTGGAAACAGCTTGGTCCGAATTGTCAGGTTATTGGTAATCATGGCGGCGCATGGCTCGCTGTGTGAATGGTGCGAACATCAGAGTATTTTTTGGCAGCCTCATCTCGCTCACGCCAGGCCTCAGGCCGGGTTCTGGTCGAGGTAGCTCCGCGCCTCACGCAGGCAACCGGTAATCAGCATGGGGGTCAAGTCGGCTGCAACGGGACTCCCCTTCCGCTCATGAACCCAGCCAAGGTAAGTAAATGACCTCAGCAGAAAGAACAGGGGCAGTTGGGCCAATTGCACATCACTGAGGGCTCGATACTCGCGATAACCCGCCACCATAGCCGACAGCATCACGTCGTAATTGGGCGCCTCCCGTTCAAAATAGAGCGCGGTGGCCAACTCAAAGAGATGCCAGCCATAACCCGCATCATCAAAATCAATCAGGTGAAGGATGCCGTCACTGACCATAACGTTGTCCTGAACCAGGTCAGCATGAATCAGGCCATACCCCTCTCTGCCCTCCGGGCTTGCTGCATACTTGCGGAGGTCAAGCTCCGCCCGCCGACGCGCAGTGTCGATCGTTTCCCTTTGGCCACTGCTTAGTGCGTCCAGCTCCCAGAAGGCCCCCCACAGGGGCGCTTCACCCAGCAAACCCTCCAGGTTCCACGCTTTGCGCAAAAAGCCGTTGGGCAACTGCCAGTGCGAAGACTGGGTGTGAACCTGTGCCGCCAGTCGACCGAGTTGGGTATAAATCTGTTGCAGCTCATCGGTGGAGGAGCCGTCTGTCGCCAGCGCAGCCAGGGGTTCGCCCTGTATCCACGGCACCAGATCAAATTGATGGTCACAGGCGTCAAGACAAACATGGACAAGGGGCGACCCCTCGATAGACTTCAGGGGCTCCGGCACGTGGATGCCCGCGGCATTGAGTGCTGCAATCCATTGGTACTCGGACAGGAGTTCCTGGTCGCTGTGATAACCGTGGCGGTGCAGTTTCAATGCGTATCGTTGACCCACACGATCATCAACCTCATAAACCGCATTCTCCCGCTCTTTTACCAGGGTGAGTCCCGGCGACTCAATGCCCCAGGCCTGAAGCGCCTCAATGGCGAGTTGCTCGTTGGCTACCCCCCCCACGGTATTAACCTCCCCCCACGGCGTTTTGTTTTGGTGCTTTCAAGGCACCGCCCAGTGCATCCAGCAGAATATCGGCGTGTTCACGAGCAAAGGGCAGTGGCGGACGCATTTTCAATACGTTGTTGTGTTTGCCAATGCTGCTGATCAACACGCCATTTGCCTTCAGTTGGTTAACAACGCGTCGCGTCAATGCGGCGTCAGGCGTTTTGCGCTCCTGATCGGTTACGAGTTCCACAGCAAAAAATAAACCTTTCTGACGCACATCGCCGATTGACGCCGAAACCTCAGCCAGGGCATCGAGGCCCGCCTTGACATAGTCACCGGTTGCCACCGCATTGGCCATCAGCGCCTCGTCTTCGATGACATCGAGCACAGCCATACCCACCGCACAGGAAACGGGGTTCCCTGCAAAGGTATTGAAGTACATGGCCGCCTCACAGAATGGCTCACCAAGATGACGGGGGACAACAACACCGGCAAGAGGGTGGCCATTACCCATGGGCTTGCCCAGGGTGACCAGATCGGGCACCGCCGCAAAGCGCTGATGTGACCACCAGTGGTGCCCCGTCCGACCAAATCCACCCTGCACCTCATCCGCTATGTACAGACCCCCTGCCCTGCGCACAACCGACACCGCCCGATCAAGAAAACCATTCGGCGGGTTGAGCAGACCTTCATTGGCAAAAGCGGGGCAAACCAGAATGCCAGCAACGCCTACCCCCCTTGCCTGGAGGGTCTCGACAGCCAGCTCGACCTGCCGGACATAGAAATCCTCTGCATCTTCGGCCGCGATACCGGGGGGCAGGCGATAGGCGTCGGGGGCGGGCACCCCCACCACGCGCTGACAGCCGTCAGCCTCCGGCATAAAACCTGTACCCAACTCGGCGACCGCTTCAGTGTTGCCGTGATACGCGTAGTCCGTAACGATCACGCCCTGATTCCCTGTGGTATGGCGCGCTATGCGGAGCGCCAACTCATTGGCCTCGCTACCCGAGCAGGTGAGCATGGCCATATTCAGCGTGTCATCAAAAAGTCCTGTCAGCCGCTCAACATAATTCAGAATGGTTTGATGGAGGTACCGGGTATGCACGTTGAGCTTTGCTGCCTGTCCTGCGAGGGCGTCGACAATGCGCGGGTGACAGTGACCGCAGGAAGGCACGTTGTTATATACGTCGAGGTAACGCGTGCCATCGGCTGCGGTCAGCCAAAGTCCCTCTCCGGCAACTATCTCCAGCGGCTGATCGTAAAAAAGCGGCGCATGCTGACCCAGCAGGCGATGGCGTCGCTCCAGTAGTTTACTGGTCATAGAACTCTTCCATAACAATCTGGCTTTCGGGCAGCGTCGAACCCCCATCGACCAAGATGGCCTGCCCCGTGACATAACCCGCCCGTTCCGAGGCGAGGTACAGCATGATGCAGGCGCTGTCCTCGGGCAGGCCCGAATCACCCGCCGGACTGCACCGGGCCACGGCCTTGAGGCTCTCCCCATCCCCCAGCCCGTACATCGCTGACGTCAGGAGCGCATTGTCACCCACCTCCGAAATGGCCTTTGCAGTTTGCTGATCATTGGCGGCACTGCTTGAGGCGATGAGGCCATGGGCACCGTGGGTTGCAAACACCCCGGCAATGCCCACACCTGTGCCCTGATCCGGTCCAGTAATGATGGCAACTTTTCCAGATAGATCCCCAACACTGGCCATTTCTATCTCCCACTTCCAAGTCCGGCCCACCCCGCGCCAGCAAAGCGTAACATGTTAACTATGTGGCAGCCGCATCAAGAACATGCCACCGCGTTGGGCTCACGTTACAGTTGCACCGAAAAAATATACACGGCAGCCCCGGGCAGTCGCACCGATTGGCATTCCAACGCCCACCTTCCTTTTCGGCCGGGACAAGCCCCTCTTGCACTCAAGCGCCCTTCGTCTTTTCCATCTCAACCAGTTCGAGCACAGTGCCGTCGGGGTCCTTGAAACAGATGAACCGCACCTTTGACCCTCCCGGGCCCGCCACCTGCACCGGTTCTGCGGAGAGAAACGACACCCCTGCCGCGTCAAGGGTGGCGCGGTCGTCGTCCAAAGCAGACGTAACAAATGCAACGCGTGCAATGCCGGGATGCGCCATGCTGCCGTAGGGTGAACCCTGCTCCCTTGGCTCCTGCCACTCCAGCAAGTCAATGACAATGCGACTCGGGTGTTTCATCAGGGCACCCTTCACCCGGTAACTCACCATTCCCACCGCCGCTGCCTCATCGCCCGCGCCCTCAGGCGGCACAGGCATGATCTCCCGGAATCCCAACATCTCGTAAAACGCCTTTGACTGCTCAAAATCACTGCAGTTGATATTGATGTGAAGCAAACCGGAAATGTTCATTTGGGGGTCCTCGGGGGGGGTGGCTGTACGGTGAGACGCTTGAAGCGAAACGACCAATGTTCAGGCATCAGCCACAACAGATAAAAAAGTGTTTTTGCCAGCCGACCGCTCAGGTAACGCAGCCTGGGGCGGACGGCCTCGAGGGCATGCACGATGTCATCGACTGCCCCACGCGGATCTTCAGCAATTCGATCCAGTTGCGCCGTGTTGAGTTCGACATAACGTTCCAGCCACTCTTCGGGCCAGAGTTGGCGCCACGGACCTTCAGGTGACTGTCTGGCCATCTCCTGCCAGGTCCGGCGGTGCGCGGGAAAGAACTCCCGCGCCATGGGTGTGCGCATGGTTGATGGATTTATAACGCTGACCGACACATCGCAAAAGGATAGCTCAACCCGGAGCGCATCGGCATAAGCCTCCAGGGCAAATTTCGAGGCATCGTACGGGGCATTGCCGGGAAGGCTGACAATACCATCCACACTGCTGACCAGGACAACCCGACCCCGGGATAGACGCAGAGCCGGCAAGAGCTGCTGGGTCAGTATTACTGGGGCATGAAAATTTACCGACATCACCTCCCGGTAATGACTGGCCGGCTGGTAATCGACAAATCCGGGCAGGACGGTGCCCGCGGTGTGCACAAGCCCCCACAAGGCGCTGCCGCTCCGGCTATTTATTTCCCGGGCCAGCTCAAGGATCTGCGCGTCATGCTTCAGATCAGCACAGGGCGCCCAAGCAGCCCCAGCGTCCATCGCCGCCCGGGCACCCTCGTTGGTCAGACAGCAGGCTATAACCTTTGCGCCGCGCTGCGACAACGCGGCCAGAACGCCCTGGCCGATGCCAGAGTCACAGCCCGTGACCACAACCCAACGACCCTGCAGGTCAAGGCAGGGTATGCGTCTCAACCATGCGGAGACCCTAACCAACACCCACAGCAGCACACCGAAGAGGACCGTATAGCCCACGGTGGTCGCCAGGCCCGTTAACGCCCCTGCCTGTTCGGCTAACATGTATCCGCTCCTCCCTGCCAACGCGGGGACAGTCTACTCGCCAACATCTTCCCAGCACCACAATCTGCCGCGGGTAAACGCCCATCATTCCATACCCCCCGATCCAGCGCTGTCGGTAGAGCGAGCAAAAAGCAAAAGCCACCGGGGGGACAAACCTGCAGGCCCCGCGCCGGGGCAGCCGGTTGCACGGTCCTGCCATGGGGTTTGCGAGCACAGGAACGAGGCTCGCAAGCGCGGTGGTTGATATATGAACAGTCGTTAAGTTAACATACGTTCAATTATTTTGCTTTTGGGATTTCCCTCACCAAAACCGAGGAATTGAGATAGACATGCCGAGACAGGCCTTCTCTGCTGATGAAGTCGAGGTGCTGAAAAATCGCATCATGGATGAGGCCGCCCAGGTAATGGCTGCCCAAGGCATCGAGCAACTCTCCATGCGGGCCCTGGCCAGTAGCGCGGGCATGACCGCAGCCAACCTGTACAACTACTTTCCCAGCAAGCGCCTGCTGTTTGTAGAAACCACCCAGCGGGGTTACACGCTGCTCGATGCCTACACCGAAGCCAGTATCGCAGGCATGGATGAGCCCAGGGATAAGCTCGCAGCGCTGCTTAAAGCAGCCGTGCGCTTCGGCCGGGACTGGACCGGCTACTGGGAACTGATGGTTCATCCGCCACTGCAGCTCAGGACGGATCTGGAAACTGAGCACAGCGATTTGATTACCGACCTGCGCCAGCGCACGTCAAACCGCATGATCAGTTTGTTCACCGACCTGCTCAGTCGCTCAGGTGTGACGCTGACGCCACCCAGTTCAGGCGCAGGCATGCCGGGCATCGCGGGAATAGACCAGCAGGGCTTCGGCGCGAACACCGTGTGGGTGCGCATGATTACCCTGCTCACCAACACCCACGGACTTATTGATCTCTACAACCATCGCATGCTCGAACAGTTTGACGTCGAGGTACCACCCCTTGTGGACGCCTTGATCGATGCCAGCGTGGATATTCTGTTGCCACGCCCGCAAGCCGTAGCCGGTCACTGAGGAAATAGGATGAACGCCGACGCCAAACTCATGGACGTTGCCCAGCGGAGCTGCGATTTCCACCGTGGTTTTCTGGCATTGCAGGAGGAACACAGCAATTGGGTCGACAACATCAGGGGCAAGCTGCCCGATGATTTGACGGGGACGTTGTTTCGTAACGGTCCCGGTGCCATGCACGCAGGTAGTGAGGCCTACGGCCACTGGTTTGACGGGCCGGGCATGATCAGCGCAGTTTCCTTCAACGGGGGTCGAGCGCACTTCAAAAACCGCTATGTCCGCACGCCCAAATTCCTGACGGATAAAGAAGAGGGACGGGTGAGTGGTCGTGGCTTTGGCACCCAGATCCGCGGAGGCTGGTTTCGCAACCTCCTCAAACCCATGACGAATCCCGCCAACACCAGTGTTTCCTGGCATGGCGAAAAACTGTGTGCTTTTTATGAGGGTGGACAACCTTTTAGGCTTGACCCCTTCACGCTGGACACACTGGGACCCGAGTATTACGGCGGCGCGCTAACCCCCCGAACCACCATCAGTGCCCATGGGAAAATCCACCCAAAAACGGGGCACCAGATCAATTTTGGCGTCAATCTGGTTGGTCTCGGCTGGCGCGGTATCAAATGCGCACTCGACGTGCATGAGATTCAGTCCAATGGCGCGGATGTCCGGAGCTGCCGGATACCGCTGAGTAAATTCCCGTTTCTGCACGATTTCGCACTGACCGAACACTATGCGTTGTTTCTGGTCAGCTCGGTGAATTTTGGCCTGGGCGGGCCATTGCTGGGGACCGCCACACTGAGCGAAACGCTGTCCTATGACCCCTACCAACCCATGCGCGGTATTGCCGTGGACCTGCGCAGTATGACAGTGGCGCGTGAGTTTGAGTTGCCGCCGGGGATCGTTGTGCACTTCGCCAACTCCTTTGAGACGGGCGATGAGCTGGTTACCGACTTTTTTCACACTACCAGCACCGAGGGCTTCGCATGGCTGGGGGATGTTTTTGATGTGCAAACCGTTGCAGGTGCGCAACTGCAACGACTGCGGCTCAACCTAAAAACAGGTCAAACCCATACGGAGGCATTCGACAGTGCACCGATCGGGGAGTTTCCCGCCTGGAATACAGACCAGACCGGGCTCGCCAATGGTTTCTGCTTCTATGTAGGGCACAGTCCAGACCGCGAATCCGGCTTCTTCAACAGCCTGGTGACCCTCAACACCCATACCGGAGCGTTCACCCATACTGATGTGGGACCGAATCGCTATACGTCTGAGGCCTTATTTACGACCAGGGCGCACCCACGATCAGAGAATGACGGTTACCTGCTTGCCTTTGTTTACGACGCCAGCACCCATCGGTCAGAGGTGCAGGTCCGCGAGGCAGCAAACCCGGATAACGAGATCGCTGCTGTACTTTTGGATCATCATGTGCCCTTTGGCTTTCACGGCCATTTCACCCGGGAGCTGTTTCTCTCCTGACAGGCCCGTCGGTGTCGCAGCACGCCACATTAACCGGGACCGTCCTTTCGCAAGTCACCCTATAGCTCCAGCTGTCGGCAAGTTACCGATAGGGCGTAAGCAATGCACTGAAGGCTGTGCAACGTAGCCTGGGTTTTAAACGACCTGTAAGCGCTGTTCGGGCTATGATCGCGCTTTGGGAGCACATACCGCGCTCTGCAGTTGCGTCGGTCGCGAGAATTAGGACAGAAATCCACCGCCATTGGAGGCGCCATGACAATTCGCATCATAGGGGGTGGGATTATAGGCCTGAGCACGGCCTATCACCTCAGTAAAGAAGGTGACGAGATCGTTGTCTATGAAATAGACAAAGCCTACGAGAAGGCCAGTTTTGCCCGAAGCTGTGGTGGCATGCGCAGTCAGTTCAGCACCCCCACCAACATTCTCATGAGCCGCTACAGCATCGATTTTGTAAAGAACCAAACCGATGTGACCTTCACTCCCAATGGCTACCTGATGCTGTTTGACCATGACAGACAGCAGGACCATGATCACAGCTTGGCGCTACAGCAGCGTCTGGGCGCCACAACCACGTCGATGCAGCCCGAGGTGCTCGCCCGCGAGTTCCCTTTCCTATCGACGGATGATCTGTACCGGGGCTGCATCACCCGCGATGGCTCTGAGGGCTGGATCGACCCGAACGCCCTACACCAGTGGTATCGCAGTCAGTGCCGCGCTGCGGGCGTGCAATTCCAATACAGCGACTTCCGCAAAGCATCTTTCACACCCCCAGACACCATCATCATTACCGCGGGGTTCTGGACGCGCGAGGTGGCGCAGCACTTCAATATAGAAGTCCCCGTACGAGGCGAAAAACATACGGTCTTCAGGGTTCAGACCAGCAAGCCGGTCATTGCCGACCTGCCACTGGTCGCCGATCTCGCCAGTGGCGTCTACCTGCGACCTGAAGGGGATGGCTATATTGTCGGTTACGATGGTAACAACGAAGGCGAAGCCGACGATCTTGAACCCTACTGGCCGAGTTGGGATACCGTTTGGGAGAAGCTCTATGGTCGGTTTCCCGATATTTTTGCTGAGGCCAAGATGGTGGGGGCATGGGCCGGCCACTACGACAGCAGTACGATCGACCACAATGCGATCATCGACTGCAGAGATGGCGTTTATTTCGCGACCGGCTTCACGGGCAGGGGTTTGATGCATTCACCGGCTGTTGGACTGTCCGTCAGTGAACTGGTCCTGGGTAGGGTCCCCAGCTTCGACCTGTCAGGGTACCGGCTCGACCGGCAGGCGCAGCCCGAAAAATACGTTATCTGAAGTCGCCGCTACGGACCGCCGGGGGACCGCCCCCCCGCCGACAGAACCCACCCATCTTTGTTTTGACGCCAGATCAGGCCTGTCCGCAGATCATGCCCCCAATCAGAACCGCCCATGACTTATAGTTTGGGCAGTCAAATACAACCGGGCTCTGGCGCAGGGAGGTGGGGTGGTGTCCATAATTGCACGTCACATTGAGCAATGGGGTTACCCAGTGCCACCCCTCGCCACCGGCTACGTCGGGGGTGCATCCGTTTCAGTTGTGTCAGACAGCGTACGGCTGCCTGTTTATTTCCCCGGATCGGCAGAGCATGTCCTCGACCTGCAGGAGGATGGGGAAAGGGAGGTTGCCCGGGCGATTGGGTTTGCTCGCGAGGCTTTCGACAGTGGGGTCTGGTCGAGAATGCCGGTTGTCGATCGCCAGCGTATTTTCCGCGACGCCGCCCGTGGTATTCGTGATGCCGCGGATCAATTGGCCTTTGAGGAATGCCTGTGCGCCGGACTACCGCGCAACCATTTGGTAACGCGCCAAATTCCGAGGGCTGCTGACAATTTCGATTTCTTCGCTGACTTCATTGGTCAAATGGCCGGGGAGAACTTCGAGCAAATGCCGGGCTTCCGCACGGAAATTACGCGGCAACCTGTGGGCGTCGCCGCGCTGTTTGCACCCTTCAATGCCCCGATCGCGCTCTGTAGCATGCATATTGCTTCCAGCATCGCTTTCGGCAACGCCTGCGTGCTGAAACCCTCTGAACTCACTCCACTGTCAATCCTGCATCTGGTACAGATCCTGGAATCTTCTGGCGTCCCCCCGGGCGTCATCAACGTCGTCAACGGTCGCGGCAGGGTAACAGGTGCTGCGCTGTCGGCTGCTACCGGTATTGACCGAATTGCCTTCACGGGTCGGGACACCACGGCCAGGGAGATCATGGCCTGTGCTGCGCGCCAACTGACCCCCGTGCATTTTGCGCTGGGAGGAAAATCGGCAAATATTATTTTTGACGACGCCGACTATCCACGCGCACTGGATGGCTCCCTCGTCAATATTTTCTCCAACAGTGGGCAGATCTGCGTTGCAGGATCCCGAATCCTGGTCCAGCGAGGCATAGCCGAGCGCTTTATTGCTGACTTCGTGTCCCGCACCAGCAGCCTCCAGATAGGCGACCCCATGGACCCCACAACGGAGATAGGACCCATGGCTAGCATCACCCAGCAGCAAGGAGTGCTGCAGGCCATTGCAGCAGCAGGAAGTGCCGGGGCAGAGAGGTTGTGTGGTGGCGAAGTGGCCCCGGCCCGGAACCGGGGCTACTTCGTTGCGCCAACTGTTTTTCGGGTGACGGACAACCGTCTCCCCATCTGCCAGGAAGAAGTGTTCGGCCCTGTGGCCACCATTCAGGTCTTTGACGACGATGAGGAGGCCTGGGCGCTTGCCAACGACAGCCGATACGGACTGGTCAGTTACTGCTGGACAGAGAGCCTGCGTCGCGCGCAGGCCTTTCAGGCACAGACTGACGCGGGCACCCTGTGGATCAATACGTCACTTGCCCGTGATTTACACGCGCCCTTTGGCGGCTTCAGGGATTCGGGCATTGGTCGGGATGGCCCCCGGCATTCGGCCGATTTTTTTACCGAGGCAAAGGCCACCATATCGGCATTGGATAAACCCCCGATACGAAAATTGGGCGGGGGTCTATCGGGTTTGGGTTAAGCTACCGAACTGCGGGTACCGGTGGCTGTTACGACCCATTGCAGACACACGACAAGCCATCGGCAAGGCCCAGCACCACATGAGCCAAACGAGAGAATAGCGAATGAATAACCTGCTCAAGTTCTATATAGACGGCGCCTGGGTTGAGCCTAACGCCACTGCCACCATGCCCGTTATCAACCCGGCCAATGAACAGGCAGTCGGGACCGTTGCCCTGGGCAATGCCGCCGATGTTGACCTTGCCGTGGCCGCAGCATCCCGAGCCTTTACGCGTTTCTCCATGACAACCAAGCAGGAGCGGCTGGACCTGTTGGAGAGGATTAAGGTGGCGACCCAGAGGCGCTTCGAAGATCTGGCACAGGCAATGAGCCAGGAGATGGGAGCACCCATTACCTTTTCCAGGGAGGCTCAGGCCGATGCGGCCATCGGTCATCTTCAGGGGTTTATCGACGCACTGACGGCCCTTGAAGATGAGGAGGATCTTGGTAATGGCGATATTCTCGTGCGCGAGCCTATCGGTGTCTGCGGACTCATCACGCCCTGGAACTGGCCGATCAACCAAATTGCATTGAAGGTCCTGCCTGCCCTCGCTGCGGGCTGTACCTGCGTCCTCAAACCCAGTGAGCACACCCCGCTGTCGGCCATGGTCTACACCGAGATTCTCCATGAGGCGGGCTGCCCCCCGGGCGCATTCAACCTGGTGAACGGCGTCGGACCCGAAGTGGGCAGCGCCCTGTCCCGCCATCCCGACATTCAGATGATGTCTTTCACAGGATCAACCCGTGCCGGAGCGGCCGTTACACACGACGCGGCAGAGACGGTCAAACGCGTGACCCTTGAGCTGGGTGGCAAGTCCCCCAATCTGGTTTTTGCCGACTGTGACCTGGAGACGCGGGTCCAGACATCTGTCGCCGAGTGCATGGCCAATACTGGCCAATCCTGCGACGCCCCGACCCGCTTACTGGTCGAGCGGAGCTGCTACGAGACCGTGGTCGACATTGCCACACGCGCCACGCGGGACACCGCCGTCGGCGCGCCCCACGAGGAGGGTGACCACATTGGCCCCCTGTTCGATAAAATCCAGTTCGATCGTGTGCAAACCCTGATCGCCGTCGGTATCGAAGAGGGCGCCACACTCGTCGCAGGGGGGTTGGGTAGACCCGAGGGCTTTGACCAAGGCTGGTATGTCAAACCCACCCTGTTCACCGATGTGAGCAATACCATGCGAATCGCCCGGGAGGAGGTTTTTGGTCCGGTGCTGGTAGTCATTCCCTTCGACACGGAGGAAGAGGCCATTGCTATCGCCAATGACTCACCCTACGGACTGGCCGCCTACCTACAGACGGGTGACCCCGACCGGGCACGCCGCGTTGCGCGGCAGCTGCGCGCGGGAGCGGTTCATGTGAATGGTGGTGCCTACGAATACGGCTCGCCCTTCGGAGGCTACAAGCAGTCAGGTAACGGTCGTGAAGGCGGGCTGATGGGTCTTGAGGACTATCAGGAGATCAAGATCCTACACGGTCTAATCTAACCCAGCTCCACCATCTTCTGTCGTCTTGGACAGCATCGAGACTGGCCATGCCGGGTTCGATACTCGCGTACCGGCGGCTAAAAGACGGTCCACTGGGTGTCGGTCACGCATGCCTCGCGCACCCCGTCCGGCGTGGTTACCCACACCCGGGTCCCGGGCTCACTGTCAGCGACCGGCACATAGCCGAAGGCAATATTGGTGTCCAGCCGCGGCGAATAGACTGCACTGGTCACCGAACCGATCCCCGGCCCTGACTCGGTCTCTACAGGATAGACCGTGCGCGGGTTCGCCACGGGTTCGCCCGCGATCAACAAACGAACCAGTCGGCTCGCGACGCCCTCGCCGGCTATTTTTTCCAGTGCCGCCCGGCCCAGGTAATCCGCCGGCTTCCCCAGTTTGAAAAATCGATCAAGGCCGGCCTCAATGGGATTGTTCGCGAGGGTCATATCGTTGCCGTAGGACAGCAGGCCACTCTCTATACGCTCGATGAGATTTGGGCAACCCGCCCTGACCCCCAATCCCTGGCCAGCCTCAGCGAGGGTATCCCAGAGCCGGATTCCGCTCTGGGGCTCCCTCAGGTAGACCTCGTAACCCCCCTGCCCGCTCCAACCGGTGCGGGCCACGACTACAGGAGTCTCGGCTATGCTGGTTTCCATAAAGCGGAAAAATTTCAGCTCACGAATCGCGTCACCCAGAACGCGACTCAGGAGTTCATCGGCTTTTGGTCCCTGGATAGAAAGGGGAAACACGTCGGGGTCGACAATGCGCACATCAAAGCCCTTGCCCAGGGCCAGGCCCTTGGCCCAGAGCAGGACATCAGAATCTGACAGTGAGATCCAGAATCGATCATCAGCCAGCCGCAGTATCAGGGGGTCATTGATGATCCCACCACATTCATCAACCAGCGGCGTGTAAATACACTGCCCGACCGCACAGCGGGACACATCCCTGGGCGTGAGGTATTCCATAAATTCGAGGGCATCGGGTCCACTGACCTCGACCTGTACCTGACAGGCCACATCCCAGAGCTGGACGTACTCCCTGAGGTGCCAATAATCGGCCTCAAGCGACTCGTAGCAGGTGGGTAAAATCAGGTGGTTGTAGACCGACGCCGACTTTGTTCCCTGCAGGGAGCGCTGTTCGAATGGGGAGACCCGGAGGCGGCGTGACAACGAGAGAACCGGTGCATTCATGGACGTGCTCTTTATTTTTGTCTGTTAAGAAAGTGTTCAAACTCTGCCAACCTGGAGGGTGTCCATCCCCGCCCAAGGCGCCGTAGTGTAGTCCCATGAGGCCACTGGGCGACAGTTCTTTTTTTTATTGGAAAACGGTATTTTTTCGGCATACTGGAAGCTGCAGAAAAATCGAGCACACGCCCATGGCGGGGCGTGCAAATACGCCGAACCGAGATGAGCAATGTGGCTCCAGATCAACTTTTAACAGCCCATGACTGGAGCTTTCCAGTTCCCATTGGCTATCGCCCGGGCCGGCTCAACGAGATGCCCGTTCATTGCGCCGCCGCGGGTGTGAAGAAGCCGTTGTTTATGCGCGATCGAGATGGGCAGATTAAATCCAACACCCCAACCCGGCCCTGTCCAGAGCGTGGATAGTTTCGCACTGGCAATGCTCATCAGCATCGGTGTCTATCTGGGTACCGGCTGGTATGCGGGTCGCAAAATACGCCATCTCGACGATTACTATGTGGCGGGCCGCAATGCGCCAACGTTACTGATACTGGGAACCCTGATTGCAAGCTTCATGAGCACCAATGGTTTCATCGGTGAGGCGGGGATGTCCTATCGGGGGCACGGCCCGCTGATCATCATCATGACCGGTGTAAACTGCCTCGGGTATATCGTTGGCGCCTTGTTTTTCGGTCGTTACCTGCGTCGGAGTCGAGCACTCACAGTACCCGCGTTTTTTGGCGCACGATTTAACAGCCGCCGCATCCAAACCCTCGCAGGGGTCTCCATTGTAGTCGGGCTCAGTGGTTATCTTCTGGCGGTTACCTGGGGCGTGGCACTGGTCATTACCCAGATGACGCCGGTCAACGAAACCCTCGCCATTGTGCTGGTCTGGCTAAGTTACACGCTGTTTACACTGTATTCCGGATCCAAGGGCGTCATCCTCACAGATACCCTCATGTTTCTTTTGTTTTCTTTCGTAGCCGTGCTGGCAATGGCCTTCATCGTGTCCGCCAATGGCGGGTGGTTCGCCAGTATTGAGGCACTGGCCGTCTTTGAAGCCAAGCCCGGCATCATTTCCTGGCACGGCATGGTCGGACCTGACACCAAATGGAACAGCCCGGGAGAGGCACTGCTCTGGGCCCTGATCCTCGGTGTTGCCTGGGGGATCGTTGTGGCTGTAAGCCCCTGGCAGTCAAGCCGCTATCTGATGGCTCGCAGTGAGCATGTGGTCATCCGGTCTGCCTGTGGAGCCGCGATCACCATGCTACTGCTCTACCTCGTGACAACGTTCAGTGCCATGGTAGTGAATCTCGCGAACCCATCGATTGAGCCCAGTGAAAGCGTGCTGATCTGGGCTGCCATGAATCAGGTGCCCACACTGGTCGGCGCCCTGCTGGTGTGCGGCATTTTAGCAGCGGGTCTCTCCTCAGCGTCCACCTTTCTGTCACTGGTGGGGTTCAGTATGAGTAACGACATCCTCAAATTACCCGGCGATGCGTCATCACAGCTGCGCGTGACGCGGCTGACCATGCTGGTAATCGGCGTAGCTGTCATTATCCTGGCATTGACGCTACCGAGTAATATTTTCTGGATCACTTATTTCGCCGGCCCCCTGTTTGCCTCATCCTGGGGCGCCGTGGCCTTCATGAGCATCTGGAGCAGCCGAATTACCGAGGCGGGCGCGTTTTGGGGCATGGCCATGGGCTTTGGTGTCAATGTCGCCATGAACCTGCTTGCCATTGCCAACGTTGTCAGCTGGCCGGTCTTCCTTGACCCCATTCTGATTGGCGGACTGGCCAGCCTGGTTACGGTGCTGACGCTGTCCCGGAAGCACTCGGTCACAAAGGCAGAGCATGACTACAGGGCAGCGCTACATCGCAGGCCGGCCGAAGAGAATGACCCCGCTGATATTCGACAAACCCTGCTCTGGCCAAAAACCATGATCATCGTAGGCCTCGCCACTATCGCGATGCTCTATCTGTTCTATGCAAGACCCTACACCGATGCGCACAACCGTCCCGGCGCGATGGAGATCAGTCAGCATGAACGGTGAGATGATTCTGGCGATCGCCTACGGGACGGTGATGATACTGGCTGCAGGGATAGTCTGGCGGGCCGTAGTGGCCTTTTATGACGGAGACGACTGAGGGTGGGGCCGGCAACCGATTGCCCAAAGGTCTAATGACTGCAACATCAATTCTTGCTACCTTAGCAAACAAGCACTGCAGGGACGCAGTGACAACAACGTCGATACCAGAGGGTGGAAAGGGCTGGGTCGTGACGGAGGGAGACCATGTCTCCTCTGATAAAGCGACAGCTTTTGTTTGCAGTCCCCGCAGTGACCCTGTTGCTGTGGTGGGTAGTTGGCGGCCAACAGGCTGACCAACCCGCTCCCGAGACAGCAGGGGAGTCGGCCGAAACCCTCCCGGTAGCTGCGCTGTCAAATTCTGGCGCTGCGGTGCCGTCGCTCCCCATTGCCACCGAGGTGACGGGCACTGTCCAGGAGCTGACTGAGCCCAGCGACCATGACATCATCGCCCGGTTTGAAGCACTCAACCGCTACCAGCGCGGCACCCAATCCGTGTCAGCCGACGACTACGACCTTCTGAACCCCGGTGCCCGGTATGAACGCCGCCAGCCCCTGTCCCGCAATCCCCTGGACCAGTCAGCGCAATGGAGCGCCTTGTTTACCGCAGATCGCTTTTTCATAACCGATGACGACAGCAGCACCCTTACCCTGCAACTCTGGCATGGCGATGACCCCGCCGCCGTGACTGTAGAATCTGCGGTCGCGGCGATGCAGGACGAGCTGGGACAGGTTCTGACCATGCCACTGGGTGTGATCTATGCCGGTGACCAGGCATTGATTCGCCTCAGACCCAGCGACTACTGGCCGGAACAGACCGGCCCGTTGCGTGTGGAGCTCACCTACAGCAGTTTCGGCCTGGGGCAAGAAACCCGCCGACTGGACTTTCACTACACAGGACCTGAGCGCATCCCCGCCGAATTCATTGATGTACTGGCCGACGAGGCTATCGCAGGTGACCTGGTCTTCGATGTGGCAGTCGATGTACGCCGCGCGGGCCGGTACCGCATCAGCGCGCTGTTATACGACGCCTCGGGCCGGCCCATTGGACGCACCCAGTCGAACCCCTGGCTGGAGCCCGAGGCCCAGACTGTGCCCCTGAGTTTTGACGGCCTGCTGCTTAGTGACAATGGTGCCGTGGGGCCGTTTTACCTGACCACCCTGCGAGGGGAGCGCATGAACCCCCTCTCAGCCACGGGCAGTGACCAGATGCCGTTGCTGCAGGGGAGCTATCAAACCCGGCAGTACCAGCCCGATGAATTTAGCAACCAGATAGCCGCCAGCTCCCACCGGGAGCGGATGAAAGAGCGCTACGAGGCGGCGATCGCCCGGGGCGTCAAATTTATACCACCGGATAGTTAAACCGATCCGCCGCATAGGCGACGGAGCACAACGAGGACCACGACCATGATGATAATGACAAGAGGGATCTTACTGGTAGCGCTGCTGTGCAGTGCCCAGATGGGCTGGGCCGGCACCATCGGCGGCGGCAATCAGGGCCGTTGTGAGATGCTGGCCAGCGAGGCCACCTCCGGCACTGACCCCGTAGAGGTCTGTACCGGTAAGGGCCGCAACCGGACTTGCATTACGCAGCCGGGTGAACCGGGCATTGATAGCTTCTGCGGCGGTGCCGGCAGCGACGGCAGCTGTTCCTGTGCGCCAGGCTGTGAATCTACAGGCAGTTGCTGCGCCGATTACGCCCCCGTTTGCCAGGCCGACTTCGGCGCCTGCGCTGCAGATTCCGAGCAAATCGTGTATCTGCATGTGGGGGGCATGTGCTCGACCCAATGGGACTATGCCGGTGATCCAGACCGACTCGCGAGTACCGCAGGCATCAGCGGCAACGCTGCCTCAGTAGAACTCAAAGCCGTGCAGACCAGCAATGCCGGGACCCAGGTTGCGGCAAGGACGCTGACGCGTTATCTGGACCAGTGCTGCACCGGCTCCAACGACTGTGTGATCTATAACTATTCCAACGGAGACAACGTGGTGGGTTATACCCTTGATCGCCTCGCGCCCAGCAGCGAACAGGTCTGTACCGGGAAACGCAAGAACCGGGTTTGCACCGACGCCGAGCCCCAGTGGAACATTCTCGAAGTTCGCACCTCGGCCGGGGCCGGGGGTGGCAGTGAACTCTCCAACTGGGGCGGTATTGCCGATCTGTTTGCCTGTGATCTCGCCTCGGAACTGAACCCGAGCACGGTGCGCAATCTCTATAACCACAGCAACACCAATGGTGTACCGGTCAAACACGTCGGTGGCTTCCTTGACCAGGTAGGTAGTGACGACGGTACGCTGAATGCCGCCTGGTATTTCCTGCCCTGGCACAGTGACGGCGCTGTCGCCTATCACTCTGCAGGAGCCCGCAATCAGGTGGTCGGCTGGCGCGGAGGGGAATATTTTGACTGGAGCTATTTCGGCACCTGGGTTGGCAATGAAAACCTGTGTGACATGAGCTTTTCATCCATGTACCAGGGCCACTCCATGCTGGAGTGTCCGATGGAATTGAGAAACTCAGACCATTACGACCAGAAGATGTATTTCATCCTGCGCATGGGCCAATAACGAGCCCGCTCTACCGGGGGTCCCTGACCAACCCGACCCCCGGCGCAGCCACTGCAGATAGCGACCCTTGCGGGGTTAGCTCACCCCGCAGTCCCGCAACACCAACCCATAAAAAAGCCCCCGGCATGCGGGGGCTCTTCTTACACTGTTCAGCCAACCGAGTCTCGACTGGCCTGTGCTTCACTCGGCTTTGTCGGGCAGGTGCACATCCATCTGGGGATAGGGGATGGACAGACCGTTGGCATCGAACTCCAGCTTCACCTTCTCGGTGGTATCCCAAAGCACCGCCCAATAATCGGCACTGTTGACCCAGGGCCGGACCACAAAGTTGACTGACGAATCGGCCAGTTCTGACACCGCAATCACCGGGGCAGGCTCCGCCAGCACCCGATCATCGGCGCTAATAATCTGGTTCAGCAGCTCCTTGGCTTTTTTTAAGTCATCGTCGTAACCCACACCAAACACCATATCGACACGGCGTGTGGCCCGGGCCGAGTAATTGGTGATCGTGCCACCGTAAATAGCGCCGTTGGGGATGATCATCTCCCGGTTGTCACCGGTGCGCAGGGTGGAGCTGAAAATACCGATCATTTCCACAACGCCCGCCGTCCCGGCGACCTCGACAAAGTCACCTGCCTTGAACGGCCGGAAGATAATCAGCATGACGCCCGCGGCGAAATTCTGCAGCGAATTCTGCAGCGCCAGGCCCACGGCCAGACCCGCCGCACCCACCAGTGCAATCAATGAGGTGGTATCGACGCCCAACTGGTTGAGCGCGGCGATGACCACCACAAGCAATAGAATGGTGCGTGTGATCGAGGCAACAAAATTGACGAGTATCTCGTCCATGCCCGATTTATTAAGGAACTTGACCAACACACCGGACAACACGCGGACAACAATCCGGCCCACGATAAAAATGGCAAGGGCAAGGGCGAGGTTGATGGCCCAGGGAATGACGTAAGTATCCGCCATGGCCGCAACATCCATGTTCTCGAACATAAATACTCCTTTATTTACTGTTAACTTTTTTAAATATATTTCAGCAAACCGAGGCTAGCTGATCGGGTCCTGTAGTTCAAATAAATTTATCGACCCAAAAATCCGGGCCAGCGGGCGACCGCCGACCCGAAAGAACCGACCTTGTGCCTGACTACACGCGGACCAAAGCGCAGAGCTTGTTCCCCGAGGGGTCACGAAGATAGGCGAGATATAGCGGTCCCATACCGCCCTCGCGAATCCCCGGAGGATCCTCACAGGCCACACCACCACTGCCAAGGCCCGCCGCATGCCAGGCATCCGCTGCCTCGGTTGTACTCGCCGCGAAACCAATCGTTGAGCCGTTACCATGGCCGGCGGGAGCGCCGTCAATGGGCACACTGATCGCAAAAATTCCCGATTCGGTCAGGTAAAAGACGCGCCCTTTTTCATCAATGACGCCGGGACCGTAGCCCAACGCTCCGAGGGTCGCGTCGTAAAAGACCTTGGCAGCTTCGATGTCGTTGGCGCCGACCATAATATGACTGAACATAAACCTTACCTCTCTTCAATTATCTGTTGTGTCAGTCACGGCAGCTGCCTCTGCTACAGCGGCCGCTCCGCGGAAGCTCGAGTATGAACGGAAAGTCCGTGATACACCAAGAGAGCCCTGGGGCGCGGGGGGCTACTGCCCTGCTTCGGAACGCAGGTTCGAGTCGAAGAGCTTCAAGATGCGCCGATACTGATCCAGCCAGCTCTCGGGGTGGACGTACCCGTGGGGCTCAAGGGGATAGGACGCCAGCTCCCAGTTCTGCTTCTCGAGCTCAATAAGACGCTGCGCGAGCCGTACGGAGTCCTTGTAGAAAACGTTGTCATCGAGCATGCCATGGCTGATGAGCAAGGCCCCGTTGAAGCCCTCTACAAATTCTATCGGCGAGCTACGATGGTGGGATTCCGGGTCTACCTCAGGGGTATTGAGGATATTGGCCGTATAGGAATGATTGTAGTGGCGCCAGTCGGTTACGGGTCGCAGCGCAGCGCCAGCGGCAAAGACTTCGGGTGCCTTGAACAGGGCCATGAACGCCATAAAACCACCATAAGAGCCGCCATAGACACCGACACGCCCCGGGTCACCCCGGTGTTCCCCAACGAGCCAGCGCACCCCATCGATGAGATCCTCGAGTTCCGGGGTACCCATCTGGCGATAGATGGCCGTCCGCCAGTCTCGCCCGTAGCCTCGACTGGCTCGATAATCCATGTCCAGCACATGGTAGCCACGGGCCGTCAGAAGGTTGTGGAACATCTGCTCCCGGAAATAATAGGGGAATTTATGGTGGGTATTTTGCGTATACCCCGCCCCGTGCACAAACACGACAATGGGACGCAGGGCGTCGCCGGCGACCCGGGCGGGGTAGAATTTTGACCAGACAGGCTGCGCCGCTCCGTGGTGGGAGGGCACGGCAACAATTTCCGGAGACTGCCACTCGATCGCCCTGTATGCCTCGGAAATGGTGTCGGTTGCCAGGCTCAACGCCCCGGATGAGAGATTGACCACCGCGGCCTGACTAGGCCGATAGCTACGCGAATAACGCAACAGGACCCGCTCGCCCCGGGGATGGGCAGCAAAATCCTCAACGCCCAGCAACTCCGTCAACCTGGACAGGTCGCCCGACTCAAGATCCAGCCTGTAGATATCGTATTCCGTGGGATGTGAACGATTGGCCAGCAGTAAGATCGACTGTGTGCCAGGCAGCCAGGTGACCTGGGAGACCTCGTAGGTTCCCGATGTGTGCTGGACTGCGTCACCCGTGCCGGAACCCGAGTACAGATGACTGTACCCCGAGGATTCGGAGAGCCACCATGCTCGGTCAGTGTCGGGTATCCAGCCCAACTCATTGAACTGCCAATTAATCCAGGCTGGGTCCTCGAGATGCTCCAAAAGCGTGAATTCCTGTGCAGCAGCATCGAAGCGAAGTGTCCAGCGGTCCTTGTTATCAATCGCATGCACCTGCACCAGGGCCCGCCCGCCTTGGGGGTGCCAGACTACCCGGTCAAAGGTAACCGTGCGGGGTGTATCGGCATCATGGGGGGTAATACCCTGCTTTTCCTTCAAATCAGACAGGGGATCCACATCCAGTCCAGGCAACATTGCCATACCCAGCTCATGCCGATCCCTTGTCTGTAAATCGAGCAGCCACAATTTTTGCGGCCGGGGATTATCACGGCCAACCAGCCGGCGAACATCCTCGACATCCACATAGCCTGACCGGGTCACGTAGCGGGGCATTTTGTCCGGCTTACCATTTCCCTCACCGGCATCGGTCACCACTACGAGTAACCATCGGCCATCGGGGGACAACGCGCTATCGACGAGCTGGTGGCCCGAACCGAGGTGCCAGGTAGCCGGGCGGAGCAGGTCGGTATCAGCTGCCAATTGACTGTTCTCAAACTGTGCCTCCTGCCAGAGGCGCTCCCGCTCCAGGGTCGAGAACAGGCGCAGCTGATCACTGGCAAGCGTGTCTTCTGAAACCTGATGGGGTGGGTCGGAAAAGCTAAGTTGGGTCATCGCCTTTGCAGCGCCATCCACCACCGTGACGCGCCACCACTGATCTTGATACCTGAAAAAAACCGCTTCCCCCGACGCCGAAAATCCGGGACGGCTCACGGGACTGTCTCCGGCAAAAAGGACGCGCTGGGCGCCATCGCCCAGCTTCCGAAAAACGAGAGCCCCCCCGACGATGCTGACCGCCTGCTGGGTCGCATGATGCACCCTGGGGTCGGGACCATCAGCTGCTGCAAGCTCTTCAGGGGATACCCGCCGGCCAGCGGAGTCCCCGCCGCCCAGGGCATAGACATCGCGCACGCTGCTGCCGCTGCGTTTGACCCGGTAGTGATAACCACCGCCATCGAGCTGCCACCACGCCGCCTCCACAGGCGGCCCGATCCAGTCGGGGTCGGCCATAATGGTCTTGAGATCGGGGGACGCAACACCCTGGGCTGTCACCAGCAGGCCCAGTGTGCAAAGCACCAGCCGCAGCGTGTGAAAAATGGCCTGGTTCATACTGTCCTCCTAAATCAGGGCTTCAAAATCCACAGTCGGATAAACAGGGGATATAAGGCGTTGCACTGCAGGCCAACCCCGTCGCCGCACCACCTGCCCGGGTCCGTTAGCCGCCTCAGGCAACACGGGCATCCGCCAAAGACGCTCCTGGTCAACTAGTCATCTAACAGCACCCCAAAGCATAACCTGACCCGAACCCCGGTGCGCGTACCACGACACCCAGCAGTCGTCGCGCCTGCCCGGATGGGCCCACCCTTCCTACCGGCAAACACACTGCCAAGGATGCAACAGGGATGCTACCTTATCGGGTAAAACACCGTAGGAGTGCCGACACATGGCAACTCAAAGATCCCTTCTGGGCCCTGCCGCCGCGCTGTTACTCATGCTCCTGACTGCGTGCAGCCCAAACCAACCGGCGCATTTCGACACCCTTATTCTGGGTGGCACGGTCTACGATGGAACCGGCAAGCCCCCCTATACCGGTGATGTCGGCATTGTTGGAGACCGTATCCAATCCCTTGGGGCGCTGCAGGATGCCACTGCAGAAACGATTATCGACGCCAGGGGCAAGGCCGTCAGCCCGGGCTTCATCAACATGATTGGTTGGGGTGTCACAAGCCTGATCGAAGACGGCCGTGGCCTGAGTGATGTCTCCCAGGGCATTACCCTGGAAGTCTTCGGCGAGGGCAACTCAATGGGGCCGCTCAGCCCCGCCATGAAGCGGGAATTCCCCAAATACTGGAGCGGTATTGAGCCCAGCTGGACCACCCTTGGCGAGTACCTTGAGTTTCTCGAGTCCCGGGGCGTGTCGCCCAACGTCGCCTCATTTATTGGCGCCACGACACCCAGAATCCATGTGCTCGGACGGGATGATACTGACCCTACCCCGGGCCAGCTTGCCGCCATGCAGGAGCTAGTCCGGGAGGCCATGCGTGAGGGTGCGGTGGGCGTCGCATCATCGCTGATCTACACGCCTGCAAGCTTCGCAGGGACCGATGAGCTGATCGCACTGGCCCAGGCTGCTGCAGAATATGGTGGCATCTATGCCTCGCATCTGCGCAATGAGGGCAAGCAAATTTTTCCTGCGCTGGAGGAACTGATTACCATAGCGAGGCAGGCCTCGATAGCAGCCGAGATCTATCATCTCAAAATTGCCCATCCGCCCTCCTGGGGCCGTTTCGACGAGGTCCTTCAACGGATCGAGTCGGCGCGCAACGAAGGCCTGCGCATTACGGCCGACATGTACCCTTACCCCGCGGGATCCACGGGACTGGATGCGATCATGCCCGCATGGGTCAAAGCGGGTGGCATTGATCGGTGGATAGAGCGGATGAGGGACCCGGAAACCCGACTGCGCCTGGCCGGGGAGATGCGCGAGGATTCAGATGCCTGGGACAACCGGCTTGCCAGTGGCGGGGCTGACGCCGTGATGCTTGTCGAGTTTCGCAATCCCGCGCTGAAACACCTTGCTGGCAAAACCCTGGCGGAGGTTGCGACTGAACGTGGCCTCAGCGCCGAGGAAACGGCCATGGATCTTGTTATCGAAGACGGCACCCGGGTGGGTGCCATGTATTTCAACCAGTCAGAGGATGTGGTGCGCCAGGCGGTGCAGCAACCCTGGGTCAGTTTCTGTACCGATGCCGTCGCCATAGCGGCGGAGGGTGCGCAGCTACTGAACCACCGTCACCCGCGAACCTACGGTACCTTCCCCAGGATACTGGGTCACTACGTGCGCGAGCTGGGCCTGCTGACCCTGGAGGATGCCATACACAGAGCCAGCGGATTACCCGCGACCAACCTCTCACTGAGAGATCGCGGCTTTCTGCGCGAGGGTTTCTTTGCCGATGTGCTGGTTTTTGATCCCGACACCATTATTGATCGCGCCACCTTCGAGGAGCCCCATCAGTACTCCACCGGGATGGAGCAGGTTTTGATCAATGGCACCGCGGTTATCAGCAACGGCAAACACACAGGCGCCAAGCCGGGCAGAGTTGTCCGGGGCCCCGGCTGGACGGGATGGTGATCGGGATCTTGGGCGACCGACAAAACTGGGCGACAGGGTAATCAGGAAAAGCCGGCACAGCCGCAGTGGGTTACACTTCCCGCCTGCGGTTATACCGGTACAAACATGACTGATTCGCCACTCAAATACCCCTCCCCGAGCGACTGGATTGATTGCGTCATGGGCGATTTTGATGCCTTTCTTCTGGACCATGCGGCGGCCGAAAAGAAGGCGTCGGGCATGGCGCTGTCCATGGTGTCCCATTACCCTGACAGGGCGCAGTTGGTGATGGCCATGACTGAACTCGCAGTGGAGGAAATGGTGCACTTTCGCGAGGTGGTAAAGCTTATCCAGGCGCGGGGCCTGGTCCTCGGTGCAGATGAAAAGGATCCCTACATCAACGCGGTTCGCGGCCTGATCCGGCAGGGTTCTGACGTCTACCTTTTGGATCGACTTCTGATCGCCGGTGTTATCGAAGCCCGGGGTGCTGAGCGTTTCGGGCTTGTGGCAGCCGCACTGCCAGAAGGGGAACTGCAAGCCTTCTACCGCTCAATAACGCGGTCTGAATGCCGTCACTTTGAGCTGTTCCTGGATCTGGCAGGCAGCTACTTTGCCAGTGACCTGATTGCGTCACGCTGGCAGACACTGCTCGATGCCGAGAGCGAGATCATGCGGGGCATGCCCATCCGCGCCGCACTCCATTGAGAGGCGCGAGATCCCAACGGGTAGCAAACTACCTGGAGAAGTATGCCATCCTGCCCCTGCATCCCGAGCTGCCCCAGCACTGGCACCGGGTCATGGTGGTGCCCTGCTTTCGAGAATCCATCCACTTCACCCAGCGTTTGCCAAAACGCGCTGACGACCCCAGGCTACTGGTCATCTGCGTACTCAACCGTCCCGGTAGCGACCCAAACACAGCCGCCAACACGCCGCTGCGACAGTTTTTGGAGCGCCATACCAAACAGAAAATCAGCGACGGCTTGCGACTGTGCCGCGTCGCCGACAGCGCCGATATCCTGCTGCTGGATCTCGAACTCATTGAGGGTCCCACCCCGGAACAACAGGGCGTGGGCAGGGCCCGTCGCGTAGGATGTGACCTTGCCCTGTGGCTGATGGACACCGGACGGATTACCTCCCGCTGGATTCTGTCCAGTGATGCTGATGCCAAGTGGCCTGAACATTTTATCTCGCACCGCTGGCCCGAGGATGCCGTCGCATTCACGCTGCCTTTCGAGCATGACGTGGACCTAAAAACTGAACTTGGCAGAGCAACGCTTATCTATGAAATTTGGCTGCATGCCTACGTCCGAGGTCTTGAGGAAGCCAACTCACCCTATGCATTCCATACCCTGGGTAGTTGCTGCGGATTTCATGCGGATGCCTACGCGGCGGTTCGCGGCGTGCCCCTGCGTGCTGGCGCCGAGGATTTCTACCTACTGAACAAGCTCTGCAAACTGGGGCAGCTGTACCGGCCCCCGGGGCCGCCGGTCGTTATCGAAGCGAGGACATCTACCCGGGTCCCCTTTGGAACCGGGCCTGCTGTACAGCGCCTCCTGCAGCACGAGGATCCGCTCACCACCAATTTTTTTTACCACCCCGACTGTTTTCGAGCCCTGAAGGCCGTACTGGGCCAGCTGCCCATCTGGCTTGAGAACCCGACCCACGATCTGCAGGTTGTGCTGGGCAGGCAACTGGGCCCCGAGTTAAGCGTCGTAATCACCAAAGTATTGGCGGACATGGGGTTGTCCGCCGCCATCGGACACGCCCGACGCCAAGGCGCTACGCCGGCTGCTCGGCAGCAACATCTGTCGGTCTGGTTTGACGGATTTCGCACGCTGAAATTTATTCACGCCCTGCGTCGCAGCGCCCGACCCGATATCAGCTACCTGGAGGCCTGGCAGGATAGCCCGCTCTGCACAGACCCCCGTGATCCCGGCACACTGCGCCGTGCCATGGCAGCACACTGGGGCTGGAGCCTCAGACAGGACAATCTCGGGCAAGACAATAACGACGCGCCCGCCATCCCTGTATTGTGAATGGGTGTATTACCTCTGGCGGCGATTCCACTACACTAGCGGGGTTCGATGACCAGGAATCTACCATGATTGATCGCGTGATGACCGTGATGCAGGACGATCTCGTCATGCTGGCACTGCCCCTATTTTTTACCGCACTGTTGATTGAGTGGGTTTGGGCGCAAAAGCAGTTCCGACCGGTGTATGAAAAACAGGACTTCTGGGCCTCCATGCGCATCATGGTGCTCACGGTCTTTGTCGACCTGCCCCCAAAGTTCATCGGCATCGGCCTGATGTTTGTTTGTTATGAATTTTCTCCCCTCAGTGGCTGGGTGGGTCGGGGAGCGCCGTGGTGGGTACTGCTCTTCTTTCTGGACGATCTCACCTATTATCTGTTCCACAGGGGTAATCATGAAGTTCGCTGGATGTGGGCGGGACATGCTTCCCATCACAACTCCCAGTACTACAACCTCGGTACAGCGCTCCGGCAGGGGGTAGGGGAACGGGTGTCCAAGTACCTGTTCTGGTGTCCACTGGCATTGCTGGGCTTTGATCCCGTCATGATTGTCACCATGATGAGCGTCAGCCTGATATACCAATACTGGCTGCATACCGAGGCCATTGACCGGATGCCGCGCTGGTACGAGTTTGTTTTCAACACACCATCCCATCATCGCGTGCATCACGGCTCAAACACCCGCTATCTCGATCGCAACCATGGCGCAACACTGATCATCTGGGATCGTCTGTTGGGAACCTTTAGCGAGGAACTCCGCTCTGAGCCGGTGCGCTATGGGCTGACCCAGAATATTGAGTCCCACAAAGTGATGGATGTCGCTTTTGGCGAGTACCAGCGGATGACGCAGGACGTCCACCGCGCCGACCGATGGCAGGATAAATTGGCCTACCTGGTCAAAGCGCCGGGCTGGAGCCATGACGGTCCGGATAAGCGCTCCAACACCCTGCGTCGAGAAGCGGGCATCACCTAACGCACCCTGTGGTTGTACCCCCAACGCCAACGAGGCGCCTCGGGGGATGTGGGCACAGGCCCGGTACCGCTGCCCCAATAGGGTTTTGGCCCCCGCCCCAACCTATATTTCTTTTTAGAATATAAAAATTATTTTATATTCTTTTTGTCCCGCCGTTGATCTGGTTAGAGTGCCGAGTGTTTCCCTGTGACGCGTAGCATTTTATGTACCAGTACAACGCAATTGACCAGGCTATCGTAGACGCGCGCGTTGCCCAGTTTGCCGAACAGATGGACCGTTACCTGCAAGGTTCATTGAGCGATGAGCAGTTTGCCCCCCTGCGACTGCAAAATGGTCTTTACCTGCAGCGACACGCCCCCATGCTGCGTGTCGCCATTCCCTATGGCACCCTGGACAGCAGACAGCTGCGTAAACTTGCTGACATTGCCCGGCGCTTTGACAGAGGTTACGGACACTTTACTACCCGTCAGAATATCCAGTTCAACTGGCTTGATATGGCGGAGGTCCCCGAGGTTTTGGGCGAGCTTGCCAAGGTGCAAATGCATGCCATCCAGACCAGCGGAGCCTGCATACGCAACACCACGACCGACCCCCTCGCGGGCGCCGTTGCCGACGAAGCCATGGACCCAAGAGTGGTGTGTGAGCTCATACGCCAGTGGTCGACCCTCCATCCGGAATTCGCTTCCCTACCCCGTAAATTCAAGATCGCGGTGACCGCCACAGACACCGACCGGGCCGCCATCGAAGTCCACGATATTGGTATTCGGCTGAAGCGGCACGCCGTCCATGGCGTGGCTTTTGACCTTTGGGTCGGAGGTGGCCTGGGGCGCACACCGGTCATCGGTCGGCGATTACTCGCCGATTTACCCGTCGCAGAACTTCGTAACTGGCTGACAGCTGCCTTACGCGTCTACAACCTCGCTGGACGCAGGGACAACAAGTACAAGGCCCGCATCAAGATCCTGGTCAATGCCATGGGCTTGCAGGCGTTTCGTGAGCAGGTTACCCATCGCTATCTGTCTGACCACGACCCCGCCCTGCGCATCCAGGCGCGGGAGTTGGATGACCTGGCGGCATGTTTTAGCAGGCCACTCGAGCCCCGACTCGATGTGCCGCTACCCGCAGCCCCAGAATTCCAGCGGTGGTTCGGGCAAAACACCCGTCCCCACCGGGTATCGGGCTATCGGGTTGTCTTCCTGTCGCTCAAGCGGCCTGGAACGGCGCCGGGTGACGTGACCGCCACACAGATGGAAGCAGTCGCAGCGCTGGCTGAAAAATTCAGCCTCTCGGAAATAAGGACCACCCACGATCAGAACCTGGTCCTGCCCCACGTGGACTGCAGTGATCTCGAATCACTCTGGCGGGCGCTGGCAGCGCAAGATCTGGCCCACCCCAACATCAATTTAATATCGGATAGCATCGCCTGCCCCGGCATCGATTTCTGCAGCCTGGCCAATGCACCGTCACTGTCACTGGCCGAGGCGCTTCACGAGACCTTTGCCGATCTTGAAGAGCAGATGGCTATTGGACCTTTGGAGGTCAAGATATCCGGCTGCATGAACGCCTGCGGCCACCACCATATTGGACACATCGGCATCCTGGGCGTGGAGAAAAAAGGAGAGCCCTGGTACCAACTCACAATCGGTGGCCGCGACCAGAACGGCGTCGTTCTGGGCGAACGCCTTGGACCAGCCGTACCCCACGATGCCGTCCTGCCACTTATACGCCGTGTGGTCGACCGCTACCTCGCCGAACGGCAACAGGGTGAAATTTTTGTGGACTACGTAGCGCGCTGCGGAATCAAGTCACTCAAGGAGGTCAGCTATGCCACTCATTGATGTTTCGGGTAGTCCGACATCCCAGGCCTTGCCGCCCGCCACAGGCATCACTGAAGCCAACACCACGTCTGTGGGACACGCCCCGGTCGTGACGCTGGTCTTCGATGGGCCGACAGACGGCAAAGCCTTTTCTGCCGCTGCAGTACTCCGGTCCGAGGGTTACGCCGGCACCCTGGTGGGTATTGGTCCAGTGGGCATCGACCGGTTAACGCAGGGTTTTCGTGTCGGATTTGACTTGCTGGAAATAACGGATACCGAGCTACAGCAACTGAAACCCTGCCATCTGGCACCCTTCCCCCACCACTATCAACCCAACCCAAACGGCCATCCCGCACTGAAGAAAAGCGCATGAACACACCGCTACCCTTCCAACTGCAAATCTCCGGACGGCCCGTCTTACTGATCGGGCATGGTGAAGCAGCTGAGGCCAAGGCCCGGCTGCTGGCTGAGCGAGAGGCCGTGATTACCCACTGGCCAGCCGCGCCGTCGCCGGAACAGATCCAGCGGGCTACTGAGGCCAACCGGTCTGCGGCCACCCGATTTGCACTGGTGGTCATCGCTGAAATTTCAGACTGGACCACTGCACTGATCCCCTGGATTGAAGAGGAGCGCCTGCTACTCAACGCGGTGGACGCACCCCACCTGTCACAGGGATTCATACCCGCCATTGTGTCCAGAGGTCGGGTTCAGATTGGTATAGGTACCGGAGGCAGTTCTCCAGTGCTGGCTCGTTTTGTCCGCACCCGTCTTGAACAGGCCCTGCCCCAGGGGTTGGAGCGGTTGGCTGCATTGGCAGATCGCTGGCAGTTGCGGGTCAGGGAGGCAATCGGTGATATCAGCACCCGCCGCAAGTTCTGGGAACGACACTTGGCGGGCCCCGCGGGGCAGGCTGCACTTGATAATGACCCTGAAGCGGCAGACGCAAACCTGGAGGCGGCGCTGTCAGCAAAACACCCCGTGTCGGGTCGGGTTTCCCTGGTCGGTGCAGGACCCGGTGATGCCGCCCTGATGACCCTAAAGGGGCTCCAGCGGCTGCAGGAAGCTGACGTCGTGCTATTTGATAAATTAGTCAGTCCCGAAGTACTCAGTCTGGCCAGAAGAGATGCCCAGCTGGAGGATGTGGGCAAACGTCGGGGTCATTGTCCGACACCGCAGGCAGACATTAACGCCCGCCTTATCGATTTGGGCCAGCGGGGCCTGACCGTCTGCCGCCTGAAAGGCGGTGACCCCTACCTGTTTGGCCGTGGCGGTGAAGAGGCCCTGGCACTTGTCGAGGCCGGTATCTCCGTGGAGGTCGTGCCAGGCATTACGACGGCCAGTGCCACCGCAGCTGCCACAGGCATGCCGCTCACCCATCGACGCCTGGCAAGATCAGTACGCTTCATTACGGGCCATCTCGCCCTTGAGCAGAGTGAAACGGATTGGCAGCCCCTGGCTCTCGGTCAGGAGACGCTGGTGATCTACATGGGCTTCAGCCATCTTGTGACCATTGCTGGACGCCTCAAGGAGGCCGGCCTGGCACCCTCTACCCCCTTCGCGCTCATTCAGAATGCGACGACCCCACGCCAACGCATCGTCCATGGTGAACTTGGACAACCCGCCCGGGCGACCCAAAAAATGAACCTTGAGGACGGTCCCGTGCTCATCATCGTGGGTGAGACCACGCGGCTAGCGAGCCAAATAAAACCGCCTCTGGAACCCGGGCAGGAGGAATCCAACACCGATCCGCTGTTCTGGCTCCGCAGTGCCTGAGGAGGTTGTCATGCACGGGGCAAAGACAATCCGGGCTACCCGGGGGGTTGCCTGGGACCTGGCGGCTCTGAATGAGACATTCGCCTCGGCGACGCCGGAAAGCATTGTTCGCTGGGCGCTCGCACAGGGCGTACGCACGCTGACCAGCACGAGTTTCGGTGCGCACGCGGCGGCTACCCTACACCTGGTTCAGCAGCTCGATCCCAGTGCGGCCACCGTCTGGGTTGACACCGGTTTTGCCGGTGACCCGACGCGGCATTTCGCCCGAGAGCTGGCGGCGCAACTCAAACTCAAGCTGACCGTTTACCGCCCGCAGCGCCACCCACTGGCCTGCCTGGCGCGACTCAATATCAGCGATCTGGCGAACATAAATGAGCAACAGCGCCAGGAACTCGCAGAGGAAATCAAGCTTGAACCCTTTCAGCGCGCCCTCGATGAGTTCGCTGCCCAGATCTGGATCAGCGGTATTCGGGCGGAGGAGACGGCATTTCGCTCAAACCTGGAGATTGCCAGCTGGGACGAACGCGGCATATTGAAGATTTCACCCTTCCTGAAGGCCAGCGCAGCGGATATGGATGACTACCTGCGCCGCCACAACCTGCCTTTGGGCCCCGCTGTGTACGACCCCACAAAAGCAGCCCAGCACCTGGAGTGTGGACTGCATACGCGACGATCCACCGCCAATCCTGTGGGCTAGTCTCTCAGGGCTTTATGGCGGTCCTGTTTTCACCGCCGTCCCCGATCGTGGGATCCCAGTAGACATAGATACTGATGTCAGTCATGCGAAAAATCAGTCCGGCGGGGCCGAGCCCGGACTGACGGTAAACTGCCCGTCCATCATCATCAACGAAATTGCCAACCGCCTCTCCCGTAGGGGATAACTGGTGGCTGACACCATCCGAGCGATAGATGCGGATATAACCCTGCCGCTGTGAGAATGTGCAGGGTAAGACGGCAATGGCCTTGTCTTCGCCGCGTGGATAAACATCGCAACGGGCATCGACCGTGTCAGCCCCTGCCGGCATCGCCAGCACCGCGCCCAATAGAAGCCAGGGCGCGGACCGCGCCGCCGAACCCTTCATTAGGGCGCCTCAACCTTGAAAGTAAGACCTGCATGGGCCTGGAGGCGATCGATCAATGGCTGGCCCATGGCAGCAGCTGGCGTTTGTACGCCACCGGAACCGAGGCCCGGATTCATGAGCAGGCACAGTGCCGCTTCAGCCAGCATTTTGGAGGTTGATCCATAGCCGGGGTCCCGATCCCCCGAAACAGAGGTCATGAGCATGTCACCCGATGGGCTCTCAGCGACAAAAAGTGTTTCGTAATTCCCCGCCTCGCGCTCCTCCCTGGATGGCCCCTCACCGGGCTTTAGGGGACTCGTCGCAAGGGTATTGTCCTTGGCCACAAATTCAGCAGTGGCCTTGCCCTGGTCACCGTCACCCGTTAGCAGCATTTCGTCATAGGCAAATGCTTCGCCATAGGGATGTCCCATCAGAAAGTTTGACCGGTGGATATTCTTGCTGTTGATCGTGGCCATGATAAAAGGCGCAGACCAGCTGCTGAGTTCCTCGTCATAACGGGGCTCATTGCCATTGGGCTGCGTTGGCCCCGTGAAGCCGCCGGTAAGCGCAAAAGGGTTGAGTAATGTTGTAATGATGTCAGGGTTTTCAGCCGCAGCAGCCATGGTGGCGCGCAGCGATGCGATGGTCCCGCCGGAAAAACTACCGTTCATGGCACGGACGCGGCCTTTTACCCGACTGACCGGTGACCCCGTGATGGCTTTGGCGTGCTCCTGCAGGTGAAAAACACCGAGGTCAAAGGGGATGGAATCAAAGCCACAGGAGTGGACAATCCGTGCACCCGAGCGCTGCGCCAAACTGTGGTAGGCCTCAATGGTGTGCTGCATCCACGCCGGCTCACCGCTGAGATCAACGTAATCCGTGCCGTGGGTTGCACACTGGCGCACCAACTCCTCACCATACAGCTGGTAGGGACCCACCGTGGTGATGACGACCCGGGTGGCTAGCACCATTGCCCGCAGTGACTCAGGGTCATCACTGTCCACCGCGATCAGTGGTATGGCGTCGGGGATCCCCATCTCCGCCCGAACCGCGGCCAGCTTATCGATGGACCGACCGGCCATCGCCCAGCTGAAGTCGGCGTCGGGGTACTGTTCGTTGAGGTACTCGGCTACGAGGCGGCCGGTGTACCCTGAGGCGCCAAAAACCACGAGATCATACTGTTTTTCAGGGTCCATAACTGTTCCTGTTGTTGTGACAAAGAAGACCGGCCTGTACTCACACCCCGCCGGCGCTAGATAATGGCGGGCCAAGACTGACGGTACAACCCCAAAGGGTGCTTTGATGACACTGAATACGTCGCCCGCAGCTGAACGCAATCGCCCATTCATACTGCAGGTGTTGCAGAACCACCTGCCGTCCACGGGCACCGTCCTTGAAATTGCCAGCGGTACCGGACAACATGCCGTATTCATCGCCCCGGCGCTCGCACCCCGGGTATGGCAACCCAGCGACTGTCACGCCGGCGCCCTTGAAAGCATCAACAGCTGGCAGCACGCCCAGCCCTGCCCCAACCTTGCGGAACCTCTCCTGCTGGACGTCCTGGAGCAACCCTGGCCCGTAGAATTGCACCCCCGGCAACCCCCCATTACGGCTGTTGTGGCAATTAACATGATTCACATTGCCCCATGGCGCTGCTGTGAAGCGCTCCTCGACGGGGCGCACCGCATACTGCCTTCCGGCGGCGTGCTGTACCTCTACGGACCATTTAAACGTGATGGCTTGCATACGGCCCCCTCCAACGAGGCGTTTGACACCGACCTGAAGTATCGAGACCCCGAATGGGGCATCCGGGATCTCGAGGAAGTTACAGAAGCAGCGGCAGCACGTGCCCTCAAGCAAACCGCCGTGATCGAAATGCCAGCCAATAATCTCTCGGTTCTGTTCACCCGCCGCTGAGCATGACTTCCGCTACCCGGCGCTGGTCAGCACCCTGATCAATAACGATATGGACCCGTCGCTCCAGGGCATAGGCATCGGTATCACCGTTGTCGGCCAGGGACTGGCTTTCCCCATGTGCAACCACCGTCAGGCGACCTGCTGAGACGCCCGACGCTACCAACTGCTCGGCCACCCGCTCCGCCCGCGCCCGGGAAAGAACCATGTTGGCGTCGGAGCCACCCCGTGGATCCGCATAGCCAGTAATGCGCACGGTCAATTCATCATTACGGTTCAGGAACGTAGCGAGCAAGGCGAGTCGTTCCTGTCCCGGGCCAGTAAGTTGACTGTCATTGGTGCGAAACAACATTTCGAGCTGCAACTGCTCAAGCGCCAGCTGCGCAAATTGAGCCTGCTCCCTCAGCGCTCCATTGAGATCTGACTCCGCGCGCGCCAACGCGTGTCTGGTGGTGGCCAGCTGCGTCTGCACCGTAACCAGGTCTGTTCTGGCCACAGCCAGATCGGCCGCGGTTTCTTCGAGTTCCCCCGCCTGCCCCACCTCATTGACCAACCAACCTGCACCCAGACTGCCCAGCACAAATCCCACGGGGCCCGCGGCAGCCGTTGAAATCGCAATGGTTGTGAGAGCGGTCAGCTCCTGCTTCGTAGCCGTTTCAATCGCACTCGCCGACTGTGTAAACAATGCCGCTGACAACGTCATAACCGAGGCACCTACCATTAAAGGTTTCATAAAAATCTCCTGAACATTAAGTATTGAACGACCCCCATGGCCGATGGCGTCATTCAATCCCGCGAGACAGGTGCCCCTGGTGCGCCAATCTGTATAAGCTGGGCGGAATTCTGCTGAAAAATGGCAGGGGAACCGAGACGGACCAAAGAGATCGCCGTGAAAAAGATCATTCACATAGATGCCGACTGCTTCTTTGCCGCCATCGAGATGCGTGATGACCCCTCTCTTGTAAACAGACCCTTTGCCGTAGGTGGTAGTGCTGAGGGGCGCGGGGTGCTGACCACCTGCAACTATCCGGCCCGGGAATATGGTGTCCGGTCCGCCATGCCGACGGCGCAGGCCTACCGGCTCTGTCCTGAGCTTCTCGTCGTACCGGTGAACATCGCCAAATACCGGGGGGTGTCCGCACAGATGCTGGACATTTTTGAGCGCTTTACCGATCTGATTGAACCCCTGTCCCTTGACGAAGCCTTCCTTGATGTCACCGATATCACTCTGTTTTCCGGGTCAGCGTCACGGATTGCTGAGGTCATTCGCACTGCGGTGCGGTCCGAGCTGGGCATCACGGTGTCCGCCGGCGTGTCGGTCAATAAATTCATCGCCAAAGTGGCCTCAGACTGGCACAAACCCGATGGACTCAAGGTTGTTACCCCTGATGAAGTGGACAGCTTTTCCGCTGCCCTCAACGTCAGGGCTATACCCGGCGTCGGACCAGTCACGGCGGAGAAGTTAAAACGCATGGGATTCAACACCTGCAAAGACCTGCGCAGCGCAGATCCACTCAAACTGAAGCGTCGATTTGGAAGCTTTGGCCAGACCCTGATGGAACGCGCTCATGGACAGGACCGGCGGTCAGTCAATACGCAACGTATCCGTAAATCCGTAAGCGTGGAGCACACCTACAGCAATGACCTGGCAAACGGCGACTCCTGCGTGGCAAAACTGCCCGGCCTTCTCGAAGAACTCACCACACGCATGGCAAAGACCAACCTGACCCGTCGCATTCGAAAAGCCTATGTAAAAATCAAGTTCAACGACTTCTCAACCACCACCGTGGAACGCGTGGGCACAACGGCGACGCTGGATGACTATCGAGAACTGCTGCTTGACGGACTCGCCCGCAGGGACCTGCCGGTAAGACTGCTGGGGCTGGGCGTCAGACTGGATCCCGATGTACCCGAACGCTTTGAGCAGCTGCCATTTCGTATTGAAGAGCGGTCGTTCTAGGGCCGTGCAATCGCCCCCGGCTAGATCAGGTAAGGCAGCCCCCAATAGACGCCCATTGCGGTGATCAGGACATAAATGTGGTTGCGCGTCAGCAGCGCAACCACGGCAGCCGTCCCCAGGCCGGCAACCTCCCGAAGAGCCGGGACGGGATCTCCGCCGGGGCTTACCAACATGGTCATTACCAAGGCCGCCATCACCGCAGGTGCCACATATTCAAGAGCCCTGAGAGCCAATGGGGGAAACGTTTTACCGGACAGGGCGAGTATGAAAATTGCCCGCATGGCATAACTACCGAGCCCCATGAGAAAAATTGTCAGCAAAATCATTTTTGACGAACCCGCTCGAGTAGCAAACCCAGTGCAATACCCAGTATCACGGCCAATAACAGACCGCTGCGGCTGGGCAGGTCCAGCAGGACCAGCGTGATAAACATGGCAAATACGGCGACCACCGCCTTTTGCCAACTGTCAATCGCAGTGACCAACAGACCCATGAAAAGCACCGGAGTAGCAAAGGAAATATCGAGACCAACGGGAATTACAGGTCCTACAAAAAGACCCAGAGCCGTAAAAGTCATCCAGAAGGACCAAAAAGTAAGGCCGGCAGCGAGGTAATAGTGACGAAAGTCAGCGGGGGGTAGATCACGCTTACCGACACACAGGGCAAACACCTGATCGATCAGCATATAAGGGGCACACCAGCGAAACCAACCGGGCTGATGCTGCATCGCCGGGGCCATTGAAAAGGAGTAAAACAGGTGGCGCGCCCCGACAACCAAGGCCGCTGTTGCTGCGGCGGCAAGCGAAGCACCCTCGCCAATCAGGGTGATCAGGGTGATTTGTGCAGCTCCCGAAAACATGATGGGAGAAGAACTCCACCCCAGCCAGATGGCCACACCCGACTCACGGACCGTCAGGCCAAAGACCAACGCAAAGGGAATCGCGGGTAGCACCAGGACCAGGGCATCCAGCACCCCACGACGACGCCGGTCAGCCAGTGTTAATCGGGAAGTGGACATGTCGTTCGAATATCCCGCCTCAGGTTTCCAGAAGGAACGTAACGGGGCCATCGTTGACCAGGCTCACCTGCATGTTGGCAGCAAAACGCCCTGTGGCAACCTGCCCGTTGTGCCGTCCTCGCACCAACTCTGTGAAGTAAGCAAACAGAGCCCGCGCAACCTGGGGATCCGCTGCACTGGAAAAGCTTGGACGGGTGCCCTTTTTGGTGTCTGCTGCGAGGGTAAATTGAGACACCAACAACAGGTCCCCGGCAATATCGGTAACCGAGCGATTCATCCGATCATCCTCATCACCAAAGAGCCGGTAGCCCAACAGGCGTTCACACATGCGCTCCACGCGCACCCTGTCATCGTCTTTTTCAAGGCCCACGAGTACCAGCATCCCCCGGGCTATGGCGCCTACCTGTTCACCCTCAACGTCAACAGCCGCCTGGGATACTCTCTGTACGAGACACTTCACAGGTTGGGTAATCCGGACAACAGTTGCTCAAGCCGTTGCCGAAGCGCCCCTTGGCTGTAGGGTTGAGCCGCACCCACTCCCCACACCGGTCCAGGCCAGGCGCTGTCACTGCTGAAACGGGCGATCACATGGATATGCAACTGAGGCACTACATTGCCAAGCATGGCCGTATTGATTTTCTCCGCCGAAAACAGTCCCTGAAGGGTCTCCCCAAGCACCATTGCTTCATGCACAACACCCGCGCGCTGGGGACCCGCCAATTGGAACAACTCGGTTACGTCGGGCACCCGCGGCACCAGAATCAGCCAGGGAAAGCGCGCGTCATTCATTAACAACACATCACTGAATCGCCAGCGGACCACGGGGTGAGTGTCTGCGGTCAATTTGGGATCCAGCATGAAGCGATGGTCAGACATGGCGTCAGAACGGAATCAGGGTATAGCCCTCGCGCTGCAGACGCACGTGGGCACCCATCGCTGACAGGGCAACAATGACATCAGGTCGAAACTCCTCCCAGGCCATCTTGCGAAACGCCGCGGTTTGGCTGCACAGGTAAATCTTGACTCCCGCTTGGGTGAGCTGATCCAGAAGCTCTGTATTGGGATTGGGATCGTTGAACCGTGCGCGATAAGCGCTATCGGTCAGCAGATCGTTCGCCGCCATCCCGTGCACCACGACTGCGAAGGAAATATTCTCCTCAGGTACACCATATTGGGCGTACATATTGAGAAACCGGGCCACGGAAACCAGTTTGACGTTGGGATCTCCGGGAAAGTCTGCCGTCTCGCCCATATCGATTGAAACGTTGTATCGGGTCGTGTCATCGAGGTTATAAAAGTTCGAAGGGGGCGGCAGAACGGGACCAAAGTCTGGTATCACCGGACCCATTTTGGGCACGGGGTCCTCGCGGGTCTCCTGAGACACGGCCTGGTGCGCACTCAGTAACAGACCCACCCAGAACAGGGCCACAACGGATTTTAAAGAAGGCATCGTCATCTGCTTACAGCACCGCAGCAACATATAATACGCGACTTTGACCCACCACCAGCAGCGACGTCACCCCGAGGTCTCATCAGCCGCCGTCTGCAGGCAGGTAGGACTGTCTACCTGCCCCTGCAGGGACAGTCCGTGGCTGATCCAGCCCTGCAGGTAATAGGAGAATCGCCCGAGGAGTACCTCTAGCTCGCCATCCAGAGCGCGCAGGGCTTGATCGCCTCCCTCCGCCTCAACCTGCGCGACAACCTCGGTTTCAAAACCGGAGCCTACCCATTCAAACGTGGGATCACTCACAAACCGGGCTGGCGCTACCGCGGTAAGTGTCGCATCCAGTTGACCTCCGAGGCGGATCGAACCCACGGTCAGCTCAGGCACGACGGCGGCGGGCAAAAAGCAGGCGGATTGTCGCTGGGCAATCCGGCTTAACAGGGGCGACGCCCAGTCACCGCGCTGCATCAAATTCGCCATTCTCTCGAACTGGTAGGATTCAATAACCCCATGTCGATTGGATACCAACTGTATTACCTGGTCTGTCTCCCCCATGATGACCGACCAGAGTGCCGATAACAGGCTAACGCCTGGCAGGGGGTCGGCGTGGTAAGGCTGGGTGAGATCACCTATGTAGTGCAGGGCCCAGCCCATAAAGCGCCATCCCCAGTAATCGTGCCCCGTCGTAAAAGCCAGCTCCGCGAGTGATTCGTACAAAACGATACGCCAGAGCGGCAGGCCACGCTGCAACTCGGGCTGGGCGAATGCCGTCAGCCAGTCCAGATGATAAAAACCCATGTGCAGCGGCGCCTGGGACCCATAGGACAGGTTGGGATTACCAAAGGGCTGCTGCCCCATGCCGTAGCGCTGACCAAAGTCAGTACCGTTGTCGGTGTACAGCCCGATGTCCATCCCCATATCGGGCTCATCACTGGCGCTGGCCAGCACGTGGGCAATACTTACCCGCTCTCCCGGAACCAGGGCTCGGTATACCGTTCCCCGGTGTGATTCTCCCGGATCGAGAAATGACAGCTCCGGCCAGTGCATCCGGCGATCCGCCTCCCCGACCTCGCCGGGCATCACCTGGTGATAGAGGGGATAGGAAAGCCTGGGGCTGATGCGCACCGCCGCAACGAAGCGTGACGGAAAATCGCCCGCATTCACAGTATTGAAGTTAAGGGCTGTTGGGGTGGGCGGGTAGTCGGGATCCTCGGCCAGCATGGCGCTTTCAACGTCCGCCAGCACCCGGACGATGCCCTGCTGCTCTGCGGATAGAAAAGCCGCCAGAGGCTCAGCGATCAACACAGGCTCATTCAGGTTCGGCTGGTCACGCAGCAAAGGCCAGGCCAAACTGGCGTGGTCAGACCAGGCCCAAACCTGGGGGACAACCAGACACAGCAGCGGTATCAGGATAAGTCGCACAACCATCGCCAGATTGCTCCAAAACTGAATAAAGGGAATAACGTGGCAGCTTTGCGCCGCTTATTCAAGTCAGCTCCGCGCCTGCCCTGTGCAAGTCTGTTGGAAATCGTTAGTCTCGACAGGGTGCATCAGGAAGAGGGTGACCTCATGAACCGATATCTGTTTGGGCTGGTTGCCCTCGTCCTCGCAAGCTGTGGTGCCGATCGTGCGCCCACAGACAATATCGACACCGTGGTGAACTCGATTATGGCGGGCGCCACATTGATAGACGTGCGTACCGACGAGGAGATTGCGACGGGTAGCCTGCCCGGGGCCCTCGCCATTCAGCACACCGAAATTATCGCCGGCGTAGCTGCACTGGATATCTCTACCGACACGACGCTGGTGCTGTACTGCCGCAGTGGCAGGCGCTCCGGTATGGCCGCCTCGGCCCTGCAGGCAGCCGGTTATACCCGGGTAATGAATGGCGGCGGTTACTCCAGCCTCGCCGCAGCGCTCGGAACAGGAGAGGCCGACTGAACCGGCACACCCCAGTTGACGATGCCCAGCCAAACCTCTGAAGGTCGGGCCCTCCTGTTTGGATTGGGCGCGGTCATGCTCTGGAGTACGGTCGCCACCGCCTTCAATCTGAGCCTTAAATTCATTTCCCCACTTCAGCTCGTTACCGTCGCCAGTGTGACCTCCTGGTTCTTCCTGTCCGGCTGGTTATTAGTGTCCGGCCAGATGGGCAACCTGTTACGACACCCGCGGGGTGAAATCCCCCGGCTTCTGGCGCTCGGCGTCATCAATCCGGCGCTTTACTATTTTTTGCTGTTCGGGGCTTATGCCCGACTGCCAGCCCAGGAGGCCATGGCGATCAACTACACATGGGGACTGGTGTTACCGCTGCTGGCGGTTCCCCTGCTAAAGCAGAAACTGCAATCCCGGGATATCTACGCAGCCCTGCTGAGTTATGCCGGGGTGTTCGTGATCGCCACCCGCGGCGATATTCTGGGTTTTCGGCTGTCTGATCCCGCGGGGGTGCTCCTGGCGATGGCATCCACCGTCATCTGGGCGCTCTATTGGATCGGCAACACCCGTATTAAAACCCCTCCAATACAGGGCCTTTTTGTCAGTTTTACGGCGGCCAGCATTATTCTGGTCGGCGTGTCGATTAGCCAGAATGCCTTCTCCGACCTGCCCTGGCAGGGATTGGTGGGTGGTCTGTATGTTGGACTTTTGGAAATGGGCCTGAGCTTCATCCTCTGGCTCTACGCGATGCGACTCACACGCAACACCGTGCGGATCGCCACGCTTATCTTCCTGTCACCGCCGCTATCCCTGGTTTTTATCTGGGGCATCCTGGGTGAGGCGATACGCGCATCGACCCTGGTCGGGCTGACCCTGATTCTCTGCGGACTGGCACTGCAGCATCTCAATCGCCGGAAAAAACACTCAGTCTGAAACCAGCGAGGCCGCCTTCAACAGCGCAAATACGCGCTGGGACTCGGCCAGCCCGAGGTCGTCAAGTGATGCCCGGGTCAATCGAGCTCTGATGGCATGGCCACCCGACTCCAACAAAATATCGGCATGGGGCAGGTTGTTATCCACCCTGATGGCCGTGATGGTTGCCGGCAGGACATTGCGTATTGAAATACCCTCGGGCTTTTGTAGCGCAATCGCGACGTCGGTGGCGAAAATACGCACGCTTACCCTGTCACCGGGCATCCCGATTAAGCCTGTCATCGACATACTCTGGCCGCCAAAGCTGAGATGGGTTAACTGATAAGCTGGGTCGTGGGCGACGACGGTGGCCTCGACAATGGAGCCCGACTCGTCCCTGCGGGACACCTCGGGGAGGTCCAGGCGTGCCAGCACCTCCGAAACAGGACCCAACGCCACGCAACCACCATTGCGCAACACCATCAGGTGACGCGCCAACCGGGTCATCTCATCGAGCGTATGGGCCACGTAGACGGTGGGAATTCTGAAGCTGTCGATAACGTCACGAAGATAGGCAAGCAGCTCCCCACGGTACCCCATATCCGCCGCCGACAGAGGCTCGTCGAGCAGTAATAACCGGGGAGCGCTCATCAGTGCCCTTGCCAGGGCGACCCGCTGCCGCTCGCCTCCGGACAGCGCCGCTGGACGACGCTCGAGCAGGGGTTCAAGTCCCAGTGTCTGCAAAATCTCATCGCGCGGTGGTGCCTGTCCTTTGGCTCTGCGCCCTGCAAAGTCAAGATTCCCGGCGACGCTGAGATGCGGAAACAACCGCGCATCCTGAAAAACCATGCCAATTCTGCGTTCGTGGGTGGGTACTGCAATGCCGCGACTCGTATCCAGCCAACAGCTACCCCCAAACTCAATACAGCCTTGATGCGGCCGTTCGAGTCCAGCGAGCAGCCTGAGCAGGGAGGTTTTGCCCGCCCCATTGCCACCGAGAACCCCCAGTACCCCCTCAATATGCAACCGCGCGCTCAGCTCAAGTGAAAAACCACCCAACCTCAGGTCGGCATCAATGTTCAGCTCGGTCACCATGTCACAGCCCCGAACCGAGCCGGAAGGAGAGACGGCGGTTTAGGCCATAAATCAAAAGCAAGACGCCAAAGGAAAACCCCAGCAAAACAGCTGCAAGCCGGTGGGCGCTCCCGTAGTCCAGTGTTTCAACTGCCTCATAGAGAGCCACTGAAACAACGCGCGTCTCGCCGGGGATATTGCCGCCAATCATGAGCACCACCCCAAACTCACCCAAGGTGTGGGCGAAGGTCAGTACCGCGGCGGTCAGGTAGCCTCTTCGCGACAGGGGCAGTACCAGTCGCAGAAATCGATCCCAGGGGGAGGCTCCCAGGGTTGCCCCCGCCTCCAGCACCCCCTGCCCCACGCCCGCAAAAGCTGCCTGTAGAGGCTGTGTTGCAAAGGGCAGCGAGTAGATGACCGACGCCAGGACAAGGCCCGTAAAACTAAAGTTGAGTTGTTGACCTGTCATGCTCAGCCACAGCGCCCCCAGTCCGCCACCGGGCGCGAACCAGAGCAGCAGGTAAAAGCCCATGACCGTTGGCGGGAGCACCAACGGTAGGGCCACCACCGCCTCGACCCAACCCACCCAGGGTCGGGTCGAGTGGGCAAGCCACCAGGCGAGCGGCGTCGCCAGCAGCAGCAATAGCAGGGTAGTCACCGCCGCCAGCTGTGCCGTCAGGGCAAGGGCCTGCCATTCAATTCCCATCATATTCAGCCTTTCCATCGGACCGTGCGTAACCCAATGAAAGCAGTTTTTGCAACGTCTCATCTGAGAGTAGGAAGCGCTGAAACTCCCAGCCTGCGCGTCGCCCGGCACCGCGCAGCGTGAGGATCAACGCCTGTGCAATG
Source organism: uncultured Luminiphilus sp. (assembly GCA_938084055.1). Lineage (GTDB taxonomy): Bacteria > Pseudomonadota > Gammaproteobacteria > Pseudomonadales > Halieaceae > Luminiphilus. The sequence continues at coordinate 140,146 of CALKDK010000004.1, forward strand.
GGAGGATGCCAGATCTCGGGTATCAAGCTGTACTCCTCCGCCGGCACTTCGCCAGCCAGGAGTTGGGAGTAGGCCACCAGGCCCGCTGGGACCGCGCCCGAGGCAACCTGGGTATACGTCGCGCTGATACTCTGCCCCCGGACAATTTGTCGCTCAGCCTGGGCTTTTGGAAACCGCTCCGTGATCGCTGCAGCCGCCGCGCCGTAAGGCGCCATATCGGGGTTCGCATGGGCCAACAGTGACGCCCGTGTAAGGTAGTCCCCAGGGTCGGGAGGGCGCGCTGACCCCGGGACCCAGAGTGCCAGTCGACCACGCGCATACACGGCATAGCTGTCCGCGGCACCCAGGCCCATGTCCTCAAGGGACAAAGGACGTTCGGTATCCGCTGCCAGCAGCACATCAAAGGGGGCTCCCTGCACAATCTGCGCATACAGAAGACCGGTCGAGCCGACAATAACTTGCACCGGCACGCCGGTCTGCTCCGTAAAGGCGACCGCCAATTGTCGTGCCGGACCTGCAAAATTTGACGCCACTGCAACCACCAGAGGCTCTGGCGGGGCCTCCTGGGTCCAACCTGTGGGCGCCAACAGGCACACCCCGATCAGAAGAAAAACCCTGAAACACAAACGCTCCGCGCGTCGAAGACCCCAAGCCTTTACAAAAAAAACCGGGCCCGGGCAGCACATGGCACTGCGTTCACGCGGGCTGTGCGGGCAGGACACCGAGTTCACCCAGACGTTCATGAAGGTAACTGGCCGCCGTGTATCGCGATGACAGGCGGACCTCAGGCCGAGGGTGGAGGAACAGGGGCAGGGACATCCTGCCCGCAGCGTGTTGTTGTCCATCGTCTACCACCCGGTGCGTGGTGGATGGTAACCAACCCCCCAGCAGCTCCTGAAGCATGTCCCCAATATTGACGAGGAGCTGCTCTGGTCGGTTGGGCGCCTCAATCCAGCGGCCATCGCGGGTAAGGATTTCCAACCCGGGACCGTCTGCCGCGGGGAGCAAGGTCAGTAAGTTGATGTCTTCGTGGGCTGCGGCACGCGGCGCATCATCATTCGCCCGAATGGGCGGGTAGTGCAGGACGCGCAGCATGCTCTGGTGGCTGTTCTCAATCATGCCACTCAGGGGCTCGGCGAGATCGGTCATCATCCCCAGAGGCGCCTCCTGTTCGATGTGGGCAAGCAACCCAGCAGCAAAAGCAACAGTCTGCTGAAAGTGTGAACACAGATTGTCCCTGAGGTGTGCCGGGCAACGCCCCCAGGCGTAATACTGGAAATACTCCTTAAAGTCCCGGCGATCGCTCCCTTTGGCATGCTCGGCGACGGCGGTGGAAAAGTAGCCGTCCTGGCGAATCGGGTCCATTTCATACTCTGGACCTACGCCCTCGGCAAAATAAAGCCGCCATTGTCGGTAAATGCTGCGCACCCGATGCATATCCAGCGGATGGTCAATGAGTGCACAAAAGCCATACTCATGCAGGGAGGCGACAAAACGCTTGGCGAAATCCTGGTCGCGGCAGGAAATGAGTGGCAGTACCGCGTTGTTCGATGGCACCGGCATCAACCCAGCGAAATAAAGAATCCGGCCAGTGCCGCACTCATCAAATTGGACAGGGTTGCAGCCAGCAGGGCACGCAGACCAAATCGGGAAATCTCGTCACGCCGCATGGGGGCGATGGCACCCAACCCACCCAGCAAAATTGCAATGGAAGACAGGTTGGCGAAACCGCAGAGCGCAAAGATGACGATCGCCTGGGACACCCGTGAGAATCCTGCAGCAACATCGGTGTACGCCACGTAAGCGACAAATTCGTTAAGAACGAGCTTCTGGCCAATCAGGCTGCCGGCCACATTGGCCTCCGCCCAGGGCACACCCAGCAGCCAGGCCAGAGGCTGAAAAATAACGCCCAGTACCCCTTCCAAGGAAAGGCCCTGCACGCCAACTACAGAGCCTGCCCAGCCCAGCATGCCATTGAGAAGCGCAATCAAGCCGATGAAAGCGATGAGCATGGCGGCAATCGCACCCGCCATACGAAAGCCGTCCAACGCACCGCTGGCGGCCGCATCCACCAGGTTGACATAGCTGTCGTTTTCGGGGCCCTCACCGCGCTCGGGTCGAACCGGCTCCTGTGTCTCCGGCTCCATTAATTTAGCCATGAGGAGACCACCGGGAGCCGCCATGAACGAGGCCGCCAACAGGTATTCCAGCGGAATACCCAATGCGGCGTAACCCGCCATAACCGACCCGGCAATCGAAGCCATCCCGCCCACCATAACGGCAAACAATTCCGACACGGTCATACCCGCCAGGTAGGGGCGTACAACCAGAGGCGCCTCCGCCTGCCCAACAAAAATATTGGCTGACGCCGACAGGGACTCGGTATGACTCGTGCCTAACAGTTTTTTTAGAGCCCCTCCCAGCGTCCGGATAAGCCAGTGCATAACACCCACATGGTAGAGAACCGCGATCAATGCGCTGAAGAAAATAACCACCGGAAGAACACTGAATGCGAAGATAAAGCCCAGGTTACTGTCGATTGAGACCAGTCCGCCAAACATGAAATCAATACCAGCCCGGCTGTAAGCCAGCAGATTGGCAATCTGGGCAGACGCTATTTCCAGGCCCGCCCTGCCCCAACTGCTGAACAGCGCCAGAAAGCCGATGGCGGCCTGCAGGAAAAATGCGAGGCCAACGGTCCGCCAGTTGATCGCGGTTCGGTTGGATGACACAGACCACGCCACCAGCAGGAGAAAACCAATACCGAGCAGGCTACTCACGGCGAGACCACAGATTCAGCGTGATCCAAGGAGGTGGCTACCCCGTTACCCTGCTCGTCAACAAGCATCACATCCTTGACTGCGGCACTGAGTGCTGCCACAAAAGCCGGATACTCACCCCCACAAACCTCAAGCGCTGCGGTGCCAAGGAGGGTGTGGAACGCGCTTCCTGTCTGGGCGAGCACCATGGGCAAGCGGCCTCGAGTGTACTCAAACATCTCCCTCGACTGCTCATCGCGGTGCAACCACTGGACCCGACAAGCTAATTGAGCGCCATCCCGCCAGACCGCTTTTCCACGGGGGTTCCAGCCATGACTGATATCGCACAGTGCACAGTGACGTCGGCCGGCAATTTTGCCCAGCGTATAAGCAACCTCGCCCGCCAGCGAACCATCGGCATCATAAATGGCAAAATATTGAGTTGGCACTGTAATCTTGAAATACCCCGGGCCTGCGACTCTGGAATCATGGGTAACTGAAAAATTCAGGGTTCGATAGTACCCCATCCCAACATATTCCCATACGTAGAGGCATCGCCATGACAGGGTGGCCTGCAGCGGGCCACGCCAGGCTAATGATGGGCGACCCCGCGCCGGGCGCAATGCCCACGATGACGTCGGCGAGGGTTGACGATCTTCAGTTTACAGATCGCCCGGCGGCGCATTAACCTACTGCACGCACCATCTGGGGCGCAAACATCCGGTTATCCCAACGAGTCGCTGTTATGGTCTATCCCTCCGCCCGACGGGTGACACGGTCGCTGCTGCCCCTGGCGGTGGGGTTACTGTGGTCAGCCCCGGCCCTCACCTGGTGGGACGAGGGGCATCAGCTGATCTGCGCAACCGCCCTGCAGGGAGTGCAGGAAGAAACGCGCCGCACTATCGACGAACTGCTGGATCGCCCTCTCGCAACCGAGTGTGATTGGCCGGACCGGATAAAAAAACAACGCCCGGCAACCCGCTCCTGGCACTACCTTAATACCCGCCCGGAAACCCGGCACATTGATGAGGTGGCAGCACCGCCGGAGGGCGATGTCATTTCTGCCCTGTTACATCAGGTACATCGGCTGCGCGACGCAACATCGACCGCGCAGCGCCGCGAAGCGCTGTTGTGGGTGGCACACCTGGTCGGCGATCTACACCAGCCGATGCACCTTGGATATCGTGATGACCTGGGTGGCAATTTGTATCGGCTTACGTTGCCCCAAGAGCTGGGCGAGGCACTGGGTGAAACCCGGGATACGGTCAGTATGCATGCGGTGTGGGATGGCTTGATTCTGCGTTACCGCGACCTCTCGGGACAAAGCGTAGAACCGGCGTTTCTGCCTGGGATACCCAATATCACCCAACCCGAAACAGCTGTCCCGCAGTGGGCTGATGAGACGCTGGCAGTACTCAACGATCCATTGACCCATTACCGCGAGGGCACGCGGCTGGCCACGCTCGAGCCATCCTACCTGCGGCAGAACGAATCACAGGTGCAACGCCAGCTGCAGCGGGCGGCTGCCCGGCTGGCTGCCCTACTCGACTGGGCGCTGGCCGCCAGTAAATAGCGAGCCGATATAAAAAAGGCGCCCTCGGGGCGCCTTTTCGAGCGGGGACAGGTCAGAACTTGTAGTTCATACCCACGCGAATCTCCCAGAGTGATGCATCACCAATGCGGGTTTCCGCCTGGCCGTTATCCTGTTGGTCCTGGGTAACGCCATAGGGGAATATCGGCTTTTCCATGACACCCCAGTCATCGTTGATGAGATTGGTCAGGTTATCAATGATGATGAAAGCACTCCCTTTGTGGTCATCCGAGAAACCGGGAAACTCCTGGGATACGCGCAGGTCCATTTTGAACCAGCTACTGCCCTGCTCACTGTTTCGCGTGCCGGGCTCCACCAACACGTGATCAACGAAATCAAGGTAAGGCGTAAAGCCGTAGGCACCAATGGTTCCAGATGCCCCGTCCAGGGTAATGCTGTAGGGGAAACCCGAATTACCCTGGGCAAAGAGGGTGAAGCGCGTGGCGTTATCACCAAACCATTCCGTCGTATAATTGAACACGCCAGTAAAACGATGCTCAATGTTGTAATTGGAGGTGGAGAGAACCTCTTCCTCCGGATCGTAGAAGGTGCGGTTGACGTAGTTCGAGAACGCCACTGATGACGTCATCGGATTGACATCCTTGGCGTCAGTCCACGCATAGCCCAGACGCATATCGAGTCCAAAATCCCAGGCTTTGAACAGACTCACAGATATCGACTCCGACTCGTTGCCTTTTGAGCTGTTGGTCAGCACGAAAGACGGTGTACGCACGCTGTCGTAGACCGGGTAGCCGTTGCCAAAATCGTTGGTCTCACCGGTAAACTCAAGGTCACCGTGCTTGTAGATGGCCGTATCGTCGCCACGGGTAATCTGGGCGTCAGCACTAATGACGTAACCATCACCGACTTCCCAGGTAGCACCGAGGGCATATTTCCACTCTGTGGGCGCCTCAAAATCCGGGTCGAGATACACAATCTCAAAGTTACTGCCGTCTCCCGCCGCCACCTGGGCCGCCAGGTTTTCAGGCACACCATAACCGGGTCCGCAGACCGCTGCCGAGTCCTCACAAAACACATAATTTTGTGCAAAAAGGTCTACCCCGGCCCGGTCCGGACCCCGGTCCTGAGTCTGCACAGCCGTTGTATTGGTATTTGAATAAACGTTGGAATACCAGACGTTGGGATTACCCCCGGAGAACAGGCCGATACCGCCGCGGACGGTTAGGGTGTCGCTGGCATCCCAGGTGAAGCCGAAACGCGGCAAAATCAGGTCTACGCCATCCAAAGTCGCCGTATTGGAGAACCCATAATCCGCGACGAAGCCGGGATTCTCATTGGGTACGTCGTCTGTTTCATAGTAATCGTAGCGCAGGCCGAAGGTCAGGAGCAGGCTGTCCGTCAGCTGCCACTTGTCTTCAATGTAGAAGCTGCTGACGTCGTAACTCCAGTCGACTGCAGCATCAAGCTCATTGTTGGTCAGGGCATTGCCGTAGTAGACCCGGGCAGCAAGGCCCGTTTCGAAATCATCAATGCTGTTGAAGCGGATCTCAGTATCCGTGTGCTGGTAGAACAGGTTAAATACGTCGATAGACTCACGCTCAAAACCGCCGGTTATCGTATGGTTACCGAGGTTGTAGTAGCCGCGCAGTACCATCTGGTCAGTATCCCACTCCAGATCATTCGCCTGACGGCTGTCGTCCTGGCCGAGATAAACCGTCACGCCGTCTCCGGCCCGAATCTGCATCTCACCGAAATCAGGACCGGACACCGACTGCTGCAGAAAATCGACGTTGCTTATGGAGTAACGGACCTCCGTGGAGAAATTTTCTGTCCAATCCGAATACCAGTTGAGTGTGTAGGAGGTCAATTCCGCACCGCGCTTGTAAAAGTGCTTATCAAACTCAAACTCGTTCAGATCACCGTCTGAGGGTGTGAAGTTAAACGAGTCGTTGTACATGTAGGTAAAGGCAAGGCGCTGGGTATCCGTGGCGTACCAGTCAATCTTGGCCAGGTATTTCTCATCTTCAAAATCGAAGGGCTCTGCTACTGTTCGGCCTGCCTCATAACCGTACACATCGCTGGCGATTTGGGCGATGCGGTCCAACTCCTGCTGGGAAATCAAAACCTCGTTGACCGCACCCGAACCCACAGCACCCCGGTCGTTCAGGTCTGCACCATCATATTTTTCATAGGCACCGTAGAAAAACAGTTTGTCTTTGATGATGGCGCCGCCGACCTCGAAACCCCACCGGGTCTCTTCGTAATCCTGTGACTCAATATTGTCCCCTTCAAGCTTGTCGCCCCGCAGGGAGTCAGAGCCATAATCAAAGAACACCGAACCGAACAGGTCGTTGGCGCCCGTCTTGGTGACCGCGTTGATGTTACAGGCCGAGAAACCGCCATAGACGACGCTCATGGGGGCCATCTCCACCGCAACGCTGGAGATCGCGTCATAGGGGAAAGGCATACGCTGGGTGGGGTAACCGTTGCTGTTCAAGCCGAATCCATCATTCAACCGCACACCATCAACCGTCAGGCTGTTAAAGCGGGGATTCGCACCGTTGCACTGGATCGAATCCACATCGCCACGGGACTGGTCGACAAAAATACGGGGATCCTGCTGGATGACGTCCGTAATGTTCCGATTGATTGCCGGCGAATCCTCCAGGCTTTTCAGGTCAAAGACTGCGTTGGGTCCGATCGCGGTTTCCGCCACCGCAATGCGCTGTCCGATGACGATAACCTCTTCCTCAGTACTGAGGGCGTAGTTCAGTACCGCCTGCTGTCCAACCGCCAGCTGCAGATCGTCGGTCATCGCCTTCTGCAAACCGTTGGCGTCGACACTGACGTCGTAGGAGACACCAGCGGGCAACCCCCGAACCGAGTAGTAACCCTGCGTGTCCGTGGTGGCACGTTTCTCCACACCGGTCGACTGGGAGGTAATGACAACCTCTGCGCCCGCCACCGGCTGACCGGAACCATCGGTCACACTACCGCGCACCATCGCGGAGGTTTCCTGGGCATAAACAGTCCCGGGAAGGACTGAAACGGCTGTAAGGAGCGCCGTGCTTGCAATGGCGCGGGCGAGGGCTTTTCTGGCGAAAAATTTAACGACGGGTGAGGACATGAGCGATCTCCGGGAACAGGACAAAGTCAGGGCACGAAACGGCCATCATTATGAAGCAGGGAAAACTGTTTGGGTGTGAAGGTTGTATGACATTCAACCCGGCTACATTACTGCCTACGGTGGGAATTGACTAGATGCGCAGATAGAAAATTCAGTCATGCCACCGATCTGACCAACTTAGCGGGCCCCGGGGCCTTGTAGTTCCGGGCCGCAGTGGCTTTCCCGCAGCGCCGAGCACACCGAGGCAACCCCGGCTCAGGCCTTTTCAAGCCTGAAACCCTTCACGCCAGGCATCCTGTGCGACCGCAGTATTTCCGCACAAATGTTCCGCGAGCATTAAAAAGCACCCTGCAGGAATGTATCGTCCAACGGGGATGGCGCTCGCGACTACAGCCGGCGCCTCACTAAGGCCAGCAGGCCAAAGACCAGAAGCCCGAGCATGCCCGACCCAACGGGAACGGCGACGGGACCCGGTATGGGGGGCAGGGGAGGCAGGGGTGGCAGCACCAGGCTCCAGGCACTGTCCTGTCCGTACACATCAGCCGGTGCCAGGGCATCAATATCGCTGCCTGCGACCGCTGCGTGACCCGGGAGCTGGCGCCCCACTCGATTACGGGACGAGGTAACCGGGCTAACCCGGTCTGCGCCCACGACCACGGTATTGCGGTGCACGCCATCGAGGCCCTCAGTCACTGTTCCCGATACTGCGCAACCGTAGCTGGCGCTCACCGCCAGCGAGGCGCCGGTCTGGCAGCTTCCCTGACCTTCCAGATTCCCAATAAGGTCGTCCTCCAAACCCGTAATCCGTAGCGAAGCAACATCGGATGTATTGGTAATGGTGAACTCGAATGTCACCTCATCACCCACCCTGGCCACGTTGGGGGTGATGGTCTTGACGACGGTTAGCTCGAGGGCATCCGGCAAGATGGCGACGGTAGCCCGGGCGCTGGCCAGAACCGGGTTACCCCCCGAGTCAGCACCGCTGGCCGTCGCGGTGTTGGTCACCGAGTCTCCGGCCACCCCAGCCACGTTGCGCACGAAACTGCAATTAACCTCATCACCGGGCGCAATCGTAGCGGGCAAAATACAGTCGGTGCCGGAATCTAGGGTTGCTACCGCAACCGCCGCCTCGGTGCCCACAGCATCGGTCAGGGTGTCAATGGTGACGTCCACCTCGGATGTGTTGATCGCGGATAGCGAAAAGGTCACATCTGCCCCGGGTTCCTCCACCGAGGCAACGCTGGCGACTTTGATCAGTTCGATGGAGCCCAGTGGATTCGCGACCACATCCACACTGGTGCCGTCAGAATCTTCAACGGGCTGGCCGTCGTCGTCGATACCTGAAGCGATCACCGTATTGGCAACCACGTCATCCTCGTCAATGTCGGCACCATCGACGGTACGTCCGAAATAGCAGACCAATTGATCGCCGGTATTCCCCCGGGGCTGAAGATCGAAGGGCAGCGTGCAGGCGGGCTCCCCGGACAGAGTCGGCAGCGTGGTGACCGAGGCCTCTGATTCAGGGGGGTTCGTCCCACTGGCCTTTTCAATCTGCTCGATATCCTGCAGTGAACTTATGGTGACCACATCCACCTTAGACAGGTTCAGGATGGTCAGACGGTACTCCAGCAATTTGCTGCCAGTGCCCGGATCCTGAATATCAGCGATGCGCGCCGTCTTGTAGACCTTGATGTCCGATGGCACATCCTCGATGGTGACGGTGGCCGAATCCTGGGCGGTGACCTGCTGACCGCTACCGTCGGCGGCATCAGCCAGCACCGTCACTGTATTGACGATTGGGGGGTCACTGGGGCTGCGGTTGGTAAAGGGTACGTCCACCTGACAGTCATAAACCGCATCAATGGGTAGGGCGAAACCAACGACGTTGCCACAGGTACCGACGCTGCTGATGGAGCCACCCAGCAGGCTGTCGGTGACATCATCAATAATCAGGTCTTCGCCACCCACGTTGCGGATGACAATGTCGTAACGCACGTCACCACCCGGCTCGGGCAGGCTCTGTACAGAGGCCGTCTTGAAGATCTCAATAGCGGGCGGCAATTGCACCGCTTCAATGGTCACCAGCGCATTGTCGCTGTCCTGGGCGATCTCGCCCTCATCATCCTGCACCTGCGCCGTCACCGTGTTGGCAAAGGTATCCCCAGCCACGCCCGTATGGCTCTCGTTCAGCGTGCACTCATACGCATCACCAGAGGCAATCACACCACCGGTCGCACAGCTGCCCTGCCCGTTCAGATCACCGTAGACCGTATCCACCAGGCTGGTCAGTGTCACCGGATCCGTCGCCTGGGACGTATTCGTCACCCGGATGGTGTACACCACCGCACCCCCCGGCTCCTCCAGCTCCTCCGGGCTCACGTTCTTCGTCACCACAATGCTGGGCGGCGGCTCAGGATCCGCCACAATCGCCACCGTGAAGCTGTCGCTCTCCGTCAACGTGGTGTCCGGATCCGCCGGCACAGCCGCCGTCACCGTGACCGTATTCACCACCGTGTCACCATCCACGCCGCTGACCGCCTGGGTATAGCTGCAGCTGTAGGACGCACCCGCCGCCAGCGTGCCTCCGGTGGCACAGTCACCCACACCATTAAGGCTGCCGCCCACCCGATCATCATCCAACGCCGACAGGGTCAGCTCCGTGTTACCCGTGTTCACCACCCGGATGCCATAGGCCACGTCGCCGCCGGGCTCGGCGATCTGGCCCGGCGTACCGGTTTTTTCAATAGTGATGGAGGGCAGCAGAGGCTCGGGGAGTATAGTCACCAGAGCGTTGTC
>CALKDK010000005.1 GCA_938084055.1 uncultured Luminiphilus sp.
TGTCTCCTGGCCAGGAAAATGACACCGCCATAAATAAGCCACGGAGCCAGCAACCAGGGTACCTGTCCCTGAAAAGTGATGGTGCGACCATTAAACTCAAATAGCAGGGGGTTCCACCAGGGCCCTGTGGGGGCCAGAGGGGCCCAGGACAGGGGTTTACCCACAGCGAGTTGATCGTGGTAGAGAAACATTTCCACCGCAACATTCTGGCCCAGCGCCCACAACATGAAGACCCCAAAGGGACCCCATTGCCAGGATTCGAAGACCTGGCTTTGCCTTCCGCTGGAGCGCCACATCAGCCACAAACCCACCAGGGTGATAGCGCCGGCATCTGCCAGGGAATTCAACACCCAGTTTATGTGCAGGGGGATAAATTGATTCAACAGTTCATTTCTTCGCAGGTCCACGGAGTCACCGGAAACCCAGCCATAGGTAAACCATAACTCCCATCCCAGCGCGCAGAGCAGGAAACTACCCAAATAGGCTTTGAGCGCCCAACGGGGCAACCGACCGCGATTGAAAAGCCATGGCACAAGCACCAGTGGCACCAGGGCACTGCTGTACACAACGATGATGACGCGAATATATTCTAGGGACATATGTGTACAGGGTTCTCCTGCTCTTTGGACCGTCGGGTTATACGGTACCGGGGACAAACTACGCGACTCAATCAGATTGGCACAGCGCAGGAACCCATTCCCTGCCCCGACTTGGTCATGAACCTGTCCCCAAGTGCCCTACCGAGGCAGGCGACGGACAGTTTTCTACAACCGGGCGATGACCTTGATCTCAACTTTCAGCCGCGGGTCTACCAGTGCCGGTGTAGCCACCAGCGTTTGGCATACTTCGGGCTTCTTTCCATAGGCCGCCTCCCGCGCGGCGAATACGGCGGGCACATTTGCCATACAGTCTTCCATATCCGTCACAAAAAAAGTCTCATCAACGATATTGTCCATGCTGGCGCCAAACTCGCCCAACACAGCGATAATATTTTTGTATGCCAGTTCAACCTGGCCCGAAAGTTCAGAGGGAATATCGCCCGACTCAGTCATACCGACCTGGCCCGCCAGGTAGAGTGCATTGTCCACCCTCACGCCCTGGCAAAAATAATCGGCGTAAGGACCTGCTTTATGTATCTTCTTTTCGATCGTCATATATCACTGTCCTGCGTTTGGGCTAAAGCGCAGCCCGTACCATGAGAAACAGAATTGAGGGTGCCAGCAAGCACCCCACTCCGGTGTAAAAGGTGGCCGTCATCGCACCATAGGGCACCAGTTTCGGATCCGTGGCAGCCAACCCCGCCGCAACCCCACTGGTGGTGCCCACAAGCCCCCCGTAGATCATTGCCGACACAGGATTGTCCAGTCCTGTACGCAGAGCGATAAGCGGCGTTCCGACCATCACGAGTACCGACTTTACCAATCCCGCAGCCACACTCAGGGCAATAACGTCGGAGTCGGCACCCAGGGCGGTACCGGTTACGGGCCCGACAATATAGGTAGCTGCTCCGGCACCAATCATACTGATTGCAACCGCGTCTCGGTAACCAAAGGCATAGGCGACGGCGGCACCCACGATAAATGAGAGCATAACGCCAATGACGACAGACAACGCCCCGACAACACCGGCTTTTTTGAGCTCTTCGAGGCGTGCGCCATACGCGGTGGCAATGATGGCGAAATCACGAAACATCGCACTACCCAAAATGCCGATGCCGGCAAACAGCGGAATATCCGCAACACCCTTTGTGCCACCGCTGTGCAACCCGCCATACCACGCCAACAGGAGACCACCCACTATGGCAATGGCCGACCCGTGCACTCGGCCGCTGGTCAGCCTGCTGGAAAGGAAATAAGAGCACCAGACCAGCAGGCCAACCGCTATGAAAGCGACGATCAGCGAATTGGCCTCAAGCACCCTGTGAAATGTTTCAGTGATCATGATGATCACCGGGAGCCATTCTCCTGAGCAACGGAACCAGCACGAAGCTGGCGGCCACGGCGGCTCCACCCGCACTGATAGCGAGCCAGCCACCCGAGAGCGCCTCCACAACATTTTGTCTGGCCGCCATGGCGACCACAATGGGTATGTACATGGCGTTCCAGAAGTTTATGCCCGTCTCCGTGGGGACACTGAGCTTGAAACGATAGTGCTGTTGATTTGCCAAAAAATGAGGAGAAGCATGGCAATACCGACCCCTCCCACGTTGGCCTGCACGCCCAGTAGTTGACCCAGCAGATCACCCAAAAAAACGCCCATCAGCATGCAAAATGCCAACAGCGCGACGCCATAAATCACCATAGCGATACCTCCGGAGCTCGAATACACCACAGCTGGGGACCATAAGGGCAAGCGCTTTTTCCGCCTGGAGTCTTCCCAGGCACAATAGCATTCATCAAAAAAACCACGAATCACCATCGCAGTAACCCGCACTTCCGACGGTAAGACGCCCCGGGGCCCGGCGGATAACCGGCCGGGCCACCTGTATTGCGATATGTACCAACAATGCTAACTTGGCAACCTGACGATGAGGCACAGCCCACCCCGATGCGTAATGACCCGCTAGAGCGACCAACAAGGGACATCTTTACCATGATCAAGGTCATGCGGGTCTTCGCCATGGTGGCCCTGCTCATGTCGACTGCCGCCCGGGCTGTCGAGCCCACCGTGGACTCGGAAATTGAGCAACTGCTGGCGTGGGTCGCTGCCAGTGGATGTGGGTTTGAGCGTAATGGTGATCGGTACACCTCCAAAGAAGCTGCCGACCACTTGTCACTAAAATACCGACGGGGCGCTCGTTATGTGTCGACGACTGAAGACTTCATCGACCGACTCGCTTCGCAAAGCTCCTGGACTGGAAAACCGTACCACGTGATCTGTGATGGCATTGAGATGCAAAGTGGTCCATGGCTTCACAGACATCTTGCCGCCCTGCGCGCGACACCCCAAAGCCCCTAGAGTCCCGTCACGGAGCCCGGGCATCCGTTTAAGAAGGCCCGCATTCCCAGCAGCGCTGAGGCAGTGGCTCGCCACGCGCCGCGCCTGAAATCTGGCTCACAACCGTGCCGACACCCAGCAGGATGACACTGACTCTTTAGCCAAACTGTGGGCTGGCACCTAGCTCCTGGGAACGTAAACAGGCGTGCCGTCAGCCAGTTGATCCGCGGCGCAGGAGACCGAGTGCTCGTCAGAGCGCTGGGCGTAATAGCTGTACAGACTTACAGTCGCTTCACCATCCTCAAACTCCTCGAGCGCCAGGTACCAATCGTACCAACCCTCGCAGGCCAGCCTGCGGTTCTCAAAAGTAGGCTCTTGTTGTGCTTGCCGGAGGAGCTTTACGTACTTTGCGTCCGCCATCTGGAATGCTTCCCTGCTCCCCTGCCCTCCGGCGCAGGCCGCTATAAAAACCACCAACACCATTACCATTGCTCTCATCGACTACCCTCCTTGGTTTGATCGAGGCTCGCAAGAATACCAGAATGCGCAGCGATCGGTGAGCACTCAGATGGAAAATCCGCTGCGCAGGTACGCAGGTCTCGTCCAGTGACCACCCGCGAAGGTGTCACGAGGGCACGGCGTAAAGCCATAAGTCAGGTAACCGCTGACGATCCCGGGAATGGCCAGGCGGCTTCGCGTACGGCGCGCTATTCAAGACCGTCATCCAGGAGATGACCTGACTCCCTTTACAGCTTCCCGGGTTTATTCCCATCCTACCACCGGCAACACCCGCCGGCTTTATCAGCAACCGTTGTCACCCCGGGGCATGCCGTGCACGCCCAACCATGCCCACTTCTCCTGGGGTTTCCAAGTAGAGGGGCTCTGTCTGAAAAAACTAAATTCCCAAGCTGTTAAACACCCCGTTGATCGCACGGCCGCGACTCTGCGCAGGTGCATTTAGGCAAGCGCTTTCAAGCTGCAAAACTCTTAAACACGCGGGTTATCTCTGCTGTCATCTGCCGAGGGTCGATGGGCTTCTCCACAAACCCCACCATACCAACCGCCTCGACAGCCTTATGAAACTCTCCCCCAACATTCGCGGTCAGCGCTATCACAGGCGTGTTCTGATTGGGTCCCTCGGTTGCCTTGATCCGTCTCGTCGCCTCCAGACCGTCGATACCCGGCATCTGTAAATCCATCAGAATGACCTCGAACACTTCTCGTGCACACTGCTCACAGGCCTGGAATCCATCCACCGCCAGCGCTACGGTGTGCCCTTGGTTTTCAAGCAATTTCTGGGTGAGCATCCGATTCACTTCACTATCCTCCACCAGCAACACATGCAGTGCGCAGCGCCCGTCATTCTCCTCTAAAGCAACGGCATCTTCCTGCACGTTAGCCTTTACCTCCCTGATGGGCAGTCTCAACTCAAAGGTCGCACCCTCTCCCGGTCGCGATGCCACGGTGCAGTCGCCTCCCATTGCCCTGGCCAGATCTTTGCATAACGCCAGACCCAACCCAACGCCACTACTGCTCCTCCCAAGGCTCGCATCCAGCTGGGTAAAGGGCTCAAAAATCTTGCTCTGATCGGCTTGACTGATGCCGGGCCCTTCATCAGACACGGCAATGATCAACTGAGCCTCACCAGACCCCCCGGGCCGCTGCGTAAAACTCAAGTGGACCGGTTTACCCTGTGAAAATTTCAATGCATTTGTAATGAGGTTATCAACCACCTGACGCGCCCTGTTTTGGTCCAAAAGGATAGTTTCAGGCAGGTTTGGCGCGACGTAACTTGCCAGGGTAACGCCCTTGCCTTCAGCCACCAGTACCGAATGCTCCAGCATGGTTGCGGCGAAGGACGGTAAATTCAGGGGTGCCGAAATAATTTCAAACTTACCGGCATCCAGCGCAGAAAAATCGAGTATGTCTCGCAATAACACGCCGAGATTGTCACCCGCCTGTGCAGCCAGGTCGCAATAGTGGACCTGCTCAGCTGTCAGCTCCTCAGGACGCAACAATGCCAGGGCTGCCGTCATGGTATTGAGTGGCGTCCGCAACTCGTGACTGGTGATTGATAAAAAATCACTCTTTGCTGCTGATGCTTCTTCCGCGACTCTCAGCGCCGTGGCCATGTCGGCTTCAGCCTTGGTTCGAAGTATCACTTCCTCACGTAGCTCGTCCCTTTGGGTCTCAAGCTCTTGGGTCCTCTGCGCAACAGTGTTGGTCAAATGGCCCAGATAAGAACGCAGCGCCGCTGCGAGCTCACGAATTTCTGTGGGAGCCTGCCGAAAAGCCTCGTCGGCCAGCAGATTAGCGTCTTCCGTATCGCTTGCCTGTTGAACCCTTTCCAACGGCCGTACGATCAGTCTTATGCCGAATACTGACAGTATTATCGACAGGACGATAAAACAGACCGCACTGATAACCTGGGCCCGCCAGACCCCCGCAGTGACTTCTTCGATGACATTACCCTGTTGATTGACGGCCGCCCTCAAGCTGGATTGGCCCCGAATTAAAGCCTCGATAACCTCAATTGAAGCTGCGTCGAATCGGTCCAGGGTTTCACTTGATTGCATCTGCCCGCTTTCGATGGAATTTCCCAGTGCGTGGAGAGCAGTCACCAACAACCCGGTTTCAATATGGAGAGCCAGTACATCGCCTTCCTGTGCCATCGCCTCCATGTCTGACGCCAGAACATAAGCCTGGTCACGCGCCCAATTGGCACTGTAGGTTTCGCCGCTGCCCACCGCCAAATCAGCAGCTGTCAGGACGACATCGATGCGATTGATCAGTGCCTTCAGACGTTCTTCGCCAAGTTGGAGGGTGCTCAACCCTACGATAGCGCGATCCCGGTCCGCTGCTGTCCAGGCATAAATACCGGCCAGGGCCATCCCACCGAAAAGCGTGAACATCAGTAACAAAAAGTTAAAGGTCCTTATGGACACTCAAGGCCTCTTTGCTCGATAGCGGCTATCACTGAAGGGCTTGGGTCGGCCATACGTAATCCGTAATGACCAGTGTCTTTACAGCGCTCCTGACCACGGTAACCGCCGTTGTTTCAAACTCTTCCGGGATGAATACGGGTCGCTCCCGGAGACCCGCGCCATCTGGGGTCAGTAGCGCCACCATCTGCTCAAGATTACGGCCAGACAGCCAATCTAAAAACTCTGGACTGTCTACCAGGACCCGACCGGCTGACCGGCTTCGCTGGTAACGCACTTCATTTACCCGGAGTTCGGGTGACAGCGCCCAGATGATCTCATCGAGGCCCCAGTCGCCTTTTTCGGTACGGGCATGAACATAGCCAAGGACCTCAAACTCCCCAAAAACCACATATAACGTGTGGGTGCCAAACTCACTAAAGTGCACACCCGGTAACTGCTCGTCGAGGACCGCACGCACCGAAGCGTCAACCCGTCCATCCACTGCTTTATACGAAGTGTAGGCCGGGTAAAAATGTTGGATGGCACTCACGGGGTCACGCAGCGCGCAATAGGCGACTGCGGCTGAGGACGAGCTGAACATTAGGCAGCCGACGAGTACGGTAAGTTGTAGCGCTGATTTCATAACATCACTCCAATCGGTATCGGAACTGCAAATCGAAAATAGTCTGCGGGCGACCGGCGGCAAAGACTTCAAATTCCCGTGCGACCTGCGCGCTCAGCGTTACTTTATCTGTCACCGCATATCGGGCACCCATGTGCACAGACTGGGCCGATTGCCAACCAGCGGCAAAGTCTTCATTGAAGGTTTTGTACTGGAGATAGCCGGTAAGTGATTCATCCGGCGTGCTCCGGTTCACTTCAGCAAAAAAATTGTAAACATCACGCCCCTCGGTCTTGCCCAACGACAGTTGTGTCATCAGTCCCCAAGGACCTGCATACTTGATCCAGTCAGCAGCCAGGCGCCAGCGTTTGACCCTGACCTGGGCTGGATTGAGTGCCTCCGCCGCAAACCACGAAAAGCCGAAACCTTCAGTGGGCAAAAACCGCTGGGAATCCCAGGCGGTACCGATCCTGCCGGCAAACGCCCAGGGATCCTCTCCGGTCTTGCTTTTATTTTCCCATTCAAATCCAGAGCCTCTGGTCAAGGTGGCCGCATAAGACCACTGTGACAGTGTCCCTTTTACCCCGACGCCCCAGTCCAGTTTCAGTCCTGTGTCCCGGGGTGTGAGCAGGGTTCGGAGCGTCTCATTGGTGGACACGGGTACCTCGAGCCCAAAGGGCAGCTCGGGGTGACCTACGACAATGTTGAACTTGCCATCACCACTGACGTGGAATTCGAGTGTGCTGACCTTGGAAATCAAGTGGCAATCATCGGTCCCGTTTAGCACCGGTGGCTTGCGCACCCGATCGCTGACGCACCATTCATAAAGCTGGATGGTAGCAGTGGCGAAAGTGCTGGTAGCCCCGTTAAATTGTTTGTAAGCGTCGATACCCGCACTTAACCAGAGCCCCGGCGAAGGATCGGTCTCACTGAGCCACTGACTTTTGACAATTAGGTCTGGGGTTACTCGCCAACTATTATCCCCGTGAGCAAGCATGCTGCAGGCTACCCCGGTGATGAGTGACAAGACCCTGAGGTACCGTTGCGTTCTCATTCGAGGCCCTCCAAGGCGGGGTGTTTCTCCAACACTACAGCTCTTGAAACCCAAGACAATGTACTTTTGGGCAGAAACAGCAATGAATTTTGCGGCTACGCTACGGCTGTGAAATAACGTTAATCTTTATTTAGATTAGGTGTTCAGATTGTTATTTATTGATGAGAAATATCGCACGGGTGTGCATATATGAGCGCTTTGAGAATACGGCCAGCCTAACGTGGCTGGGCACAGTTTTTCGCCTGACCGCTGTGGCTATCATCGCTTACTGGACAGAAATTAATGCCTGCGAGAACAGCACTGTTAGCTGCATCCCGGGTACCGCAGCCGGCAGGAGGAAAACGACACCCGGAATATTCCGTGAGGATAAACCGCTCAGTAACCACCGAGTGTCTTGGTGGGCAGAGTGTCTACCACGTGGTCGGGTACGAAGAAGTCCCGGAAGAGGTCCGCACCAGGTTCAACGGCATACTGATCAAAGTCCGTCACACCTTCCTCACGCAAAACTTCTTCATCGATATAAAAGTTTCCGGAGCATGTGCTTGAATCTCGGCAAAGGATTGCGTGGGCCGCATCTGCCATGATTGAGACCAGTCGACAACCTTTCGCCATTTCGTCGCTGCCCAGAACATTGCGAATGGCGGCGGTATCTATGGCGGTCAGAGGCCAGAGCGAGTTGACTGCGATCTTGTCGGGTGCGAGTTCCTTACTCATGCCCAGGGTACAAAGGCTCATCCCCATTTTGGCGATCGTGTAGGCGACGTGTGGCGCAAACCACTTGGCCTCCATATCCAGAGGTGGAGCGAGATTCAGAATGTGGGCGTTGTCGCTTTTCTTCAGGAACGGAATGCAGGTTTTTGATACGAGGAACGTCCCACGCGTATTGATCTCGTTCATCAGATCGTAGCGCTTCATCTCAGTGTCCAGTGTTCCGGTTGGACTGATGGCACTGGCGTTGTTGATGCAGATGTCAATACCACCAAACCTATCAGCAGTGTTTTGCACCGCGGCCTGTACCTGATCCTCAAACCGTATATCGCACAGCAGGGGTAACGCCACACCGCCAGCCTGTTCAATCTCCGTGGCTGCTGTATAAATAGTACCTGGTAGTTTGGGATGCGGCTCAGCGGTTTTTGCCGCGATCGCTATATTTGCCCCATCTTGTGCTGCTCGCTTGGCAATAGCCAGACCGATGCCTCGGCTGGCGCCGCTGATAAAAAGTGTCTTGCCTTGTAAGCTCATTTTGGATTGTCTCCGTCTGCGGCGAATCAGAAGTGGTTTAGGACTAAAGAGGGCGGGAGCGTAGCAGAAAAGGCTCCGTTAGCGCACCGTAGGTTTAGGCGCTGAACCTTGCGCCGACATGGGGCAGGGCCGGGCACCCTTGCGGAAAACCCTATCTGTGCTCCACTTGCAACAACGATCAAGCGCGAGCTCCTGGCCCCAACACTTGTACTCACCTTCCTCGCAGGCGCATCAGATCCCAGGTGCTTCGCGGCCACCACCATGCATCAGAAGTTTGTCGCGAGGCCGGCACCCGGGGCACCGGTCATTACCGCCGCGTATGGCAGTCCACCCGCTGACACCGTTGCCATGGGCTGTCTCGTCATCTTCCCTCATGGCGCCTACATATATCTCGACGGCCAATGGCCCTGGTTGCGAGGAGTCAGGGTACCGGCTAAGGGTGAGTCAGGGGCCTGCCTCCAGCCGGTTGGTCGACGTTTAGCACGATGCCAGTAATACCTGGGCCTGTTGAAGACCGATGCCAAGAGCGTTCGGCTGGCCCTCGGCATTGGAAAACAGTCCTGAAAGAGGAACATCCAACAAGCTGTTGGGTAAATCAGCTAACAACTGAATTTCAATAGACAAGCAAAACCAACCCATTCAATTTAACCAAACTGTTTCAGGGGTTTCTTGTTTCTAAAAATCATTATTAAAGGCATAAATAACGCCCAGGTTTTGTGGTAATGCCGGGGAAACAACCGTTGCGATAAGTCCAGGAGCTTGGCATCCAAGCCGACAAAGATTCGGCTTTTTTTGTTCTTGACTCCTTCCAGGATTATTTGGGCTGCCCTACTGGGATGCATGCCCCCTTCCCGAAAAATATCTCCCATCTCCTGCTTGGTTTTAGGTGCATTTCTGGTAAAAATAGAAGGCCGCTTACCCTCTTCCTCTTGATTAAAATCCTCATCACTCATCCGAGCCGAGGCAAGAATATTTGTGCCAATGTGACCTGGGTGCACGCAGTGAATCTGTAAATTCGGATTTGTATCCCGCATCTCGAGGGCCAAACTTTCTGTAAAGCCCCTCACAGCAAATTTGGTGGTGTGGTACACGGTTTGGCCTGGCACAGCCACCATGCCAAATATAGACGACGTATTTACGACGGCCGCTTCAGGACGATCAATCATATGGGGGATAAATGCCCTTGTGCTGTTGATAACACCATCCAAGTTGATTCCCATCACCCAGTCCCAGTTGGCTTCATCCATATCTTTGAAGTGGGAACCAGTAGTAACGCCCGCATTATTAAAAACCAGGTCCACCTTGCCATGCTTCTCGAGAACCTTGCCAGGAAGTGCTTCGATGGCTTCCTTGTCGGCGACATTCAATAAATGTGAAGACACCGAAATCGCATATTCTTCCAGCATTTCGACAGTGTCGTTCAGGGTTTCTTCATTGACATCGCAAACGCATACATCGGCCCCATCCGCAGCCAGCAGAAGAGCTAAATAGCGCCCCATACCCGACCCTGCGCCCGTTATGACGGCCACTTTTCCACTGAACGTCTTCATATAGTCCCCCGATACTTTGCCTCATTAGACCAGAGGCTGGTTAAGTTTGCTTCCTGCATTTAATGGAGAGATTCCACAGCCCACTGCTTATTAAAACTGACGCTTTGGTGGATACCAAAACCGAGCGCCCATTATGAACGGAATTTGAAGGTGTGGCTGCCCACAGGGCGTCAGGCTATTGGCCATAAATCCCAGTATTTATCGGATCTATAGACTTGCTAAAAGAGTGGTTGGTGCCGGAGATAGGAGTCGAACCTACGACCTTCGCATTACGAATGCGCTGCTCTACCAACTGAGCTACACCGGCACGGGCAGGGCATGCTAAGGATTTATCGCCAATGTCTCAAGACCCTGAAACCGGACAGATTGCACATAGGCACAGTGTGCCCCAATCGCGGTTTTTAGGCCGACCCCGGCGGGCGCCTGCCGGCGATACCCAGCCATCACGGCGGCGCCGGTTGCTTCGTGACTTACCATATAACGGCTCCGCGCAGGGGGTCATCACCCAATACCAGCCTTTCAAAATCCTCCGCCAGACGCTGGGATTCCGCCACACACCGTCGCCAGTAGCCCACCCTTTCGGCTTCCGGCATACGACCAAAGTCCCGTCGATCGGGAATCTTGCCCTGGGGTAGAGACGCGAGGAATGCCTCCGAAGGACAGAGCATGATCAACTGCTCCGGGCGGGGTCGGCGCCCGGCCTGCCAGGGCAGGAACTTGTCGAACCAGCCCCGGGTCACCCGGCTGCTGAAATGGGGATACAACCAAAGTCCCGTCTCAGGCACAGCATTGAGATCGAAGTGGTAATCAATAATGCCACCGTCCCAATAAGCCCCCCTGGGACCACCCATGACATCGCTGACGCCCTCAAAGAGGTAGGGGATCGCGCCACTGGCCAACAGTGCGCTGGGTACATTTTGCTCGCACAGGTCGACGTAAGCGGTTGTAAAACCAGCGAGCAGTTCAGGTAAGGGCGCTGCGCCCGGGCGAGAAAACACCACGCGCTGAAATGACAGGGACAGCGTGTGCCGGGTCATGACATTACCGAGGGCGGCGAGACCCAGGCCAAGCGCCAATGCTGCGCCCGTCGTTCTACCGGTAAGCCCTCGGCCCCGTGCGGTGACAATGTAACTCTGCAACCAGGGGTGCTGAGCAACCGCCCTGGCACCTCCCTCACCCAGCGCCGTCATCAGCATATGGGTGCTGGCGGCGGTGACTTCCCTGATATCGGGGCGGGCCGAGGTGTAATGCTGCCTGAGATAGGCATCTTCAAAGCGATCGATAGCAGCCATCGGGTCATCCTGGGCCAACAGGGCATGGCGCCAGGAGCCAATCGAGGAACCCACCGCCTTCATGGGGCGTTGCCTGCCCGCCAGTAGCAGCCGGTAAAGGGCGCGATCCAGCTGTCCCAAAATCAACCACTTGGGGCCACCCGATGCCCCAATCAGACCATCCACAAGATCGGCGTGCCAGCCCTCCGCTGCCAGGCGACGGGCGGCGGCACGCCCCACTCGCACTTCGAGGGCGTTCATGGCTCTTAGGGGCCCTTGGGCCCGAGGGCGGGGACTGCGATCAGAGTCGCCAGCACGAGACTGCCAACCTCACAGATATTCCTGAAGGAAGGCCAGGTAGGCCTCCGACGCGGTAATGCGGTTACCCCGCTTGCGAAAGCCGTGCCCCTCATCGTCAAAGAGCACGTATTCCACCGGTACCCCGTTGGACCGAACCGCAGCGACAAGCTCGTCGCTTTCCACCTGTAATACCCTGGGATCATTGGCACCCTGCACCACCAGCAACGGTTTGATGATCCGCTCGGCGTGGAACAAAGGTGAGATCCGCCTCAAACGCTCCTCATCGGTACCGGGGTCGCCCAGCTCGGCATAGAGAGCATCCCGGAAAGCACCCCACCACGGGGGGATCGATTGCAGTGTGCGCACCCAGTTGGTCACCCCGAAAATATTGATGCCGACATCAAAAACATCGGGCTCAAAGGCGAGTGCAGCGGCCACCATGTAACCGCCATAGGACCCGCCCATGATGCCAACGCGCTCACCGTCTATCCACGACAACGAAGCGAGGAAATCTTTGGAGGCGACAACATCCCCAAGATCGGCTTCACCGTGGGCGCGATCATCCAGGTGGAAGAAGGTTTTGCCATAGCCGCTGGAACCGCGGTTATTGATGCGAAATACCGCATAGCCGTGATTAACCAGGTGCTGGACACTCGCAAAATAGCCCTTGCGGCTCTGGCCTCCGGGTCCACCGTGTACGGAGACAATTGCTGGCACGGGCTGGGCTGGGCTGGCGGCTCTGGGGCGATAGAGAATACCGGGCACCCCAAGGCCGTCATAGCTGTTGAAGCGCACGACCTCGCCCTCGACCAGCAGCGCCGTATCGATATCGGGATTGGTCGCCTGGGTCAGCTGCCGCGACTCTCCACCAAGCGACAGGAGATAGAGATCATAGGGCGCTGTATCGCTGTTAAGACCGAACGCGATAGCGCTCTCATCGCGGTTAAAACGGATCTGTCCTATATCACCTTCGGGAAGACTCGAAAGGTTGAGGGCTTCGCCTGTAGTGGTGTCAATAATCGACACCACCGTACTGGCATCCACGTTGGTGCCGCTGACCCTATAGCGACCCGATGGCGAGTAGTTGACGTACGTCACATCCCAGTCGGCGGCAATCAGTTCGGCGTGCTGCCCGCTGGCAAGGTCATAAGACCAGGCCTGGTTGAACTCGCCAAATTCGTTGGTGGCATAGATCAAGCGCTCGCTGTCTGCGGTGAAGGCGTAAGCACCGTAACTGATATCGCCCTCGTGGGTAGAAATATTGACCGGGGACGGCGCTTCCGCAGCGAGATCGGTGAGAAAGAGATCACTATCCGCATTGCTGTTGTTGCGGGCCATCACCACCCAACGACCGTCAGGACTGATCCCTCCCAGGTCGAGGCCTTCGGTATTGATATAAACCAGTTCACGCGCGTAGCCATCAGTGGCGTACCGGTAAATATCGAAGGCCGACCCATCGCGCTCATTGCTGTACAGGTAGAAACTGGCGCCATCCGCTGCCCAGCCCATGACCCCTGCCTTCAGGTCATCCCCGGGCGTGAGGTCGGTGGCTTCACCTTCGGGGGACTGGACAAATACATGGGTCAGTTCGTCACCACCACCATCCTGGGTAAACAGGAATCGGTCGTCTTTGGGGAACCAGCTGACCGCGTAGATCGGACTGTCCTCGGAGGCACTCAGCGCGGTTCTCTCGCCCGAATCAAGGTCGACCCGGTAGACATTGAAGACACCGCTCTCATCGGAGGTCACCAGTAAATCGCCATTTTCAGCAGAAAAGGCATAGGGCGAGGGTGCGGCCATCGAGAAGCTGGTGGTTTTAAAAAAAGCCTCCGCCGAGTAAGTAGCATGGGCCAGCGTGGACTCAAGAGCTGGATCAGATGTTGTAGAAGCCTCCTCCGATGGGTTGCAACCCCACAACAGGGGTATCAAAACCAGCAGGAAAGTAAGTGGCTGGGGGCGCTTGGGATTGAACATCATGAGGGCATTCCCTACCAACAGTGGGTCGCTGACTATGCATCAGTCCTCGGGTGCTGACCAGAGGGGGCGGTGATGCAGCCTTCGGCGGTTTGTAACGCTCAAGGCAGTTGTCTCGTGCCGCGGGTAGCCGGGCCGCGAAGACACAGAGAGCTGCAGGCCATCCCGGGCCAGCGCGCCGACCAACGTAAAGCCGGCGGTTCACTGCTGACGGACCGATCCACACTGTCGCTACCCAACGCCGGAGCGGGGCCGATATCCTGTTTCTGGGGGGAACTAACGATGGCGGATTACGTAGGGATTCTGGGTAAAGTAGCCCTTGCGCCGGTCCTTGGGCGTAACCGCCTCAGCCCTGCCCCCGGGCACGTTGTACCAGAGTCGCAGCATCAGGCGTTTTTTGTCGGGATCGGGGTCGTCAGTAAATGAGGAGCGTTTGTGCAGACACACATTGTTGTGCACCAGCAGCATATCGCCGGGCTGTAGCTTGAAGGTCAGTTTATTTTCCCGGCGTTCGGCAATTTCCTCAAAAGCATCGAGGGCAGCGCGCTGGTCGCCTGGCATCTGCTTCCCGCTGGCCTCGTAGGGCAGCTCCATCAGCCGCAGGTTGGCCCAACTCAGTAAGTGATCTTCCTGAGGAAAGAACACAGGCCGTTTGGGCATGGTTCGACCGGCCAGATTGCCCTCCTTGCGCATGTAGATGGATAGCCCGTCGTAGAGGGTTTGCGCCTGCTCGGGACATTCCTCGATCATGGTGTTGTGGATGGTCGGCATGCTGGCCAGGGCGCTGTAGCCCCCTTCGGGAGCCTGGCGGACACAGAGCAGGGTTGCCACATCACCGCCGTCGCAGTGGAAGCGCAGCTCGGCATTGGACACATAGCCACGGGTCTCCAGACCGTTGTCACTGGCTTCGACCACACTGGTCACCGCTCCGATCACTTCCCCATTGGCGTTCTGGGCGATGACCTCCCCCAGAGCCGTCGCCAGGATCCAGTTTACTCGGTAAGCAAAATCAACATCATCACGTGACAGGTCAATGCCCCGCAGCAGGACAAATCCCCTGCCCTGCTCCAGCGCGGCCGTGACCGCATCAAACAGGGGGGACAGCGCAGGCAAGTCAAGATTATCCCGTGACATCGCCAACCACTGATGCTCGTCATCAGGCAATCCTTGCGCCGCGAACGTCAGCTCCCTTTTCTGCTCGCGACTCAGCACATTCACCCAACTGTTGTCGGTAAAATCATCGGCCCGCCATGCTGCGGGCCCCGGATACGCCTTGAACCCCATAAATTCTCCCCCTGCTCTGGCTCAACTCGTTAACTTTTCCACCGCGACTGCCAGCGCGCGCCGCGCCCGGGCCACACTGAGCCGTTGATCACGGCGCAGGCTAATCCAATACTCAATGCTCAGGACCGCATCGAGGGCCTCAAAGCGGCTGCCGTCTTCCGCTATGTGCCCGGGCAGTATGTCCCGCAATCGCTTTCTGCGCCGAAGCACACCCTTGCGCGATCCGAGGTCATCCACAGCTGCGCGATACCGGCTCCAGATGGTTGACGCGTAAAGGGGCAACAGCGACTCAAAAATACGCACGCGCCGTTCCACGACCCGTTGCATCTGATCCTGCCAGGTCGACACCCCAGCGACGTCAAAGGGCTCATCCATCACCGCAGTGGCCTTCGTCCGGGCATCTTCAATGAGGCTCCGGTACAAGGCGTCCATATCGGTGAAGTGGCGGAATAAAGTGCGGGTGGTTATGCCAGCCTGCGCTGCAATTTCCCGGGCGGTCGGTTCGAGGATGCCATCAATAATCAGCGCCCGCGTAACCAAAAGAATGCGCTCGTGGGTGGCGGCTTTTTTTGCCGTCCGGCCATCTATTAGCGTGCTGTTCACTTGCGTCAGTTAAAGATCCGATCCTTTTATGTCACTGAAAGTGACATTTGTTTTGGGCTATGTCAACATGACGCCATGAACGACACATTTCAGGACAATGACACTGCCGCTTACAAGGTGACCTCGCTCACCGACCCCGTCACCAGGACGACCCGTGTGAGAAGCCAGGCATGGTGAGGCTCAGCGACCTTCCCGACTACGAACGGGAACATCTGTTGGCAAAAAACCTGCCCCCCGTTGGGCCGCCCGTATTCACCCGGCTCTCGAAACCCCTGTCCGAATTGCGCATTGCATTAATCACCACCGCGGGGCTGCATTTCCGCGATGACCCTGGCTTTGAATTTACCGACGCGACGTTCAGGCCGATACCGGGTGAAGAAGATGCTGATCAACTGATCATGTCCCACAGTTCGGTGAACTTCGATCGATCGGGGTTCATCCAAGACGTTAATATTGTCTTTCCCATCGAGCGATTCCGTGAGTTGGCGGCGCGGGGTGTTATTGGTTCACTGGCGGCGGTCCACTACAGCTTCATGGGCGCCGGTCTCATGCCCCCCGCCTACGAGCTGGCTGCGTCGCAGGTTGCGGGCATGCTGCAGCAGGACCGTGTCGACGCAGTATTCCTGACGCCGGTCTGACCGAACTGCACGCGCGCCGTGAGCGCGCTCAGCTACTTTCTGGAACGTGACGGTCTTGCAACCACGGGTATCAGCCTGGTTCGGGAAAACACCGAGAACATGCAGCCCCCCCGGGCACTCTGGGTGCCTTTCCCGTTGGGTCGCCCCCTGGGAAAACCGGGGGACGCCGCGTTTCAGCATCGTGTGATCGCCGCGGGACTCGCCTTGCTGCACCGGGAAAAAGGGCCGGTTCTGGAGGACTACCCCGAGGACGCACCTGAGGTGAACATTGAGGAGGCACCGGCGTGCCCCATTGCGTTCGCCAGGCCCAGCAAGGAGGCGGCTGGCTGGACAGCCGCCCTGTGCAAGGAACTGCAAACGCTTATGCCCTGGCACGACCTCGGTCGGCGCCGACGCGGAGGCCGTACCCTGGTTGGGCTTTCCGCCAAAACCATTCAGGAAAATTGCGAGAAGCTGGGTCGTCTACTCGACGAGGGCAGGCTGCCTATGGATGATCTGGCGTGGTTTAAAGCGGCCACCGAGGACGCCAAGTCTTTTTACCTGGAGGCGCTCACTGCGCAGCCGGGCGATTATAACCAGCAAGCGCTGGACAATCTGCTATGGAACAAAACCGCATTGGGGGCTGCGATCCAGAAATTCAATGCGGGATTTAAAGCGCATCCCGACACGGCTACCTTCTCAGTCATTGTTGGGCCCCGAGCTACTGAAGGCCCGGAATCAGACGCGTAGCCTGTAGCTTGATTCAAACCGCAATCTGGGTTTGATGGAAACAGCCAGCCATCGGATAGGCCGCCCACAAGTTGAGTCAGAACACCTTCTCCGCTATCATCGCCCTCCCGTTTCTGGGGTGGCAAGATGACAACCCCGGCTCGATGGGAAGCGCGCGAGGATCGCCACATTGGCCCGCGCCAGCAGC
>CALKDK010000006.1 GCA_938084055.1 uncultured Luminiphilus sp.
CACAGACATGGCAGCCTCAATGAGGTCAACCTGATCGCGCAAAATATCAAGTGTACCTTCGGTAGACTTTGAATTTGAGAAAGACGGTGGGTCGAGCAAGACCACATCGTACTTACGCTCGCAGGCCTGCAGCCAGCTCGAGCAGTCCGCGCGTTCCACGCGGTGCTGGCGATCTGACAACCCGTTGAGGGCAAGGTTTTCCCGCAGCCAATTCAGGTAAGTATTCGACAGGTCAATACTTGTTGAAGTCGCGGCGCCGCCCAGCGCCACCTGGATGGTCGCGGCTCCCGTGTAACAGAACAGGTTCAGGAAATGCTTACCCCTTGATTCCGTGGCCAGTCGTTCGCGGAGTGGCCGGTGATCCAAAAATAAACCGGTATCCAGATAGTCATGTAGATTAACCAATAAGCGGGCCGGTCCCTCGGTAACCGTAATACGCTCGCCTGTTTGTTTGATCTTGCTGTACTGCTGACTTCCCCGCTGCCGCTGGCGACGCTTGGCGGGAATGGGCTGGTTCGCCGGAAGCGACATAAAAGCCCGAACCGCGGACAACGCCTCTTCAAATCGTTGTTGGGCTGCATGTTCGTCCACCCGTTTTGGCGCGACGTACTCAGCCACGTGGGGATGGTCACCATAAATGTCGATGGCAACGGCATATTCCGGCATATCGGCATCGTAGAGGCGGTAGCAAGAAGTGCCAGTCGTTTTGAGCCAGGGTTTCAGTCGACGGTAATTTTTTTGCAGACGGTTGAGAAGCATGTTTGCGCCCAGCGAAAGGTTTACCGCGGTGGCATCTTCGACGGGTGACGGTTCTGGGCCCTCGGTGGAGCGTCCCGAAAAGTGATTTCCCTCATTGAGATCGAACAGCAGTAACTGGATATCAATCGCACCGTTGTTCAGGTTGTATCGCTTGTGGCTGCGCAGGCCTATCGCCCGTCCCAACTCCAGGTCCGCAGTCAGGATACCCGCGCGCCACCCCTGGAATTCACGATGCATGACCTGCCCCAACTCCCGGTACAACAAAGCCAAGGCTGTCGTCTCGCCAAGGCGCTCACCCCAGGGCGGGTTACAAACCAGCAAACCTTCTGGCATGGCTCGATGGGTAGGTCGAGTGAGGCTGCTGAGCGCCTTGGGCCGCACCCGAATCAGGGATTCCAGTCCGAGTGCAGCGATGGTCGCTTCCGTGCGGCGAATCGCACCAATATCACCGTCGTAACCACGAAGCTCAACACCCGGCGGTGCGGACCGCACGCGACTGGAGGCCTCCGCCTTTATGGCCCCCCATTGCTCGGCGCTATGGCCCTGCCAGCCATGGAACCCCCAGTAACTTCTCCCAAGCCCCGGGGCCCGGTCCTGGGCCATCAGCGCAGCTTCCATCAGCAGGGTGCCGGAACCGCACATGGGATCGATGAGCGGCTGCCCTGTCTCCAAGGCCTGTGGCCAGCCGCTGCGAATGAGAACCGCAGCCGCCAGATTTTCCTTTAGGGGAGCCTTACCCGGATCGGTGCGATACCCCCTTTGGTGTAGGCTACTGCCCGACAGGTCAATCCCCACAGTAACTCGCCCCCGGTACATCCGCACATTGATACGCAGGTCCGGCGTCCGGGTATCCACGTTGGGGCGGCTGAGGCCCCGACTACGAAATACATCGACGATGGCATCCTTACAGCGTTGGGCCCCAAACTGGGTGTTGCGAACACCCTCGGACCGACCCGAAAAATCGATCGCCAGAGTGCCCTCTGGCGCCAGGTGGTCGACCCAGGGCAAATGGGCCATCCCCTGGTACAGGTCTTCCGCATCCGAGGCGGCAAATTCACTGAGTTGAAGAATAATCCTGTTGGCGAGACGACTGCAGAGACAGGCGCGGTACCCTACTCCCAACCCGCCGAGAAACGTTACACCGGCAACTGTTTCCCGAATCTCAGTGGCGCCAAAACTCTCCAACTCGGGAACCATCAAACTGCCCAGTCCCTTGGGACTCGTGGCAATGAAACGGTGGACTGTCACAGTCCATCCTGTTCTAGGGAAATGATACGCGCCAGAATCCCACGCCACTGGGCATACTGCTCCTCCAGGGTGCCGGCCAGGCGCACTACATTTTCGCCGGTACCCAGTACCGTAGGTGCGGTTTCGTTATCAAAGCCGGTCGCAAGTTCAAACAGGTCCTGCTCCTGAATTCGCACGGAGCGGTAGGCAGAGTAAACCTGCTGCATAGCGGCAAAGCTCCCCTGGTCTGCCTTGAGCTCCCGGCTCGCCGCCCGGGCGGTGTAAGCCTCAAGATATTCTGCCTGCTCAAGGCTTGATCGGCGCCAGAGTTTATACGTGGGGCCGACCTCATTACCGAGATCGACATACTGCTCATCGACGGTATCGATAAACAAAGCTTCCTGGTTGCGGATGCGGTCAATACGCGCCAGCATGGGATCGCTATCGGCGGGCAGCCGCTGAATCTGGATGTAGCCACCCTGCTCAACCAGATAGGGCGAAAAAGAAGCCGGGGCCAGTTCTCCGGCGTAACGTAGATCGGCCACCTGTACCAACCTCCGAATGTCGGTTTCGCTCAGGCCATCCGCAGCGGCCGCCAATCGATTCGCAATCGCAACAAACAGGGATCGAAAGGGTTCAGAAGCTGCGTCGGTATAATCGGCAGACGATGCCACACCGTGAAAACGCTGCTGGAGCCAAACTCTGTTGGTTGCGTCCTGCGCCCTGATATCGAGCACGAAATCCCTTCCGTCAGAATGAACGATCTTTCCAGAGACGGTCAGGGCAGCAAACTGGCTGGTGGCGGGGAGCACCCGCACCGCACCCCACTGACCGGACTCGGTCAGAATATCCCGGAGAGAAGTTGCTGCAAGACGTGCCTCCACGGAGCGCAGTTTGTCCCTGGCATCCTGGGCATCCGGGTTACGGATGCCGTCATCAAAAACAACAACACCTATCTCCAGGGCCACGGGCTCAGGTAGGACTGCCAGCTGGGTATCTGCCACTGGCGCAGGCCAATCTTCAGCCCGCCTGTCAGCCGAATCTATGTCGACAGTGGGCAGTCCCGACGTGGATTCCCGTGGACTGCTGCAACCAGTGATCGCCAGCGTCAGCAGGGAAACTATGAGGGCCAGCAGCCAAAGCTTCACGATCAAGGTTCCGGCTGTTCTGTGGTGCACACGGTACCCTTCGTGAGCGTCTGTGTGCACCGATAGCCCGCTTTACTTGGATCAAAACGGGAATAAACGCGATTGACAATAAACGGCTCTCGAACCACAGGCGAGTAGACGGCCGTCTGCAGGACAAGGGAGTCGGCGAGGGCCGAACGCGTCACCCGGTGCCGTATTGACAGGCCATCGGGAAGGGAAATGTCAAAGAAGAGCTGGTGGCCATCCCAACCACACTGCTCGATACCAAAAGGGGTTTCGGTCACCGTGGGTGGCGGGCGATCGGTGACGCAGATGAGTGCAAAGCTATTTTCCCGCTTTATACGCACGGTATTGTCTGTTTGTATGACCTCCAGCAACTCGGGCGCGGTGATGATTTCCGCCATCTCAGCAAGGGCCAACAAATCACGGCCGGATGCCATAGATCCCCCGGAATAACTCTGGCCACGCTCCGCCGCCCGGGCACGGCGGTCGGCTTCCTGTTGCAACTGCCGGATTATGGTATTGAAACGCCGTTGGATATTATCACTACGCGCATAGTCGACTTCCCAGTTCCCAGTCATATCAATGGGCTTTGCGGGGGCATAGCGTGCTGCTGCTGGTCCGCCGGATTGACAGCCCACCGCAAGGCAAGCAAAACACAGTACACTCCAGAGTGTTTTCATGGCATCAAGTGCCTGCGGGGCAAGATGCCCACCCTAATGAACCTCGACAGCAAACTCATAACCCGGGGTAAGCCTCACCCAACGTACCCAGCGCCGCCCTGGGGACGCCTACAAGCCCGCTCGAGGACGTAACCGAATGACCATGCACCGAGACCAATGGCGGGTAGCTGCATTCGACCTGCCGGGGATTCTGCACTGCTACATTTCTACTGAACTCAGCGCAATGCAATCCTGCTCTCCTGTTTTACCCCGGCCACGATCCAATCGCTGGCCCACTATGATAAAGGGGTTGATTACTGAGGTTGGGCCACGCCCCAAACGTTAAAACCCGCCACCCGCGGCGTGCCCGGCAAATACATTTGCTCGACCTTCCCGAGGCTAAAACCATTACCCCCAATGATACCGGTAATATCACGGTTGAGATTACAACCGCCAAAAAGCTGCTTCCAAACAGGGTTTATACGCTGCTGCCAGCGGGCAACGCCCTCATCCGGAGCGCGGCCATGCTCACAAAACACCAGAGTCCCAGACGGACGTAGGACCCGACGGGCCTCCCTCACGGCCGCGGCAGGGTCAGGTATTGTACAAAGCGAAAACGTCAACAGCACCGTATCAAAGCTGGCATCGTCGGCGGGAATATCCTCGGCCGAACCCGCCTTGAACTCAACATCGAAGGGCACAGCGCGGACTCGCGATGTGGCAAGCCGCCAGGATTCCTCGCAGGGATCGATTCCTACCACGCGCTCAACCCGGCTGGCATCGTAATGGGGCAGGTTGTGTCCCGCACCCAGACCGATTTCAAGAATCTGTCCCTGCGCCTGTGGCACAACTTTCTGACGCTGCCGAACAATAGGCTTGGTGCCGCATGCGCAGGTCACAAGTCGGGGGACTACATAGCGCCCGTACCATCCCATCAGGACAGTATCTCGGCAAGAAAATCATCCAGGGCACGATAGGCCCTTCGGCTCGCCGTAGCACTGTAGACGGTACCGAAATCAGGATCATTGGCATCCGGGTTGGTAAAGGCATGTAGGGTTTGGCCGTAGGCATGAAGCTGCCAATCGCAGCCGGCCTCGGTCATTTCAGCCGCGAAGGAAACCACCTGCTCCGGAGGCACCATGGGATCATCGTAGCCGTGCAGTACCAGCACCTTGGCAGCAATTTTTGGCGCGGGTAGATTATCCGCCGGCATAAGCAGCCCGTGCAGCGATACAACCCCCGCCACGTCCGCCCGGGCGCGCGCCAGATCCAAAACACAGAGTCCACCGAAACAAAAACCAATGGCGGCAACCGCCTCATCTGCGGTCTCAGCCAGGCCTCGGACGGCATCAGCAGCAGCACCAATACGGGCCTGCAGCAGCGCTCGATTCGAGACCACGGGCGACATCAGTGCCGTGCACTCTTCCTTGTCACCACCGGTGGCTCCATCGCCGTACATATCCACCGCGAATCCCACATAACCAATATCGGCAAGGCGCACCGCCTGGTCTTTCTCAAAGTCCGTACAGCCCGCCCAGGTTGGCGCAACCAACACAGCTGGACGCGGTCCCAGCGCATCATCCCAGGCCAGATGGCCACGTAGCGTGGTTTCGCCGTCTGTATAAGTCACCTCTCGCGTCTGTACTGTCATAGTCTGCTGCTCCAGAAAAACTTGTGCTTTAGAAATAGGCTCAGGCGAACCGATAAGACTGGTCTGTCAGTATACCCCCGGTCCTGATGGCAATAGTAATCCATCCCGCACCCGAGTCAGATGGGTGCTACGGGAAATCCGTTACAAAGGGTAGGCCAGCGGATCAATCACACGCATTTCAGACTCAATCCAATCCTCCACTCGGGCCATCATCTCCGCTGGGGATTCGCCGTCAGCCAATGCCATCGGTTCGCCAATCGAAACGTCAATCACCCCCGGAATAAATCGCCAGGTTCTACGGGGCCAGCACCGGCCGGAGGCCACGGCGATGGGGATGATCCTCGCACCCGTGGCGAGAGCCAGCCGCGCGGCACCACTTTTATAGTCGCCCTGC
Organism: uncultured Luminiphilus sp.; assembly: GCA_938084055.1. GTDB lineage: Bacteria > Pseudomonadota > Gammaproteobacteria > Pseudomonadales > Halieaceae > Luminiphilus. The sequence goes on from CALKDK010000006.1 coordinate 5,842, forward strand.
TGCCCCCTGGGCGTTCGAGTACCCTCGGGAAACATAATGATCCATTTGCCCCTGTCCATGAGTTCGGCACCCAGCGTCGCGACCTTGTTCCAGGCCTCACTGCGGGCACTGCGATCTATATGAACCATATTCAACCGGGCCATCGACCATCCAAAAAAGGGGATGTACAGCAGTTCTTTCTTGAATACATAGGCCAGTGGATGGGGTGACATGCTGGGGAAAAAAAAGGTCTCCCAGGTCGACTGGTGTTTGGGACAGAGGATGATGCGCTGGTTGTCATCCTTGTCTGGCAGGTTCTCGAGCCCGTGGATACGGTAACGAACCCCACCAATCCTGCGTATTGCAAAAATTGCTGCGAACAGCCAGGGCTGGGCAAACCACCACCACAGTCGGTCAGCATTGACCGCCAGCGAAAACACCAGCAGCAGCGTCCCCATGGGAACAACAGACAGGGCAATCCATAGGAATGTCAGTAGGGACCTGAACGTCCTCATACCCGGGCGACCTCGATTTCTGCTTATGGCGCAGATCCAAAAACTTAACGGGATGCGCATTTAAACAGAAAAAGGCTGTCCCGGGGTTGCCCGGAAAGGAATCCAGTGAACTTGGCAAAGGACACGGTTATACTGAGTGGCTATGAAACGCGCCAGTTACCGATACCGTGCAACCAAGGCAGACCTACGCTCTGACCTCAATAAAGACGTGGCGGCCTTTCTCTCCAGGGGCGGCAGCATCGAGCACTTCGAACCGGGAGAAACCGCTCTTGAAGCAAGGGTTTCGCCCCTTCGCACGCCCATCTTCAACGAACCAAAGACAGAGCGCACTCCCGTCGATGATGTCATGGCCGCACTCGACGCACGACGGCGAAAAAACCTCAAGCGCGCCCCGGCACGCAAACGAGGTCGAAAACCACAACTGCGAAAACGCATTATCTACGATGATTTTGGCGAGGCACTGCGTACTGTTTGGCAGGACGACTGACAGCCAGCGGTGAACTGCCATGGGGTGATGACCGTAACCCCACTGCCATTGCCAACATCCATCGGGAGCGATAATGATTACCCTTCGCGAGGAAATTACCGTAGCGCGGTCGGTACAGGACTGTTTTCGTTATGTCGCCGACTTCAGAACCGCCCCCGAATGGGATGCCACCGCCGTGCGCTCCCGAAAGGTTTCCGAAGGACCTGTCGGGCTGGGTTCGCAATTCGATGTGGACTGCGCAGTGGGTCCATCGACCCTTAAACTGCATTACGAAGTGACTGAATATGAGCCCTGGGCAACCGTTGCCCTGGTGGGGAAAGGGCGTTTTTTCGAGGTGCAGGACACCATCACCTTCACGGAAACCGATGCCGGAACGCGCATAGTCTATTGCGCCGAATTCACCTATCGCTGGGGTCTTGAACGCTTGGAGGGACAACTGGAATCTGGCATGCGAGCCATGGGGGCCGAGAGCCTCTCTGGCATGAAGAAGGCACTTGAGAAAACCCCGAGTGTCCCGGAAATATCAGCCTGTTCAAACCGGGCAGACCGCTGGGTCGCGCCGGGTGTGGCTATGTTTTCCAGGTGGGGTTATCAGCGCAGTCTGCCACAGCGACAACCCGTAGCCCATTTCATGGATGGGCAGCACGTCGTGCTGACTGGGGCCAACAGTGGTCTGGGGCTGGCCACCGCCATTGCCCTGGCGGAGGCCGGAGCAGACCTGACCCTGATTATCAGGGACCCTAAGAAGCAGCAGGGTCTGCTCAACACACTGGAAGCCAAAACGGGCCGAACGGATGTGGAAATCGAACTGGCGGACCTGGGTCTCCTGGAGGAGGTGGAGAACCTCTCCCAACGCCTACTGGCAAAAGGGAAACCCATCGACATCCTGATCAACAATGCCGGCGCCCTGTTCAATACCTATGGACTGACCGGGGAAGGTCTGGAGCAAAGCTTTGCCCTCCTGCTGCTGAGCCCTTGGCGGCTGACCCGTAACCTGCTCCCTCTGCTCTCTGCAAACACCCGCACAGCGCGGGTTATCAACGTGGTTTCGGGCGGAATGTACACCGAAAAGCTCGCCTGCGACCGTCTTATCATGAACCCCTCGGACTATCAGGGCCCACGGGCCTACGCCCGAGCCAAACGCGCCCTGACCGTACTCACAGAGTTGTGGGCAGAAGAATGGTCCGACCATGATATCGTCGTCAATGCCATGCATCCCGGCTGGGCTGACACGCCGGGGGTGGCTTCAGCCCTTCCTACTTTTCGCGCGGTGACCCGGCGCATCCTGCGTAGCCCTGAAGAGGGTGCGGACACCATTGTCTGGATGGCGAGGGCGAAAGAAGCCGGGAACATTACCGGCAAACTCTTCCTCGATCGCGAACCACGAACACCCTATCTGCTGGAGAAAACGCGGGAACCAGCCGCTGAGCGTCATGGGCTGGAAGCTTTTCTGGCGCAACAGCTACCCAGGCCTTCCTGAGCCTTCGCCGCAGCACGGGAACGTCAAGCACCATTCCAGGGACTGTGACACCATGACTCAGGTTGTTCCCCCTCAACCGCGGTCCCTCAGCGGTCTGTATGCTGGTCTGGTGGCGCTGCGGACGCTAAGCTGCAGTCCCTAACCTCGAGAGGAATAAGCCCGTGGCCGCCCCCATCAACCCGTACAAACCAAGCATAGACGAGGATGCCATCCTCGATCTAAAGATGCGCCTCCGCGGCACCCGACTCCCCGATGAAGAGACTGTTGAAGACTGGAGCCAGGGAATACCGCTTGCATACGTCCGGGAACTGACCGACTACTGGCGCGATGACTACGATATGGCAAGGGTCGCGGACAGCCTGAATAAATGGCCCAACTTTATGACTGAAATAGACGGACTGGATCTACACTTTCTGTATCAGCGCTCCCCCCACAGTGGCGCCACGCCGCTGCTGCTCACCCACGGCTGGCCAGGATCGATTCTGGAATTCCGGCACGTCATTGATCGGCTTGTAAACCCGACAGAACATGGCGGACGAGCTGAGAACGCCTTCCACGTGGTCGTCCCTGCCCTACCAGGCTATGGCTTTTCCGGTAAGCCCCGCGTCCCGGGAACCAGCGTCCATCGAATCGCTGAACTGTGGATTGCCCTCATGGCACGACTGGGGCATGACCAGTTCCTGGCCCACGGGGGTGACTGGGGTGCATTGATAACACAGGCGATTGCAACCACGCCTGGAACACCCTGTGCCGGCATCCACATTACCCTGCCGGTGGTAGCGCCCGACCCCGAGACCCTCGACAAGCTGCTGCCAGAGGAGGTGACCGCCCTCGATGCTTTTAACTTCTATCAGGAGTGGGATTCCGGGTACTCCAAGCAGCAAAGTACTCGCCCGCAGACACTGGGCTATGGCCTGGCCGATTCCCCAACAGGGCAACTCGCCTGGATTGTCGAGAAATACGGACAGTGGTGCGACTGCGAGCAAAACGGGGCACGTCACCCGGAAAATGCGGTAGCAAGAGATGAGCTCCTGGATACCGTCATGATGTATTGGCTGACCAATACCGGGGCGAGCTCAGCCCGACTCTATTGGGAAAGTTTCAACGACCCGGATATGTCAGAAGTCGCATTGCCCACCGGTATCTCCCTCTTTCCCAGGGAAATCTTCCGATCCAGTGAGCGCTGGGCAAAGAAAAAATTCCTCGGACTCATGTACTTCAATGACAAGATTGACAAAGGGGGACACTTCTCAGCACTCGAAGTGCCTGAAACCCTGGTAACGGAACTATGGTCCTGGCGAGACGCATTACGAAGCCAGGAGATCCTCGGGTGACAGAGAAAAGCTATACGTCACCTTTTATCTCGGAAGATATCGGCGACCTGCACTCCGAGCACTGGATTGCCCGACGCAAGATAGCCACCGCGATGCGGGACCTTATCGAGGCCTCCACGACCAGTGCTATCGACCCCGCCGAGGCCGAATCCATCGCCGACAACATAGAAACAATGGCGGCTCGCTTGCGAAAGCACAAGCAGCTGCGTGGCGTGATAGCACATGCAAAAACCTATGGCAGCTTTCCTGTGGCCAACCATGAGATGTTGTCAGTTGGGGGTGCCAGTCACCCAATGGCACCGGGACTCCGGCATTGGGACGACGGTGACAAGGTCAGGGGCACAGTAACTTTTGACTGGGCTTATGAGGGACCGCCGAATCATGTTCACGGGGGCTGGGTGGCCGCCATACTCGATCATTTCATGGGTATGGCCCAGATCCGAGCCGGCGCGCCGGGGATGACTGGCGGATTGGATGTGCGCTATCTCCAACCCACGCCCCTCAATCGCAAGCTTGATCTGGTAGCCACGCTGGAAAGACTCTCTGATCGCAAGACCCGCGTGGAGGCGACATTGGGCTGCGAGGATACCGTCACAGCATCAGCCACAGCCGTTTTCGTGAAACCGAAGGGCGCAATTTTCAGTGAGGGGATGATCAGCACCGTAATCGAAAAGGACCCACCCGCAGCTGGAAGTAGGTGAAGCAAGAAAGGCTGTAACTACCGGGCAAGCCGCAACCCACAGATTGCCTGACAACAGGACGCTACCCGATATTTTGGCCACCGGTTGATCCAACGTGGCACTTGCACCGCTTCCGCCAAACATGGAGCCGTCCGCCCTGCATTCAGTGGCCGGTCCGGAGGGCTACCAGTCGAGACGCATACCACCTTCGAGCCCTATGGTTTCGGGCTCCCCATAAAACGACATCACCCACAGGTTGGCGACCGGCAGCTCGCCTACACGGTACCGCTCATCGGTCAGGTTTTTACCGTACAGCCGGACCCACCAGCGTCCATCACCCGCAGTAAAAGTTGCCGAGGCGTTCACCAGGGTCCGGTCGTCGGTCAGGCCGTCATCGCTACCTTCCACCGATGTGTAGGCATAAACCGCCTCATCTTCGTAGTTGACGTTAAGTGCCAAATCGAGGCGCCCTCCCCAGGCTGGCTGGTTGTATGTGAAATCAAGGTTCCAGGTGGTTTCAGGCGCCCGGGCTACAGGGCTACCGGTAAGGTCGGTATCGATCACGCCGTCAAAGTTGGTATCCGCGACGAAGGAATTAAACTCTGCATCCAGCATACCGACACTGCCAGACACGTTGAAGCGCTCGCTGACCAGCCACATGGCCTCGAATTCCACACCCTGCACCTCAATCTCGGCCGCATTGAAATAGCGGGTTTCCTGGAATTCACTTTCTTCTATGCCATCCCCATCCCGATCTGCTGTGATTTTCGCCAACAGCTGCTGCTGGGAGTCGTCGTAGGTGACATAGAACCCCGTCAGGTTCAGCCGCAATCGGTTCTGAAGCAGCTCTGAACGGAGGCCAAGCTCAAAGGAATCGGCGAGTTCCGGGTCTGTAGGACGTGCCTGCAGAGGTTCTATCGGGTTACCACTGGTGCCCGTCTGGTCGTTGTACCCCCCGCTCTTGAAGCCTCGTGCATAGGCTCCGTAGAGATAGAGATCATCTTGCCACTGGTAGCCCAGGTTGAAGCGCCAGGTCGGCTCAGTCCAGGTTTCCTCATCTGTGAAAACCCCTTCCGGAAATCGATCAAAATCAGCGGCAGCTATGGGCTCACCCAGCGCCTGCCAGGTGAATGCAGGGTCGAAACCACCGTCGAGGGCCTGCACAAAAACCTGGTTTCGGCCGGTCCACTTTTTCTTCTCACGTGTATACCGCACGCCGCCACCGAGAGTGAGTCGCTCAGAAATAGCCCAGGTGGCATCCAGATAGACAGCCTGGGCTGACGCGTCCTGGGCATTGGCCAGCACCTGGGGATTATTGTTGAAGTAAAAGGGATCGCCAAAAGCTGCGCCCGAGGGGATTGTCATATCAACAAAGCCAAGCACCTGAGCCACTGTAAAACGCGTGTCGTCCTGCTGGTAAAACACACCCCCAACCCAGTTCAAGGGACCTTCGAGCTCCGAAGCGATGCGCAGCTCCAACTGAGTGGTTTCACGCACATCCTGCCGATTGGCGTCAAACAGTGACACCGGGCCTACCTCACCGGTGTAGGTACTGGGCAGTCGTGAGTCAGTTTCCCGGTAACCGGCGAAGGCGCTCAGCTTATAGTCGGGATTAATATCCCAATCGACGTTCAGGTAGACCCCGTCGACATCTATCTGGTGCCCCTTACCCATCTGCAACAACACATCGTCGCGATTTGTAATGGCGACATTATCGAGGGGATCCCCCGGGTCGCGTGTGAAGCCAATAATGTTCCATAAATAGCCGGTATCCGGTGGCGTATTGTTATACGACGGTGGCGAGTCACCGTCATCCCGAACAATTTCATAGGCCAGGTTGATATCCAGCGCATCAGCGGGTTGCCAGCGCAATTTCAGACGACCCGAAAAAAGATCATCTCCGCCCACGTCGGCACCGTCTCCCTGGCCACTGGTGCCTGCCAGGGGGTAACCCACCCCGAAGTCTGCCACGGGTCCGTAGGCGGCGCTGTTCGAGTACCAGCCATCGGATTTCATGTACAGCCCCGCAACGCGCAGCGCCGCAGTGTCACCGAGGGCGAGATTCATGACACCCTGCCCCTCGTAACGGCCGTATTGGGCAACCCGTCCCTGAACATCCAACGTGTTCTGGTCGAGTTGGGGGCGGTTGGTTTTGACATTGATCGCACCACCCGTCGTATTTTTCCCAAACAAAGTGCCCTGTGGTCCGCGCAGTATTTCTATGGCGGCAATATCCAGCATCTCGATATTGGCAGTCTGGATGTGAGGAATGACGAAGTCATCAACAATGACCCCAACCTGATTTTCGTAGTAAAGAATGATGCCATTTTGGCCCACACCCCGAATCGCAAAGTTGGCGGAATTGAAGCCCGGCTGCTGACCCGCCACCACATTGGGAGCATAGATTGCGACGTCGAGCAAATCCCGAGGCGCCAGCCGCGCGACCATATCCGACGTCACCTGCGTAACGGCAATAGGTGTTGACTGCACATCGGTCTCGGTGCGCCGAGTGGCCGTGACCAACACCTCCTCAAGCTTCGCAGACTCCTGGGCAACGGCGGAGCCAGATAGGGTGGCGACCGAAATAGTCGGCACACAACACATCAGAGTCAAAGAGAGCCGTGTAGCGCGTGCGGAAAAATACGACCTGAAATCCTTGTCCGCCATAACAATCAGCCTCGCTTGTTATTAAAAGGGTGTTAGCGTTGCAGTCCTGACATTGTAAGAGCATAACGGCGCCATGCGTCAATGCCCCAAACCCGAGTCATGTCAACACTCACCCCGCTGTATGGCGTCACGACTTTGCGTCACGGGGGCTCCAGCCGCTACACTTCTGGCTGTGGCGTGGGTGTCTCCACCATTAATCATGTCTCCTCCACACTGCACAAGTCGAGAGCTGGCCACGGCGAGGTGAATCATGAGTAGACTGAGTTTCGTACCCACCCAATCCTGGCCCCCTGAGCTGCAGGATTTCGTGCAAGCCGACTCGGCCACGGCTATCGAATTGGGAATTACGCGCATGCTGGCCCACGCCCCCGGTGCTGCTCTGGGTGCACTTCAATTTGGCGCGGCCGTCTCCGTCACACGAAGTCTGCCGGCACGACTCATCGAGCTGCTTAGACTTCGAATTGCGCTCCACAACCAGTGTCGCAGCTGCATGGCCATACGCTACAACAGTGCCCGGGGAAGTTTTGATGAAGACACTGTCTGTGACCTGGAGCAGAACAGCATACCGGAATCCCTAGCAACCGATGAGCAGCTTGCCATTGAACTGGGAGACCGCTTTGCCAACGACCACCTGGCCATCGATGACGAATTCTTCGGCAAGTTGCGCACTGCATTCAGTGAGGCTGAAGTCATGGAGTTACTTTTACACTGTGCGCTGTATGTGGGGATGGGTCGTCTTGCCGCCGTGCTGGACATGACAGAAGAACTGCCGGCGGGCTTTGCCCGCCCCTTTGGCGAGCGCGTGACACCCACGGCGGATCAACCCATTCCCGTGCGAGGATAAGCACGATGCCAATTGGTTCCGCTGTTTTTAATGCTCTCGTCGCATGCACTATTTTGGCCTGCCCGCTATTGTCCAACGCAACCGGCAAACCCGTGGCCGGCTGGCCACTTCCGGGGGCACAACCCGGCGGTGGCCATTTCAGCTCTGCTGCCGCCATAACGCCGGAGAATGTTGGCCGACTGAGGGTCGCCTGGACCCATCGCTCTGGCGATTTTCGCGACGGCGCAAACTTCAGGGATGGGCTGGACGGTAATCTGCCATTGCAGTCGTCCTGGCAGGCGACACCGATACTGATCGACGACCAACTCGTAATATGCACGCCGTTCAACACCATTATTTCCATTACGGCAGCATCAGGCGAAGAACAATGGCGCTACAACCCCGACATCAATTTCGATGACTACGCCATGCCCCGCTGTCGCGGTGTTACCCAGTGGCAGCGGCCCGCGGAGAGCGATACGACACCCTGCAGCCTCGTTGTCGTCGCGCCCCTGATGGATGCGCGAATCATAGGACTCGATGCCCGCACTGGTGCGAGATGCCCTTTTGGTGAGGAAGCCGAAATTAACTTGCGGGAAGGGCTCGATCCCCATGCGCCGGGTAACTACATGCTGAACACGCCCCCTGCCATTCTTGGCAACCTATTGATCACGGGCGCCGCCATTGCTGACAACATCTCAACCGATGTGCCAAGCGGTGTTGTGCGGGCATATGACCTGACGACAGGGCAACTGGTTTGGGACTGGGAGCCAATCCCTCCGGCTGCTGTCGTGAACACCCCCGTGGCAACCGCGGGAGACGTTGCCACGAGCAGCGATGCGGACAACATGGGCAAAGGGCTGGTTGATGGGAGCACCCTGGATTCCAGCTACACACCCGGAACCACGAACGTCTGGTCCTACATCTCGGTTGATGAGGAACTGAACCAGGTCTATGTGCCCACAGGTAATATGTCGCCGGACTATTTTGGTGGCCAGCGCAATGGCGCAGATTTTTATTCAAGCGCTGTGGTGGCCCTCGACGGTCACTCGGGGGATGTCATCTGGCACTACCAGACAGTGCATCACGACATATGGGACTTTGACGTCCCGTCCCAACCGACGCTCTTCGACTACACAAAGGGATCCACCACCGTTTATGGGCTCGCTCAGACCACCAAACAGGGTTATGTCTTTCTGCTCGACCGACGCACTGGAGAGCCGCTCTTCCCGATCGATGAACACCCGGTGCCACAGGGTACCGTCGCCGGTGACTACACATCACCTACCCAACCCATACCGACAAAACCAAGGTCATTGCTTGACCTGCCGGGACGCCCCCAGGATGACGTATGGGGCCTAACCCCCTGGGACCGCGCGGCCTGCGCCAATGTACTCGAAAGCCTCCGTTACGAGGGACCCTTCACTCCCACCTCACTGCAGGGTTCGCTGCACATGCCCAGTGCTTTTGGTGGGCAGAATTGGGGCGGACCGGCACTGGATCCGGTGCGCAACCTGCTGATCGTCAATACCCAGCATGTGGGCACTGTCGTGCAACTGATACCAAGGGACCAGTGTGCACCCGAGACCGCGCCAGAGCCGATTGCCCACGGTCCTTTTCTGGATGAGCCAGCTGAGGGCACCCCCTTTTGCAACCGCCGTTGGCTGGGCTTTGTGTCGCCCCTGGGTGCGCCGTGCTCACCGCCCCCCTGGGGCACACTGGCGGGAATCAATCTCGTTACCGGCGAGGTCGAGTGGCAGGTCCCACTGGGCACCTCCAGGGACATGGCACCATTCCCCTTCTGGTACATCAAGGGGTCCCCGAATCTTGGCGGTCCCGTCACGACGGCATCAGGGCTAACCTTCATTGCCGCCACAACCGATCACTTCCTGAGGGCCTTTGCCACAGCGACGGGCAAAGAGCTATGGAGGGGACGACTGCCCACCAGCGCACATGGCCTGCCCATCACCTTTCAACTGGAAAACGGTGAGCAGTACGTAGTCATCGCCGCGGGGGGGCACGCTGCGCTGGGCACGCCGCCGGGGGATCATCTGATCGCCTTCAAGCTAAAAGATTGAGGGGAAAGAGCGCTGTGATCCAGAAAGGCATGTACGCCACCTGAGAGCGATATGCTGGCCGATATCCATAACATGGACTGGCTGGACGTGGGTTGCGGAACCCCTTCCAAAGTTCAGCGCCTGTGCGGGGTCACGGGCCGATCCCTGGCCCGCATTTGAACGCTCACTGTCGAGGAAACAGAAATACTGTTTCTCGGCGAGGGCGCAGTGACCTACCTCAGGGAAGACGGCCGCGTGGATTATATTTTCAACGCACAGACGCTGCGGGATGCCCGGGGAATAACAACCCACCATTAGCCCAGCGCGAAGCTCATCACGCGCTGGCCAGGTAATCTGCAATCGTGCGCAAAAACTCAGCGCCCTGAGCACCGTTCACCAGCCTGTGGTCGCAGCCCAGCGTGATGTCCAGGCAATGCCCGGCCTCAAAGCTCTGATTCTTTTCACACCAAACCGGTTGGATTTGTACCGCGCCTACTGCCAGTACCATGATCTGTGGCGGAGTCACCATTGCGGTGAAAGCATCCACGCCGTACATGCCAAGATTGCTCAAGGTAATGGCTGCAGGTTGGTGGTCATCAGCTGTCAGTGTGCCCCGCCGGGCCCGTGACACCGTGGCCTTGAGCTGCGCGTCCAGTTCCGCTGGCGAGCTGTCGGAAACGTGGGTAATTACCGGTGCGGCTACTGCCCCATCATCCCGGGCCACCGCCAGCGCAACAACACTCCCGGCAACAACATGCACTGCGTCGTTGTCGAACTGGATATTGCGATCCGGATGCTGGGTCAGGGCATGACTGATCGCCTGCAGTAGCAGGACGGTAACCGCACTGTGTACCTGCGGATATTGGCTTTTCATCCCGGCCAGCGCATCACCCATCGCCACACGCCGCTGGATCTGAAACAGCGGCACTGAATGCTGTGCGTCGGTCAGCCTCTGGGCCACTCTACGTTGCACGGAAGACAGCCCGACTGCATCCGCGCCTGTTCCTTGTTGCTGGCCGGCGTCCGGGGCTGAAACTTTAGCCGCGGCGGCAATAGCACGGTCGACGTCATCTTTGAGTATGCGGCCGCCTGGGCCACTGCCCTCAACATCACCGGGGGCGAGGCCCGCTTTGTCGAGCTTACGTATCAGGGCGGGACTTATCTTCGCCGCTCCGGGCTTTGTTTCCGGGGTATCGTTGGCCACCCCAGCGCCCAAATCGTCCGCGACCTCACCTGTAGTCCCAGCGGTGTGGCTGTCAATAAAGGTCTCCAAATCTGCTGGCTCATAGGCTCCCAGTGCGAGAACGCCAATCAGTGCCCCCACCGGCAGTTCATCCCCCTCAGCTACCAGAATCCTGGCAAGGGTACCTGCAACCCGGGCTTCAAAACTGTTCACAATCTTGTCCGTTTCAATCTCCACCAGGGCGCTGCCCGCCGCCACCGGGTCACCCTCGGCAAAGCACCAGGACACGACCCGACCATGGGTCATTTCTATACCCCACTTGGGAATGGTGACCGCCTCAAACTGCTTACTCACCCGACGGGTCTCCGGCCACAGCTCGCGACTGCGGAGCAAACACCAGCAAAACATTGCCGGGTAGGCGAGCACCAAACTGATACCCGGAGTTAATCAGTAAATGTCCGCCGGCAATCACAGGCCCGTCGGACTCTATGGCGCCCCCCTGTCCCGGCTCTCCGGACACGGTTTCAAACGCTGCAAAGGAGTTGAATTGCCACAATACGCGGCCCGAGTCGGCGTCATACGCCTTGAGCAGGCCATCGAAGCCACCTGCGAATACCAACTCTCCGGCACTGGTCGCGGCGGCGGACAGTCCCGGATCACACAGGGGTTTGCTGTCCTCCGCGCACTCATCTGTAACCGGGCTATACCACCTCACCTGACCTGTTTCAGGATCGAGCGCATGCAGCCCCGGAAAGGCATCACCGTCCGGGACTCCGGGAAAATACGTATCTGCTATGGGTACAAACAGATTCGTGTGGCTGGCGGTCATACCCCAGTGGACGCCACCGGCAAACCCACCCCGACCCAGCTTTCGGTGCCACACGGTCGCACCGGCATCATCCGGGTCCAGCGCATAAACATCGCCACTTTTTTGACCCACAAACAATAGATCCCGCTCCGCCCCATGCCAAAGTATGGTCGAGGCGCCAATGTCCAGATCCGGGCCATTCTCCTCTGGGCAATTACCGCCGCCGCCAATAAAGCAAGCCATGTTCCAGGCGTCCCCGGACAGCAACTGCCGTGTCCACATGATCGCGCCGTCGCTAAGACGTATCGCTATTACCGCATCGCTGGCCTCGGATGCGGGGGAGGTGTAGGCCTCTCCGGTGCCGACGTACAGCACGCCGCGCTGTGCGTCCAGGGTCGGTGAGTTCCAGATCGGCGCACCGGCCGGCGCCATTCGTTTGGCTCCCATGGGGTTGGTAGCCCCGGTCTCACCCGGCACATCGGTTATGGCAAACGTATTCCAGATTATCTCCCCGTGCGCGGCATCGAGGGCCGTCACACTGCCGCGGAAGGTACAGCAGGCATAGCCCGGATCTGCCGCCGTCGCCCATTCTGAAGACGAAATGGGTATGTAGAGTCGCCCGTCACGGAATTTCACTGACCCCGTTATGGTGGCGTCCCTATGGGTAGCCACATCCCGCCGCCAGACCCTCTGACCCGTCCGCGCTGAAACAGCATGAACCCGCGCCTCAAAATCACCGAAAAAAACCAGCGGGTCTTCCTGCCCGTTTACTACACCGATGGTCGGGCCGTTGCGCACCTCTGCACCGGCCTCGTACTGCCAGCGCGCACAACCCGACCCGATATCGAGTGCATAAACCGTGCCTCGCTGTGAGCCAACAAACACCGTATCGCCGTAAACGAGGGGCTGGGATCGAGCCCGACTCGCTCCGGGGTAGGCAAAAGCCCATTTCAAGGTGAGCCCATCCAGATCGTCAGACGCTATGCCGGCCGCGTCGGCGGCCTGGAAGCGATTGTTGGTAATCCCACCTCCCCAACTGTTCCACGCGGGAATCGGGGCGCCAACCAGCGCGCTGACTTCATCCCCACATTGGGGGACCTCATAACTCACCCGTTCCTCAACACCACTGAGATATTCGGCTATGTCACGACGCTGGTCGGCCGAAAGCTGGGCAGCCTGCTGACGCATGACCCCCTCGGTCAGTGCGCCGATAATGCTATCTGTTGACATCATGTTAAAACTGATGGAATGAGGCGCCTTCGGCACGGATCCGTCGTGGCAGTGCTGGCAATGCTGCTCAAAGAGGACGGCGCCGCCTTGGCGGCTGTTGGCATCACCAGCACCCACCGCAGCATGGCCGAGGGATGTCGCGGTCAACATAAGCAACAAGCCGTATGCAGAGCTGGGCCGCAAGATTTTCAATCTTTCTCTCCTGTAGCAATTGAGAAACCGTGTAATCAGTAATCTAACGCTTTTTTAGCTGATCTGACGATATCCGAAACACTGGGGACATACGCTTTTTCCAGGCAGGGTGTGGCCGGCACCGGGGTGTGGGGTGCAGTAACCCGCTGTATCGGCGCGTCGAGGTAATCAAAGCCGAATTCCGCAACCACTGCCGCTATCTCACTGGCCATGCTGCACAGGGGGTTCGCTTCATCCACCACGACCAAGCGCCCGGTTTTTGCCACGCTGTCCAAAATAGCCTGCTCATCGAGGGGTGAAAGCGTACGCGGATCAATGACCTCGGCACTGATCCCCTCGCTGGCCAGTTCCCCAGCCGCGTGTTCTGCCAGCACCGCCATGCGCGACAGGCCGCAGAGGGTAATGTCACTGCCTTCTACAACGGTTCGTGCCTTACCAAACGGAATAACATAGTCACCCTCTGGAACCACACACTCATCCATATACAGGGCCTTGTGTTCACAAAAAACCACCGGGTCATCCTGTCGGATTGCCTCGGCCAACAAGCCTTTGGCATCCGCGGCATTTGAAGGCACCACCACTTTGATGCCCGGGATGGCCGCGAGCATGGGATAGAGGATCTGGGAATGCTGGGGCCCCGTGCCCTCGCCTGCCCCAATCATGGTCCGAATCACGAGAGGTGTGCGTGCCTGGCCACCAAACATATAGCGAAACTTCGCAATCTGGTTGAGCAACTGGTCCAGGCAGACACCCAGAAAATCAACAAACATCAACTCAGCCACCGGTCTCAGGCCTGTCAACGCTGCACCACCCGCAGCACCGATAATCGCGCTCTCCGTTATAGGGGTGTCGATTACCCGGGCGACGCCAAATTTTTCGGGCAGGCCCGCGGTTATGCCGTAGACACCACCCTGACCACTGGCGACGTCTTCCCCCATGACAATCACCCGCGAATCCCGCGCCATCTCCTCATGCAAGGTCAGGTTAATGGCGTCACGGATCGACATTTTTTTCATCGCATCGCCCTCCCTTCATAACTGACGTAAACATCGGTATAAAGCTTGTCGGGGCTGGGATCGTCCGCCGCGAGGGCCAGCGCGACCGTACGATCCAGCTCAGCGAGAATGTCCGCATCGATATCCGCAATGCGGTCAGCTTCCAACTCAGACGTTCGCTCATCAGCAAGAAAATGCACTAATGGATCCCCCGCCTCCCGCTGGGCCTGCAGCTCCGCTGGATCCCGATAGGCCTGGGGATCACCTTCAAAATGCCCATAGTAGCGTGCTGATACCGCCTCAATCGCCGTGGGACCACCCCCTGTACGCCCCCTTTCAATCGCTTCGCGACAGGCCGCATGTACAGCGAAAAAGTCAGAACCATCAACGACTAGCGACGGCATTCCGAAGCTTCCGGCACGGGCCGCAATCTGTCCTTCTGATTTGGGATTACGCGTAAATTCGGCGTAAAAATTATTTTCGTACATGAAGATCATGGGGAGCTGTAACACCACAGCCAGATTGAGCGCCTCAGCGACCGTGCCCTGATCGGATGCGCCATCACCAATGAAGGCCATGGCGACGCCACCGGTACCCAGAGTCTTTGCCGTCAGCGCCGCCCCGGCTGCAATGGGTGGACCACCCCCCACGATGGCGTTGGCACCGAGCATGCCCTTGCTCATATCCGCTATGTGCATTGAGCCGCCTTTCCCATTGCACAAACCATCCTGCTTGCAGGCAAGCTCCAGCATCATTCCCTCGAGCTCACAACCCTTGGCTATGCAGTGTCCGTGACCACGGTGGGTACTGGCGATATAGTCACCGTCTGTCATGTCAAGACACGCACCCACGGCGATGGCTTCCTGATTCCGGTACATGTGGATGAAACCCGGCAACTTGCCCTGCTGGTACTCAGACCGAATCCGCTCCTCAAATTCGCGGATGGTCTTCATCAGTCGATAGGCTCGGGTCAGTTCATCCTGACTGTAATCCATGGCTTGGGCTCCGTGCGGATTGCGTAGACAAAAAAGGGCCCAACAGGGCCCTTCAGACTGATCAGCCTACTCAGAAGCTGTAGCCCACCTGAATGCCGTACTCCCGCGGCGCACCATGGCGGGTAAAGTTCCAAAGCGTCGCCACCGGGTTGGCGGCTACGCGATAGGTCTCGTTGCCAAGATTTTTCCCGTAAATGGATACTTCAACACCGCCGTTGGGGCCGGTATAGGTGATATATCCGTTAACCAGCGTGCGCTCCTCCATCTGGGTAAAAGCTTTCTGGCGGATCACCGGCGAACCATCGCTATTGGCACCCTGGAAATTGGCCGGAAATGGACTGGTCTCAGCATCATCCTGGTAGTGCATGTTCAGGTTGTAGGTCAGCGTCGCCCCGTTGGCAAGATCCTGGAAGAACGTCGCAGCGAGTGCATAAGTCAACTCGGGCGAAAAGGGCACCCGCAGACCCGACAGGTCAGGATTTATCGCATCGCCAGCGGCCAAACCCAGGTCGGCGGGGTTGATGCCCGGACGGTAGTCATCGTACTCATGATCGAGATAACCGAGCATCCCATCCAGTCGGAAATTATCCGATACTGCCCACTGGAATTCGGCTTCCACACCCCGGGCCGTTGAGGTGCCTTCGTTGACCGAAACGGTCTCCTGGAAGGTATTGCCCGCCGCATCCTGAATAGTAACAACCGTATCCCGCTGCAGGTTCTCGTACTCCGTATTGAAAGCAGCGAGGTTCAGGCGGAGGGTACCGTCCAGAAGATCCGATTTCAGGCCCACCTCAAAGTTTTCATTCTCTTCGCTGTCATAGGGTGAACAGGAAAAGGCCGAGCCGCAGGTTTCGGAAAAGCCTCCGGCCACGAAGCCGGTCGCAAAACTGGCATAGGCCATTATCTCGTCGGTGAAACGATAGTCCGCAACCAGCCGGTACGTCACTTTATCGAAGGTCTTGGAGTTCTTCTGAACGTTGCCAAAAGCGGACTCGGGTAGCGGGTTGGTATGCGGACCCTGATATTGGTCCAGTGTGATGATGTTGCTCACGGGATTGTCGGCAGTACCCAGGTTATAGCGTTCGAAATCTTTCTGGTCCTCGGTATAGCGCAGTCCGGCACTCAGGGTGAGCCGGTCAGTCAGGTCAAAGGAACCGTCTGCATAGACAGCCCAGGCGGTTCGGTCCTGAACGGTTTCCTGGACCTCAT
Source organism: uncultured Luminiphilus sp. (assembly GCA_938084055.1). Classification (GTDB taxonomy): domain Bacteria; phylum Pseudomonadota; class Gammaproteobacteria; order Pseudomonadales; family Halieaceae; genus Luminiphilus. Next base: position 22,476 of record CALKDK010000006.1, read on the forward strand.
ACCGGGTGTCATAGAAGTTGGTAGCAGCGAGGGGGCCGAAGAAGCCCAGATTACCAAAGACGATGAACTCCACATCGTCTCGATACACAGCAGCACCACCCACCCAGTTGAAACGGCCGTCGTACTGGCTAACCAACCGCAGTTCCTGCTGGAACTGCTCACGCTTGGTATTGCGGCTGGCGTCGTACAGCGAAGTGTAGGCCTCACCCGTATAAGTACTGGCGAGGATCTCGTCCTGGTCACGCATACCCGTGATCGACTTAATCTGGTAGTTACCCACGGTAAATACCTGATTCAGGTAGATACCCGATGCCTCCACCTGGTGACCGGCACTCATGTTGATGATTTCGTTCTGGGTATAGGACTGACCCGTTGTGAAGGGGCTGTCGACACCCGCCGACTCGATACCAGGAAAACCAATGATGGGCCAGATATAACCCTCACCCTCGGGTGTTTCGTTTGCAGTTGCCACTGTCTCCGACTGGTCGTCGAGGTATTCGAAGATCAAATCAGCCTCGTACCAGTCAGTAGGTTCCCACCTGAACTTGAGCTTTCCGGCCAGTACATCCTTACCGCCAATGTCTGAGCCGTCTCCTGTGGTTGGGTACGTACTCTTGATCTCAGCGGTACTTGGGTTGCCGGGCGTCGGGAACAAACCATCGCTGCACACAAAGCACTGGAAAGTACCACCCATTGGCTTGGTGTTGGAGTAATAGCCATCGGAGTAATCGCGAATAACTGACAATCTCGCCGCCAGGGTCTCACCAAGAGGCACGTTCAGTGCAAATTTGAATTTACTGAGATCGCTGTCATTGCTCGCGTAGCGGCCGAAATTGACTTCCACGTTACCCGAGACTTCTCCACCCACATCGGGTTTGACCGTGGTAAACGCAATAGCGCCCGCTGTGGTGTTTTTGCCAAAAAGAGTGCCCTGGGGGCCACGAAAAATTTCCACCTGCTCAATGTCAAAGACTTCAATGAACTGGGATTGAACGTGGTTGAAAGCAAATTCGTCCACGGTGATACCAACCGAGGGGTCCTTCGTGACCAGAATCGAAATAAATCCCGTACCCCGCATACCACCGGCGATCGCATTGAAACCGTTTTGTGGGGTCAGGGTGACATTAGGTGCGAACTGCGCCAATTCAGTGACTGAGTTCTGAAATGTCTTGTCCAACTGGGCGGCGGTGATGGTACTGACCGCAATGGGTAGTGACTGCTGGCTGATATCCCGTTTCGTGCCGGTTACTACGACTTCTTCGAGGGCTGTCGCTGAAGCATCCTCGTCCTGGGCGAGCGCGAAAGGGCTCGAAACGAGCATGGCAACCGCCAGGGAAAGCGTGGACCGTCGAGAAACGAGATCTTTGGGTGACATATGAGTGGTCGTCATGGTTATCTCCTGCACTGTTGTTTTTATGCCAATCCGCCACCGCTTTGCGGGGGTAGCAGGATTGCCTGATACACTTGCTTGTGCACAACAAGGATACTATAGAGCTATATCTGCCGGTGCAACAAGCCTGGCGGCTTTGATCCCCTTATGTGACGGCGACCGGTTCAACTTATTGGAGTGCAGAATAATGAAGGGACAAATAGCGGCAATTCGTCGGCGGCTGGCTGAGACAGATGCCGCAGGTATCGTCCTGACCACTGTCGATAACGTCGCTTACAGTAGCGGCTTAAACTCGGTCATGGATGGATGGAACCTGATTGAACCCATAGCGGCTGTGTTCATACCCGCCAAAACCGAGGGCAGGGTAACGCTTTTTCTCCCTGAAGCCAGCCTGCTAGCACTGGTTATCGCCCAACGTGAGGGTGTTCCCGTTGCCTATGACCGGTTGCGCACCTATGACATGTTGAACTTCTGCGAAACCGCCAGGGCACAGGATGCCCACCTCTCCTTACCGGAAGATTTAATTTGCGAATTGGGGCAACTCAGTGCTCAGGTGGACGGCGACTGCGCTGCTAACATCTGCAGTTCCATCGCGTCGTGTCTTGCCAATTTTGACCTAACCCATGAACTCATACTCTTTGATGATCTGCGGGTAGCCAACGAGCTGAGCTCGCAGACAGGGCAGGCCTGGGCCGATGGGCTGGACGTTATGCTGGCATGCCGCGCCATCAAACAGCCCGATGAAATTGCTCTGCTGCGCGACAGTGGCAGGGCGGCAGACAGGATCATGGCGCACTCGGTCGCCCAGTTGGGCATCGGTGTCCGATGGAGTGATGTGGAACGGTCAGTTGCACAATTCATGATCGAGCAGGACGTCGACCCGCTACCGGGCAGTCCAATGCTCTTTGGTGGCGCCTACGACCTGGTCTTCAGGCCTGACCTCTTTCGCACCAAATACGACACCCCCTTCAAAAGTGGCGAAATAGCCATTCTTGAGACCCAGGGCCGTTATCGGGGTTACTGGATAGACATTAACAGGACCGCCCATATTGGCACCGCCCCCCAGGCCTACCGGGACCAGCATGCGGCAGTCCGTGAAATTTTCGATACCATCACCGCGCGACTCCAACCCGGTGCCAACACGGCGGAGATCTGTCGAACCCACAATATTCCTGCCCTGCAGCGCCTCGCTGCGCCTGAAAAACTGTTGGTAGTCGCCCATTCCATCGGTCGGGTGCCGCTGGAAAGCCCGGTCCCGTTCCCCGGAACGGGGTTACACGCGGCCCGGGATGGCTTCCGGATCGAAGCGGGGATGGCCATCAGTATTGACTGCCTATATTTCGGCAGCAAATTAGGGCCATCCCACATGGAAAACGTGTTCCTCGTCACGGCTGACCGGGTGGAGTCGCTGTACCAGTACCCCCTGGACCTCATCGAGGCGACATAAACGCGCTCTGTGGTTCAGCCCGGAGAAGGCTTATTCGGATTACTGGGCGGTGTAACCCCCGTCTACCAACATTTCCGAACCCGTCATAAATCGCGACAAATCAGACGCAAGGAATAGAATGGCATCAGCAATCTCGTCACCCTGCGCCATGTTACCGATGGGATGCGCGGCGCGGATGGCCTCCCGGGCCTCGGCGGGACTCGGAGCAAATCCTGCTTCGCCGAGTTCCGTGAGGCACTGGGCAGCGAAAGCCGTATCGACAGTTCCGGGGTGAATGGAATTGATCCTTACCATCCGGTCGAGTGCGCCGAACTCCACCGCGGCGGCCTTGGTAAACATCCGCACGGCGCCCTTGGTTGCGCAGTAGGCCGTCTGAAACGCGACGCCGATGTTGCCGCAGATCGACGACATATTAACGATCGAACTGCGCACCCCCGCTGCCTCACCGGCCACATGTAGGTCATCCAGAAAACACTGGGTTCCCAGGAACATCCCGGTGCTGTTGACCCGAAACAGCCGCTCCCAATCTGCCAGGGTGGTGTCTGCCACACTCCTGACCACGTCAATCCCGGCGTTGTTGACCAAAATAGAGAGATTTCCGAAGGTCGCCTGCACGTGCTCGCGCGCCTGTTGCCAGCTCAGGGGATCACCCACATCGAGCGCACAGGCCGAGGCCTCGCCACCTGCCGCCCTAATACTGGCAGCTAGGGCGGTTAAGGACGCCTGTTCCACATCAGTCACTACGACCTGGGCGCCATGGCGCGCAAGGGCATGGGCGGTCGCAGCACCAATGCCACCGGCGGCGCCGGTAACCAGTGCAACTCGCGACGAGCCATCGGGAAAATGGAGTAGATTATTCATAATGCATGGACCCTCCAGTCACACTCTGCTGACTTCGTATCCTGAACTGGGAAAGTGCACCTGCCGGACCCCCAGCCCTTCCCCCTCAACGCGCAGCGTTATCAGGCGATCACCCTGGGCGAGCAATGTCCCCCGCACACAGCCGCGGTCAGCGCCGACGGCGCAGACGGCTACCGGGGTATCCCACCAGGTCGCCAACCTGCCGACCCGGGGCTGGCCGCCAGGCAGGTCCAGGGGGTTGATGGGTTGCTGTGCCAGCGCGGCTCGCGCCACTTCGTAGTCGGACTCCAGCCGGGAACCGGCACCCATGCTGCTGACGCGAGCGAACCAACGGTCGAGTGCGCCCAGTCCGGCAATATCATTGCTAACTTCAGGTAGACCACTGCGAACAAACCACAGTATCCCCCAGCAGTGCACATCCGCCAGGCTGCAGTGATCGCCGTCAAGATAGGCGCGGCCATCAGCAAGCTGATCGTCCAGCAGGCGCGCTGACTGCACAATCTTCAGGGCCATATGATCACGGGTCTCCGGTAGGGCTGCAAAATCAAGATGGGGAAAGACCGCCGCGCGGTCGTTGTAAAAGTGTGCGTCCCAGTCCTGGGCGTAGAGTGCCACCGCCGAGCGCAGCACGGGTTCGAAAAGCCCGTCTGCCCAAAGTCCCATGGCATCACTGACAAGGTAGGAGGGTGCAACCAAGCGGGGGGTCTCGGGGTAGAAATAATCAAGGGCGTCGGCTATGGCTACCGTATCGATAAAAATATCGCTGCCAATTTGCAGTACCGGCGTACCCCGATAACCGCCAGTCAACGCCTCGATATCGGGTTTGGGAGCAGCCATGGGCATTTCAACTGAACGCCAGTCGAGCCCCTTTATACCCAGAATTTTCTGTGCCTTTTGCGAAAAAGGAGAAGCGTCGTAGTGATGCAGTATCAAATCAGTCATGCCCTATCCATTATCCTGGGTCGGTTGTAAAGCCCCTGCCCTTTGGTTGAGCAGCAGCGTGTAGTCCTCCGCCGGGATTTCCCGGGTGGCGTAGCGGGCCATGGCAGCCTCGACCGAAGGCCGTGAGCGCAGCGACTCGTACCATCGTGCGACTGCGGGAAATTCTGTCAGCGTCTGACCCTGCCAGTCGGCGTGAACCACCCATGGCCAGCAGGCAATATCAGCTATCGAATACGTGCCCGCCAGCCACGGCCGCCGCGATAGAACCTCATTCATAACCCCGTACAGGCGGTTAACTTCATCGGTGTACCTGCGAATTCCATAGGGGACCCGTTCAGGCGCAAACTTGCGAAAATGATGCGCCTGCCCCGCTGCAGGTCCCAGAGCAGACATTTGCCAGTAGAGCCACTGCTTGCACAGCCAGCGCTCACTGAAACCACCCCCGATGAATCGGCCGTGCTGCTCCGCCAGAAACTCGAGAATCGCGCCCGATTCGAAAATAATCTGGCCATCTGCAAGCTGCAGCAGGGGCACCTTTCGGTTTGGATTCAAAGCAGCAAACGCGGGGCCGAGTTGCTCACCTCCTGCCAAATCAACCTGTCGACCCTGCCAGTCGATTTCGAGTTCGTGGAGGAGAATAATGACTTTCAGGGAGTTGGGAGAGGGATAGTAATACAGCACCGGTTGGGCATCCGATGCTGACGTACCGGCGCCATAAGCCATCACTGAGCCCCGGGGACTTCGTTCATGGATTTGTAGGAACCTCATACCAGATGGGCGAGCTATACGCGCGATCCTGAATGAATTCCGGTGCCGCTGCGGGTCGCTCCACGCCAAAGAATGCGGCATCCCGCGTGGTCCAGCGTGGCCGGGGTACCTCGATCACCCGGGCATAATAGACGGCATCCGCTGCGGGATCGAATTCGATGTCTGTCCACACCGTGCGCAGCGCTGCAGCGCCGTCCGTTTCCGCCGTACCGGCCAATGCGACATCGTAAACCTGCTCCCGGCGCGCACCCGTTCCATCAATCCAGCCCTTGACGACCTGCAGCGCGTGGAGGTCAGGGCCGTCAGGTTCCTTCATGGCAAGAATGAGAAAACTGGGGGCCATGGGCTCAGCCCCATGACCCACCTGGACCGGCAGTGCCAGGGTTCCCCCCATTGGGACGCCGCGCGCATACCCCACGGCAGAAACGGGAACCGCCTGAAGGTCTGTCTCCGTGAAATCCCAGCCGGCAAAAAATCGCAGCTGAATGCGCGAACCTGTAGTGGCATAAACCTCCCTGCGCTGGAGCGCATCGAAAAGCGCCTGCCGGGTATTTTCTGCGGCCCACACGCCCGTCAGACCGGAAGCACTCAAACGCCAGTTGTCGTTGAGAACCTGGGCCATCTGGGTGAACATGCGCTCCGCCGAGGGTTCCGTAGAACGGAACTTTCCGAAAAAATTATCCTCCGCCACAGCGCTGTAACCTGTATGTGAGTCGGTCGCACCGATCATCCCGAAACGATAGGGATTGACGCCCAGGCTGCGTCTGTAGTGCAGCCCCTGCCCCAATGCCGGGCGGGCATACTCCTGGGCAAACATCCAGTCTGCCTTGCCCTCAGTGAGGGCAATGTTGCCTTCGTCCCAACGCTCAAAAGCGGCATAGCGATCGTCGGGCGAGAGGATCGGATGCGTCTCCGAGTCGCCCTTGACCTGGGTCACCTCGAGCAGGGGCTCCCATCGGGCCCTCATCTCGGCATAGGCTGCCCCGATTGGGACACCCGCCAATGTTTCTGGGGCAAACATCCGGCCATTACTGACATTGGAATTATGGGGAATGGCCAATATCGAACCCTCGGTCGCGGCCTCGTAGTGCGCCATCGCGGCCCATAAATCCTCGGGGTCATTACTGTCCTGTGAGGAAAAAGGCACCAACCGGTCTGCGTAGCCCTGCCCCTCCCTGTACAGCACCACTCGATGAAGATTGTCGCCGGATATAGTGGAGGTCCACTCATAGGCTGGAAACGCCGTGAACAGGTGGGGCTGGTTGTTTCGGTCAGCCGTTGCCACTGCGTCGGCCCAGGCAGCGGTCACAACCGGCGCTGGCGTCATTTTCTCGGGCGTCGGATTCTGGAATGCATCGGCAAAAGCCATGGTGAGTTCACCCATGCGATCGCTGCGCAGCAGCTCCAACCACTCTGCAGCCAACGGCCAGTCCGCCAACCGACTATCTTCAGCATCGAGCAGACGATAGACCGAAAGGTACTCTGCATGGTCACTGATGGCGAGAAAGTCCAGCGGGTAACGGGGACGTACCGGCATGCCGTTGCCCGCTACCACCTGCTCGCCCCGGGCAAAACGATAGGCTGTATCTGGGGTTATCCGGGACCCCATGGTATAGGCGTCAGCGGAGTTACTGGTATGCAGGTGCAGGTCCCCCCAGTAAAGCTGGGTACGCTGCGGATCGGTATTGGGTGAATAGCTGGTATCCGCATCAAGACCCACTGACCACAGTGCCACGGCGACCATCAGCACAATACCGAACCGGACGGGTGCTTCGAGACCCGGGGTAGCATCGGATGTTGCCATGCCAGTAACCCGCATCACCCGCAGGGCTCGATCGCTATCCGACGTTCGAGCTCAACATGAAAGTGTCGCAGGCGCTGCTCTTGCTCTCCCCAGAGTTGGCCCTGAAATGCCTTGCTACGCATACCCTCCTGCACCGAGGGGAGAAACGCAGCATCCTGTCCAAGCACCAGACCCAGGTTGGGATCTTCATCAATGAGATAGGTTTCCGTGGGTGCCCGGACTGTCCCGGTCACGTCCGTATTGTCCGGCAGGCCCATCCAGCCAGGGGGACAGTAGTTGGGATCATCCACCGGAAACATCAGGGTCATGGTGTCGTACCAGAATTTCTGGGGGTCAGTATCGTGGGGCAGAAAACGCATCAGGAAGATGGCTTCGGGGTGACACCCGATCTGGACATTGGGGAATATGCCCGTCGCCCAACTGTCTGATAGCTGCCCGTCGGTAAAACGCTCGTACCCCAGACCGAGTCGCTCCGAGCGGGCGCGCTTACCCTGTTGAATGGCCCTGCGGACATCCAGAGCGGAACCAGCGAAAGTATCCGGGTCCACCCCTGCCTCCCGCAGCATGAATTGCAACCCTTCATTGACAGTCTGCTGGTCAGGGATACGTGGGCTGGGCTCCCCCAATGGAACAATCATTCTGCTGGCTCCCATGGGATACAGATCGTACTGAACGTTCAGGTCTCCCATAACGCCCCGGGTCTCTGGGTGCACCGCATGCAGGTGATAGCTTTCATAGAACGCCTCGACGCCAACTTTCCAGTTTGAACCCCACTCACTGCAGACATGGCGAACCACTTTCATGCGGTCAATCTGATAGTTCTCGAGGTAGCCTTCTGGCAAACCCAACTCTTCGGCAAGGGGGACGGCATCGTCATCCATATTGATAAAAATAAGACCAGCATGAATCTCGCAGCGCGCCTGCCTCAGGCCGGGCCTGTGTCCGACCACTTCTGGTCTGAAGGTCTCCTCGTCAGTGATGCTGCGCAGGGCGCCGTCCTGGGTAAAACTCCAGCTATGAAATGGACAGACAAAGACTTTTCTATTGCCGCGCTCCTGGTTGAGCAGGCGTGATCCTCGATGGGGGCACACGTTATAGAACGCACGTATACCCTCCTTCGTTCTGGATATGATGAAAGATTCGTGGCCTATGCGGAACAGAAAGTAGTCGCCCAGCGCAGGAAGGTCACTGACTACGCCGGCCAGAAGCCAGCTCCGAGTCCAAACCCGATCCCATTCACGCTGCATGAAACTTGACGAAAAGTAACCGCTTTTGTCATGGATCGCCGTGCCGTTGTCGATTTCAGGCTGCTTGGCCTCCAGACACTCCGCTGGGGCATCGGGGTTAATTACCGCCACTGGTATCAATTTACTGTTCACGGGGATGCCTCTCCTTGCTGCAGTGGACTGGGGCTGAATACCGGCAACCTGCCGGCGGCGCCCACAGGCTGAAATGTCAGGACGACCGGCGTACCAATTTGCACCTGCTCGGGGTCAGGACCAACGATATGGGTCATCATCCGAACACCTTCATCGAGTTCCACCAGTGCCACTACGTAGGGGGCAATAAAATCTGCCGATACGCCCCTGCGCACCACTGTAAAACTCACCACCACTCCCCCACCCCGGGACTCCGTCCAATCCAGCCGGTCTCCGGCGCAGTGACTGCAGGTGATACGTGGATAAAACTGACAGCGTTGGCAATCGAGACATTGCTGGATCAACAAGCGCCCGGCGTCTATGCCCTCGGCGTAAGCCTGGTTTACCTGATCGGTGCCACCCATCAAAAACTACCCCCGGTCCCCGCGACCCAAAATCAGCGTCGCGTGACTTGACATGATGCCACCCTGTGCATGGAGCAGGGTGTGTTCCAAACGGTCCAGTTGGCGATCTCCCGCTGTGCCGCGATATTGACGTATGGCCTCGGTAAGACCAAACATCGCACCGGGATTACCGGGGTGGCAGTGGGACAGCATGCCACCGTGGGTATTCACCGGTAGCTGCCCACCGGGTCGGGTCGCACCACTGGCCAATAAGGCCCCGGCTTCCCCTTTGTCGCAAAACCCCAGATCTTCAAGTTGAATGAGTAGCGCCGGTGAAAAACAATCATAGAGCTGCGCCAAATCCACCTCCCCCACCCCAATTCCCGCCTGGGCCAGCGCGGCCTTTCCTGAATCGACCGCCGCGGACGTCGTCAGGCTCGATGCCTGGCTGATGTGTTCATAATGATGGCCTTCGCCGTACCCCCTGACCATAACGGGTGGGTGCGGGAGGTGATGCGCGCGGTCCAGGCTGGTGAGCACCACAGCTGCTCCCCCATCTGACACGATTGAGCAGTCCAGCAGCTTCAGGGGATCGGCGATTGGCTTTGAATTGAGGACGTCATCGACGCTCACAGGCTCGCGGTACTGGGCGGTTGGATTGAGCGATGCCCAGGCCCGGGAAGATACCATTGCCTCGGCGAAGTCCGCCTCGGTAGTGCCGTAAGTCGCCATATGAGCCCTCGCTATCAGGGCGTAGTAAGCGGGTACGGTTGGCCCGTAAGGCTGCTCATAGATGGGATGCCCAGAGCTGGACTGCACCATCATCGCCCGATCACGGGTCATGAAACTGCGCATACTGTCCGCCATGGCCACGACAACCGTGTGCGCCAGCCCGGTCTGGATCGCTGCTGCGGCGTAGCGCAATGCGGTGAAGGTAGTCCCGCCGCCGGTACCGACGCTCAGGCAATGTCCGGGTGTCAGGCCCGCATATTCCGCCGTGGCCTCCGCGTGATACATGACCGGGACGACCAACGAGTTACAGGTAATCAGGCCGTCCACGTCGCCGGGCTTGAGGCCGGCATCTGCGATGGCGCCCAGCGTGGCCTCGACGCCAAGAGCCATGGGCCCTCGATCCGTGACAACACCCAGCGTCGTCTCATAGCTGCCAACGATGGCAATATCAGACAGCGCCCGCATCTAACGGGCGCCCCGATGTAATCGAACACCGACGGTGCCGGGAGCTACTGCATCTCCCTGCTCATTCAGTATCGAGACGTCCAGCATCACCTCGCCTGTTTCGGCATCGTAGGCAGTGATGACTGCGGTCGCCGTCAGCGTATCGCCGACGTAGGTGGCGCCACGGTTGGAGTAGGCGATCGACGTGATAACGCCGGCATCGCCAAGCCATTCATCAACCACCTGATGGAGCCAATCACCCAGCATTGGCCCGGCGAGCACCAGAGCCGGATAGCCTTCGATTTCCGTCGCGTAGGGGAGATCAAAATGAATGCGGTGGCCATTCCACAGGGCGGCGTTGTAGAGCATCAACTGGACGGTGTCGGGTTTGTGTTGACGCTCCGGTAGCACGGCGCCTGCGGCGGGTGCAGGATTCATCGCAGGATCCTTGTGGTTTTCTCGCGAAGGACAAGATCTCCCTGATCATCCCGGATTTCCATCTCAACTTCATAAAAAATCAGGGGACCGGAGCGACCGGCCTTTTCATAGATGGCTGTGAGGGTACGCACTGCGGTCAACCAATCTCCCGGGTGGATGGGTTTCAGGTACTGGATATCGAGACCACCCGCCATCGCCCGCTCCAATGGGAACTTGGGCAACAACGTATCAATCGATACGCCATCGGGACTGAGCTGATCAAGCGCCACCACATCCCAGAACAGGGGCACATGAAACATCGGCGGCGCCACATCACCGTCCAGATATTTTTGCTGCCTGCTCCCGGTGGCAACGGCATACTTCCGTATATCCCGCCGCGTGACGATTTCCCTCTGGGGTCTACTTTGGCGGCCCACATTGGCCAACAGTTGCTCCGATATCAAGCTGGTCAAACCTTGCTTCCCTCACCCTGCCAATAGGGATCGCGCAACGCTCGCTTGAGAATTTTCCCCGTTGGGGCCTTGGGTAAAGCCGCTACAAAATCAACGCTTTTGGGCTTTTGGTAGGAGGCGAGGTGCTGGCTGGCGACATGGATAATATCCTCCGCTGTGGCAACCTCGCCGGGCTTCAGCACCACAACCGCTTTAACGGCCTCGCCCCAGGTATCATCCGGTATCCCAAATACCGCTGACTCGAGCACCGCAGGGTGGTTATGGATAGCCGCCTCCACCTGCGTGCTGTAGATATTTTCTCCTCCGGAAATAATCATATCCTTCGCCCGGTCGACGATAAAAATGTAACCATCTCCGTCCCAGACCGCGATATCTCCGGTCCACAGCCAGCCATCGCGCAGCGTGTCGGCCGTGAGTTCAGGACGTCGCCAGTAGCCCACCATATTGGCCTCGGAGCGCACGATGATTTCACCCGGCGTTTGCCCATCCCGGGGCACCTGCTGGCCATCGGCATTGACCACCTGAACCTCAGTAACGAAGCCGGGACGGCCACAGGAACTCAACCGCTCGGGATGACTACCTGCCAGGGCGTTATCGTGATCCTCCTGGGACAGAAAGGTCATGGTCATACCTTCGGTCTGCCCGTAACCCTGAATAAGCGTACAGGGAAAAGCTTTCATCGCCGCCGCCACAACGGAACGCGGCATGGGTCCCCCGCCGTACTGAAAATTGCGCAAACTGCTCAGATCGTAGTCGTCAAATCCGTCCACTGCCATCATCCAGTTAATCATGGTAGTGATCCCCAGGAACGCTGAAACTCGTTCCCTCTGGATAACCTCTAGGGCCAATTTCGCGTCAAAGTTGATCAGGACAACGGGACAACCGTGGGCCATATAATTCATGGCCAGTGCCACTGGTATGTGGAACATCTGGCCCGTCAACATGTAGACGTCGGTGGGGACAATTCGCTCAGCCACGGTCTGGTTAATCATTCCCATGTAGAGCGAATGGTGGGTGTGAAGGGCTCCCTTGGAAAGACCCGTGGTGCCGCCGGTGTAGAGGATCAATGCCGGATCATCCCCGGTGACCGTGAACGCCGACTCGGGCTCCTCCGGTGAAGCTGCGGCGATCAGTCGCTCGTAGTCATCCATTGGGTCGTCCGCGAAAACAAGCCACTCCCGGATCTGGATCCTGCCGCGCAGTCGCTCCGCAAGGTCGCGATATTCTGCAGAGACCACAATAACTTCTGGCGCCCCATCCTCAAGAAGCCGGAGGAGTTCTTCCTCACTCAGGCGCCAATTTAGCGGGAGGGCGATAAGCCCACAGCGGGCAACACCATAGAAGACTTCCATGTACTGGATGCAGTTCTTGGACAGGATGGCAACGCGGTCGCCCTTCTGGAGCGCCAGATCATCGCGAAGCGCATTGGCGAGACGCCGGACCCGATCGTCGAGCTCGCCGTAGCTGATCCGTCTGTCATTGGGAACATCGACCAGGGCCTCACGCCCGGAGTCAAGGCTGGCAGTCTTGGCAGGAATTCGTCCGAGGTTCATGCCGACCCCCTAATAGGCACTGTCCAGATCCACATGCCGCCGGGCAATGCACCAACTCGGCCCCTCTCGCCGCACCACATCCCGATAGACTCCGGTCGTTAGCAAGCGCGTCTCGCCATCCTCTGTGGCAAACAGGGTCAGGTTGGATACGACATCGACGGCGCCCTCAGATACAGCGACATCAGAGGGCGAAAACAGGTGGTTGGATACCACATGGCGACGAACATCGTTTTGCGATGCCATCGAATCACGGTAGAGCTGCATAATACTATCCCGTCCCTCGAAGGGCCCCACAAGTTCGCCTCCGGCAATCCGCAGGCTCACGACCGCATCGTCGCAGAGACAGGATTCCAGCATTTTGAGGTCACGTTCGTCGTAACCGTAGGATGCGCGTGAAAGCAACTCGGCAATGGCAGATTTATCGTCGGCAGACAGCATGTAGTGGTCCTCCAGTTTGGGGGTGGATGGCTGAAAAGCCTTGCTCCCGGTATCGCCAAGCCGTGTACAAACAGGCCACAGACACCGGGGCCGAGGGGGTAGGCTTACGCAAGCAATTCAGCGCTCCGTTGCGTTGTATTGCGGTGGCCGTGGTCGGGGTGCAACCGGACGCAGCTAGCGCGCGGAACCCATGGTTCCAAGCCACGCCCAAGCCGCGCGCGCCCGCATTGAACCGAATCGGTTCACAGTTGATCAGCGCTTTTGAAGCCAGGGAGCCACGGTTGATGTCCGCCCATTCAACAACGATTGGATCACATTTTTCCGACACCCGACGGACTCCTAAGAGCAGGGACCTGCTCGATACCCAAGACCTGCTGCCACTTCATTTTTCATGACCGTATCGTTACTGGTCGTGCCGCAGAAATCACACCCCATCATCCATCCCGCCCAGTGCCTGTTGCCCCTGATTCACCCGGACGGGCTAACCTTTCAAGCGCCAGAGTATTACGCTTCCTTGCGCCGAACAAGTCAACGGCGCGACGGGGCGTGCTGATGGACCCGCCCGAACCTTCGTAATTCAGCGTGGAACTGATTCAGCTGTCCGCTGTCAGCCACTCAGCGATAACCGGACGAAGGTCGGTGCTGACCAATTCAATGACCAGCCCCCCCGCTGCCGGCGTGAGATAGCAAATCAATCCATAACCCGCTTCGGGCGAAGCACCCGCAGCCAGTACCTGCCAGTTCTGTGCCTGGAGCGCCGCGGCACGACCTGCCAGGTCCTCCGTCCAAAATCCCACGTGGCGGCTGTCGGGTGTGGCTGCCGGGTCGTAGAAGGGGGAACTACCCTGGCAGAGTTCCAAATGCACGGGCCCCTCCCGGCTGTAGCAGGCGTGAACCACAATCTCGTGGTCCCCGGCCTCGGGTGTCCAGAAGGGTAAAGGATCGAAGGTGCGCACAGGACTCCATGCGACCCCAAGACTTTGTCCCAGGGATTCTCTCGCCGCATGAATATCGTGAACCGCAAAACCATTGTGGAAACAATCGCTCATATTCAACATTACAGAATCTCTCCTCACCCCTGATTAATCTTTGCTTAACCGCATTACGACGCCCTGACGATCTCGATGGGCAGCGTATCAAGACCCATTGTCGTCCCCCCATGCCCGACGATGGTCTTGCCAGGACTGAGGGACACCCGCTCGACACGCCTGCAGAACTCCTCGAGTACAACACGCACTTCAAGCTTGGCCAGATGCAAGCCAATACACTTGTGGGCACCGGCGCCAAAAGCGTGATGCTGATTCAACTCGGTCCGGCTTCGTCCCGTATTAAACAGGTCGGGGACGGGGAATGTATTGGGGTCTCGAGACGTCAGTGCACTCGGGATCACAACATTATCACCGGCTTTGAGCTGTAGGCCATCGAGTTCGATATCCGCCTCACAAATCCGATTCAGGCTGATAAAGGCATTGAGACGCAGCAATTCATCGACAGACCCGCCAATGGATTCAGGGTTCTGGTGAAAGCCCGAATACTGCCCCGGATTCCGGGCAAATTGCAGTACGGTCAGCGAGAGCATCGAGGCAACAGTGTCAATACCCGCCAGAAACAGGAGATAGGCAATGCCGTGCACCTCCTCGGGGGTTAACTTCTCACCTTCGACCTCGGCGGCGAGTAACAGGTGCACAATGTCATCTCCGGACTGCTGTTCCTGATGCCGCGCCACAACGCCCTGCAGGTGTTCTGAAATTTTTTGCCCACAGGCTGCACGCTCCTCCACCGTCGGGGCACGGTAGAAGCCTTGCTCCCAGGCGTAGAACTGGGGCAGCATGTCGACCTCGAGCCCCATCTGTTCAGCAAACACACGGGTCGGTATGGGCTTGGCGACGTCAGCGAGAAAGTCGAGGGCGTCAACGGTTAGGGCCTCATCGAGTACTCGTATCGCCGTCTCCCGCACGGCTCGCTCCATTTTCTGAACAACAGTGGGCTGGAAAACTGGCAGGAGCAGCCGGCGATAACGCCGATGTTCCTCAGGGCCACTCTCCAGGGGGATTAGCCTTGGACGCTGCTGAAAGTTGGGTGGCACTCCGATTGGGAACGAGCCAAAGGCTCGGGCGTCACACAGCACCTTATGCGCAAGGCTGTGGGAAAAAATGATCCAGTGGCCTCCGTTGTGAGGGGTAAAAGCCATCGGCCTTGATTCCGCCTCCAGCCAGGCCAGCATACAACCCTGGGGATCTTCCGCCAGCCCCGGATCCGCAACAATGTCGATGTCGCAGCGCAGGGGCTCGGGCACATCGTTCCACTGGGTGGGCATGCCAATCAGTCCAGCACGACCAAACACTTGCCCCGTGACGCCCCGTGCATCATGTCACAGAACGCCTGAGGGGTTTGCTCTATACCCGTATACTGTTGATCAAATGTCTTGAGCGTCCCGTCGCGCAGCGCCGACTCCAGTGTCGCCATAACCGCTGGAAACTCATCGACATAATCGGAGAACATAAAGCCCTCCATACGGGCACGTTTGGTGATCAACTCCCAGGTGTGAGCGATGGGTTCTACCTCACTTTCGTACTGGGAAATAGCGCCGCAGAGCACCAGGCGCGCGCCTTCGGACAACTGCTGCATAACCGTGTTCAGTACGCCACCCCCGACATTGTCAAAAAACAAATCGATGCCGGAGGGGGCGGCTTCGGCAAGCGCTGCGGCCAGGTCGGGCTGCGCCTCACGGGATATGGCAACATCGTAGCCCACCTCATCCGTAAGCCACTGCGCCTTGGCAGACGAGCTTACCAGCCCAATGGTTCGACAGCCCGCGGCTTTGGCAAGCTGCCCGACAATCGTTCCAACGGCCCCGCCCGCGGCGCTGACCACAAGCACGTCTCCGTTTCGGGGTTTACCGATTCGGAATAGGCCCAGCCACGCGGTCATGCCGGTAGGTCCCAGGGTCGACATGTAGTCCTGCAGGGGGATGTCCTGTGCACACTGCAGGGGGGCACAGAGGTCAGATCCATCCAGCAGGCTCATTTCTTCCCAGGCCGTCCTCGCGTTGACCAGCGTGCCGACCGGGTAGTCAGGGTGCAGCGACTCCACCACCTCCCCCAGCACAATGCTTTGGACCGGCTCGTCCAGGGGCATGCCCGTCAAATAGTTGTCACCAGCACCCTCTGACATCCACTGCCTGAATCCGGCGTCCAGGGAAAACACTCGGTTGCGAATAAGAAACCAACCGTCCTGTACCTCAGGACGCGGCACCTCCACCACTGCAAAATCCTCCGGTGCAATCGCCCCTTGGGGGTATCTGGCCAAATTAACCGCTCGAGGCATGTCGTTCTCCATGGGGCTGACTACCCCGATCCGGATCGGTTGTCAGAATATCGCATACGGTAATTTCAATAACAAACCGATTTGAATGTTTGTATTGAAAAAGTGGGCTGCGCCGATTACCGTCGAGAGGGAGGCAAGGGTTTAATATCGCCCTGCCCATTTCCACAACTCGAGCCAGGAAGGAGTAACCATGGCCAGCGGCGGCTGTCTCTGCGGGGATGTAACGTACCAATACAACAGCGGCGATGCCGCTGCGGCACTGCACTGCCATTGTCGCGACTGCCAGAAAGTCACTGGCTCCGGGAAGGCCACGATCGTTATGTTCCCCCAAAATGCGATCGAGATTTCGGGCCAATTTAAGCAATACGGCAGCATTGGTAGTGATGGCTCCCATGTACACCGCGGCTTTTGCCCTCGTTGCGGCAGCCAGATGTTCACGCACATCGATGAAATGCCTGGCCTGATGTTTATCAAAGCGGGCACCATGGAGGATTCGAGCTGGGTCGAGGTTAGCCTCAACTGCTGGGAGTCGACGGCATCCATGTGGTCCCCTGCCGACAACAGGTTGCCCGGCGTACCGAGAAACCCCGAGCCACTCTAGTCCCGTGGCGCCAGGTGCACAGGTCGCGACCCAACCTCTTGTGACACGAGAGCGTGTTGCGGTTGATGCCCCAGGGACGGAGCCGGATGTCTCCGGACGCGCCTGCACCCCCTACACCGGAAACGACAGGGGCGATAACACCTGGCCCATCAACGGGTGTAAAAATACAGGCCTGGCATCGAGCAGGTACACTGCGATCCGGGCTGGCTGATGCATTACCAGAGCAGGGCAGATGGGAGAGAAGCAATATGGGTTCCGGGTTAGAAGGCAAGACAGCTATCGTTACGGGTGCCGGTGCCGGTATTGGCCTCGCCTGTGCAACGACCCTGGCCCACAGCGGGGTCTCGGTGTGTCTCGCCGATATTGACTCGGCTGCCGCCGAGCGGGCAGCTGCCGAACTCAACGCAACCGGACACCGTTGCATTGCCATGACGGCTGATGTCAGTGATGCCGGGCAGGTAGCGGAACTTTTCCAACAGGCCCACGAGCAGCTGGGTGCCATTGCCATTGTCGTGAACAATGCGGGAATCGGCGCCCCACTGACTCCCCTTGCTGAGTCTGAGGAGGTCGACTTTGACCGCGTAATGGCGGTCAACTTAAAAGGCGTCTGGCTGTGTATGCGCGAGGCACTGCGCTACATGGAACCCCGGGCTGAAGGCTCAATCATTAATATGGCCTCAGCCCTGAGCCTTACCACCTTTCCGGGCACCGGTCTGTACACAGCGAGCAAACACGCCGTTGCGGGACTCACCCGGAGTACTGCTGTCGAGTATGCCGAGCGAGGAATTCGAGTTAATGCGGTCTGCCCGGGCTTTATTTCCACCCCCCTCCTGCACAACACGGTCAGCAGTGACGTGGCCGAAGGGATGGCTGGCAAGCACCCCATGAACCGGCTTGGAACACCGGAAGAAGTGGCTGCTGCCGTTGCTTATCTGGCATCGGACGCCGCGTCGTTCGTCACAGGCACCCTGTTCTCTGTGGACGGGGGCTGGACCGCGACCTGATTCCAACACCGCTTCGGTACCCGCCGCGGGCATCAACGAGCAGAGATTTCGGGCTATCGCCGATCGGGCGCCACATCAGGCCTGACTGTGAGCGCCCTGTAGCGCCACTCGCCCCAACCGACGGGAGCCGTCAGTCCAATTTAACCCCGATCATTCCTGATTCGACCTGCACCTGGTAGGTCGACAGCGGAATCCGTGTCAACTGGCCCACCGGCTCGCCGGTGCGCAGATTAAAACGGGCGCCGTGCAACGGGCAGGATATGTGCCCTCGTCGAATGCGTCCGCCGACAAGGGGCTCCTGTTGATGGGTGCAGCGACCTCCCACCGCAAACACCTCACCACCCGAATGGCAAAGCAGAACCTCACAGCCCTGTACAGTAACAAGCGCGCTGCTATCGGGTGCCAGCGCCGCCAATTCAAGAACGGGAATGTAATCACTCATTTTACCGAGCCGAGGTTAAGGCGGCCTTCAACCATAATCACCGCCGGGGCAAATGGCAACAAACAAACCTGCTTGCTTCTTTTTCAAAGCGGGGCTAGCGTAGGCCCATTGCCAACCACTAGGGAGTTAATTCGTGGAAACCATTACCAAACAGCAATGGACATTAAAGAAGCGCCCACTAGGCATCCCTGACCGCAGTGAAATCGATATAGAAAGCCGCACAATTGATGATCTGCCGGCAGATCACCTGCTCATTGAGTGCCTGTACTTTTCCCTGGACCCGGCCATTCGTGGCTGGATGTCTGATGTGCCCAGTTACCTTCCTCCCATTCCGATTGGCGACCCAGTCCGCTCAACGGTCGTCGGACGGGTATTACACAGTGCCGCCGAAGGTTTCAGCACCGGAGACATGGTGGTGGGTATGGGCGCCTGGGAAACCTGTGGTGTTGTTCCCGCAGCGTATTTTACGGTAATTCCATCCGACAGCCCGTTTCCGCCTCACTACTATTTAAGCGTTCTCGGTGCCGTAGGACTAACCCCCTACTTTGGCCTGATCAGCGCCGGAAAAGCAGCGGCCGGGCAGACCTTGCTGATGAGCGCCGCGGCGGGTGCCGTTGGTTCAATTGGGGGCCAGATCGGAAAGATTCTGGGCCAGCGGGTCGTCGGCCTTGCCGGGACGGATGAAAAGTGTCGCTGGGTGACCGAAGAACTGGGCTTCGATGGCTGCATCAATTACAAAACCTGCGGCGACATGGAGGAAGCCATACGGTCAGCGTGCCCAGAAGGCGTTGATCTGTTCTTTGATAACGTCGGGGGCGACACGCTGGACGCTGCGCTGATGAATCTCAACAAGGACGCCACCGTTGTATTTTGTGGCAGCATCAGCAGTTACAACGCGACGGAACCGACCCCGGGCCCCTACAACTGGTGGCAGGTCCTGGCACGGAGCGTCACGGTACAGGGTTACCTGATCAGTGATTATGTGCCGCAGTTTCCGGAAGGCCAGGCACAGATGGCCGAGTGGTTGAAGGCGGGTAAGCTGCAATTCAAGGAGCACATCGTGGATGGATTTGAGAACTGCCTGGACGCCTACAACCTGCTGTTCGAGGGAAAAAATACTGGCAAGTTAATGGTTAAAGTTTGACGGTCGTACTGTCCGGGGCACCCCAGCCCCGGGCGCTGCAAGTTCCCTGAGGTTATAGGCTCGGCATATCACCCACGGCCCCATCAGCAAAATATTGAATACAGCGGTGAGCAAACTGATTGCCGCTTTCGTTCCTGCCAAAGATCACGTCTGCGAGATGACCGGATTGCAGCCCGCGCTGCACCTGCAAACCAACCTGGTAATCCTCTTCATCAACCACCTGCATCAACCAATCAGCCATTTGCTCCAACGCCTGAATGCCCTCCTCATCCTCTGGCCGGGTATGGTGAATGAAATGCAGGACAGTCGTGTTTTCCAGTGGGCCGGGCCCGGGTATCAGCTGCGCAATCTGTGTGATCTCGGGGGCGACGAAGATAGAGACGTTGGGAAAGATCAACCGAATAAAGTCATAGCCATCATTTTCATGTTGCCAGAGATCGTCCGTCGCGATGTCCCGTAATTTTTCGATCGTCTTGGAGGCATACCCCACCAGCATGTGAGGTCCGTAGGCCTCAAAAGCCATGATGTTGGTATAGGTCCGCGGCGCAATGGTCTCGGGGTGAGCCGTCTGAAAGTGGTATCCCTCCAGATATCCATCAAGGGCCACTTTCCAGTTGGCACCCTGTATCACCCGCTGCCCCACGTAGTGCCAATCTTCAAAATGCTTCTCCGCGATATCGTCCATCATCTCACCGAGAAACGCCCGGATATCGACATCTGAGTGCGCGTCCAGAACGGCAAAAATCAGACCCCCTTGCTCGTGGCATGGAAACGACACGAGATCGCGTGTCCCCCGGCAGTCTTCACCAAATTTGACGACGTCAGTGACGCCCCTCAATCGGCCATCAGCGCCGTACGTCCAGGCGTGATAGGGACAGCTGAACGTCTTCTTATTTCCTGATGGTCGTGATTCCAGGGTCATACCGCGATGGGTGCACACGTTCATGAGCACCTTGGCACCCCCGTCGGCCTGTCGGCTGATCAGCAGGGGCGTGCCAAGGATATCAAGGGTCTTAAAGTCACCGGGCTCGGGTATCTCGTGGGAGAGGCCCACCATGACGGGGAGACTCTTGAAAATACCGTCCATTTCACTCTGCCAGACACCAGAATCCGTATAACTGGCGGCAGGCACCCGCATGGTCTCCGCCGCGTAATCAGTAGTGCCGTTGGCGACGTGATCCAGCAAACGGGTCACCATCTGGTTGTAAAGCGCATGCCTGTCCATAACCGACTCCAAAAGTTAGCAATCTGATTTTTATTTCTGGTGTTGACCCGACGGATTCACCGGACGTTGCTCCCCACTCCATAAATTGAGGCTAGGATTCGTGCAAGAAAAAGTCAAGCATGCTTGCTTTTTTACAGGTGCTTAAATAACCTGATCCGATGTCGTAGTAATCAGGCTGCGGGATCAGTATTGACCTGCTTCGTCACCAATGTGGGCGAGGGGCAGTGAGGGGAAGGCTATGGGCGACAAGCTCTCGGGAAAAGTGGCGCTCATCACGGGCGGAACAAACGGTATTGGTAAAGCCACAGTTGAGGGCTTCATGGACGAGGGTGCTGCTGGCGTGGTGTTCACGGGTAACAACGTCGAGGCCGGCAATGCCATAGCTGCGGCCACGGGGGCGGACTTCATCCAGCACGCGGTTCAGGACATCCCAGGTTGGTCAAACATAGAAAAGCACATCCAGGAAAAATTTGGTCGCCTTGACATAGCCTTTGCCAATGCCGGCACCAATACGGACGACGCAAATATTGAGGATGTTTCACCTGAAGCGTGGCAGAACTTGCTGGACATCAACCTCACTGGTCCCATGCTGACTATCAAGACCGCCATTAAATTAATGCGCACAAACCCTGAGGGACCCGGTGGCTCCATCGTACTCAATAGCTCCATCAATGGCATTCTCGCCCTCGCAGGCGATGTTACCTATTCAACTACGAAGGGCGCCATGCGCTTATTGGCAAAGTCCAGTGCAGTCCACCTGGCCAAGGAGAGGACCAAAATTCGGGTCAACACGATCCACCCGGGTGTTATAGAGACACCTCTTATTGAGGGGGCGATCAACGGCGCACCCGATCCTTCAGCCGCGAGAGCCATGCTGGAGGGCATTGCGCCTATGGGCCGGCTGGGGCAGATGGAGGAGATAGTTTCACTGGTGGTTTACCTTGGCAGTGACGACTCGCGCTTCATGACCGGGTCAGAGTTGGTGATTGACGGCGGCTCCACCGCCGGATTGCCGGGCGTTTAAAGCCAGCCCGAGCAACACAGACCAGAGGCGCTACTCCCCGTGCAGAACCCGAAAGCGACGCAGTGAAAACTTCCACTCGCCATTAACTCGGACGCATTCGTCCTCGTATTCACCCCGCGGTTCTATCTGGCTTCCATCCTGCATCACTGCCACTTCATTGGTGTAACTGCGCATTGTGGCGCTATCACCGGTAACCGAGATATACCCTGGCTGCGCCATCATATTGACAAAGGGAAAGAGCTTCATGGCCTCTACCCACGCCGCAATAATGTTGTCGCGCCCGGTGATCCCTTTCATTTCGAGATGGGGTAGCTCCCAAACTGCATCGTCCGCCCAGGTGCTTCCCCAAATTTCAGCATCACGCTGATTAACGCCATCGCAGTAGCGCTCTAATAACGCCCGGATTGCCAGCTGATCCTCAATGTCTCTCATACCAGGCTCCTTCATCTATTTGACCATGACGACCGACCTACGCCTTACTGATTGATCATGCCGCCATCGACAACCAACTGCGTCCCCGTAATGTAGGATGACAGGTCGCTGGCCAGAAACAGTGCCGCATCGCCTATGGTTTTTGGTGGCCCCATGTAGCCCATGGGGATAGCCGATGTGAGCGCTTCGTACTCGTCGGTATTTTCGGTTGCGGCCTGCTTGTTCATATTGGTGGCAATCATCCCTGGGTGGATGGTGTTGCAGCGAATTCCCTCAGCGGCAGTTTCCGCCGCGACTGCTTTGGTAAACCCAAGTACACCCCCTTTGCTGGCGGCGTAGGCCGTCACACCTATCACACCAACCAGCGCCGCTACTGACGACATGTTGATAATTGAGCCTTTGGTTCCGGTCTCACGCATCAAGGCAACTGCAGACTGCGTACCCAAAAATACACTCGTCATGTTGACAACCATCTGCCGGTTGTAGTCCTCAAGGGTAATTTCCTCAAGCCTCTTGAGCACGGCAATGCCCGCGTTGTTGACCAGTACATCAATGCGTCCGTGGTCATCCCGTATCCTGCCCAGGGTCGCCTGCCAACCATCTGGATCGGTCACGTCCTGCCGCCAGCCGGTCGCATTGCCACCGGCGGCATTAATACTCTCGGCCGTCGCAAGCGCACCATCTCCATCGACATCGGTGGCTATCACTTTGGCACCCTCGGCACCGAAGCAGTGCGCTATGGCGTGACCAAGGCCGGGGTTTGAGGCCGCACCCGTTACCAGGCAAACTTTATTGCTGAGAAGTCCCATATTTTTCATCTCCGTTGTAGTTACTGTGCGAATTAAGGTATCCGGCAGATATCAAGGTGCTGGAATCTCCCCTGCCCTGATCATTGCCTCCTCCAATTCGTGGGCTCGCGGATTTCTGCGCAGGCAGAGGCCACCGTTGACCTGAAGGTTTTCTCCCGTCATGAAGCAGTCATCGCTGGCAAGAAACAGCGCGGCGGCAGCGATATCATCGGAGGTTCCGTACCGTCCCAGCGGATAGCAATCACTAAACGCCTTCCCCAGGGCTGCACTCTGTAGGGCCTCAGCTGTCATGGGGGTGTCAGTCAACCCGGGGGAAATGCTGTTGGCGCGGATCCCATGGCAGCCAAACTCATTGGCAACCGTCCTGATAACGTGATCAATCCCGGCCTTGGTTCCCATATAGGCCGCGTGATTATCGAGCATTATTTTCGCGGTCGCGGAGGAGATCTGGATGATGGCGCCACGCTCCTGGTGTGACATGACGTCAACCAACCGTTGCAGCCAAATAAACGGGCCCTTGAATTGGAGATCGACCATGCGGTCCAACTCCGCCTCCGTCGTCTCGCAAAACCCTGTAAGGAGGCCCCAACCTGTAGCGTTGATAGCAACATCAATAGCGCCGTGCCGGTTCCGTATTTCATCAACCATATGCGTGATGGATGATCGGTCACAAAAATCGCAGGCCACCCAGTCCCCGTCAATTGCATGGGCCAGGTCCGCCAGGACATCTGTGCGTCGACCCGATACGACTACCTTAGCGCCCGCCTCAGCAAACCGTCGAGCCATGACCTGCCCCATATTACCCGGAGACCCCGCACCCACTATGGACACGACCTTTCCCGCGCCCGAAAACCCTCCGAACATAGTCACCCCGTACCGTTGCAGTTATTCGTATTGGAACTCAAAAAAAATACAGCATGTTTTTTTGCTCAACAAGCATACGAAGGCGCGCATCGAACGTGCGCTACGCCTCCAGTTTATAGATTTCAACAAGTTGGTCTGTTACCAGATCTATGATGTGTTCCGCCCGTTTTTTTCTATTGCTGGAGCGGTATGTGGTCGCCATGCCATGCATCACAAAATGCACCAGGTCATGGGCAGCCTGAAAAGACCTCACCGACCGCCATTGGGGAAACACAGTTTTTGCAGTGCGCAGGAACTGTTTCTCAAACTCTTTTTCGGATGCGTCTATGACCTCACCGAGTTCCTCATCGGTTCGAGCGGCGGACTGCAGCTCCTGGTATGCCACAAAACTGGGCAGGTTGTGATAAGTCCATGCCGCCTCAACCGAACGGCGGATATCTTCACGGGTAATCTGCTCCGGAATGTCATTCTCCGCCATGAGTTGCCGATACTCTTCGAGTCGTTGCTGGTGAAGGTGCGCAATCACCGCTTTCATGACCTCAGCCCGGGCGGAAAAATGATGCATCATGGCCCCTCTGGAGACGCCCGCCTCCGCGGCAATCATTGCGGTGGTGGTCTTGGTATAACCCTCCCGGACAAAACAACGAACGGCGCCCTCAAGAATAGCCTTGCGCGTCAGCGCACTTTTTTCTGCCTGCCAGCCGTCACTGGAGCGCGCACCATTGGCCCCCGCCCTGATTTTTTTTGACGGTGCCTTTCCCTTTGCTCCCCCACGTTTGGCAGACGCACCAACCTGGCTTCGAGTGGTTTCAGTCATAGTTTTTGAGGGATCCTAGCTATGGTGGCATAGTCAACGCGCCCAGAATCCTACAAAGTGCAGGCAAACGCAATCAGAGGGAGAACAGACCAAACAAACCTGCTTGCTTTTTTTTAGAGCGGTTCCTAGTATCGGACCGTGCTGGAGAAAACATGCACAAAGCACGCGAGTCTGCGCAGCCGCCGACTCAGCTCAGCAAAGTGCTGTTGAGCACCCGGTCGAGAGTGGGGCAGCCCGGAACAACCGTGCTGCCCTCATGAGTCAAGGTGCATGTTACTGTGATTCAGGCACGTTGGGTGCGATCACCCTTTCGACCGTCACAGGCAACCAGGGGAAAATAAAATGGCGAGCCAACATCCTCTCCAACCCGGTCTGTTCAGCTGGCCGAGCGAAGACCCGGAGCTGCTGGGCAGCCGCTGTATGGATTGTGGTGAACACGCCTTTCCGAGCCAGGACAGCTGTCGCGCATGCAGCAGTGAGCAAACCGAAATCGTAGGCCTTGGCCGTTCCGGACGGTTGTGGACGTGGACCATACAGAGTTTTATGCCGAAATCCCCTTACCTGACCTACGAAACAGCGGAAACCTTCCACCCTTATGGCGTCGGTTATGTCGAGCTTCCCTGTGGATTAAAAGTTGAAAGCAGATTGCGGGAGAACAGTCCTGAGACCTTGGCAATAGGTCTCGACATGGATCTGGAAATAGTGCCCGTGCGCAGTGATGATGATGGGAGACAGCTCATGACGTTTCAATTTCACGCCGCGGTGTCGCCATGACAGATGTTGCAATAGTCGGACTGGGTATCCACCCCTTTGGCCGCAGTCCAAGTCTCACTGGATTGGAGCAGGGTGCCCTTGCCGCTCGCGCTGCACTGGTGGATGCCGGCACTGATTTTAAAGCCATGCAATTTGCTTTTGGCGGCAGCCAGGATGGGGGTAACGCTGATTCACTGGTAAATCTACTGGGATTGACCGGCCTGCAGTTCACCAATATCTGGAACGGTTGTGCCACAGGAGGCAGTTCGTTAAATGCCGCCTATTCGGCTATTAAGTCGGGACAGTACGATACGGGCCTCGTGGTGGGTTTTGACAAGCACGCCCGGGGAGCGTTTAACCCCCAACCCCGGGACTGGGGGTTGGACGACTGGTATGGCGAGACAGGCCTCATGCTGACGACTCAGTACTTTGCCATGAAAATACAGCGCTACATGCACGACCATGGGATATCACGTGACACCCTGATCCGTGTCGCGGAGAAGGCTTTTCGCAATGGCTCGATAACCCCCACGGCCTGGCGCCAGACGGCACTCAGCAGGGATGAGATTGAGCAGGCGCCCATGGTGAGTGAACCCCTCAATAAATACATGTTCTGCTCGCCTGCGGAGGGTGGCTGCGCACTGGTTCTGTGCCGTGCCGACAAGGCCCACCAGTTCACCAGCAAGCCCGTGCTGCTGAAAAGTGCTGTGGTTCGGTCCCGACACTATGGGAGCTTTGAAGTCTTCAGTCCGTCACAGGCACCCACCGTGGCCCCCTCCCCCACCGTGACCGCATCCAGGGCCGCCTTTGAATTTGCAGGCATTGGCCCGGAGGATGTCCAGGTTGCGCAGCTACAGGACACTGAGGTTGGCGCAGAAATAATGCACATGGCTGAAAATGGATTTTGTCGTCATGGCGAACAGGAGCGCTGGCTGCGCGAGGGCATGACGGAGATTCAGGGCAAATTACCGGTCAATACAGATGGGGGCTGCCTGGCCAACGGAGAACCCGTTGGCGCCTCTGGCCTACGGCAGGTTTTTGAAATCTGCCATCAACTGCGCGGCACGGCCGGCGCCCGTCAGGTACCCAATGCCCCCAAGGTGGGCTATACCCACGTGTACGGTGCTCCTGGCATCAGCGGCGTCAACATTCTGGCAACCTAACAAGTCAAACAGCATTTGAGTTTCTGGAGGGCAAATTGAATAAGGCAGAAGATAAGAAACAGGGTGACGGAGGCCGCTTCAAGGGCACGACCTTTCAAGATCTATTGGACCTGGAAAACGTCGAGGTCCCAGAATTTCTGCGAATGAAAAGTAATCCACACCTCGGAGACGAAGACCTCTCGGTGGCTCGCTACATCGATCAGGAATTCTTTGATCGTGAGAAATCCCATATGTGGTCCAGGGTCTGGCAGATGGTCTGTCGGGAGGAGGATATCGCTGAACCCGGTGACCACCACGTTTACAACATTATCGACAGCAGTGTGATTGTTACACGCACGCCATCGGGCACGATCAAGGGATTCATTAACAGCTGCCTGCACCGCGGTCGGTGCCTGCGGGACGAGTCGGGCACCGTAAATGAATTCCGGTGCCCCTTCCATGGGGCCACCTGGAATCTCGACGGTGAATTCCAGGGCATTCCCTGCCAGTGGGATTTCGAGCATCTTGAAGACCGGGATATGTCGCTACCGGAGGTGCAGACGGGAACCTGGGGTGGCTTCGTCTTCATCAACTTTGATCCCAACTGCCCGTCGCTTGAAAGTTACATGGAAATCATGCCTGACCACTTTTCACGCTACCCCCTGGAAAACTACTTTAAGGGCGTGCACGTGCAGCGCGTGATGAACTGCAATTGGAAGGTGGGGGCCGAAGCATTTATGGAGTCCTGGCACACGGTCGAAACCCACAAGCAAATTCTTACTTTTACAGGGGACGAGAATTCCCAATACGACACGTTTGGCGACAATGTCAGCCGTTCGGTAACGCCGATGGCCGTTCATAGTCCGCATCTGGACAGTATTTCAGACGAAGCCATCATCCGTGACATTCTGAAATTATCCGGTCGTATGGCGCTGGATAGCGATGAGGGTGTTGAGATGCCCAACGGTATTTCAGCGCGGCGCTACGTGGCGGACATGAATCGGGAGATGTTCGAGGAAGCCTCTGGACAGGACCTCTCTGACGCCACCATGGCCGAGTTAGAGGACGCCATTCTCTACAGTCTGTTCCCCAACTTCCAGGTATGGATTGGTTACAACGGCAATATTGTCTACCGCTTTCTACCCAATGGTAATGATCCCCACAGCTGTATCTTTGACATTATGATCCTCCTGCGCTACCCGGAGGGCTCAGAACGCCCTGATCCGGCGACTTGCATTGTGCTTCCGGTGGAAGAACCTTTTTCTTCTGTTCCTGAACTCGGCGCACTTGGCCCGGTCTTTGACCAGGACGATGCGAACCTGCCGGCGGTGCAGCGCGGCATGAGAGCGTCACGAAAAGGTGCAGTAAGCCTCGCCAGTTACCAGGAAAGTCGCATTCGCCACCTTCACGCCACCCTCGATAAATACCTCAGTGGTTGAGGAGTTCGAAATGAAAGAAGCCCGGACAGCCGGTCGTATTAACGGCATTCTTGTCGCCAGCGGCGCCTGGCATGATATTGATTTTGCACGTCTGGAACTGCTGAAATTGCTCGCAGAATTCGATCGGGTGCGTATCCGTGTTTTTGAGGATTACGAAAATCTTGAGGCCCTCGCGGAAGCTGATTTTCTGGTCAGTTACACCTGCAATGTGGTTCCCTCGCTCGCCGCCCAGGAGGGGCTGCGAGACTGGGTCGCTGAAGGCGGTCGCTGGTATGCGCTGCACGGCACCAATTCGATTATTCGCCTCATGTCAGACGGTATATTTGAAACCCCGGACTGGGCACCCCTGTTTGCAGACACGCTGGGCTCCATGTTTCGCTCTCACCCGCCCATCGAGCCCTACGCCGTCACCGTCGCGGATCCTGACCACCCGCTGGTGGCGGGTCTCGATGCATTTGAGGCCACCGATGAGCTGTATCTGATGCATACCCATGGTGATCTTAAAGTGCTTCTTGAGACTGAGTTTGGGGGCGACGCACCGGGATTCAGAGAGGATCAATGGCCTGACGGAAAACATCCCGTGTTCTACATCAAGGAACAGGGCAAAGGCGCCGTGCTGTACCTGACCCTGGGGCACTGTCGTCACCATTACGATATGCAGCCGCTCATGGATTATTGGCCCAATATCGAGCGCTGCGCATGGGACACACCACAATTTTACGAGCTGTTAAGGCGAGGATTGGCCTGGGCCATGGAGCCGGTTGAGGCAACCAGCCTCGCCGCTGCCGCTGCAGCACGCGCCAATGCGCCCACGCTCTAGGCGAGACTCGGTGCGCCCGGCCCTGAAAAAACCCCGTGGCGTTGGTCTGTGGCTGCGGCTGCTGTTGCCCCCCTTCATGTTTGGCAACCTGCTGGTTACTCAGGCTGCAGCCGCTGGCTCATCCGTCCAGCAGGGCAGTAATGCCCTTGCGTCAGGTACCTACTCCCCTGTAGTAGCGCATGATGAGCGACAGTTGCTCTGGGGAGACACCCACCTGCACTCCAATGTCTCCGCCGATGCATTCACCCTCGGCTCACGCATGGGACCCGCACAGGCCTACCGCTTTGCGATGGGTTTGCAGGTGACTAACGAGGTGGGACAGACCGCCAGGCTGCGGACCCCATTGGACTTTCTCGCGCTGACGGACCACGCCGAGTACCACGGTGTATTTCCACTGCTGGAAAATCGAAATTCCGAATTGGATGGCTGGCCGCTGGGTCAGCAAATGGCCGACCTGCTGCAGGCCGACAAAAACATTGAGTTGGCCAAGTTATTTTCCGATGCAATCCAAAGCACAGATCCTGCACTTCGAACCCCCGGGCCGCTGGTTGAAAGTGCCTGGCACGCCAGCATTGATGCCGCTGAGGCTGCCTATACTCCCGGTGTCTTTACGACCTTGATCGGGTACGAATGGACCTCAATGGTGACCGGTGACAACTTACATCGGGTGGTCCTTTTTCGTGATGGCCCCGAACGAACGCAGCAGGTCATTCCTTTTTCTGCCCAGGACAGCACGGATCCGGAAGCCCTCTGGTCAGCATTGTCAGACTACGAGACAGGTACCGGTGGGCGGGTCATGGCCATTCCACACAACGGCAACCTGAGTAATGGACGCATGTTCAGCCCACAGCGAAACGACGGCCAATCCCTCGATGCCAACTACGCAATGCAACGACGCTACTGGGAACCCCTCTATGAGATGACGCAGGTCAAGGGCGATGCCGAGACCCACCCACGCCTGTCCCCAGAGGATCCTTTTGCCGACTTTGAAACATGGGATGACGGTAACATTACGCTCACCACCCCCAAGCAAGAGCAGATGCTAGCTTATGAGTATGCGCGCTCAGCACTGGGGTTGGGCCTGGCCCACCGGGAAGACCTTGGGGTTAATCCATTCGACTTTGGTGTCATTGGCTCCAGCGACATCCACACGGCACTGTCCACCGTGGAGGAGGATAATTACTTCGGAAAATTCCTCCATGACGGACCCGCGCCGGGTCGCACTGAACTGAAAATGGCGGGGCAGCTACAACAAATCTGGCGCATGGTGTCCTCGGGATTGGCTGCGGTCTGGGCGACGGAGAACACCCGGGAGGCGATTTTTGATGCCATGGTACGACGCGAGGTCTACGCCACCACCGGTAGTCGTATCCGGGTACGGGTATTCGGTGGCTGGGACTTCGATGGGAATGTCCTGAGTGCGTCAAATTGGGCCGAGTTAGGCTACGCCAACGGCGCGCCTATGGGGGGTTACCTGACACCGCCACCGTTGGCAGGTGCCGCACCAACCCTCATGATCAAGGCGCAAAAAGATCCCGATTCTGCCCACCTTGACCGACTGCAGGTCATCAAGGGCTGGCTGGACAAGACGGGCAAGAACCATGAAAAAGTCTATGATGTCACTGCCTCAGCTGGACGCGCCCGGGATCCACATTCTGGCCTCTATGAACCCGTTCAGGACACCACCGACCTGAGTCAAGCCACCTACAGTAATCGCTTTGGCTCTGCCCTCCTTGAAGGTGTCTGGCGAGATCCTGATTTCGATGCTTCACAGGCAGCCTTTTACTACGTCAGGGTGCTTGAGATTCCGACACCGCGCTGGACAACCTACGACGCCGTGCGCTTTGGTGAACAGCGGGCCGCTGGCGATGTCGGCAAACTGCAGGAACGCGCGTACACCTCGGCCATCTGGTATTACCCCCACGAAAATAATCCCTGACTAACCTTGAACTGCCGTACCATAAGGCCACTGCCGGATGCCGTTAGATGACGACCCTTTCTCGGGCCTCGTTAGCATGCGAACCGTGCACCGGTCAAACCAAAGCGCTTTGTACAGGAGTCAATAGCCATGGAAGGGCTGGAATTAATGGGCTTTATTTTTGGAGTTTTTGGCGTAGTCGCCCTGGTCAGATTGGAAAAGCTCACCAAGACCCTGAAAGAAAAAGGCATTCTTGAAGAGAACTACAAGGAAGAATAGTCCACCCGAGGGTCCACCTCGGTCACCCGTCATCGGCGTTTGGACGCCAACCGCCGCCGGAGGGTCGTTTCAAATAGAATCGATCTCTGCGAGCAGCGCCGCCTCGTCAACCGCATCAATCTGCTCAGCCGGGAGAAATTGTTCCGCATAGGAACGATAAACCCCCGAAGTAATCAGGAGACGAACCAGGTCGGGGTCAAGGTGACTGTCCGCCGCCATCTTGATCATGATTTGGAGTGCGACTGAAAGGGGTTTGGCTTTTTTATAGGGGCGATCTGAAGCTGTCAGCGCCTCCATAACATCCGCAACCGCGAGAATCCTCGCCGGGACCGAAAGCTGCTCCGCCTTGAGAGATCGCGGGTAGCCCGTGCCATCAAGCTTCTCGTGGTGGCCACCGGCATATTCGGGTATGCGACTCAGTTCGTCGGGCCAGGGCAGCGACTCGAGCATTTTAATGGTCGCAATAATGTGCTCATTGATAACATAACGATCTTCTGGGGTCAGCGTACCCCGCTGGATGGAAAGATTGTAAATCTCCCCAAGATTCTGCTTGAACTCGCCGGGCGTCATTGTGAACGCCAGCCCTGCATAGCGTGACTGGGCCATATCATCTTGGAAAACGTGCTCCGGCCGATCTGACAGCAGTGTCTCCACCGCGGGCGTCTCGCCTGGAAATCGGCTCAAATGGAGCTCCTCTGCTGGAGATAAACCCAGGCGGTTGTCCAGATACCGCGTCCAGGTAGTCGCGCCTACCGAGCGCAACCGAGCCAGTCGCTTCTCATCCATGAACTCACCACCCACGTTGCACTCTGCGACGAAGACAAAGTCGGCCATTAATTCACGCCGCTCCTCAGCGAGTTGTGCAGCCAGGACCGCCTCTGCGTCGGGCTGCTCATGCCGCTGTTCCAGGTAGCGGATATGCGCATCCCGCAACAAGACTTCGAAACGCATTCGCACTTCGTGAATGCGGTTGTACTGGGCTTCCAGCTTGCTGCCCTTATCCACAATATGCTCAGGGGTCGTAATCTTGCCGCAGTCGTGCAGCCACGCCGCAAGTCGAAACTCACGCCACGCCTCCTCGCCAACAAGCTCAAAATTCACAAAAGGTGTCGAATCATTCTGGGAGGCCGCTTGCGCAAGGGCTATTCCCAGTTCGGGCACTCGCTCACAGTGACCGGCCGTGTAAGGCGATTTCTGATCAATGGCATCGGCAATCAGGCGAACAATACTGTCGTGCAATGTTTGCTGCTGAAGCTGGTAGTGCTGGATATCCTCCGCCATGCTGACAAGGGAGCCAGACAACCTTGCCAATTCAGTGATACGCGTCCGAACGGGCACCACAGCCTCAAATTTACGTTCGCTTATTTTCCCCGTTTCACCCGCCAGTGCCCGTATCGGTTTCACCAACTTGGCGGCCGCCCACAGGGCAGCAAGAATGCCGAGAATTGATACGACAAACGATACCCCGAGGCCTCTAAGCAATGCGGCCCGGGCAGGCTCGAGTACCTCGGTAACGCTGGCACTGAGCGCGATAAACCCGAGTTGCCGCGAATCACCAAAACTGCCAACCCGGTTGATGTACATGTAGTAGGGTTCGCCACCCACATCGCGCGTCACCAGTTGCCCCCAAATTTCCGGATCAGAGCTCAGGGATGTGAGCGCCGCCAGCCTTTGGCTGTGCTGGGGACCAGCTTCATCCCGGCCCTCACCACCGCCGTCAGTTCGCGCCAGCGCCTTACCGGATTCGTCGAAAAAAACCGCCAGATATGAGTCGGGATAGATATCCTGCCTAAGGCTGTCATTAAGGCTCGATAACAGCATGATCGCACCCGCGACGTAGCCGTTTCGGTCGGCACTGCTAAAGCTCAAAGCCATGCGATCCACCATGGCGAGTCGGTAGGGATCAGTTCGGTGCACCTTGAGGTATTCCGCGCCGGCAAACCACGGTCGCTTATTGGCTTGATAGTCACTGGGTTTTTGCAGCGATCTCTGTTGGTCGAGGCCTTCGTTCAGGAATTCGAGTCGTTCCATCCGACCCGCTGGGCCATCGAAAACCTTGTTGACTACCCATCGCTCCCCAGGAGCGGCCTCCCAGAGATCGCGAATACCGGCCTCCGCGTCAAGATTGGAAACCTCAATATAGTCTCCACTGGGGTGCCCTATAAAAGCGCTAAAAATATGATCGCCCTTGTGGAGCAGGGCCGACATCCCGTCGATCAAAGGGTGCTCTACCGAATCACCCAGTGGGTGATTGATATCGGGGTTGCTCGCGAGCGCAAGTGCTATTTGCTCTCCCTCGCGCTCAAGGTTCGATGCGCCCAGCGTGATCTGGTGCGTAATGAGCCTGAAGCGTTCTTCGGCCTCTCCTTTTCTGTCCACAAACTCCCGGCTGGCCTGCAGCAGGGTGATGGCGCCCGACGTCAGGAGAATGGGAAGGATCACCAGCCCCAGGAGTATCAGCCGGATACCTAACACCTGATGACCCCGCAAACACAAATGAACGCCTCGGTTGTCAACGGAGGCCCAGAGGCTGAACGGGTCAACCGGGCGCTTCCGAGCCCCCTAGCCAAGGCGCAATGTGTCAGCCAGCCGCTACCCGGCCCGCTTGGCTTTAAACGCTTCATGAGCCGCACGCATGGGTGCTGCATCAAAATAGTAAGGCTTGATTTCACACACCTTGTCGTCCCGAAATCGGAACATCTCACACAGGTACGCGGGTTCCAGCCCGTCGGCAAACTCAAAGTATAGGATTGCGACCACATGCTCTCCCCCCACGGTCATCCCTGTGCGCTGGACGCCAGTGACCTCCACCATGCCAAAAACCTGGGCATAGAGGTTGCGCAGCGCTGTGATGCCCGTGTAAGTCCCGGCCATAGGCGTATCGTCGGCCTCCGTGATGAAGAAGTCATCGGTCAGCATTGTTTCACAGCTGTCAAAATCCCCGACCGCAGAGCGCTCATACAGTTTATTTACAATCGCTATTTTTTCATCGTCAGCCAGCATTTTTTCGTCTCCCCTATTTTGAAAATCGCTCAATGATTTGCTTACCCAATGCCATCTGGTGAACCTCATCGGGACCATCTGCCTGACGGCACCAGCGCGCGTAATTGAAGTTTTCTGCCATCGACCAGTCCTCTGTGAGGCCTCCAGCACCGTGCATCTGCATACACCGGTCAATGACCGTTTGAATCATTAAGGGCACCGAGGTTTTGGTCGCTGCGATCATGGGGATCGCTGCCTTGACCCCTTCGTGATCAATGGTCCAGCAGGTTTTAAGCACCAGCAGGCGGGCCATTTCAATCTCGGAATAGGATTTCGAAATATTTTCACGTATGGATTGATGCTTGCTTAGGGGACGGCCAAAAGTCTGGCGCCGGGTAACGCGCTGGCAGGCCTGTTCCAGGGCACGCTGTCCGGCGCCGATCAGGCGCATGCAATGATGCATGCGCCCCGGTGCGAGCCGCGTCTGGGCAATCTCGAATCCACGTCCCTCCCCCGCCAGCACATTCTCCAAGGGCACGCGGACGTCATTGAATACGATCTCGGCGTGGCCAAGGGGCGCGTCGTCATAGCCCAGGGTCGTCAACGGCCTGATGATCTCCACTCCGGGGGTATCCTTGGGTACCAAAATCTGGCTCTGCTGAAGATGCCTGTTGGTGTTATCCGGATCGCTCTTGCCCATGACAATCAGGATCTTGCAGCGCTCATAGAGGGCGCCGGTAATAAACCACTTCCGCCCGCTCAGCAGCCACGCGTCCCCATCCCTGCGGATGCTGAGCTGAACATTGGTTGCATCACTCGAAGCAACCTGCGGTTCCGTCATCGCGTAGGAGGACCGAATTTCACCCGCCAACAGTGGCACCAGCCACCGGGCCTTCTGTGCCTCGGTTCCGAAATTCATGAAAACTTCCATATTGCCCGTATCAGGCGCATTGCAATTGAAAACCTCAGGGGACCAAATCACCCGCCCCATCGCCTCGGCAAGGGGCGCATAGTCGAGGAATGTCAGTCCTCCGTGCTCGCTGTACTGCTCATGGTCCGGCGGCACAAACAGATTCCATAACCCCTCCGAGGCTGCCTTGGCCTTCAGTTCATCCATCAATGGCAATGGGGCAAACCGATTGGCTGCGGTGGCAAGGGCGATTTTATACTCCTCCTCCCGGGGGTAGATGTGGGCATCCATGAAGGCATTCAGTGCACTCAGTAATGCCTGTGATTTGGGGGTGACCGTGTGCATGGCGTCCTCGTTATCTTTTCTAGACAGATTCAACGTAATCCCCTGCCGGCTAGGGACCCAAAAACAGCACCATCACGGCTGGCAACAGGAACAGCCCCACAGCGATCGGCGTACCCATGCCATAGCGGCCGACAGGATGGCGGGCGGATGCCAAAAACACCGGCGCCGCACCGAGACAAATGACCGGCGTTACTTCTGAGACGGAATGGGTCTCGTCCATGGGGCAGACCTACTCCTCGGGGGCTATTTCGAGGGTTAAGCCGCCCATTACGTCGCTCAGCTGAATCTGGCAGCTCAATCTCGAGCGGGCGGGATCAAAGTGTTCCGAATAGGTCAACAGCAAATCCTCTACCTGATCTCGGGGCGGGATACGATCGACCCATTCCTCACTGATGTATACATGACAGGTGGCACAGGACGCACAGCCGCCACAGGCGGCCTCTACACCCTGGTCACTTTCGTACAGCAACTGCATCAGCGTCTCATGCCCAGCACCCCGCCGGAGCGTGTTGGTTACTCCATCGCGTGTAATTACTTTTATCTCGAGTTCTTCAGACATGATGCCAATACCTCCCAAACCAATCCGGCACATTCAACACACCACGACAAGTGGCTATGGTGCGACTGTAACATTCATTATTCAATCCGGAGCACCTGAGACAGGGGAAACATAAATGCACCATGCAGCTGTACTTTGCCAGCCATCGCACTGACAAACAATCTTGTTTGTTTGCCCTGAGTGCGCTTGCTATATTCTGCCTGTCTGAGCTATCGAACCGTCGGAAAATATCGGCGGCCCACTCAGAGCAAACGATAACCTTAGAGACAGGCAAGGGTACAATGACATTCAACAGGCACCGAAATACAACCCTTGCTGTGCAGGCACAGCGGCTTGCTGCTGAATGTCCCGATGAGATTGCCATTTATTTCTGTGATGGCAGCACCTTGAGCTATGGACAGGCCTGGACCCGGGGCTGTGCATTGGCGTCGGGCTTGCGAGCGCGGGGTGTGAGGGCCGGTGAAACACTGAGTTTTCAGCTGCCAAATGGACCCGAGGCCGTAATCGTCATGATGGCGGCAGCGATCGCCGGTCTGGTTGTCAATCCTATCGTTCCCATTTACAGGGAAAGGGAAACCCGCTACATCCTCGGCCATGCACGGACTCGCGTTCTCTTCATTCCCACGTCGTTCCGTGGCTTTGATTACCCCGCCATGATCCAGGGGTTGCAGGCGGATTGCCCCGAGCTCACCCATGTTATCTGTACCGGCACGACGTCAGAAATCCCTCCTGACTTCGAATTATTTGAGCAGGTCGTTCAATCAGGCGCAGCAAATCCGATAACACCCGCTGTCGTCCATCCTGATGACACCAAAATCCTGCTGTATACCTCGGGGACCACCGGGGACCCGAAGCAGGTACGCCACAGTCACAATACGCTGACCGCGGCACTGGACAATGGCAGGGAGGGTTGGGCTCTTACCGCAGACGACCTCATGCTAATGCCCTCCCCGGTAACTCACATTACAGGCTACGTGAACGGTATGGAGATGCCCTTTCTGACGCCTACCAAATCTCTTTTGATGGCGCATTGGAATGTCGACCAGGCCATCGATCTCATCGAACGGGTGGGTGCGACAGCCTGCGTCAGTGCCACACCATTCCTCAAGGAACTGGTCGACACCTGCCAGGTAAGGGGAAAAACGCTGCCCGGCTTTCGCCTGTTCGCCTGTGGGGGCGCATCGGTACCCCCCGCCTTGATCCATTCGGCGTGGGACGTCCTCGAGGACTGTAGGGCGGTCAGGGTATACGGCTCGACGGAAGTCCCCCTGGTAACGGTGGGGTATACCTCCCCGGATGAGCGTGACCTCGCGGCTGAAACCGATGGACGAGTGTGCAACTATGACGTGCGAATCGTCGATGACAATGACAACAATCTTGCGGCTGGAGAAGAAGGGGAAATCCTCGCTCGCGGACCCGCCATGATGCAGGGATATGGAGACACCGCCCAGAATCGAGAGGCTTTCACCCCTGACGGCTACTTCAGGACAGGCGATATTGGGCGGCTGACAAACTCGGGGGCACTGCTCATTACCGATCGCAAAAAGGACATCATCATCCGTGGCGGCGAAAACATTGCCGCCCGGGAAATCGAAGAGGTATTGCTGTCTTCTGATGCCATAGCCGAGATTGCTGTGGTCGCTGTTCCCCACGGGCGGCTCGGTGAGGGTGTGGGCGCCTGCGTGGTCACCGCAGGTGGACAGGCATTGGATGAGGATGCCCTCTACAACACCCTGTCCAGCAGCGGCCTGGCGAAGCAGAAATGGCCCCAGCATATCGCCGTCTACGATGCGTTACCCAAGACCGCCTCAGGCAAGGTCCAGAAAGAGGTGTTACGTCAGCAACTCCGGGACCAAGGGGTCAGTCTATGAAGTGGACCATTACCAAGGGGCCCGAAGAAAACGGTTTTTTGAGGAAACGCCAATGACTGACTACACCACCTTTCGCAACAGCATCAGGGATTTTCTTGCCGAAGCGCTGACACCAGACCTGCAGCGGGCGGGGGCGTTGACCACGTCGGTCTTTTCGGATTTTGATGCGGCCCTCAGGTGGCAGAAAAAACTGCATGGCAAAGGCTGGGTCGCTCCCGACTGGCCAGAAGAATACGGCGGACCGGGCTGGGATATACAGCAGCGCTATATTTTTCAGGAGGAATGTAAGCTCGCCAATGCACCAAGTCTGGTCATGATGGGTATCCAGATGCTGGGCCCGATGCTAATGCATTACGGGACAGAGCAACAAAAAAAGCATTACCTCCCGCGCATGCTCTCGGGAGAAGATATCTGGTGCCAGGGTTACTCTGAGCCCGGAGCAGGGTCTGACCTCGCCTCCCTCAAGACCAGTGCGGTTCAGGACGGCGATGACTACGTGGTCACGGGGACAAAAATCTGGACCAGCATGGCGCACCACGCCAATCGCATATTTTGTTTGGTGCGCACCGATAAAACGGTCAAGCCCCAGGCCGGGATCAGTTTTTTGCTGGTGGATCT
Organism: uncultured Luminiphilus sp.; assembly: GCA_938084055.1. Taxonomy (GTDB): domain Bacteria; phylum Pseudomonadota; class Gammaproteobacteria; order Pseudomonadales; family Halieaceae; genus Luminiphilus. The sequence continues at coordinate 60,832 of CALKDK010000006.1, forward strand.
CGACACCCCAGGCATCACCATTTCACCCATCGTCAGCCTCGATGGCCAGGTTGAGCAATGTCAGGTGTTTTTTGATGAGGTCAGGGTGCCTGTCGTCAATTTGGTGGGCAATGAGAACGATGGCTGGTCCGTCGCCAAATTCCTGCTTGAATATGAGCGGGGTGGGCACAACTTCACCATCGATGTAAAAAAACAGCTCAGGAAAATCTATCGGCAGGCCGAGCTTGCACCCTGGGGCGCGTCCTGCCGCAGTGAGGATCGGGTATTCCAGCATCGCCTGGCGGAGGCGGAAATCGACGCCATGGCGCTTGAACAAACTGAGCTCAGGATCAAGGGGACGGCAGAAGCCGGGGGTAACCCGGGGGCACTCTCCTCCCTGGTCAAGGTGGTGGGAACTGAACTGGGACAACGTCTGAACGAACTCTCTATGGACCTGGTCGGTCCGGCTGCGGGACCCATGTGCCTGGAAGCACTGGACCCCACTTACTCGGGTGATACCGCGGTACCTGAACATGCGCTGACCACCATGGCTGAATACATCAACAACCGCGCTGCAACCATTTACGGTGGGACAGCCGAAATTCAACGCTCCATCATTGCCAAGAAGGTTTTGGGGCTGTGAGCAAAGTTGAAAATCCGGAGAACCGTCTGTGACTGATGAGCAACAGATGCTGCGCGATAGCGCTGAACGCTACCTCCGCGATAACTACGCGTTTGCCGAGCGCCAGATACTTGCCGACCGCGGCGAACCTATTGACCAATCCCACTGGCAGGCATTCGTTGAGATGGGCTGGGCAACCATGCCATTTTCCGAGGCCGATGGTGGCTTTGGTTTCGGGCTTGCTGCCACGGTACCGCTGGCGGAATTGTTTGGTTACTACCTCGTGCGTGAACCTTTGCTTGAGTCCGTGTTGGTTGCCGGCAGTGTCATCGCCTCTGGCCCAGAGGCGGCCCGGCAGCGTTTTCTCCCTGGAATCATGGATGGATCGATAATCGCGACTGTGCCCCATCCACCCGATCCGCTACCGACGCTGCTCAAGCAAGGCGATCAACTGATCATCCAGGGTCGCCTGGAGTACGTCCCCTCTGGGGGCAGTGCAACACACCTGGTGACGCCGGCTAACCATGGGGACGCACTGAACTGGGTCATCGTGGACCTGGCCCGTGAAGGCGCACTGCGCGACGTTTTCATGACCCATGACGGACGCCTGGGTGGACATATAACCCTAGATGTGACGCTGGACCCGCAGTCCCTGCTGCTCTCGGGAGTACCAGCAGAAACAGCGCATAAGACGGCTTACCACCGCGCGATGCTGTTGGCGACTGCGGAGGGCGTAGGTGCCATGCAGGCTGCCCTCGACCTCACCGTGGAATACACGCGTCAGCGGTATCAATTCGGTCAGCCCCTGTCCTCCTTTCAGGCACTGCAGCACCGCATGGCCGATATGCTGATCCAGATTGAACTCTCCCGATCATTGCTGGGCGCGGCCTGTCTCGCTACGGATCAGGGTACCGACGACGCTGCCGAGCTGACGCTCGCGGCAAAAGCCAAGGTCGACGCGGCGGCACGCGGGGTTACTCAGGAAGCCATCCAGATGCATGGGGGTATCGCAACGACTAACGAATATCGCGTGGGTCACTATTTCAAGCGCATGGCACTGCTGGCAAGCTGGCCCCAGCACCGTGATGCACTGGTGGAAGAATTTATCAGGATTCGCAGGGAAACGAACTGACAGGCGTTCCCTCACTATACCGTCAATAACAGCAGGAGAAGCACCATGGATCTAGAACTCGCAGGGAAAGTGGCACTGATCACCGGCTCAACCAAAGGTATCGGCCGCGGGATCGCGGAACGATTTGCGGCAGAGGGGTGCCATGTCGGCATCTGCGCCCGCAATGAGGCCGAAGTCAACCAGGCCATTGAGGAACTTGGCGCCCATGGGGTTCAGGTGGTCGGAGCCGCGGTGGATGTGGCCAGTGCCGAATCAATGCAGGGGTGGATCGATCAGTGCGCGGCAGCGCTGGGCGGGATTGATATTTTTGTTCCCAACGTTTCGGCTGGTGGTGCTGATGCCTCGGAGGAAGGATGGCGAGCCAATTTTGAGGTCGACATGCTGGCGACCTGGCGCGGCGTGCAGCTGGTGACGCCACACCTCGAGAAATCAGGCGCGGGGAACATCGTCGTGATCTCATCCACGGCGGCCCTGGAGGCTTTTGCCGGCGCGGTACCCTACAGCGCCTTGAAAGCGGCGCTGCTCAATTATTCAGGGAATCTCGCGCAGGATATGGCTCCGAAAGGCATTCGCGTCAACGCGGTAAGTCCAGGACCCATCTTTATTGATGGAGGAGCCTGGGACAATATCAAGCAGGCCATGCCTGAGATATATGAGGGTACGGTAGCCGCGATTCCTATGGGTCGTATGGGTAGTGCAGCTGAAGTCGCTGATGCCGTCGCCTTCCTGGCCAGTCCGCGCTCAGGCTTCACGACAGGGACCAACATGGTGCTCGACGGCGGCTTCACCAAACGCCTGCAGTTCTGACAGCTCACCGAGCGCATGTGGGGTCCATCCCCACAGCGCCCTGCGGGATCAAGAGGGGGACATCAGGTCATTGAGATGTTCATGGAAGGACTGTACCCGACGCTCCTGGTTGGGCATCCAAAACCCCTGGAACCCCTCAGATGCCAGGCCAGCCTGCTGGGATCGCGCGATACTCAAATCCTGGTCCGCAGTGGTTCCCAGGGTCTTCTCCCCGTAGGCAATATGCTCGTGTTCGGCGTCCTCAACCGGTAGGTCAGGGCCACCCGCTGGCGAGGGGGTCATGTCCTGGCCCGCCACCCGGTTAACCAACCACCAGTGATCAAAATAGCAGCGGCCTGGATCCTTGGGGTGGGGCCTGGGTCTCAGCAATTGCACCCCATCGGGGCCTACTGTGATGACGTTATTGGGAAACAGGTTGTAAATGACGTAATCCGTCAGCTGGTAGTCGGAGCGGTAGGCATAGTGCACAAAGCCCCGCTCAACCCCCAGAGCACGCTTGGACTTCTGTATGGCGAGGCGGAGATCGGTCCATGTGGATCTCCCGGGGTAGTCGTCGCTGTTGATATCCCAGGCTCCCGCCATACTTTTCAAGGGTTCGCCAATCACCTCAGAACCGTACTGCTGGCTGGGCATGAACGCCGGAAACCACCCGCGATTATGGCCGCCGGGAAACAGGTCGAATTGACAATCGTGATAGTCAGCCGCGATGTAGGGGATCAATTCCGGATGGAGCACCTTGACGTGGTAAGCCTCGTTGAAATTGTCGGTGATGATTTTCCAGTTCGCGTCGGCGTCGGCGGTAATATCCAGCACACGAACCATATCCTCGATGCGATGTGAATCCAACTCCCGTGTAATCTGTTCCCCCAAGTACGCCTCAAGACCGGAAGCCCCGGTATCCAGGTTGTACCAAAGCAGACCGAAACGCTCCTCGCAAGGCACCTCCTTCAATCTCGCTTTACCACAGGGGCTGGCTCCATAGTCCTCTTCGTCAGGGACCGCCACCACGGTACCGGTCCAGTCGAACTCCCAGCCATGATAGGGGCAGTGGAAACGCGCCACCGCTCCATCCGTCGCCTCGGTTATGCGTGTACCGCGGTGGGGACACACGTTGAGAAAAGCCCGGGCACTTCCGTCTGCCTGTCGAACAAGAATAATCGACTCGTGCCCAACCTCTGCGGTCAGGTAATCGCCCGGCTCCGGCATCTGGTAGGACACGCCTCCGATATTCCACACCTGGCGCCAAACCCGTTTGAACTCGCGTTGCAGGTAATTACTGCACGTGTAACGATCAGCGGTGATGGCGTCCCCACGTAGCTCCGGCTCGGGTTGTTTGGGGGGCTGATTGAGATCCCAGGGCAGGGTCACTGGCTCACGGACAGTCATGGCATTACCTCAAAGATTCGTTGGTGATACAGCAAGCACAATGTAGCGATGACAGCAGAAAAGACAAGGACAGGGCTTTTTGTGCTGTACAGAGGTCAAAATCACCCTGCTTGCGAGGGGTGCTGGAGGGTGTGACATGGGTATTATCAACTATCATGCCGACCTGCAGGTACTGGTAGCCACCAAGGGGCATCCCTACGCGAGGGATGCGTTCAGCGACCTGCTCGACAGTCTCTCTGGCATGGCCTGCACAATCGTTGAGCAGCCTGCCAGCCAGGCCTTTATTGACCCGAGACTCGCCGCCGACTACGACGCCATCGTGTTCTACGATATGCCCGGCGTAGATTTCAGTAGCCAGCCGCCGGCATTGGTCGAGCCTCCCGAGCAACTCCGAATTAACCTTGACGGGCTTCTCGCTAGCGGTATCGGACTCGTATTTCTGCATCACGCCCTGGCAGCCTGGCCCCTGTGGCCAGAATTTGGGGAGCTGATGGGCGGGCGTTTTTTCTACACACCGCAGACCTGTCGCGGCGAGGCTGTTCTGGACTCGGGCTATCGACACGACGTGGCGCAGACCTTTAGCGTCCTCGCACCCCACCACCCTGTCATGGAGGGCATGCCAGCGCAGTTCTCACTGACAGATGAGCCCTACCTCTGTGAGGTGTTCGAGGATTCAGTCCAGCCACTCATGGCGAGCGACTACGCATTCGACCGAGAGAACTTTTTCTCAGCCCACCATGCGGTGACCGGAAAACTGTACTGTAATGACGACTGGCATCACGCTCAGGGGTCCGCGTTCGCAGGCTGGACCCGCCAGCAGGGCGCCACCCGTATTGTCTATTTACAACCGGGAGATACGGCAGAAACCTTTGCGGACTGCCATTACCGGCGACTGCTAGGCAATGCCATCCGTTGGGTGGCGGACCGTACCTGACACCGTCTAGTCCGCGTCGGACAGTGCATAGGCCATCAACCCGCGCCACCAACACGCACCAGATTCTTACCCATGGTCGTGCCGGTCATCATGGCGCTGTAGGCAACCCCCGCCACCGACAGGTCCTCAGCTATATTTTCCAGGACCTGTATACGACCCTCCTTTACCCACTGCTCCAGCTGCATCGCGGCCGCAGGCACATCGTCGAGATAACTGTAGAGCAGGAAACCTTGCATCGTCAGCTGGCGTTCGATGACCTGCCACAGGTTGTATAGCGGGGTCGGAGAGCCGGCGTGATTGTAATCGCTGATCATCCCACAGCCCACAATGCGGCCGCCCCCGGCCATCGCCGTCAACGCCGCATCCAGCATCTTGCCACCCACATTATCAAAATACACATCAACGCCCTCTGGACACGCGCGGGCCAGCGCAGCGGCAAGATCGGGTTCTTCGCGATAGTTGAGGACCGCATCGACGGCCATCTGCTCCTGCAATGTGCTGACTTTTTCAGGTGACCCCACGACCCCCACCACACGGCAACCGCGCAGCGCTGCAATCTGGCAGGCCATACTGCCGGTAGCACCGGCTGCCGCACTCACAAGGACCGTATCACCCGACTGAATTTGACCGATACGATGCAGCCCGACATAGGCAGTCTGGCCCGATCCACCAAGGGCACCCGCGTACCAGGACAGGGGAAAATCGCGATTTGGCGCCAGCTTCCGCAGCAGCACGGTGTTGGCATCACTCAGTGAATAGTCTTCCCACTGGTGCAGGCCAAACACCAGATCGCCAACTGTATAGCCCGCCATCCGGGACGCTTCTACCCGAGCGATGCTGGGCCCCCGTATGACACCCCCAAGAGGAATAGGTGCAAAGTAGTTTGGCGTGCCGTCGAGCCAACTGCGAATGGCCGCTTCAAGGGACAGGTAAAGATTCCTGACGCGCATTTGTCCAGGGCCGGGCTCTGGTATCGTCCCTTCCACGAGCTGGAAATCGTCGGGTTGTGGCGCGCCACGGGGATGGGCTGCGAGGACAATCTGTCGGTTCAACTTACTGGACCTCTGTTCGATTCTGGAGTGACTGCATCATTGGGCAGCAAGAATACTTTATAGTGAACACACGCAAGCGCCACCTATAAAATAAAATCCGCTGAATATCAGCGTACAGCAGCACTAGGGGAGCACGGTATGACAGTCCAGCAGCATAGCGATCCACAACAGCCGGCCGCCCACACGGGTCGACTTCTTCCGCGAGCTTTTATTGTCTTGATGGCAGTCCTCGTCCTGCCTACTCTGGCATCAGAGCAACCCGCGACGTTGTCCTCGACTGACCAATTCCTGGCCGGCGCCGAATTTTCCGATCGCAGCACGCTCCCGGGCGCGGCACTCTACCAAAAGCACTGCGCCAGTTGTCATTTGGGCCAGGTGTACAAGGCCCCGCACCAGTCCTGGCTCGAGATGATGTCCCAGAGCGCTCTATACACCGCCATGAACGAAGGCGTGATGGCACCCCAGGCGGCCAAACTTTCCAAAAAACAGCGGATCGCTGTGGTCGAATACCTGACCTCGCGCCGCTTTAATGGCGAACTGGTGACACCCGAAGTCACCTACTGCTCCGGTGAGGCTGGCGTATTCACAGCCTGGAATGCCGACGAAATTACGGGATGGGGCAGGGATACCAACCGTTTCATTCCTGACGACGTGGCGGGACTGGAGCGCAGTGACCTCCCGAATCTGAAACTAAAATGGAGCTTCGGCTACGCGGGTGCGATGCGCGCACGATCACAACCGGCGGTCGCTATGGGTGCCGTCTACACTGGCAGCCAAGATGGCACTGTTTACGCGCTGGATCTGAAAACAGGCTGTGTTCGCTGGACATTCACTGCCAGTGCCGAGGTCAGGACAGGGATCGTACTGGGTCAACATGACGACGGTCGACCACTTGCTTTTTTCGGTGACATTATTGCCAATCTTTACGCCGTAGATGCCCAGACCGGCACATTGCTCTGGAGGACAAAAGCTGATGAACACCCCAGCGCCACCCTCACTGGCACACCGGCGTATCACGCAGGCGTCCTCTACACGCCCGTTTCATCACTGGAAGTCATTGCGGCGGCAGACCCCAACTATCCCTGCTGTACATTCAGGGGCAAGGTAATCGCAATCGATGGCCAGACGGGACGCACCCGCTGGGTGAGCCACACCCTTCCCAACACGCCACGGAAAAGCGGAATGACCAGCGCCGGCAAGCCGATTCTCGCACCGTCTGGGGCGCCCGTCTGGACAAGTCCGACACTGGACCCGGAAAACAACCGGCTGTTTTTTGGCAGTGGAGAGAATTATTCGACTCCCGCTGATAATAATAGTGACGCCATCTTTGCCGTTCGCATGGATACCGGCGAACGCCTATGGGTGCGGCAGGCCTTCGCAGGGGACGCCTGGAATGTCGGCTGTATGATGTCGGCTGACCACCCCAACTGCCCACCCGAACAGGGGCCCGATTACGACCAGGGCTCCAGTCCACTGTTAATCAAGCGTGAGGACGGTGGCGACCTGATTGTGGCCGGCCACAAGGATGGCAATATCGTCGCTTTTGATGCTGCGACGGGAGCTGACCGAAAGTGGATTACCCGAGTGGGCCGGGGCAGCATCCAGGGCGGCGTTCATTTTGGTATGGCGGCAGAGGGCAGTCGGGTATACGCCCCGATCAACGACATGAATGACACGCGAAACGGCGACTTCCTCGATCCAGACCAGGCCCGGCCGGGTGTTCATGCCATCGACATAAACGACGGCTTAGTCCTGTGGAGCCATATACAGGAGAACCTGTGTGGGACTGAGCGGCCCTTTTGTGACCCCGGCGTCTCGGCACCGCTGACCGCCCTGTCGGATGCGGTAATTGCGGGACACCTCGATGGACACATTCGCGCCTACGATGGCGAGACGGGTGACGTGCTGTGGGACTACGACACCGCGCGGGAATTCACCACCGTCAACAATGTGCCCGCATCTGGTGGTGGCATGAGTGGGGCCGGCGCCACAGTCGCCAACGGACACCTGATCATGAATTCAGGCTATGGCCTCTACTTCCATGAACCGGGCAACGCCCTGTTGGTATTCGCAGTGGCAGGTGAAGACGCCGTGGCTAAATCGCCCTAGGGCGCAAGCCGGGGGATCTGCAGCCCACCGGGAGTCGCCCCACGTCTGGGGCCCGAGCGGACCCCACGCCTCAGTGCGGAGCCGTGATGCGACTGTATTTCGGGTAGGCTATGCCCTGAGTCGCGGCAGGACCTTTTCGGCAATGTAATTGAGCCGTCGGTTCCCGGACTCGACAGTTTCACCCGGGAACTGGGCCCAGAAGTGAATGTCAGAAATCATGGGGTAGGTCTCGATCAAGCCTGAGAGTTTCTCCACGGCCATATCGGCATCCCAGAGTTCGTATAACCCGTTGTCAATTGCGGCCCTGGCATCGGGGAACAGCGGTGTCTGGTCGGGCGGGCCAAAGGCTCCCCAACGGATATATTCGTTGGATTGGTAAAGCACATGCTCACCCACCCTGGCCGCCTCTGCCTCGGGATCTTCGGCAATGATCGCCCAGCAGCCCAGTATGATATTACCGTCCTCCGGGGCCTTGCCATTGTTTGCCAGCGCCTCGACATAGGTATCCATACCGATGCCTCCTGTGCAGAGAAAACCATCAGCAATGCGGGCTGCACGATCAATGGCAGGTGGCGCCATACCACCCAGAAGCACTTTCGGCGCCCGTTTGGGGACCGGGGTGATCCGCAGGTCACCCACATTGAAGCGCTTGCCCTCAAAATTGACCGGTTGCCCCGACCAGGCCCGCCGCAGTATCTCGATGCCCTCCTCGACCAGACTTGGGCGATGGGAGATCTTGCGGCCAAACTGGTCAAACTCCAGCTGCCGATACCCAATGCCCACCCCGAGGTCAAATCGCCCCCCGGTCAGCAAGGAGAGGGTCGCCGCGTCTTCAGCCATACGCACCGGATCTGCGATTGGCAATAACATCAGGTTCGTACCCAGCTTCATGTGACGGGTCCGGGCACCGATGGCGGCATGAATCACCAAAGGTGATGGTGTGTAGCCGTCGTCACAAAAATGGTGCTCAGTGAGCCAGACGGAATTGAAGCCCATATCTTCCGCCGCCGCGATTTGGTCAATCCGCTCCTGGTAGAACACTTCAAAGTCGATTTGCCAGGGTTCCGGGTTGCGAAAGTCGTACCACAATCCAAAATCTACGTTATTCGCCATGGGAACTCCCGCACTCAATGCGCATTAATGAAACCAATCAGGCTCTCAAGATAGGCCTCGCGCTCCTCGATGAAGGGCGCATGACCACTCTCTGGATACTCGACTCCGGTTGCTCTTGGATGATTATCTGCTACCCAGCGCGATATCTCCGGTGCAACAAAACCGTCCTGGCCGCAGATATATGACAGGATGGGCAGATCCAGTTCAGCCATAATGTCGCGCTGGTCCAAATGGGCGAGCTCACCCAGCGTCGCTGATGCACGCGCCGCCGAGGATACAAACGTTTCACCCATCCAGGCCAGCACCGCATCAGAAACCGGTTTTGCCGTTACGGCATGGGCCAGTCCCGTAAGGAACGTAACGCGATCATCATTCATCGCCGCTACGACGCCCGCAACGTCCTCTGCCGTACCGCCCAGGGGCAGATCCGGCTTCTGGGTGTAAATTGGGCTGGCACCGGCAGTCAGGATTAAGCCTGCGCACCAGTTGCCCAAACTGTGTGCCGCCCGCGTTGCCACCGCTCCGCCCAGCGACCAACCGTTCAGATAGACTGAAGACAGGGACAGTGAGTCAACCAGGGCGACCACATCTGAAGCAATGGCGTCGATGCCCAGGTCAGCAAAATCATGATCCGATCGCCCACACCCCCTGTGGTCCATTGTGATGACCCGGAAGCCCGCATCAATGAGGGGCAGGAGTACCCCGTCCCAGGCGCGGCCGCTCATCCCCCAGCCATGGATCAGGATCAGGGCTTTGTTACCCGTTCCAATATCCTCAAAGTAAATGGACTTATCCCCGTCAACCGCTAATCGTGCCATGGTCAGTGCCTCGCATTGATCACATAAAAAGTAAGCATTTCTTCCAGATAAGCGAAGAATACATCGAGGTCGAGAGCATCCGCCGCGACTACCCACTGGTAAATAGCCCCAAACATCATCGAACAGTACAAACCCCCCAGTTGCTGACAATCGATGTCCTTGCTGAAGTCCCCCGCTTCGACACCCTGTTCCAGCCAACGGGCCACATCACGCCGATAAATCTTGTGGTGATGGGCGAGGCTGGCCCGAATATCAGAAGCCTCCCCCAGGGATTCATACCAGAGTATGTACATGGCGCGAAGATAGCCGGATTCCACCCGAAAAATATCCCGCTGGGCATGAATCGCGCAGCGCAGCGCCTCCAGCCCCCTTTTGCCCTCGATGTAAGCACCAATATGGTCTTTCCATATATCGTCAAACTTATCGAATAGCTCAAGCCACAGGCCGTCTTTGGAACCAAAGCGGTAGCTCGCCAGTCCGCGGCTGTATCCCGCATGCTCACCGATATCCTTGAGTGTCGTCTTCGCTGTACCACGCTCGTTGATGAGTTCAATAGCGGCTTCGAACATTCTTTTATCCGACTGGGCGCTGCGTTCAGCCTGTCGGTTTCCGCCCGTTGTTTCGGTGCTGACTATGGCCTTCGCTGTTACTTTATCCATAAATCGGACATCCTCATTGTTACGATCCGCCGGCTTTGCTAATCCCGACAAATTTCGACGTTAATTTGCCCATCGTCCAGACGCCTGCGCAACTGTTTTTTGTCGATTTTCCCGACACTGGTCTTGGGTAGGGTGCCGGTAAAATGCCAGTACTCAGGTATCCAGAAACGCGCCACACGGTCGACCAGGAAGGCGCGTACCTCGCTCGCCGTCACACCCTCCCCGCTGGCGGTAACCATGATGGCGAGGGGCCGCTCCTGCCAACGCTCATCTGGCGTTGCAATCACGGCCACTTCATCCACCCGGGGATGTTGCAGGATGGCATCTTCAAGGTCCACCGAAGAAATCCACTCGCCACCCGACTTGATCACATCTTTCTTACGATCGGTAAGTTGTACGTAGCCCCGGAAATCGATGTGGCCCACATCGCCGGTGCGCAACCAGCCATCCTCCGTGAAGGCGTCGCTTTCCACATCCAGGTAACCACCGGTTACCCAGGCGCCCCGCAACTGGAGTTCTCCCACAGTTTTGCCATCCTCGGGCAGCGCATCACCGGCATCATCAACAACACGCACCAAAATGCCCGGTACGGGCCGTCCACTTTTCATACGCCAGCGGGTCTCGGCGGTGTCTCCCATGTCTTTCGGAGGATGCGACAGAACACACATGGGGCTGGTCTCTGTCATCCCCCAACCCTGAATAACAGGCACGCCCCAGCGAGCACGTGCCTGTTCGATCATTGACGAGGGCACCGCCGAGCCACCACATACCAACGCCCTGAAACCGTTCATCTGCTCCCTGTTGAGGTCTTCATCACGCAACAAATCGCCCAGGATAGTAGGCACCATGGCAGTCAGCGTGGGTCGCGCAGCCAGGATCATCTGTTTCAGGTGCTGGATCTGAGTGTGTGGACCGGGCATAACCATATCGGCCCCCGATAACCATCCGCTGTAGGGAAAGCCCCAGGCATTGGCATGAAACATGGCAGGCAACATCAATATCGTGTCGCGCTCGTTGACGCCAAAACTATCGACTGCCCTGGAGGCCAACGCGTGCAGGTAAGTCGTTTTATGACTGTAGGCAACGCCTTTCGGATTGCCCGTGGTGCCGCTGGTGTAACAGATTCCCGCGGCCTGGTCTTCCGGCACTTCCGGCCATGCAAAAGCACCACATTGATCCAACAATAATTCGTCGAGTGTAAGGACCCTGGGGTCATCAAGACCGTCCCGGGGTTGACACACAATAATGTGCTCGACGTTTGGTATGTGCGCCAGGACGGGCTGGAACTGGGCCTCGAGCCGCCCATCAACAAAGATACAGCGATCCCCCGCATGATTGATGATGTAGGCGATTTGCTCCGGTGCCAGCCGGCAGTTCAGTGTGTGCATAACCGCACCCATGCCGGGCACCGCCAGGTAAAGCCCCAGATGTGTTGAGCCGTTCCAGAGAAACGTACCGATACGGTCACCACCCACAACGCCCAGTGACGAAAGTCCGTTCGCCATCTGGCCGGCAAGGTCAGCAATATCCGCGTACGTCTGCCAGTGCAGCGCCTCACCATCCCAGTCGGCTACACGACTGGAGGCAAAATGCCTCGCGCCAAAATGCAAAAGGGTATGTATGCCCAGCGGCGTGTGCATCATGGTACTGAGCATGGCCGGTTCGACGCCCATCACCGCATGGGTTACCAACTGCCTGCCGCGGCCTGTTCGGCCTCGGCAAGCAGGGCCGGCACATCGTGTGCCAGCCCCGCGGCGTAGGGTGTATCCATCTTACCTGCCACATGCAGGCCATACGCGCCCTCGACAATCGCGGCGAGTCGCCAGGCGGCAAATGCAATGTAGTAACCCATGGCATCCGTTGAACGCAGGGTGGCATCAGCCCAGTGACGCGCGAGCTGCCGCCGGTCAACAACCCCGGGAACGCGGGAGATCGCCTGTAAATGCGCAAAAGCTGGGATCGCTGTGGCTCGCTTATCACCCCAGAATAACAGCGCCAGGGCCACGTCCATGGCGGGATCACCCACGGTGGCCAGCTCCCAGTCAATAATGGCTTTTATCCTCGGGGAACCCACATCCACCAAGGTATTGTCCAGATGGTAATCACCATGGATCAGCGCGGGCTGCTCGGTAACCGGCATATTGTCCTGCAACCAACGGCCCAATTCGAAAAGCAGCGGCAGCTCGCGCACGGCGTGTTCCCGGCGAACACCCAACCACCGCTCCAACTGCCGCTGCAGAAAATTATCGGGACGTCCGAGCGTTGCCAATGACGGGTCGGGCCAGGTCAGTGCGTGCACAGCGGCCAACTGCAACATCATATCTTCCCCCAGAGCATTGGCGGCTGATACGGCGTCCCAATCTGCTGTGGGCAATGTATCCGTAACCGAACGGCCATCAATCCACTCCTGGATAAGGAAGGGCCGCCCCATGACCTGGACATCATCACACCACCCCAGCAGTCGCGGCGCCTTGACTCGACCCTCAACCAGCTTGAGAACTTTGGACTCCCGCTCGATACCCCGTGCTGAATTGGGTGAAATCGCTTCATCGGGCGTGGTTCGGACAACGCAGGCCTGGTCTGCAGAGCAAAAATGCCAGGTAAGGTTAGAATTGCCACCACTCAAAGGCCCGGCGAAGCTGACCGACGTCCATCCCAGATTGTCTTCAATCCACCGGGCAACCGCCGCCTGGGGTGCCATGCTCATGGGCTTACGACACCAAAGCTGCACATCAAACCACCGTCCACGGGCACAGTTGCTCCCGTCATATAGCGACTCGTACTGACCCAAAAAACCACGTCCGCCACTTCATGGTCCTCACCAAGGCGACCGACTGGTATTTTGGCTTTCATGTTATCCATGGCCGAATCGCTGAGACCCGACGTCATATCAGTGAGCACCAGTCCCGGTATGACCAGATTCACGGTGATCCCCTGCTTCGCCATTTCGATTGCAAGCGCATTGGTCATGCCAACCAGTCCGGCCTTTGATGCGGCATAGGCCACATCGCCGGGAAAGCCCCGCAAGCCAACCACCGCACCCATATTGATAATGCTGGCACCCGCCTTGAGGTGGGGCTTCGCAGCGCGTATCACGTTAAGGGCTCCGGTGAGGTTGGTATCCAGTACGGCCTGCCAGTCTTCAGTTGTCACCCGCTCTACCTTCCCCCCCCTGTGCACTCCGGCGTTGTTCACCACGACATCGAGTCGGCCGAAATGTTCAACCGTCTCGTGGATTGCCCGGCGAGCAGCCGTGTCGTCGGCAACATCGGCGCGCACCCCAAGCGTACCGGATCCGAGTTGGCGGGCAGTATCCAAAACGGCGTCGCCCCGCGCTACGATAGCCACCCGGCACCCCTCGGCCTGTGCTTTGGCAGCAATGGCAGCGCCGATACCGCGGGAAGCGCCAGTGACCAACCACACCGGTGAATTGCTGGGGTTACCGCTCATCTTTGTCTCCAAATTTGCGCCTACAGTGATGTGCGAGCACTATGTTTCAGGTTCTTGTTTGCGCCCAGCTAGTTAAGGGCGGCGACCCGGGTTGGCAAACCCGGCCCAGCGAACCCGGTACCCAAATGGCGCATTTCGTTCATAATCCGGTTCAGCATCCGCCACATTGCTTGTTTGCGTTAAGCAAGTTAGGGCTTATCATTACATATCTTGCGCCCTCCTGCATCCTGATGCGCGGGGGAACCAGACCCGGCCCACGAGAGCTGGACCACATTTCATGAAGCAATCCAAGGAGGGTATTCCGTGGCCTGGTCGTTCGAAACGGATACAGAATTTCAAGAGTCTCTGAACTGGATAGACACCTTCACAAAAGAGGAAATTGAGCCTCTCGATCTGGTCTTCAGAGAGCCCGGTGATCCCTGGGACCCCAAGTCCCCAGCCGCCAAAGCCATGGCACCCCTGCGGGACATCGTGAAACGTAAACGCCTGTGGGCCTGTCATCTGGAGCCAGAACTCGGCGGTCAGGGTTATGGGCAGGTGGCTCTGGGCCTGATGAACGAAATACTGGGTCGCAGTCGCTTTGGTCCCAGTGTGTTTGGTTGCCAGGCGCCGGACTCGGGCAATGCTGAGATACTTGCCAAATTTGGCACACCGGAGCAGAAAAAGACCTTTCTGACGCCTTTACTCAATGCAGAAATCGCCTCCTGTTACTCGATGACAGAACCTCAGGCGGGAGCGGATCCGGGTGAATTTCTCTGCACCGCCACCCGCGATGGCGATGAGTGGGTCATCAACGGCGACAAGTGGTTTGCCTCCCACGCCCGCTTCAGCGCTTTTTTGCTGGTTATGGTCGTCACCAACCCCGATTTACCGATTCACAAAGGAGCCTCCATCTTCCTTGTCGAACAGGGCACTCCCGGCATGGATATACTGCGCAACTCCGCTGTTGGCCCCTATATTGAGCAGGGTGATGGGGTCCATGCCTATATTCGATTCAGGGACTGTCGCGTGCCGGCAGACAATCTTCTCGGCAGCGAGGGCGATGGTTTTCTCGTGGCACAGACGCGACTCGGAGGGGGTCGCGTTCACCATGCGATGCGGACGGTTGGCGTCATCCGAAAAGCACTCGATATGATGTGCGAGCGTGCTCTCAGTAGAACAACAAAAGGGGAACTCCTTGCCGACAAGCAGATGACCCAGGAGAAAATTGCCGACGCCTACACAATGATGATGCAGTATCGACTACACGTGCTCTATACCGCCTGGCTGATCGACAAGCACAAGGAATACAACCGCGAGGTACGCAAGGAGATTGCCGCTATCAAGGCTGCAACACCCAAGGTTCTACTCGAAGTGGTATCCCGGGCGATGCATCTGCACGGCAGTCTGGGCAGTTCCGACGAGACGCCCCTAGCTACCATGTGGGCCAATATACCGGAACTCGGCGTCGTGGACGGTCCAACCGAGGTCCACAAGATAGCCGTAGCCAAGGCCGTGCTCCGCGACCATGAGCCCTTTGACGCGTTGTTCCCCTCGTACCATACCCCCACACAGCGTGCGAAGGCCCAGGAAAAATATGGTCACTACCTGAAGAGCTGAGTCCATGCCAATGGCGAGGCCAAGGACCTCTCGTAAGCTGGGCCCGCACCGGTTCAGTTTGGGAAGGGGTAGCAGTCTGGGCCAGGAGATCTCCCGAGCAGAGCCAGGATTATGAAAATGTTCAAGTTTGCTGCATTATTTTTGTTGGCCACGTCCGCGCTACTCGAGGCCAGTTCCCGGGGCGCTCCGCTGTATGAAGAACACTGTGCCGGCTGTCACAGCGCTACCCTGCGCGGCTCAGCACACGGTGCAGCACTCTCTGGAACAGCTTTCCTGGATCGCTGGCAGCACCGCAATGCCCGGGAGCTGCTCAGCCTGAGCATGGAGAGCATGCCGCCCGGTCAAGCGCATACCCTGTCGACTGAAACCCATGCAGCAATCACCGACTATATCGTCCGCTACAGCGCAGCAGCGCTCGCTGGCAGTGAACTGCTGGCCAGCGCTGACACGCTGTTGGCTGATACTACAAAGTCAGAACCCGAGGCCGTGGAATTTTCCGGTGCCGACAGCGTCATGGACATGGCCCGTAATGCGGGAGGGTTCAACAACCGCGTCGTCGAAAACTTTTCTGACGTCAGCAACCATGACATTAACAGCCCCCCCGATAGCGACTGGCTGAGTTGGCGGCGAACCACCACCGGCCATGGCCACAGCCCTTTACAACTGATTGACCGTTCCAACGTCCGTCAACTGGGGCTGAGCTGGTCTATCGCCATGCATGGGGGCAGTAACCAGGGCACGCCCCTGGTGCGTGATGGGGTTCTATTCCTGACCCACGCCAATAACAAAATCCAGGCCCTTGATGCCGCCACCGGCGACCTGATTTGGGATTACCAGTACGATTTTCCCAGTGGCGCCAAACTCCTGGGTGGCCCCACCCGAAATATTGCAATCCATGGACATCGCTTGTTCCTGACGACCTACGATGCCGCCATAGTGGCCATCGATGCCCGCTCAGGTGTTGAGCTTTGGCGCTCTGAAAAAGCCGACTACCGTGAAGCGTTTACCCACAGCGCGGGGCCCATTATGGCGGATGGTGTGGTGGTCAGCGGTATCAACGGCTGTGAGCTTTTTACCCAGGCCGGCTGCTTCATCACGGGGCATGACCCCAAAACTGGGGAAGAATTATGGCGAACCTCAACCCTCGCACTGCCCGGCACGCCCGAGTTCGCTACCTGGGGTGATATCCAGCCGGATCGTCGCGGTGGGGGGGATACCTGGATTTCTGGCTCCTACGACCCAGATCTGAAGCTGGTTATCTTTGGTACATCCCAGCCGAAACCCTGGGCCGCCGTCAGTCGCGGTATGACCACTGCAGACGCGGCGCTGTACACCAACTCAACCCTCGCTCTCAGACCCGATACCGGGGAAATCGCCTGGTATTTCCAACATATTCCCGGGGAAACCATTGATATGGAGGTGGGCTTCGAACGCATTCTGGCGACCAGCAATGGCCTGCCCGTGGTGCTGACCGTGGGCAAAGACGGCATTTTGTGGAAGCTGGATCGTCGCAGCGGCGCCTATATCGACCTCCTGGAGACGATGGACCAAACTATTTTCAAGGTGAACCGTACTACCGGGGAACTGACTTACCGGAGCGATATCGTCAACGCCGATATCGGTGACACCTTCACCGCCTGCCCCGGCATTTATGGCGGTCATAACTGGCAGTCAGCTGCATTTGATGAGGCGGGCCAGGTGCTCTATCTGCCCGTACACCAGCTGTGCTCGGATATGACTCCACGAGCCGTTGATTTGGGCCCGGGCGGGGGCGGTTACGGTGCCGATGTGGCCACCTACCCGATGCCGGGTAAAGCGGGACGGATCGGCAAACTGATGGCTATCGATGTTGTCGGTATGAAGCCCATGTGGGAATTCGAGCAGACGGCCATGTTCCTGACCGGCGCTTTAACAACCGACGGGGGTTTGCTGTTCATTGGTGACCTGGACCGCGGCTTCAAGGCGTTTGACACCGCCAGCGGTGAACTGCTCTGGTCAACACGTCTGCCAGCCCCCGCCCATGGCTACCCCATCACCTACGCGGTGGGGGACCGACAGTTTGTCGCTGTACAGACGGGTATCGGTGTCTTCAGGGCGCTGACCGCAGTGCTGTTCCCGGAGATTTACCAACCCGCGGATGGCCAGGGATTATTCGTGTTTGAACTGGTTGACGGGTAATCCTGCCAGGCGCCATCACAGGCCCCCAATGCCTCTCCCCTCAGCAGCCTGGCTGTGAACACCCTCCCCCAAAAAGGGGTCAGCCAGGTTAGTCCTGCCCCGGAGCTTGAAAACAGCCCCGCAAACTGACGCCGCTGGTTAAAACTCACCCTCAACCGTGGTCAATCCAAGGGCATCCCAATCCAGCATGCCGCCACGGTAATAGTAAATTCTGTCCGCGGGAAAACCATCTCGGATCATGGCACGCATCGCCGTCGGACTTTGCGGGCACACCGGTCCATTGCAGAAACCAAGCACCTTCATGGCACGGGCACAATCCCATCCGGAGCCCTGCTTGGCGCAGCCCAGTTCATCCATGCGCATGGCCACTTCGGTGTAGGGGATATTCACTGAACCGGGTATCGTTGCATCGAGGA
Organism: uncultured Luminiphilus sp.; assembly: GCA_938084055.1. Lineage (GTDB taxonomy): Bacteria > Pseudomonadota > Gammaproteobacteria > Pseudomonadales > Halieaceae > Luminiphilus. The sequence goes on from CALKDK010000006.1 coordinate 79,086, forward strand.
ACCATTCCTGGGTCCGCATATCGACCAAAATAAACCCCTCATCATTAATGGCATTGAGGACTTCAATTTCCGTTACGGGTACGATGCCCGGCTCGGGAACAAGCGGCTGCAACCATCCCTTGTTTTTCGCGCAGGGCGTCATTTGTCGCGTAATCCTGACCGACTCACCGGAGTCAAGCGTCGCAACGAACACCTTGTCCTCATCAATAATCCTGAGATCTTCCGCGGACGCAGCACCCATCCACGCAACTGCAATCACCGACAGCAAAATTCGCATCACCAAGCTCATCTAATCACCTCCAATGGACCTTCATTTAGCGGCGGCAATCCATGCCGCCTCATTTGGAATTAATAAATAACCTAAATGCATAAGGCATACAAGCGCGTATTCGCCCGAAAACCCCTGTTGCCCGGATCACGGGCAAGGAGATAGACCACCATGACTGCGCCGGGACACTCGGGCACAGGGTGTGCTATCAGCAATCACCCCACGGAGGGGGATTACCGGGGGCGGGCGGTGCTAAACTCCGTTAACGATTGCTGATGAGAGAGGCCCGGTGTCTGATTATCCACGCGTCCACAGGGTGTTTACAGGCGATGGTCTCCAGACCATATGGTAGGAAATAAAGAAAGTGCGCAGTGATCAGCCGGGCATGACGACGACTGTACTGCGCGGGTCACTTGCCCTGCTCATCATAGCCCCCCTGATCAATGTGGGGCCGGTCAATATCAGCGCCTTCCTACTGCTGCTCGCCAGTTCGCTGTGGCTGGCAAAGCACCCCGACCAATGGTGGGCTTACTGGCGGCAGCACCGCCCTCTCCTGCTGATAACGCTGCTGCTTCCGGTGGCCTTCTGGTTATCCAATCTGTTGAATGACAACGAAGGGATAATGGCCGCCACGTTTTCCCAAAGCCGCTGGCTATTACTCCTCACGCTGGCCGCACCAGCCATCGCCGGCGGTTTTGACCGGCGCACATGGCGCCGAATTTTTTATTTTGTGTGTGTGACGACGCTGATGTTCACGGCGATCTACTGCATCGACACCGGACTCTATTGGGGGTTTAACTCCAATTTCATGCTGGATGTTGTCGATGCTGAACGTGTTGACCTGCTGCGGCCATCCTGGGTCTTCAACCCCCACCCGTTCTCCAGAACATTGGTCGCCGCGCTGCTTCTGTTCGCGGCGGCCCTTGCCACGACAGGAAACGAGATGTGGCGCATGATTTGTCTGGCGGGCATGCTTGGACTGGCCGTTATCCTGATCGCTGGTGCGGTCCGCACAGCGCTGTTATCACTCGCGGTAATTGCGGCTTGTGGGGTGGTACTTTATGCGCGAAGGGGACTATTTTTCGGTCTGGCCGTGGGCTTCATTTTAGGCGCGCTGGGACTCTGGACCCGGGCTCAAATCTTTCCACAGCAATCTGCTGACCAGAGCCTGCAATTTCGCACAGCACTTTTTGAGCAGGGTATCCTCGCCTTTCTCGAGAAGCCCTGGTTCGGAGGTGGCTACCAAGCAGCGCGGGAGATCCCTTGGCCCGAAAGTCTGCAGGCATTTACGGCGACACAGACACTCGCGACCACCAATACCCACGTTCAGTGGCTGGAAATGCTGGTTAGCTATGGGTTGATCGGTGGCGTCTTGTTTGTACTCTTCTGGTCCCTGTGGGGCTGGTTTGTCTTTACCGCACAGCGGCAGGCTACGGGCAAATTCAGACTGGCCGGATTTTTGCTGCTGCTAAACTGGGTCAGTCTCACCGTAGCGGGCTTCACCACGGTGTATCGGGAATCCGAATGGGCGCTTTGGCTCATCACGGTTCTTGGTGCTGTGTGGCTAACGCAACACCGGGGCGAACCGGAGGAACCCAACCTGCACACAGGTCACTAGGGCAACAGGCGCAGGCCTTGACAGTCCATGCAGCCCTGTCCCTGCTATCAGGGACTCGCGTGTGAGGCCTAGGACCTGCCGCCTAAAAACCATCCAACCATCATGCCCGGCCCGCTGAGAGCACAGCGGCTTGCAGGCCAAAAGCCCAGTGCCGGTTTCACAAGCCGCTGTTACCGGCCTCGCGCATGATGGGTTGATACTCAGCAAAGTTGGGCGCTCCCGGCTTGGAACCGGTGGTCAACCCGGCATCTATCGCGATCGTCTGGCCATTGACATAACCAGATTCCTCGGATGCCAGCCAAAGCACCGCATTGGCCACGTCCTCTGGCATACCGGCGCGACCGGGGATGGGTGACTGCTCGGCAAAAACTGGAAGGGCCTGTTCAACCCCATCGGGATCACCCACGGTGGCCGCTGCCGCCAACGGCGTCGCTATCAGGCCGGGAGCCAGGCAATTGACCCGCACGCCAAAGGCGCACATCTCAGCGGCCAGGTTTTTGGTCAGCCCCACTACGCCGTGTTTGGCCGCTGCATAGGCATGGGGACCCAGGCCGCCCATGACGCCCGCTGTACTGGACATGCTGACAATGGAACCCCGGCGCGCTCGCTTCATGTGGCCAGAGGCATGCTTCATGCCATAGAACACGCCGTTGAGCAGGATATCCAGGGTGAACTTCCACTCTTCTGTGGGTGTGGTATCGAGGGGACCGATAGCACCTACAATGCCCGCATTGTTGAACATCACATCGATTCGGCCGTGGCTGTCCATAGCCGCCTCAACAAGCCCCTTGACCTCCTCCTCCCTGGTCACATCGCAACGCCGTCCAACCGCACTGTCTCCCAACTCTTTGACGAAACCGGCGAGGCGATCCTCCTGAATATCACCCAGAACAACTTTGGCGCCATGGGCCACCAGTTTCTGGGCCGTCGCGGCACCTATACCACTGGCGCCGCCCGTGATGACAGCCACCTGTCCCTCAAGACGTCGTTCCATCTGCCCCACTCCTCAGTTATTAAACTATCAGCAGCTACAGCTTCGGTAGCTTGTATACAAAGTCATCGGGGAACCGCTGACCAACGATATCCGGACCCATGCCAGCCATACCCCGCCCTGAGGGTGCCTCGAGGCGCATCCAGTCGGTCATACCGGTACGGTGAATAATTTTCCAATGACCATCACGCTGTTCGAATTTATCGAGGTAGCGGCCGGCCACGAAAAAATCCATTTCCGTGTCAAAAGCATCGGGACCTGCGAGAGGATCTTCCACGGCACGCATTTTGTGAAATGCCGTGAAATACGTCTCGACCAGGGCTGTTGTCTCACCAGTGAACTCCACCAGTGTATTGCCCAACTGGTGATGAGTTCGGGTATAGGTATTCAGGACCATCATGGCAAAACGTACAAAATCTCCGGGGTCCTCCTCGGTGGCTGGTCGTTCGGGGTCACAGGACGGCCCCTCGTAAAAATGATTGTGGGTCGAGCCAGGGTGAAAGGCAGACTGCAGCAGAGCCTCGTCGAGGCGGTCAATGGCCCGGGCATACCGGACCACGACCTCTTGGATCTCCTGTTTCGCCAGTAATTGAGCCAATGCATCGCTCACGGCTTTATCCCCCGAAGTTCCAGACAACCTCGGCGCCGATGGTACGGGGTGGACGGGTTGCTGCATAGGACCAGAGGCCCGCCACGTCGTAGCCATGGGTATAGCCATCTTCATCGGAGAGGTTGCGACCAAAGAGGCTCAGACGCAGGTCATTGATCTCCCAGTTCAGCGAGGCATCAAGCAAATGCTGGCCGTCGTTCTCAAGTTCTGGCGCATTGGTGACGTTGACAAAGTGCTCGCCCAGATAGTGATAGGCGCCCCGTGCCCAAACACGCCCATTGGCCATGGGCCACTCATAGGTGGCGTCGATGGTGCCCGTAATATCGGGTGCCCTCCGGAACTCCAGGTAGCTGAAGTCCACCTCCTGTCCGGTCTGCAGATCGGTATAACCAAAACTATCGTACTCGGTATCGAGGTAGCCAATGTTGGCGCGCAGGGTCAGACCCTCGCCAAGAACAGCCTGGGCCTCGAGTTCGACACCCCAGATCTCCGCTTCCGACGCGTTGGTTACAACCGTCTTTTGCCCCGTACCCGTATCTGAGGGCAGCTGCAGCTCTTCCTGCTTGTCGTCGTACATCATGTAGAACACAGCGCCGTTAAAGCGCAGTCGGTTATCAGGACTCTGGTGCTTGAAACCGATCTCGAAGTTGTTCACGGTTTCAGGATCGTAGGGTTGGGTGGCCTCCTCCGGAGAATTCACGCGACCATTGAAACCTCCCGAACGATAGCCCGAGGAATAGGTAACGTAGGTCATCAGACTTTCACTGAGTTCATAACGCAGGCTGGCACGCGGTGTGAACTCGCTCCAGGATTCCTCCGCCATGGCATTCACGTTGCCTGTTTGTTCCGTACTCTTTTCATCCCGCGTGTAGCGACCTCCAAAATTGAGGGTCATGGCATCCGTCAGACGCCAGTCAATATCGGCAAAGACCGCCTGGGATTCACTCTCTTGCCGGGACTTCTGCAGAATATCAAGGACCAGACCCGGCACTACGAAACCGACCCAGGAGCGCAGCGGGATCTCATATTCAGAATCCCAAAGATAGGCGCCGACCACCGCGTTGATCGCACCGCCGTTATCCCAGCCCAGGCGCAGCTCATGGGACGTTTGCTCGTAGGTCGCCGGCCGTGTCGTGCCATAAAGAAAATCAGGCGTACCATCCCAGTTGGAAATGATGGTTTCATCGGTCTCATAACTACCAAAGATGTAGTCCACACTGATGGCGTCAGTGGCCTGCCAGCGGGCTTCAATAATGTGGGTATCGGCATCAAAGGTCGCGGCCATCTCGGCTTCAGTGGCCTGATCGGGGGTTGAGAAAGCAATAATCTGGCCCCCCGGATCCGGCGGCGCATAGCCCACGTTGGCGGTTTTACGACGATCTCCGGTAATGGTGGAGTCAAGGCTGGGCGAGCAATAGCCATAAGCGCTACAGAACACATGACGCTGCTGTCCGGTATTTAGCAGGGGCGGCGTGTCCTGATCGGTTTCCTCAAACTGACCGGTGTATTCGAGTTCGAGGTTATCAGTGGGCGTCCAGAGGATGTTGGCGCCAAACGCCTGATAATCGTTGCGCCCCACATCACGGCCGATTGCATCATTCTGGTAGTAGCCCTCGCCCTGATCGCGTTTCGCACCGGTGAGCTTGACACCCACATTCTCGCCGAGACCAAAATTTAAGATACCGTCCATGTAATAGGTATCGTATTCCTCATAGCCAGCACGAATTTTACCCCCCAATTCACCAGTGGGCTGGGTCCTCGTGATGTTGATAATCCCGCCGATGGTATTACGACCAAACAGGGTTCCCTGCGGACCGCGCAGAACCTCCATGCTGGCGAGGTCAATACTACGCAGCAGGCTGCCCGCATTGGCGCCGATAAACATGCCATCAACCACCACCCCCACCGCTGGATCAAAGTTCTTTTCGACATCGGCAACACCAACGCCACGGATGAAGATGGCCGCAACACCGCCCGGGCCCTGTGCCGTGTCATCAATAACGATATTGGGTGATATGTTCGCCAGATCGGTGATATCGCGGGCAAATTGCCCCTCTATCTCTGACTGGGTCAACGCACTCACCGAGAATCCGACGTCCTGAAGGTTTTCGGTTCGTTTGCGCGCGGTAACCACCACCTCTTCGAGGGCCAAATCCTGCGCGTGGACTGCCACATTGGCTGTTGCGGTCACGATGCCCGCGAGTACGGCTACTGCCAGGGGGTGCTTTTTCATGTCGCTGCTCCGATGTTAAACATGGTTATAGGTATACGATGTGCCACTGTCGTGCTGTCGATTCACTTGCCTTGGGGCAGTTCCTGCCCGGTCTTTTTGTATCCCTTGGCCGCCCACTTGGGGGACCACACCAATTCACTGGGCGATCGGCTTGCTCAGTTCTGTATTTTCGAAGCTGTTGAAGTAATGGATAACAACATCCCGCTGCTTGATTTTCCAAACCCCGGACCGACGCTCAACGCGATCGGTATAGGTTGCGCCGACAAAAGTTGCCTTGGCGCTGTCAGCCAGTACGCCGGTGCAATCCACATCACAACAGGCGACTGCGGTATTGGCATCCACAAAATCCACAAGATGATTGGAGGTAATGTGCTGACTCATGCCCCAGGCCGGCCAGAGCACATCATGCAGGGCGGTGAGGATCCCCGCATGGCCCTCGAAACTGCCAAAGGGTGGGCCAATCGCCCAGACACAGTCCTCCCACCAGATAGACAGGAAACGGGCTTCATCGCGTTTGTCAAAACCGTGGCAGTAACACGAGGCCAGGTCCTCGATGGCCTGTCGACTCTCTATCCGGTCGAGCCGTGACGGAAGCTCATCGATCATTGCTGCTCCCATTGTTAACCTATACCGATGCACCGATGGAAGATTAAACCGTTGCCAGGGGCAACCCCTTGTTTGTGTTCAGCAAGTTAAGGAAAATCATCGGCGGCGTCAAGCCCTCCGCTGGCGCTAAAGGACTTTTTGTGTGGCTCTCGGCCGCGCCATGGACTGTTCAATGGGCAGCAAATGCACGTCACCCTCAACGCGCCTGAGGGCTGCCTCTATCGACACATCGCCGTAGGTGGTGGAGCGTTGCCGGTGGGGTCGATTCAGAGCGGCGATGGCAGCCTCCATGTCATCGGGCGCCCAGCACTGCCCGTGAGCTGCGCCGGCGGCCCTAGATATACTCTCATTCATCAAACAGCCACCCAAATCGTTGACACCGACACCCAGCGTGCGAAGCGCCTCATCCTGTCCCAGTTTGGTCCAGGACGCCTGGATATTGGGAATTACATCACCCAACACAATGCGCGCAATGGCGTGCATGCCGCGACACTCCTCGCGCGTGGGGCCCGGCCGGGACAGGCCACGACGATAGAGTGGCGCCTCACGAGCCACGAAGGGCAAAGGTACAAACTCGGTGATGCCCCCGGTCATTTCCTGCAGCCCCCGTACGGCCAGCAGGTGGGTAGCCCAGTGTGGCGGCAAATCGATGTGGCCAAACATGATGGTTGCTGTGGAGCGCAGCCCTGCGCGGTGGGCGGCGGCCAGCGTGTCCAGCCACTGCCGGGTACTCAGCTTGTCGGGACAAATTTTTTCTCGAATCCGATCATCCAGAATTTCTGCTGCTGTGCCCGGCACCGTGTCGAGGCCAGCATCCACCAGACTCTGCAGGTAATCATCGAGACCGAGGCCAAGTGAATCGGCACCGTGGTGAAGTTCAAGAGGCGAAAAAGCGTGGATGTGTAACTGGGGCACCGCCCGCTTCACCGAGGCGACAATACCGCGATAGGTGTGGCCATCATATTCTGGGTGAATACCACCCTGAAGGCATACCTCGGTCGCGCCCAGTTGCCACGCCTCCAGGGCGCGCCGCTGCAACTCTTCGCTACTGATGTCGTAGGGGCGTTCACGGCCCTCAGACTTGGGCAGGCCCTTGGAGAATGCGCAGAACGCACATTTGTACAGACAGACATTGGTGTAATTGATATTACGATTGACCACGTAGGTTACGGTGTCGCCAACTTGCTGCGCGCGGAGTTGGTCTGCACATTGGTAAACCGCCTCACGATCAATATCCACCGTTGCAAACAAGCGCGTAATGTCGCTGTGCCCGATGCTCTCACCGCACAGGCGGCGCCGTAGAATTTTTGTAATTTCCCCGTCCTGCTTGAGCAGGACTGGCGCCTGTAACGGAGCCGCCGCGGTTACCGCCTCGCCCGGACGCCAGGCGTCCTGCCGCAATTGCCCCGCAGCATCTGACTGCTCGAGACATCGGGTATACATAGCCTCATCCAACCAACCCGCCTGCTGAATGTAACGGGAGTAAACCGGCAGTCGGGGACGAAGGACCTTGCCGGCTTCTGCAGAAATCTTCTCCAGTCGCTGGATTGCAGGCCACGGGGCCTCGGGGTTGACGTGATCCGGTGTGACGGGAGACACCCCTCCCCAGTCATTGAGCCCTGCGTTAGCGAGCCGATGTAGGTCGTCGGGCGACAGGTTTGGCGGCGCCTGAATGCTGATATCGGATGGAAGCAACAGGCGGGCCGCAGCAATCGTCCACAGCAGCTCGTCAAGGGGGGCATCGGGCACGTGCGCCATCCGGGTCCCGGGCTTGGCACAGAAGTTCTGGATAATGACCTCCTGAATGTGCCCATAGTGTGCGTGCAGCCTTGCAATGAGTTGCAGGTCAGCGAGGCGCTGGGCGCGATCCTCGCCGATACCCACCAGGAGGCCCGTCGTGGAGGGAATGCCGAGACGGCCTGCCCGGGCGAGGGTCGCCAGTCGACGCCAGGGTGTTTTATCCGGAGAGCCAAAATGAGGCCCGTCCCGCCCAAGAAGGGCTGTAGCGCCTGACTCGAGCATCAAGCCAAAGGAAGCCATGACCGGCCGAAGCCGCTGCAACTCACCGCGGGTGAGATTTCCCGCATTAACGTGGGGAACCAGACTGGTCTCACGAACGATGGCATCACAGGCAGCCACGACGTAGTCAACGGTCGTTGCATAACCCCGTTCACTGAGCCAGTCACGGGCAACGCGGTAGCGTAACTCGGGCTTCTCTCCCAGCGTGAGCAACGCCTCGCTGCAGCCCGCGCCCTCCCCGTTGCGAGCCACGTCGACGACTTCATCCAGCGTCATGAAGGGCGCTGAAAGACGACTGGGCACCTGGGCAAAAGTACAGTAGTGACAGACATCCCGGCACAGCTGAGTGAGTGGAATGAAGACTTTTGGGCTATAGGTCAGGGTCCGTCCAAAGTGCTCGTCACGCACCCATCTCGCCTGTTCCAGAAGCGCAGGCAAGTCCTCCGTGGCGGACAACAGAAGCTCCCCAACCAGCGTCTCCTTGCAACCAATTCCAGCCATCAGCGCACCAACCCCTGGCTTACTCGCCCTGCAGTTTTTTCAGCTACCAGCAGCCCTCGATCCCGTGCGGACTCCAGCCACTCGCGGGTTGCGGGCCCAACCTTCAAACCCGATTGATTACCCCAGAGCAGATCGAAGAGGTCATCCGGTGTATCGATATCCCAGGCCAGGCCTGCGCAGTCCACGGCCACTGGGCTCATTCCCCCAGCGCTGAACGCCTGCTGGTGTCGTTGACAGCTATCGACGCCAAAGACAAATGCAGGAGGAGAGCCCGCGTTGAAAGCAAGGGCATTGGTGCCCCGCCGTCGTCGGTCAGGACAGACAACGCCCGAACCCGACCCCAGAGCCGCCCCAACGGCCTCCAGATCTGCCACCGACAGGCAGGGCAGATCTGCGAACAGCACCAATTGCCGGGGTGCCCGGAGCCACTCCACACCCCGATGCAGCAATTCATTCAGGGTGCCTGCGAGCAGTGCCCCCTCGCTAACCAGCTTGAGTCGCGCTGAGGCGGGCATCACCGGTGGCCATTCTTTTCCCTGCAACACCACAACAGACCCGCAGTCTGGCCAGTTCATCAGTGTGGCCAGCACATCCCTGGCCATTGCCACCGCGAGGTCCTGGCGTTGTGCCGAGGTTAAAACAGCTGCCAGGCGGCTCTTGGCCAGCGGCAGCGATTTCAGTGGCAACAGGACATCAAACATCAACGACACACTCAGCGAGAACCTGCCGAACCAGTGCTGTTTTTTCAGCAGCTCCGGTCATCACGGTGTCGCCTATCAGGACACGATCGCCCTGAGCACGCAGTTGCTCTGCAAATGCGGCATCACGCTGATCAAACACCCACAAATCGATAAAGCTCGGATACATGGTTTTCATTTCTTCGACCCACGAACCCACGGTCGGCTCAAGGTTTTTTTCCCTCATTATTTTGGCGAGCGGACCCTTGATGGCCTCACCATTGACAATAGGTGACACCGCCACGACCGTGTCGGCCTTTGCAAGTGCATCAACGATACTAGGAATTGCCAGTATCGGAGCTATACTTAAGTAGGGGTTGGAAGGCCCCAGAATGACACAGTCACACCCCTCCCCCAGAAACGACAGCAACTGACTGTTCGGAAGCGCCTGTTCCGCGCCACGGTACTCGAGTTTTTCGATCCGCGGTGCGCAGCCCCTCGCCACAAAATAATCCTGAAATTCCATGACGCCGTCTGCGGTGTGGACAAACGTGCGTACCGGCTGGTCTGACGCCGGAATGATACGCATAGCCCGAATTCCCAGGGCGACCGCCAGGTCCGAAGTCACTTCCGTGAGTGTTTTGCCCCCAGAGAGCCCTGCGTGACGCAGCAGGTGCAGTGCAATATCCCGATCACCGAGGCTGAACCATGTCGGTCCATGCAGGCGCTCGATCTCAGCAAGAACCGACCAGGTCTCATCACGACGTCCCCACCCACGCTTCGGATCGATGGCGTCAGCCACGGCATACAACACACTGTCAGTATCAGGACATACCCACAGGCCGAGGTGCTCAAAGTCGTCACCGGGATTGGTCACCACCAGCGGGTTGACCGCTCCGCTTAACCCATACAAACCCCGCGCCATCCGGGCGCCACCCCCCCCACCAGCCAGCAGGACGACTCTGGGGATCCCACTCATCGAAACATATCCGTGGCCTGGGACCGCAACAGCGCCGTCGCCGAACCCGTAGACGCGGAGGAAACGGGGCAGCCCCGCACCCAGACTACCGGCCTCCCCTCTGCCGCTTCACCCTGCACCAGTGCCGCCGCAGCGGCGATACCATCCGCTGTCGCAGGCTCAGTAACCCTAAGCTCATTGCCGTACAGGTCTGCCTGTCCAACCTGGTTCCAGAGCGCCGCAAAACCGTACAAGCCTATGGCATGGCCAACAGTGCCCATGCGCCAAGCCCGTCCGATGCTGTCATTGATCACGACCGGCACCCTGAATCCGTAAGTTTCTGAGATCCGGTCCGACAACTCGCGGGCGCTGGCATCAGGATCTTTGGGCCACAGGAGAACGCTGCCTCCCCCGCCGCCCTGGTCAATATTCGACGCATCGATACCGGCATTGGCCAAGACATGCCCCGTTCGGTGCTCCACAATAATCAAGCCGGGCCGCGAGCGCAGGACACCCCGCGACTCCGATAGAATCAATTCCACCAGCCGCGGGTCCTTACCGGTCTCGCCAGCAACTGCGTTGGCGCGCAAACTCGGCTCAACCTCGTCGAGATTGACGTACCGATCCTCTGATTTGGACACAATTTTTTGGGCTACGACCAGGGTATCCCCCGACCTGGGGACAATACCCTGGCGACCAGAGGCAGACGCTATCATGGCCACCAGATCATCACCGGGAGCAATGAGGGGCAGCCCTTCCAGAGCCGTCAGGGCTATCTCAGCCGACACAATCGCCTCAGTCAATGCCGGTCAGGCGAATGCCCGCATGGGTCTTGTATTGTTTATTTATGTTGATGAGGATCGAGGTCAGAGCTTCAGCAGCCGCGGCGTTGTTGATCATTCCCGCATGGAATCCACGGACGTCAATGACACTGAGAATATCGATCACCGTCTGACGCGCTTCCCTGCTGTTGCCTGTGACCAGTACATCGCAGTCAATCGGACCATCACCGTTGAGGTGTGCCGCAGCAACGTTCTGCAAGGCACTGACCACTTGGACGCTATCGCCAAGCACAGCCTGGGCGATCTGCCCGGCGCTGCCACCCTCAGGCAATTGCACCCGGGCGACTTTTGGCGGCACCAGCGGGACGGTGACATCCACCACCACTTTGCCCACAACAGCGTCTGCGATCCCCTCGAGAGTTGCTGCATGCGCGGAAAATGGAACTGTCACAAAAACAATGTCAGCGGCCGTTGCCGCATCCTGATTGCTGGCACCTGAGACCTTTAATGCGCCCCATTGGCTCTCGGTCCCCAGAACTTTCAGTGCATCAGCAGCAGCCTGGGCCTGGGCCTCATGGCGAGAACCGATGACCACACCGAATCCGGCCCGAGACAATCTGCGAGCCAGCCCGGCACCCAGATCACCGGTACCACCCACTATGCCCACCGTCACTGCTCCTGTATCCACAATAAAAATCCTCTAGATCGACTGTATGATGGCCCGGACGGACAAACGCGGCTTGACCCGAGACGCCAAAAATATTGACCACATGTGCCCGCAATTCTTGACAAGCACCCATCGCTTGGCTTTGGATAGTTTCGCCGCACGACTTGTTAAACACAAGTAAGTTTAGCCGATACCGCTGCACCCCAGCGTAAAGCCGACTAAAGTGGTTTTTGCCGGGGCAGCACAGGCTGACAAATGGCGCTGATAGCGCAAAGAGCCAATAAAGAGGAAAACAAAGATGCAGGCAACAGAAACCGATTTTGATGCAATCGTTGTGGGTGCGGGCTTTGCAGGGGTCGCGCTCACTCATTACCTGCGCGAGGCCGGCCTGTCACTGAAGGTCTTTGACCGGGCTCCTGATATCGGCGGGACCTGGGCCTGGAACAAGTATCCAGGCGCAGCGACAGACAGTGAGGGCTACTACTACTGCCTCACTTTCTCCAAAGAGGTGCTGCAGGAGTGGACCTGGTCAAAGCGCTATCCGGGGTGGGAGGAAACCCAGAACTACCTGCGCTTCGTTGCCGATAAATTCGACATGTGGCCCGATATGCAGTTCAACACTGAAGTCACCAGGGCCGAGTATCAAGCCGACAGCGGTACCTGGGTGGTTACCACCGGCGAGGGTGAAACACACACCTGTCGTTTTTTCATCAGCGGTATGGGTATGATTTCCCAACCCCAGATTCCCAGTATTCCGGGACAAACAACGTTTAAGGGACCCTGTTTCCACTCGTCACGTTGGCCGGAGGGGCTCGAGTACGCGGGTAAGCGCGTGGGCATCATCGGGGCCGGTGCCACGACGGTGCAGATGCTACCCGAGGTGGCCAAAGAAGCGGCCAGTGTGACCGTTTTCCAGCGCACGCCAAATTTTGTCATGCCCGCCATGCAGAAACCGATGACTCCAGAGTGGGAGCGGGACATTAAGGAAAACTACCAGGCGATCATCGATAAATGCCGCAACCACATGTTCGGCATGGCGTTTAACCCACCATCGGGTCGCACGGTGGCCGAGAGCACACCAGAGGAAATACAGCAGGTGTTTGAGGAGAACTGGCACGGGAGCTTCCGATGGGTGTTTGAGACCTTCGACGACCTGCTTGCCACACCCGAGGCGAATCAGGCTGCGGCCGATTTCATTATCGAAAAAATGATTAAGGCCAAAGTGCACGATCCCGAGCTGGCCGACCTGCTAACACCCAGGGGTTATCCTCTGTTTGCCAAACGGCCACCGCTGGATCATGGCTATTATGAAACCTTCAATCGCGACAACGTGCACCTGGTTGATATCAAAGACCGGGAGCCAATCGTTGAAATTACCGAGACCGGGATCAGGACCACCGAACACCTCCATGAATTCGACATCATCGTACTGGCTACGGGTTTCAAGGCCTACACCGGGGCGCTGGAGGCAATGGACATTGTGGGTGAAAACGACCAGATCCTGCGGGACAAATGGCAGGACGAATCAAGCTCGATCATGGGTGTCGCCGTTGCGGGGTATCCCAATTTCTTCATGGTAACGGGGCCCCAGGCACCCTTCGCCAATTTACCCACCTCAATCGAGCAGAATGCCCAGTGGATCAGTGCGTGTGTCAAGAAGATGCAGGCCGAGGGCAAGGCCATCTTCTACCCCAGCGCAGCCGCCGAAAGGGAGTGGACCGATCTCACCGCGGAGATTCATGCGCAGACCATGATGGCCCAGGGTGACAAAGTGAACTCATGGATGATGGGCGCAAATCGAGAGGATCGCAAAGCCCGTGTTCTTATTTTCTTCGGTGGCGCCCATGTGTATTACGACCGACTGAAGGAGTCATCCGAAAATGGCTTTCCGGAGCTCGCTTTTTCGGAACACGCCGCCTGACGGGCGGCGTCCCGTGGCCGGGTAATTTCCGGGCAAAGGTCTTAGGCGAGGACGTCAGAAGCGATGGGCAATACGGAGAGCCCCCCGGGGTGCGCCCGGCCAACGCCAGCCGAGGCGTTAACCTGCTCGATGGTTAGGGCTACGGGGCTATTCGGTCTTCGCACCATGCGCCCAGGGCGACGGCCCTGCCCGCGTAGTGGGGCTGATCGATCATCAGCCGTTCGAGTGTCGTCAGGCGCAAATGATTCCAGCAGCCATCATCGTGGCAAAGGGTAAAATCGTCGCGCAGCGCCGCACACAAGGCATCCCCCGAGTAACCAAGTGCCCCGAGCCTGTCTGACTGGCGCGTTGCGTAATCCGGACCGAGCAGCAGGGCGCGCCGGACAATACCCAGGGCGTTGTTGGCCACCCGAGCGGCAAATACCGTGTGACCCGATGCGTCGGCCAGTACATCTGTTCTGTTCCAGTTCTCCAGCGCCCCAGCCATTTCGGGGTAGGTGATGTCCCCCGCCAGGGGGAGTTCAGGCTCGATCACTGCGGGGGGCACCCCGAGGGTATCCTCAGCCCGGTCACGCTTTTTACCAAGCGCCAATAAAAGATCGACTTCCACCTCTGAAACACGCCGGCCAATCACTGTACGCTCGACAGAAGGCACCGAGCCATCGCGATAGGTACTGCCGAGGCGCAGGCAGGTCACACCCCACCACAGAATATTGAAGATCATCCACCATTCGAATGATTCCCTCGGTACGACTTGGCCACTCGCCCGTTCATAGTCATCCAACCAGGTCGTCAGCGCGGCGAAACCACCTGCCTCCAGGTCGTAGTGTCCAAAGCGCCAGCTCGGAATGCAAAGGAATGAAATATCCCTGAGTGGATCACCGATATGCGCCAGTTCCCAGTCCAGCACCGCCGTCAAACCATCGGTGTCAACAAGGAAGTTGCCCATACGAAAATCAGCATGGACCAGGCGATAGGCCTGGGGTTCGGGGCAATATTGTGACAGCCAGGCAAAGGCCAATTCGAAGACGGCATTGGCCGAGCCAAATTGACGGTAAAAACCTTCCTGCTCTTCCAGCAGTTCTCTTGGGGATAGCCTGGGCAGCGTTACGGGTAATCCCGCGGTATCGAGGCTGTGGATTCGAGCCAACTCAATCGCACACTCGGCACTGAGCCGCGCCCGGGCAGGGCCGTACTCAGGCTTGTTGAGCAACCGTGACGGCAGCGCCTCGCCCGCCACACAGGTCATGATAAATCCCTCGCCCAAGCGACTGTCCGGGGGAAGCTGAGCGATGACCCGGGGTACTTTCAGCCCGACACCATGGAGATGGTCAATGAGCCCAGCCTGCGTCGCCAGAGAAATAGCACCCACATCGTTGTCATTGGCTGCGGAACTCGCTGACGCCTGAAAGGGGAGCCGACGCAATACGAGGGGTTTGCCATCGAAGCTGAAGCGCCAGCTCTCCATGCTCGCACCCCCGGAGAGCCGGGTGAGGCCCGTCACTACACCCTCACCCAATGCTGCTCCACAGAGCTGCGTCAATTCGTCGATATGGTCCTGCATCCTGAACTCCCCTGCCGGTGAGTGATGATCTCATGAAACCCGGAAACACGATAAGAACCCTGGCGGCGTACAAGGACAACGCGTTGGCCGCGCAGGGCCCGGGGGACGGCTGGGCGAACGCCCCAGGCCAGCACCTGCTGGCTTGTCGTTAGCGGTGGCTGAAAACCTCAGCACCACCAATAAAGGTTTTCTCCACCACCAGTGCACGCACATCGGGTGCCTTGAGTGGGTCTCCGGACAAAATAACCATATCGGCCAATTTACCCGGCTCGAGGGACCCCACAGAGCCGTCCAGAAAAACCTGCCATGCCGCATCTATCGTCACCGCACGCAGGGCCTGCAGGGGGGTGACCTGCTGGTGGGGACCGAGTACCGCACCGGAGGTCGTGGTCCGCTTTACCTGGCTCCAGACGACCTGCAGTGGTCGCATTGGGGTGACGGGTGTATCCGCATGAGCGCTGTAGCGCACTCCGGCGGCCAGCGCCCAACCCGCGGGACTCATATTCGCAGCGCGTTCGGGACCCATGAAAATAGCGACATGACGATCACCCCAATAGTACGTGTGACTGCTGAAGAAACTGGGGGTTACACCCAGCTCCGCCATTCGACGTACCTGATCCTCCCGACTCATCTGCGCATGAATGAACAGCGGTCGGACCTCGGGCCAGGGCACAGCGCGCTGGGCCGCTGCAATGGCATCGAGGGCATCCTGCACCGACGCATCACCATTGACGTGAATGGCGTACTGAACCTTCTGCCGGTGCAGGCCCTCAACCTGGCGGAAAAGATCAGTCCGGGACACGGAAGGATAGCCCCGATAGCGGGCATCCCCCTTGTAGGACTCATAATAGGGTTCGCTCAGGTAGCCCGTATAACCCTGTATGCTGCCATCAGCGATAATCTTCACTCGGGGTAAGGACAGCCTTCCCTGAGCCAGCGTCTCAGGCCGCCAGGTACCGCCCAACAACTCCGTCTCAACCTCCTCCAGTAGCGGAAACAGTGCAACGCGCTGGGGGAATACATTGAACCGGCTCAAGGGTCCCAGGGCCTTGACCAATGACAGGGGCATACCGCCCGCAGACGCTGTCGTAACCCCGGCCTGAAGATACTCCCGGGCCGCGAAGGTGGTCATGCGGAGCACATCCAGGATCCCGATATCAAGCATCTGCCGCATGGCATCCCGAGCAGCCGTCTCCTCGAGAACGCCATTGGGTCGACGCCCATCAGGTGAGTCTGGATCGCGCTGGATGAGTCCGCCCTCAGGATCTGGTGTCATCTCATCAATACCCAACGCTGCCAGTGCAGCGGAATTGACAACATAGAGGTGTCCGGAGATATGCGAGATAGCAATAGGACGGCTTTGCGACACCTGGTCGAGATCGTCCCGGGTGGGATGTCGGCCCTCCGTCAGGAGGGTGTCGTCATAACCGAAGCCACTCAACCAGCCATCGGGACGGCTCTCTGCAAATGCTCTAAGGCGGTTAAGTAACGCCGGTATATTTTCGATATCCCCTATGGGAGGGCTATTGAGGTCAGCGGCGAAGACCACCTGACCTGAACCCGGGAAATGGCCATGGGCGTCGACAAAACCCGGCATCAAAGTTCGGCCCCTGAGCTCAGTGACTTCGGTTTCATCGGAAACGAGGGCTAAAATTTCTTCCGTCCTACCCACCCTCTCCACCGTGGCACCGCGGATACTGATGGCCTCAGCAATGGCATTATTGGCGTCCATGGTGAGTATCTGTCCGTTGACGAATACCTGGTGATCAGGCGCCTGGGGTGGGCGGGTGGCAATCTGGAACAGCACGTAAATGCCAAGAAGAAAGGCCGCCAGGATGGCAAGACCAACACGATAGGACATGGGTGACCTCGGCGCTTATCAGTAGTGGGGTGGCGGTGGGTCGGCCGGGACATCTGCGGCATCCAGTCTGACCCCATGGGTCTTCAGCTCCTGGTGCAAAAACCGCACCTGACTCTGAAGGTCAAGAATTTGCTTTTGCTGGCTGGCCAGTGCCTTGTCCAGAATCGCCACGGCATCCTCCAGAAAAGCGATCTGAGACTCGAGCTCCGGCTGTGAGTCAGGCATGATTATTGGCTCCAGATGACACCCGGCGTACTATACCCGCGTGACACTCGGAGGTCTCTCGTGAACCGAAAAAAGGCATCGTCGTCCCGCCTGGTCTTCTCTACTGATGGGGGACGGTTGTGCCCACAGTGCCAGCGCAAACTGCCCGACTGCGCCTGCGGAAAGTCTGCCCCGGGTATCGTTGGCGACGGCGTTGCGCGTATCCGGCGGGAGACCAAGGGCCGGGGCGGTAAAGCGGTCACGGTCATCGAAGGTCTACCGGTCTCCCCCGCCCTACTCAAAGACACCGCCAAGCGCCTGAAGCAGCGCTGCGGCGTTGGGGGTGCGGTCAAAGAGGGCAACATTGAGATCCAAGGAGACCAGCGCGCGGCCTGTAAAGAGGTCCTCGAAGCAATGGGCCACAAAGTGAAGCTGGCCGGCGGCTGATGCCCCAGGGCACGTATCAGGACATGGTTACCAGCGTCTTCTGGCCGGTCGCCTTGCGTCCGTAAGTTTGTACCACCGGCAACTCCAGTGCCTTCTCGAGCTCGACGCGATCAGAATAGTGGCTGGCAAACGTTGTTTTGAGCCCTGCAAGAACCCGCTGCTGCATGGCGATCATGCGCTCGAGGCCGGCTCGCTGGAGAAACGGGGTCAAGAGCCAACCGCCAACGCTCCAGGCAAAACCGTAGCCGCGGGTCAGGGACATAGGCGCGGGATCCAGCATGCCGTAAACATAGACCTGCTTGTGTTCGTCAGACCCGTAGCGACTCCAAACGGGCATTCGTTTTTGTGCCGCAGTTTCCATGGCACCCAATATCTGGTTACTCAGGGTACCGCCACCGATCGGATCAAACGCAAGCGTCGCCCCCGTCGCTTCCACCGCCGCCAGTAACTGCTTTGGGAAATCATCATCCTTGGAGTTAAGAACATGCTCAGCGCCCTGCCCCTTGAGCAGCGCCACCTGCTCGGCACTGCGGACAATATTCACCAGCGGTATGCCATCCTCGGCGCAAATCCGGTGCAACATTTGACCAAGGTTCGAAGCAGCGGCTGCATGGACAATCGCCTTGTGGCCTTCCATTGTTGCCGTCTCGACGAAACCCAGTGCTGTCATTGGATTGACCACACAGGAAGCACCCTCCTCCGAGGAAACGTCGTCGGGCAAGGCCATACACTGAACGGCGGGGATACACCGGTATTGGGAAAACAGCTCACCACCAAACGCACCCACACGCTTGCCCATCAAGGCCTGGGCCATCGCATCGGAGCCTGCGGCCACCACGGTGCCCGCACCCTCATTACCTCCCGGCAGCCATTGTCCAACGCGGCTCTTCATGGCGCGCATCATGGCCTCTGGAACAGGTAGTACCACCGATGGATAGCCATTGCGCTCACTGGCCTGGGCCGTGTCCGTATCCAGAATGCCAAACATCAGTCCCAGGTCGGAAGGGTTGATGGGGGCAGCTTCGACCTTGATCAGTACTTCATGGGGCCCCGGCTCCGGGATATCGACTTCAAATAACGCGCACTCAATAGTGCTGTTTTCGTGCACACAGGACTGTAATTGTAGGCTCTTCATGGCCAACCTCGCTTGCTTAGGGATAAGTATTTAACTCGTGTTGTCGCAACAATTCGGGCCTGCGACCTGCCCGTTTGTCATAAATCACAGCATACGCCAATACGTTTTGCACATAGTCCCGCGTCTCACGGAACGGCAAACTTTCTATCCAGCGGTCTGTCGGAATCTCACTGCTCACCCAGCGGCTGACACGGTGGGGGCCGGCATTGTAACCCGCCAGCGCCTTGGGCCGGTGCTCCGCAAACCGGTCGAGCAGCGAACGATAGTAGTGTGCGCCGATCGCAATGTTGTAATCCACTTTCTGTAATCTGGAGGTTCGGTAAGGCAAGCCCATCTGACGCGCTACAATTTTGCCCGTTGCGGGCATGACCTGCATTAAACCCAGGGCACCCACCGGAGATCTTGCGAGGGGATCCATGGCGCTCTCGCGTCGAGCGATGGCCAGCAATTCAGTCATTGCCACCGACTCGGCCTCGGCGTGGGCTGCAAAAATGGACTCAAAGGCAACGGGGAACCGTAGGTCCACCTCATCCCAAGCCCGGGCGGTGTTGGCCGCATGGATGGCATAGTAAATCCAGCCGCGGTCAAGGGCGAGGCGGGCTGCAGCCACCCTGTCCTGGTCAGCCAGCCTGGTTATCATGGTACGCCATTCAATACGGGCGGCTTCCATCTCATCAAGCGCCAGCAGTTCTTCCACCCGGCCTATCGCGGCATCGGCGAATGCCCCATCGGATGCTGCTGGTGCGGAGGACAGACGATAGGGTTCACCCAATCGCTGCGCCGCCAAAAATCCATGATAGCTGCGCTGCCCGGCCAACTCGCTGAAGAGCGACTGCGCCACGGCGTCTGCACCGGAGGCCAATTGGGCTCGGGCTTCCCAGTAACGCCATTTGTCACCGGAGCGAACTCCATCACTCAGCCAGGCAAGGCCCATGAGGATAGCTGGCCAATCACCCTCCGCCACCTGGTTGCGAAGATAGATTTCAGTCAATTCGTCATCCCGCAATCGCATCAGTGTCTCGACCAGCCAGGGCTCTGGAGCCGCACTCTGGGCAAACAGGCTGTGCCTTACGATAAGCGACTCCATAGCTTCTAGCTGAAGATCGCTGAATGGTTGGGCACCCCGGGCATTCTCCAGGGCCCGGCGCGCCCGCTCCGGATTAACCCGCGCGAGGCGACGAATGCCCACGGTCATCAACTGGGCATGATTGACATCCCGCAGGTGCGCATCAGTAACCAACAGATCGGGACGCCGGTAAACAGCGAGAAGCTCATCCAGCAGGGGCCGCAGCGCGTTGGAGGCGAAGCGCTTTACATAGCGAATTAGGTGGGGATTTCGGGCATCGAAGGCTTTGAGCGCCCGCGACCACACCAGATCATCATCGGGTCCCGACCCCTCCTCAACCCACCGCTCGAAAAGTATGTCGCAGGCATCATCCTGTGATTTACCCACATTCCACAGTGCTGCAGCCCCACGCCAGGCGATCGCCCTGTCGCCCACGGTGCGCTGTGCACGATAGTAATAGCACTGCAGCTCGATATCCCTGGGAGGCTTGTCCGCAACCCCCAGAAATTCGCGCCAATGGCGGTCACGCCCCTTGTGCATCAGGTAGGCGTGTTGAAAACGCTCGTACAAGGGTGATCCCCTTGCCTGTGACAGGAAGCTATTGGCTTCTGCGGGACGCAGGTAGTGCAGCTGGCCCATGAGGGCCTCGTAGTCGAGGTACAGGGCGAGGGGGTAGTCCGCCAACTCGCTGCGGAGTGCTCGGTAGCGCGGCCCCATCCCCGTGCGCAGCTCACCGAGGGCTTCCGTATAGCGCGCTCGCTGCTCGGCACGCACATCGACGTTAGTGGGGCCAGTTGCCGACGACTGGGCAGCAGCCGTCTGGGGCCACCACGACACAGGTAAACACAGGGCCAGCACCATCAGCCCGATACAAAGTTTCAACGCACTCTTATCCCTGACCACATTACACGCCACGCAGCATGGAGCGTGTCGCTACAATTTTCAATTCGCTGGGTTAGCATAGCCCTTTGGTCCGCACTGCCCGCAAAGGTTCCAGGCAACGTCTATGAATGATACACCCCGCCTCACCCAATATAGCCACGGAGCCGGTTGTGGCTGCAAAATAGCACCGGATGTGCTCGCCACCATCCTAGGGAACAGGCCTTCCGACAGCGACGCGTTTCCGGGCCTGCTGGTGGGTCATGACAGTCATGATGACGCCGCTGCCATCGATCTGGGCGATGGCCGGGCTATCCTAAGCACTACCGATTTTTTTATGCCCATCGTCGATGACCCCTTCGATTTTGGCCGGGTCGCTGCGACCAACGCCATCAGCGATATTTTTGCCATGGGGGGCCGGCCTATCGCCGCGATCGCAATTCTCGGATGGCCGGTAGATAAACTGGACCCCAAAGTAGCAGCTGACGTCATTGCCGGGGGTCGCCACGTGTGTTCGCAGTTGGGCTTCCCACTGGCTGGCGGCCACAGCATCGACTGCCCGGAACCGATTTTTGGCCTGGCAGTCACCGGCGAAGTTGCCCTCGAGCATTTAAAGCGGAATAACACGGGACAGCCCGGTGATCGGTTGTACCTGACCAAACCCCTGGGCATCGGCATCCTGACGACGGCTGAAAAGCAGGGCAAGCTACTGGACAGACACAGAGGGACAGCCACCGACCTGATGTGTCGCAGCAATAAAATAGGGCGGGACCTGGCGAAGATTGCCGGCGTCCATGCCATGACGGATGTCACTGGTTTTGGCCTGGTCGGACACCTGCGCGAACTGTGTGAAGGTGCGGGGCTGAGTGCCCAACTCGATTTTGAGGCGATACCCCGGGTTGAAGGCCTCGCAACGTACATAGATGGGGGCTGCGTGCCGGGGGGAACGGCCCGTAATTTTCGAGCCTGCGCAAGCCATCTGGCGCCACTGGATGCGGGTGAGCGCGCCGTTCTATGCGATCCGCAAACCAGCGGGGGACTGCTCCTTGCCGTGGCCCCCGATGCGGCGGCCGAAGTGGAACAACGACTGGCCGCCTCGGAGCTGCCACACCACGCTATAGGCTATCTCGCCCCGGCCACAGCTGAAAACGGGATATATATCAGCCTACAGCGCTGAAACTACCATGGGGGATATCGAGGATTATGCAGCGCTGTTTCGCAACCAGACCCCGCTCATAGATACGCGGGCACCCGTCGAGTTTCATCGGGGCAGCCTCCCCACCGCCACCAATTTACCCTTGATGGACGATATGCAACGCGACGCGGTAGGGCGATGTTACGCGGAACAGGGACCCGACGCCGCTGTCACGCTGGGACACCAGCTGGTGAGCGGGGCGCTGCGCGAAACCCGAACGGCCGCATGGCTGGCCTTTGCACAGGCAAACCCTGGCGGCGCGCTGTTTTGCTTTCGGGGCGGACTGCGCTCGGAGCTGGTACAACAATGGTTGAAGGAATCCGGCGTTGACTACCCCCGGATCAGGGGTGGCTACAAGGCGCTCAGGCGCTGGCTTATGGATCACAGTGCGTCTATCTACCTGAACAGACCCTTCATTGTGGTTGCGGGAAAAACTGGCTGTGCCAAAACCCGCCTGATCAACGAAGGTGCCTCGGGGCAGCGCCTGCCCGGCAGCGTCGACCTTGAGGGGCTCGCAAATCACCGCGGGTCGTCCTTTGGTCGCAGGGATGGTGGTCAACCCAATCAGCTGAACTTTGAAATTGCCGTGGACCTGGCGCTGTTCTCAGCCAATGAGGAAGCGACAGGTCACATCATCGCAGAGGATGAAAGTCGATTGATTGGGCGATGTGCCCTGCCCCACCAGCTCAAGGAGTGTCTGGGCCAGTCTCCCCTGGTCGTGGTGGAGGCCGATCTGGGGACGCGCGTCGAACATTCATTCGAAAATTACATCCTCGCCAATCTCGCTGATCTTGAGGCCCGGCTCGGTCCCGGTCCCAGGGCATTTGAGGAATTTGCCAGCGGCCTGCACGGTGCACTGGATCGCATTCGTAAACGCCTCGGTGGTGCACAGCACGGGCGCTTGTCCCGCCAACTCACTGATGCCATCGAGTCGCACCGGGCGGGGGATGGCAGCGACCACCGCATCTGGATCGAGGGATTACTCAAGGGCTACTACGACCCCATGTACAACTACCAGCTAGAGGGGCGTGAGGGACGCATCCTGTTTCGGGGTGACGAGAGCGAAGTCGCAGGGTTTCTCAGGCAGCGGCAATTGGAATCTACCCACGTTTAAACACGCTCAAAAGTTCGAGGTGGGGGGTTTGCGGGAAAAGATCAAGTGGCGTTACCCGTGCCAGCCGGAAACCCCGGCTCAGAAAATCTCCCGCATCACGCGCCCAGGTCGCGGTATCACACGACAGGTACACGATGCTGTCCAAGTCGGGCATGGCGCCGAGCAGTGGATCCCGCACCTTGAGCCCCTCCCGCGGTGGGTCAATAACCAATAACCGGGTGCGGTCCCCCTGACCTATCCAGCCTTCAACCGCGGCGGGGGAATAGAGATTGAGATCGTGCCGCTGCACCCGGTCACCCAGCCGGGCTGCCAACAGGGAGGCCGCGCCCTCATGGCTCTCCACGGTTTTGACGAGGTTAAATTGCTCGACCAAAACCTCGGTTAAATTGCCCGAGCCCGCGAAAAGCTCAGTCACTGGCGTGTCACCCGGATAGTCAGCGATGACCTCTGCCAGCCAGCTGCGCATGATACCGTTCTGATGGGTATTGCCCTGTCTGAAGGGTAAGCGCTTGTTGACGGAGGGATGGTGAGTCGCGTCATCGACATCAATGGTTTGCCAGCCCTCTTTACGTTCATGCCATGCGGGGTTGGGGAGTTGCGTACGCAGCGCAGCGAGGTGTTGCGCATTACCGTCACTCAGGACTGGACAACGGTCGATGTCGATGAGCTTCCGGGTACCCCGAGCGAGATAACCCAGCAGACGTCCGTCAGTTTTGAACTGGGCCCGATTGCGGTAGCCGAGTTCCTCTGGCGCAAACAGCAAGGCGTCCACTCGGGTCGCTGTATCAGTCAGCCCGATCAAAATGCTGTCGAGGCGCTGCTGTTTGGCGGCACCCTGGGCCTCATAGGTCATGAACATCCAGGGACAACCGCCACAATCACTGCTCCCCGGACCATGATGGTGACAGGGCGCGCTCCGGCGCTGGAGATGGGGCTGCTGCAGTTCAACAACCCGTCCAAGGCCCACCTTACCCTGTCGGCCCACCGGCTGAATCAAGGCGGTTTCTCCGGGCCACACACCCGATACAAAAAAGGTACGCCCATCAGGATGCGGGGCGACACCTCGCCCGTCACTGGTCAAATCACGTATCTGACTCTGGAAAGCAGGTTCCCCCGCCACGCCCGCTTGCTTTTTTCTCGCTATTCGTCGATGTTTTGGCATAATCCCCGCGCGTAGCCCTCGTAGTTAAACAGGATATAACTACCGCCTCCTAAGCGGTGATTCCAGGTTCGAGTCCTGGCGAGGGCACCACGCCTCACTGCGGTCAACCGCTGGTCGTCAACATTCATTCCCCATGCTCAGGCCAACAAGAGATAGGCCCCGGGTTTATTCTCGGGCAGCCGCCAGGCTTTGGGCCATTTGCATCAGTGACGGAATATCACCGTCCCTGCCCTTGCGCCAGCTATCCGGGTCCCACAGACCGGCCTTATTCAGCGCATTCGAACAATGGGGAAACACCTTCGTGAGCTCAATGGTGATGGACAGTTTATTGCGCTCCGGATTGCCACCCATCGCTGCTATCACCCCCGGGTCATCACTGGTCGTGGCAACCCCATGGGCCCGCACAACCTCTTTAATGCCGGGAATAAAAAAGCACAAACCCACCTTGCTGTGCCCAAGCAAATTAGTGAGGGTGTGTACTTTGCGGTTACCGGGCTGATCCAGGAAGCGCAGGTGACGGTTATCCACCACCTGCACAAAACCGGGAGGGCCGCCCCGTGGACTGGTATCAACGAAGCCCTCGGCATTCACCGATGACAGCACCATGAAGGGACTGGCCTGAATAAAGGTGCGGGTGGTGGCCTCCAATTCCGGGGCCCACGCTTCGCGCACAAGATCCCGAGGCTCTCCATACAGGGCTCTCAGTTGCTGCTCACCTATGCTGGCTTCTGACATGGGCTATCACCTCTACCGGGTTTTCGGGTGGGGTTCTTGCGATGACAACTTTATCCCTACCCGGAAAAACATTACAAAAGTCACTGTCTGGACATGCATACACTTTCGCCGACACGGGTCACGCGCAGCACAGACGCCGAAAGGTCTCCACCTCGTCGGCATCGAAGGCTGATCCGTCGGGGTGCAACAGGTCGTGATGCCACAGCTCCGGCGCAGGCGACCCTGGGCGGTCCCCCCAACTGTGAATGGTTTGGGTTCGGCCCGATACCAGGCCCCAGTTATAACAACCCACGCGCTCCTCATGAAAAATCGGCAGATGGCTGTGCACCCGGCTGCCCACAGGACGGGCCAGCCATTCGGTGCACAGCATGGGCCGCTGGTATCGCTCGCGAAGTTCCCCGATTTTCTTTCGCAGGGCGTTGGCGCCCATATACTGATGAAACGAGATCACGTCAGAGCAGTCCAGTTGTAGCCGGTTCAGCCGCGGGATGGGCGCCCACACCGCCACCGTGAGTGGCTGGCAGGGGTCAATCGCCCGGGCCCAGTCAAAACAGGAGCGCAACAGGGGCAAGGTAGGGCTGGGCAGTACAAAGTGCCTGAATAACTTGGCGAGCGCCCCCGGCAGCGATTTGTAGGTCGGCAGTGCGGCGTAGGGCAGTATGGCGTTGCCGGGTTCATTGTAGAGATCCCAGATACAGACCCGCGGGTCCTGCCCGAAGGTGCCGATCATATCCTTGACGTACTGCTCCAGGCGGGGCCACTGGCTGGGATCGCGCACAACATCATGTCCCGGTGATTGTGCCCATCGGGAATTGTGGACGCCGGGTACGGGTTCGGGTTGTGGGCCAGGTTTGGGAGGAAACCAGCAGTCGTCGAAGAGCACCGGCATAGTCCGAATGCCCACCCCATGGGCAAGCTGCAGGAAGGTATCGACCCTGCCCTTGAAGCCCTCGGCATCCGCCTGCCAAAGGCGATCATGGAGGAACACCCGGACGCTGTTCATACCCAGGTCGGCAGCCCAGCCCAGTTCCCGAGCGATGGTGTCCGGATCGAAGCTATCGGGCTGCCACATCTCAAACTGATTGCTGGCGGTGCTGGGGGTAAAGTTACAGCCAACCCACCAGGGCTGCTCCTCTCCCCAGCGGGCCGCCCGCTCCTGGGTCCAACGCGCTCCAGCCATGGCTATGTCCTCTCCGTCGATCCTCAATTCTGCCCCGATGCCAGCGCCCCGGTGCGGCCGGGTAAAACCAACATACGCTGGACTATGCCCGGCTTGAAGTCCCAAGCACCACAAAAACCCCCTTCGTCCGATGAAAGGTGGCAGAGTAGCTCTGGCCCTTACCATTGCCGGGAGACTTGCCAGTGACCGACACCCAAGCCATCACCCAAACCATCCAGACCTACTTTGACTGCATGCACGAATCGAGTCGGTCAAAGGCGGAGGCCGCCCTTCACCCGGATGCCTGGGTGACCGGGTATTTGCCCAACGGATACCAGCACATGAAGGCAGGCGAGTTCGCGGACTTTGTCGCCGCCCAGCAGCCCTCGCCAAAGGCCCAGGGGGAGGCCCCGCAGCTGGACATACTGTCCATCGACATAGCGGGCCAGACGGCGGTTGCCCGTGTGCGGGACGGCTATCTGGGCCTTGTGTTCCTAGACACCCTGTCCTTTATCCACTGCGATGGCAAGTGGCAGATTATCAACAAGCTGTTCCACGTCGAGTCCTGACGCCGCTTCTGGCTGCAGCGCCAAGGCGCTTCCCAGGCAGGTCTTCTTGACTGGGCAACTAAGCTGAAAAAACCGGATGCTGGTATTGGCGTATTACCCGGCAACCCAGCCTGACAAGCGCGGCCACTCCCCTGCCCCGGATCAGATCCGTTCTATGATGATGGCGGGCGCCATGCCGCCGGCCGCACACATGGTCACCAAACCGTAGCGCTTTTGCTGCCGCTCCAGTCCGTCAAGGATGGTGCCAATCAACACCGACCCGGTGGCACCAATCGGGTGACCCAAAGCCATGGCACCGCCGTTGACGTTGACCTTGTCACGGTCCAGGCCCAGATCACGGATAAATTTCTCGGCCACAACCGCAAAGGCCTCGTTGATTTCCCATAGGTCAATATCACCAACCTCCAACCCCGCTTTGGCCAGCACTTTGCGGGCCGCCGGCACCGGTGCATTCAACATCAGGGTCGGACAGTCACCCTGGTTGACCGTGGCGACCACCCGCGCCCGGGGGGTAACACCCCGCTTTTCGACGTAGGACTCGGACGCCAGTAACAGGGCGGCGGCACCGTCCACAACCCCCGATGAGTTGCCGGCGTGATGAATATGCTGGAAGCGCTCCAACTGCGGATACTTCTGCTGTATCAACTGCCCATAGGTGGTACCCGCGGCGTCCACTGGGACATCCCGAACCACGTCAAAAACCGTTTTAACCCCGACAGGCTCTCAAGGGCGGTATCGGGCCGGGGGAATTCCTCGTGATCCAGGGCAAGTGAGCCGTCGGGGTTGTGCACCGCAATCAGGGACCGGTCGAAGCGCCCCTCTGCAATGGCCCGGGCTGCCCGCTGCTGACTGGTGAGGGCGAGTTGGTCCACCGCCTCACGGTCGATACCTTCCATGGCCGCAATGGCATCGGCGCAGACACCCTGCTGGGACTGGGGGTGCATGGCGCGCAGGTCCAGGTTGCCCGAATCCAACATGGGAGGAACGCCGGGTTCTCCTATGGAGGGGAAATAGCTCATCATCTCGGTGCCGCCGGCAACCACCAGATCTTCCATACCGGACATGACCTGGGCCGCCGCCAGGCTGACGCTGGTGATACCCGAGCCACAGTAGCGGTCGAGAGTCACGCCCGAAGAACGTATGTCATAGCCCGCATTCAGAGCCGCCATACGGCCAAGGTCACCGGACTGCTTGCCGCTCTGGGCCGATGTCCCCCAGATCACGTCATCGACCTGTGCGGTCTCCAGGTCATTACGCTCGGCAAGGGCCTTCAACACCGTGGAACCAAGATAAGAGGGCTGCAGGTGTGCCAGGGCACCCTTGCCCAGCTTGCCAATGCCACGGGGTGTCCGGCAGGCGTCGAGTATGTAGGCGTTGGACACGACCATCTCCTTGAGTGTCATTTGCTGAAACCGGCACGCTACGCTGCCTGGTCGACCGGGGGTCAAGCGCCATCACTCGCTGCCGGCAACCACCCGATGAAAGCCCGGCCGCCAGACGTGAAGGTCAGAACAACCGGTTACCTGCTGGAGGGCTGACAGGCTCCCAGTACAACCTGATAGATGGTTTCACAAAGTCTGTCATCATAATCTGCAGGCAGTTGCAGTGCGCCATCGCCAAGATCAGCTACCACATGAAATCCCTCAATCATGGTGATCACCAAACCCACTAGGGCATTGATGTCGTCCTCGGAGGCATTTGGATTGAGGGCCGAAATCATAGCCAGGTGTTCATCCCTGGCGGCACGATACATATCATCACGAAGTTCGCTGACGATATCGCTGTGGGTAGCCAGACCCCAGATTTGGAAAAAAACCGAGCGCGTGTCAGCTTTTTTGCAGTCGGCTATCAGGTAACGAATCCAGGCTTTGAAGCGCCCGTGAACATCATCGGGGAAGTTTTTCTGCTCTGCCGCCAGCGCCCGTTCATACTCATTTAGCAGGTCCACAATAATGGCTTTCAGCAATTCGATCTTGCTCGGGAAATAATAAGTGAGGTTGCCCAGACTGATGTCGAGATTTTTCGCGACTTTGCGCACAGTCAGGCCTGCATATCCCTCGCAGATGAGAATGGACCGAGCCGCATCGAGAATGCTGCGCACCTGACGCTTGCCCCGGTACCGCTTGGCTGTACCCGCCTTATGACCGACCGTGTGTTCTGGGACTAACACTTCCACTGACAACTGACTCCCCAACTCAAGTGGCACAGTTTGGCTAATGCCAACTCCGGAAAAAACTTGCGTTTATAGTACGTATGTCCTATAAAAGTTGCAAAACAACAAATACAGGGGTGAGTCATGTCTACTAAAGTCAATAAGCGCAACCTTGCCGTCGCGGTAGCCACCGCTTCTGCCACCGCTCTTCTGGTCGGCAGTCCGCAGAACGCCAGTGCCCAGTTGCTGGAGGAGGTGCTCGTCACCGCACAGAAACGTGAGCAAAGCATACAGGATGTCGGCATTTCCATTACCGCCCTGTCCGGCAGCCAACTGGACGCCCTGCAACTCGACAACATGCAGGAAATCAGCCAACAGATACCGGGCCTGCAACTGCAAACCTTTACCCCAGCGTTCACCATTTTTAACCTGCGCGGGGTATCCCAGAACAACTTTACCGATAACCTCGAGGCACCCATCGCCGTCTATGTGGATGATGTTTATGTCTCCAGCATGAATGCAGTCGGCATGCAGATGTTCGACATGGACCGTCTGGAAGTTTTGAGGGGGCCCCAGGGAACCTTATTTGGTCGCAACGCCACCGGCGGCCTTATTCACTACGTCACCAACAAGGCCGATGAGACCGAGAGCAACGGCTATTTACAGGGGATGGCAGCCGACTTTGGCACCTATGCCCTGGAGGGGGCTGTGGGCGGGTCCTTTGGCGATTCAGCCCGGGGCCGAATAGCCGCGCGCTGGGAACAATCCGACGGCTACGTAGAGGCAGGCACCGAACCCTTTACCGGCAGCGAGGTGACCGGTCGTGATACCTATGGTGCCGACGGCTACACGGTACGGGGATCCCTGCAGTTCGATCCCTCGGAACGGGTGCTGGTTGACCTCGGTGCCTCCTATACCAAGGAGGACGATGTCCCCACCGGCATGTACATCGTTACCTTTGCCGATTTTGATCCCAACACCGGACTGGGTGTTCCCGTCAGTGGCGGTACCGGACCCCTGGACGGCGGCGACTCCCTGGCCGGGGACGTCCATGAACACGCATCCAACGAAAATCCGTTCTACAACCGGGAGGTGATGACGGCCCGGGCTGACATCACCGCAGAACTCAGCAACGGGATGGAATTCCGATCGATTACCGGCTATTTGGACCTGGAGAAGTACTACGAGGAAGATGCCTGTGGCGGTCTCTGCTTTTTCCCGTTTACCACCATAGCGGACGTTCAGCAATTCACTCAGGAATTTCGTCTCTCGGGTAGCACCGAGGCAACCCGCTGGCAGGTCGGTGCTTACTACATGGACATCGACATGGTCACCGCAAACCAGGTGGAAGGCGCGGTCATTACCGGGTCACCTGAAGGCATAATCCGCTCCGATCTCGATATCACATCGGAAAACTGGTCCGTGTTTGGCCAGGTCGAGTTTGACCTCACTGACGCCCTGACCTTAATTGGTGGGTTGCGATGGTCCCAGGATGACAAGGAGTTGGTCTTCGATCAGACCAGCTTCAACATGGATGACCAGGGCATACCTACCGGCACGGTTATTTTTGACCTGGCCGACGAGGCCGTAGGCCCCTACGCCGACGTCCCGATCATCGACTACGGCGACTACGCTGCCCGACTGCAGTTGAACTTCCACAGCAGTGAAGACACGCTCTGGTTTGTATCCTGGAATCGAGGCATCAAGGGTGGCAACTGGACCGCCGCCGCCGCGGTGGAAATCGACGAACTGCAGCACAAAGAAGAGGTGCTCAATTCATACGAACTCGGCCTGAAAACCAGCTTTGCCAATGGCGCCGCGCGCCTGAATGCTACGGCCTTCTACTACGATTACGAAGATTACCAGGCGTTCTCCCTGACCGGCCTGACCCCCCAGGTCACCAATTCAGACGCTACCGTCAGCGGCGGTGAAATTGAGTTGTACTGGAGCCCGGGTCAGGGCTGGGATGTGATTCTGGGGGCATCGTTCCTGGATTCGGATGTCGATTTCGTGCCCGCGGTATTCCCCGGAACCGGAACCTCTGGGGCGGAGCTACCCCAGGCACCCTCCTCCAGCATCAACGCACTGATTCGAAAAGGCTGGACTATGGGAGGCGGCGAACTGGCCCTGCAGGTTGACGGCAACTGGAACGCCGACCAGTGGATGGAGGGGACCAATTCCCTGGTGTCCAAGCAGGACTCCTATGCCGTCATTAATGCCAGTGCCAGCTATGCGACCGACCGCTGGAGTGCCTCGGTCTGGGTGAAGAACCTGAACGATGAAGACTACCTGCTCTACAACTTGGATCTCGGCCTTGCCGGCTTTATCGAGCAGGTCTATGCACCACCCCAGCAGTGGGGCGTCACGCTGCGCATGGACTGGTAGTTAGGTCTGTAAACAATAAATCAAACAACGAGGTGACGATCATGCCCGGCAAAAGACCCTACAGTGTTATGAACCTACTGATGACCTCGATACTGTTGCTGGGCACCGCAGCCCCCGCACTTTCAGGGCCAGGCCAGGGCGACACCGGCCAGCCCGCGAATGAGGAACTGAACGCCTTCAAGGCGGCCACCCGCGCCAAGTACGACCTCAAGGAAGAGGCATTCAGGAACAACGACGTCGAGCCCATCATTAACCGCTTCTACTCTGAACGGGTCATTTCCGTTGATCCAGAGGGCAACAGCCACACCGGTAGGGACGGTATCCGAAAGGTGTATGAGGAAGTCATTGGCTCTTTCGTAGGAATTGAGTCCTACGAATCTTTCGTGAACGGTGATGCGGGCTGGGACTGGGTAAACTTCCACGTCAGTTTCCCGCCGGAAGCAGAAATGGAACCTTTCTCCTTCAAGATGCTGTTTCTGTGGGAGAAGATCGATGGCGAGTGGTGGTCCCATGGTGAGATGTATGTGCCCGGGGTATTTGAAATAGCTGGGAAGTAACGCTGGATTTGGGGGAAGGCAATGGCTGATAACAAGAGCGACACTAAAGCATCGATAACACGACGGGATTTTGTCGGTGGTACGTTGATTGGTAGCGGCGCGGCGCTGCTTGGGGCTGCGGCACCCGGACTAGGCCGCGCCCAGGGCTCAATCCAGCTACCCCCTGAATTTAAGCAGACGATCGGCGCCCCATTGCGTGACCTGGATACCGCCTGGACAGGCCCGGGTGGCGTGGGTAGCTATGCCACAGCTAACGGCAACACCCACGAGGTCGTCAATGCCGCCCACACCTTCCGCAACCGTGATTTCGATGCCCGTCTCGCCAGCGCTGAAGCCACAGGGGAAGACTTTGACCTGGTGGTGGTTGGGGGCGGTTTCGCAGGTATAAGCGCCGCCTACACGTACCTGAAATCAAAGCCGGATGCCCGGGTTCTGATTCTGGACAACCACGCTATGTTCGGTGGTGAGGCACGGCAAAATGAATTTGAAGTTGACGGCTATCGCCTCTGGGGACCCCAGGGCTCCAACGGTGCCGTCTGGCCCCTGGAAGGGGCGAAAAAAATCGAGATGTACTCCCACATCTGGGGAGAGCTGGACCTTCCTACGGAATTTGAATGGCAGGAAGCCAAAAACAGCAATCTGAAAATTCCCAAAGACATCTATTCGCCGATGCACCTGACCTGGGAGGCCACCGATCTGGGCTGGTACAGCGAAGGTTCCGGCATGGCGGTCAACCCCTGGGCCAACCGGTTCAGGGACGTGCCCATAGACGCCCGAACCAAGAATGACCTGATCTGGATGGAACTCTACCGACAGCCACCCGAGCGTGAAGACTGGGCGCAATGGCTAGACTCAATGACCTACAAGGAGTTCATGAAAAATGAAATGGGTATCGAAAATGAGTTTATTGACGAATACCTGAATCCTTTTGCCGCGGCCATGGGCTGCGGCCTTGGCACCGATGTGATTTCCGCCTACCAGGCCTTCAATTTCATACAGCCCGGCGTCAATCAATACGGGCGTCAGTTTGGCATTGGCGATCCCACCGATTATGTCTATCTGGCGAGTTTTCCTGGCGGCAATACCGGGATACTGCGTCACCTGGTACACAGAATCATTCCCGACGCTTTTGGTGATGCAAAGTCATTGACCGAGATTATTTCCAACCCGGTCAACCTCCCGGCACTGGATGTGCCGAACCAGCCGGCCAGAATCCGGCTCAGTTCACTGGTGGTCAATGTGCGCCATGAGGGCTCCCCCGATACGGCCGGTAATGTCATCGTCACCTATCTGAAGAATGGCCAGATGTACCGGGTCAATGCCGACCGGGTGGTCATGGCCGGGCAACAGCACATGAACAAGCGCGTCGTATCTGACTTGCCGGACGCGTATCGCGAGGCCATGGACCAGTTCGTGCACTCCCCCATGCTGACCATCAATGTGGCGCTGCGGAACTGGAAATTCATGGATAATCTGGGCGTGGCCTCGGTGCGCTGGTTTGACGACAACATGGGGGGCTGGTTCACGACCCTGCGCCGACAAATGATTCTGGATGGCAAGGAGCCCATGCCCCTCGACCCCGAAAAACCCACGGTTCTGACGCTCTACAATTCCTTTGGTGTGCCAGGCTTGCCGCTCGAGGAACAGGCGGTGGCTGCACGCATGCGGTTGTTTTCACTGAGTTACGCCGAAGTGGAAGCCGAGGTCCGCAATCAGTTTACCAAGATGTTTGCAGCAGGCGGCTTCGACGCCGATCGGGATATCGCGGGTATCACCCTGAATAGACAGGGTCATGCCTACCTGGTCACACCCCCGGGTTTCTTCTTCGGCACGGATGGCAATCCCCCCCCCAGCGACATCATCAGGCAGCCCCATGGCCGCATCGCCTTCGCCCACGCCGAACTGATGGGTTACCAGATGTGGGAGGGTGCAGTTCATGAAGGGGAACGTGCCGCGGCCCAGATGCTGGCCATTTGACGATCGCCAGAGCAGTCCCTTTGCGGTAAGTGGATAGCGCTTGGGCGCTCAAACAGCTTCTGTCAATTGCTGCATATGACTCAACCCGTCAGGAAAGCCCCACTGCTCGGCTATTTTTCCATCGGCTATCCGGTAGATCGATACCTCCCCGATCGCGCACGTTCGGCCGAGAGGCGAAATACGGCCCGAACTGAAGACGATTCAATCGACAGCGGGGAATGCCATAACGAACAGTGCCCCCGCATCGGACGCATTCTGTGCATGGATTGTGGCACCCATATCCGAGAGAAGCTTGTGCGCTACTGACAGGCCCAGTCCCGTACCCTCCCCGGTCTCCTTGGTGGTGTAAAAGGGGTCAAACAAGTAAGGGAGCGAGGAAGCATCAATACCGAATCCCGAGTCCGCCACCGTCAACAATATTTTGTCCTGCTCCCGGGACAGGGCAATACGGATCCAATTGCCCGCGGTGCGCCCACTCTTTATGACCGCATACTCAGCGTTATTCAAGACACTCAATAGCACCTGTTCAACATCGAGCGGGTGTCCCAGGATCTTCAGGTCTCCATCGGGACGGTCATAGATCAGTTCAATCTCGCGTAGCCGCAGCTGCTCAGCACTCAGACTCAAAGCACCATCCACCACCGTTTGCAGGGCAAACAGCTCCGCTGGACCCGTTTCGGATCGACCAAAAAGCCGCATGTGGTCAGTGACGCTGGCGGCGCGCTCCACCTGCTGATCTATACGCTCAATTTTGGCCCGGACAAACTCCTTGTCTAATAATTCGCTCCGGGCGATGCACTGGTTTATCTTCTTCACCAGGTTAGTGGCGATCAGCCTTATGATTGCCAGGGGCTGGTTGATCTCATGGGCTATTGACGTGGTCATTTCGCCCAGCGTGGTTAACCTTGAATTTTGTATAACCTGACTTTGCGTCTGCTTAAGCTCGGTGACATCCTGACCCACACAGATAACCCCCAATACTTGTCCCTCGGCGCCGTAATGTGGCGATGCGTTCCAGATAAAATCGAAATGGCGGCCTTCACGATCAGACAATTTTGTCTCAAGGTTGACGACATCTTTTCCCTCAACAGCTTCCATCAGTTCCGCAAGCAGGCGCGTCGCTCCCGGACCCGGAGGCAACAGGTTCTGCAGATAATCCTTGCCGACGTTATTTTCCTTTCGCAAAAAAATCTTTTCCGCATTGATATTCCAATCCAGGAGGCTCAATTCTTCATTAATGACAAAAAGGTAAGCCGCAGCTTGCTGGATAAGCGCCGCATTGTAGGAGGCTTCACTTTCCAACGAATTTAGCAGGGTGCGCTGGAACTCCAGCATCCGCGACAGCGCAGACGAAATAAAACCACCCAACAGGACAATGGTGAGTATTGCTGTTACCCAGGTCTGGATAGACTTATGGTAGTCATTGACCTCAGCGGCAACCAGCACCTCGCCAGACACGAACGCCCAACCAAAAAACAGCAAGCTGAGAGCGCTCAGAGCGATCGCACAGTACGCATATTTGGTGTCCGAAAATAACGCGGTCAATACGATAAACACCAGTAACATCAACTTGCCGCCACCGAGGTGGCCAAACGACCATAGACCCGAAACAGCCAAAATATAAATGGAGCCCAACAGAACAGTCACCCTGATCATATAGCTCAGGGTCTTTCTTTTAAGCGTGACTATCATGAGCGTCGTCAAGGCGATGGATTGGGCAATCATGACGGGCGTCAACCCGAACTCTGAGATCCTGGACAGGCTCGCCAGCAGCGCGGGCAAGCCCAGGATGCAGGCTGCCGTAAGAATCGTATTGCACATGCGACTGCTTAAATCAGCCAGCTTTACGTCCGAGGCCGACAGGGGGCTTTGAAAACTGGCTAGGGGAGACGTATCTGTAATCATAAGACGCACAATGCTTTAACGGTTACGTTGATACTCTAGATAATAAAACCTCCAGACAAGCCCTTTTATATCAGAAGTTTATTGAAATTTTTTTTGAATTGTTTTTGTTCGTTTAAGTCATGCCGGGAAGCAGAGATCCAGACCTCGCCCAACACCTGAGACGCACTGAATTTCCCAATACTCCCTGGTGGGTTACGCTGGGATCTGGCCACTTGCGAGGATAGTCTGTGATGACGGACAGGGGAAAAATAGAAAAAACCATCCAAACTTACTTTGACAGCATGCATGAATCCAGTGCGGAGAAAGTCTTTACGGCCTTCCACAAAGACGCCTGGATTACAGGCTATATGCCCGACGGGTACCTGCATGTCACGGTGGCAGAGTTTGCTGATGTAGTGGCCAGCCAGCAGCCTTCGCCCAAATCCAACGGAGACCCCGCTGTGCTGGAGATCCTATCGGTCGAGATTGCAGGGCGCACTGCCGTGGCTCGGATTCGGGACGCCTACCTCGGACTGATGTTTCTCGACATCCTGTCCTTTATCAACCACGAAGGCGAGTGGCGCATCATCAATAAGCTCTTTCACGTCGAGTCCTGAAGGTGCGTGACAGGCTGTAGGCTGGGAGGAGACCCGCGGGTTCGCCACCACCAGTGCCATCACCGGGTGGTAATCCATTCGAACCTAACCTACAGGGCGGCTCTGCACTCACCGGGATGCGGGTGACAGCGGGCGTGTCTGCCGGCTCAGTTATGATCCGACACGTTCAATGATGATGGCGGGAGCCATTCCTCCGGCCGCGCACATGGTGACCAGCCCGTAGCGCTTTTGT
The DNA here is from genome assembly GCA_938084055.1 of uncultured Luminiphilus sp. Taxonomy (GTDB): domain Bacteria; phylum Pseudomonadota; class Gammaproteobacteria; order Pseudomonadales; family Halieaceae; genus Luminiphilus. The sequence goes on from CALKDK010000006.1 coordinate 115,831, forward strand.
TGCCTCTCGAGTTCATCGAGGATGGTGCCAATTAAAACTGACCCTGTGGCCCCAATAGGGTGGCCAAGCGCCATCGCTCCCCCATTCACATTGACTTTTTCCCGGTCGAGGCCCAAATCGCGAATAAACTTTTCAGCCACCACCGCAAAGGCTTCGTTGATCTCCCACAGATCGATGTCCCCCACCTCCAGACCTGCCTTGGCAAGCACCTTGCGGGCCGCAGGCACCGGTGCATTTAACATCAGGGTGGGACAATCTCCCTGGTTGGCAGTGGCTACAACCCGCGCCCGGGGGGTAAGACCCCTGCGCTCAACATAGGACGCCGAGGCGAGTAACAAGGCAGCAGCGCCATCCACCACCCCCGACGAATTGCCCGCGTGGTGGATGTGATCAAAGCGTTCCAGCTGAGGGTATTTTTTCTGTATCAGTTGTCCATAGGTCATGCCAGCTTCATCAACCGGAACATCCCGAACAACGTCAAACACGGTTTTCAATCCTGACAGACTCTCCAGGGTTGTATCGGGTCGGGGAAATTCCTCATGGTCCAACGCCAGGGAGCCATCGGGATTGTTGACCGCAATCAGTGAACGATCAAAGCGCCCTTCCGCAATGGCTCGGGCGGCCCGCTGCTGACTGGTGAGAGCAAGTTGGTCCACCGCCTGACGGTCAATGCCCTCCATCGTTGCAATGGCATCAGCGCACACGCCCTGTTGGGACTGCGGATGCATGGCACGTAAATCCAAATTACCCGAATCCAGCATAGGGGGTACACCGGGTTCACCAATGGACGGAAAGTAGCTCATCATCTCAGTGCCACCGGCAATAACCAGATCTTCCATACCGGACATAACCTGCGCCGCAGCAAGATTGACACTGGTAATCCCTGAGCCACAGTAGCGATCCAGCGTCACGCCAGATGAGCGGACGTCATAGCCCGCATTCAAGGCTGCCATGCGCCCGAGGTCACCGGACTGCCGGCCACTCTGCGCCGAGGTTCCCCAGATCACATCATCCACCTCGGCGGTGTCCAGTTGATTACGCTCCGCGAGCGCCTTCAATACGGTAGAACCCAAATACGACGGATGAAGATGTGCGAGAGAACCTTTCCCGACTTTACCGATACCGCGGGGGGTGCGGCAGGCATCAACAATATAGGCGTTGGACATGGATAATTTCCTGCAAAAGATGAGGCTGTAAGTCGGAGACGCTACGCCGCCAGCCCCCCGTGGGTCAAGCCAGATAAAAAAAGGGTTGGTTGCCGCCGGCCAGCCCAAAACCAAGAGTGGGCTACCGAAAACGAGTTAGCGCCAGGGCGACGTGCACACTGCAACCCCTATCAGCAGATACTCTCGGAAAGCCACTCCGACTCGTCTGGGGTAATGGCAGGGTGTCGCTGCCGGGTTCGACAGGCTGGCCATCCCGCGGGTTGTCATCGCGCTTGCTATAGTCGCTCTTCCATCACGCGATAAGGCACCGACAATGGCTATTTTATTTCCCATGCTGGGCATGATTGCCTGGTCAGCCGTGATACTGCTGATCCTGTTATGCCAGCGTATTCCCGCGGTGCTAAAGAACTGGGGGCATCTGCAAAGCGCCATGCACTCTGACGAGTTACGCCCCAATCTCCCTGACCGAATGCGGTACGTCACAGATAATTACAATCATCTCTTTGAACAGCCCACCCTGTTCTACGCGGTCGCGGTCTACATCCATCTTAGCGGCCATTCCGATCCAGCCAACATGGTCCTGGCATGGGCCTACGTGGGGCTGAGAGTTATTCATTCGTTGATACAGATCGCCCACAACAACGTGTCGTGGCGGGCCGCGGTCTTTGCTCTTTCGGGATTCTGCCTGCTCGGGATGATTGCGCGAGAAGTGACAAAGGTGCTGCTCACCTGAACACGCTGGCTACGCCCCAGAGTGGCTGCCGCGAAGGCCCAGATCAGGGTTCGATTGCCGCACAGTCGGCATCGATGATCGAGGGCTCGCTAGCATGGCCGAAAGAAAACCAGCCTAACCGCATATATTTGCGCTCCTGAAAACCACCACTTTCCCGAGCCACGCATTCGGGGAAGAAAGGCATTTCAGCGCCAGCCACGGGCACTGGGTCTGGCGAGTTGCAGGCGCAGAGAAAGAGCGAAAAAAAAATCAGCGGCGGATAGCGGCTCACAGCCCGGTGACACTCCTCACAACGCCTGCCCAGGCATTCAGCGCTAACCATACGAAACATCGCGGGGGAATTCACCTGCTTGACGGTGCGCTCAGGGTGGCCACCAACCACCTGAGATCCCTATCAGTCAGGGCGTCAGGTCGCGAATATAACCCAGCTCTGTTTTGAAGTGTTTGGTGGGCGTCCCGGTGGCCCTGAGCATGTTGACCGAGGCGTCTGCCACGTTACCGTAAAGCTCCACGGTAAATACATCCAGCAGCGGCCCCACATCCTCCAGGTATTTAATCAGGTCCGGGTTCTGAAGATGGAACTCCAACGCCGCGCTATCGGCATAAACTTCGGTCCACACGAACCCCAGTGGATCATCGGGGTCCCGGTCGAAGGTATGGAGCAGCATGCCGGGCTCGCCCGCCTGCACAGCCCGGTCAGCCGCTCCAGAAAGCGCAATAACCTCAGGAGCCTGGCCGGGGAGTGCATGGAGTCGCGCAATCAATACGAAAGGTTGCATCCCGGTTTCCGCACCGTGGCCATGGTCGTCCCCAAAAGCCAGTGGGGCCAGGGTTAGACACATACCAACAATAATTTTCAGCATCAGATGGATCATGTGAGCTCCGCTATCGGCATTGACGTCGCGAGGAACAATAGCACGGGCTCATTGCGTATCAATACCCTTCCCGGCACCGCTAACGGTCCCCGATACCCGTGGAACCTGCAGGGCGGCGACATGCCGTAAAATAGTGTTTGGGGCGATCTGGATTACATGCCATAGTGCCGCCACGTCACAAAAATAAATAAAACGAGGTACGCATGACGGTCTCCTCAGAACGCAAAAATATGCGCAAGGTCGCACTGACTTCGCTAGCCGGCACCAGCATTGAGTGGTATGACTTTTTTCTCTACGGTACGGCAGCTGCGGTCGTTTTTCCCAAAGCTTTTTTCCCCCAGGATCTGCCCCCTATGGTCCTGCTCGTCATTTCCTTCAGCACCTTTGCCGTGGGGTTTATTGCCAGACCCGTAGGCGGGGTAATTTTTGGTCATTTCGGAGATCGGGTCGGGCGCAAGCGAACATTGGTTGTCGCATTGATGATGATGGGCGCCGCCACGACGCTGATCGGCTTACTACCCACCTACGGCACTATTGGTGTCGCAGCTCCCCTGCTATTGGTGCTGTTGCGATTCATACAGGGTTTAGCAATCGGCGGACAGTGGGGAGGTGCCATGTTACTGGTCACCGAGAGCGCACCCGCCACCAAACGCGGTTGGTATGGCGCCTATGCCCAGGCGGGCGCGCCCGTGGGCGTCATCCTGGCCAACCTCGCCTTCATTGGCGTCAGCATGAATATGAGTGATGACGCCTTCATGAGTTGGGGCTGGCGGCTGCCTTTCGTCGCCAGTATCGCGCTTATCGGTATATCGTTGTATGTGCAACTCAGACTTGAGGATACCGAGGCCTTCAAGGCGCTGCAGGCAAGTCGGAAGGAGGACGACAACCCAACTACCGTGGCGCCCTCCCCTGTCATAGAGGCACTGCGGCGCTATCCCCGCCGAATTATGCTGGCCGCCGGTGCATTCCTCTCGGTACAGGTGACTTTCTACATTTTGATCGCCTTCACCGTTGCCTACGGGCTCAACTCCCCTACCGTCAACCTGTCTCGTGACGCCATGCTCACCGCAGTACTGATTGCCGCAGGCGTTATGGTGCCCACCCAATTTTGGTTCTCTGGGCTATCTGATCGACTCGGGCGTAAGAAAATTTATCGTTGGGGCGCGATACTGACAGGGTTGTGGGGCTTCGCCCTGTTTCCCCTCATTGATACCGGATCCCTGCCCCTGATCATCCTTGGCATTACACTGGGGATGACGTTTCTTGGTATGCAGTACGGACCCCAGGCTGCCTATTTCACTGAATTATTTACCACTGAAGTACGCTATTCCGGAGCCTCGTTGGGCTACCAGATCGGCGCCATCATCGGTGGCGCACTGGCACCGACCATTGCGGTGTTGCTGTGGAATGAACTGGGCATCTTCTTTGTATCACTCTACATTCTGCTCGCCGCAGGACTAACGCTCTGGTCGCTGTCCCTGCTGGAGGAAACCGGAGGGCGGGAACTGTAAGTTACCGCTGCCCGTGTCTGGATGATCCAAACGGGTAAGAGCGCCAAAGTCGGCCACTCTGGAAACACGGGAATTTAAAATCTCGGTGAGGCGGGGTGGCTGATGCTTTTAAAACCCCAGGACTTTAGTCGCACAATCCTGCCCATCGGCCGGCGCGGAGATACAGCGTTTACAACGCCTGTCGTTGAGCCTTTGAAGCAACCGTACTCTAGACCAGTGGGTGGAGTCGCACCGGCAATTCATGGTAACCCCGGACAAAAGAATTGCAGGTCCTTACCGGCGGGCCCATCACCTCGATACGGTCAAACCGCTGCAGGATTTCTTCCCAGACAATGCGCAGCTGCATCTCGGCCAGGCGGTTACCCATGCAACGGTGAATACCCATACCGAATGACAGGTGGTTGCGAACATTGGGTCGGTCAATGATGAATTGATCGGCATTGGCAATGGCATCACTGTCCCGGTTGCCCGATATGTACCACAGCACCACACGGCTACCCTTTGGGATCAGCGTGCCATTGAGCTCGACGTCCCGGGTCGCGGTACGGCGCATGTGGGGCAGCGGCGTCTGGTAGCGGATGATCTCCGACACCATGGACGGGATGAGCCCAGGATTCGCCTTCAGTTTGGCGAATTCTTCGGGATTGTCATACAGGTGCAGAACGCCACCGGTCATTGAATTGCGGGTGGTGTCATTGCCGCCGACAATCAACAGCATCAGGTTGCCCATATAGGACAGCGGGTCGTCCACCATGTTGGCGGTCTTGGGGTCACGCTGCAGCATGCGGATCAAGTCAAAAGATTCCCGATCATCGGCTTGGTGCTGGTGCCAGAGCTTGGTGAAGAACTCCAGCATCTCAATCATGATGACCCGGCGCTCCTCGATGCTCAGTCCCCGACCCGCAGTAATGCGCGCGTCCGATGTGGCGGTATCCGACCAGTGGGTCAGCAGCTGACGCTGCTCCTGGGGAAAATCAAACAGGGTCGCCAGCATCTTGGTGGTCAGGTCAATGGACACGCGATCCACCCAGTTGAAAGTCTCGCCAACCGGCAGGCTGTCCAGGGTTTCCTGGGTGCGCTGGCGGATCAGCACCTCAAACTCCTGAAGATTCTTGGGCGCAACCACCCCCTGTACGGCACGACGCTGGTCGTCGTGGAGGGGCGGATCGGTGGAAATAAACATCTGCACCGACATATCGGGCTCGGGGTCGAGAATGGCAATGGAGGGCTCAGAGGAAAACGCCTCCCAGTTTTTTTCGACTTCGACGATGTCTTGATAACGGGTAATCGAGAAAAAATCGCCCTCGGCTCCCGGCCCACCGGGACCGTAGGACTGGTAGTGCACGGGGGACTCCCTGCGCAGCCGTTCAAACAGCGGCTGCCAGGTGTCGTGCTCGAAGCGCCGGGGATCAGCGACATCAAGTTGCTCGAGGGGTGTCGCCAACGGATCGGGCAATCCATCCCTTTGTCTGACGGCTTGATTCATTTATTTCCTCGTCTCTCCGGCAGATGACGGTCCGTTAACCCACTGATATTCCCAGCGACGCCGAGACGCGTCCACGGTGCTGGGGTTACATTTGGAATTCAGGCAGGCGAACCGTCATGTCGCTCATCTGGTCACTGATCTGCAGCTGACAGCTCAGTCTCGAATTGGACTCCCTGTCGGGCCGCAATCCCAACATGGATTCCTCCTGGGGTTCTACCTCGGGCAGTTCACCCGCCGTTTCCACAAAGCAATGGCAAGTGCCGCACACCGCAGAACCTCCACAATCGGCATCAATACCGGGGACGTTGTGCTTCATGGCCGTCTCCATCACGGTCATGCCGGATTCACCATCGACCTGGTGCTCGGTACCGTCGAACTCGATGAAGGTTATAACGGGCATGCTGAATCTCCTTGCCTTTATGGGGTTTTGGTGTGGAATGGTGCTAATTGATGCGCCGCCAGTTTAGACCGGACAGCTCGTAGGTGGGCATGCCCTGCTCCAGAAGATCCTTGCGATTGGCTTCGAATACCTCGCGGTAGCGATACCAGGGAACCCTGGGAAATGCGTGATGGATACCGTGGTAATTCTGAAAGCCCCAGCACCAGGTCCCCAGACTTCTGATCCACGGGGGTAACACAAAGATTGACGTATCACGGAATTTTTCCTGCACCGAATGGGGAACATGTACGACATAGGCAAACAGATAGACCAGCAGCACCATCCCGAGAGTCGGACCCAGTATCAGGGTTATAAAGACATCCAAAGCAACCGCTCCAAGGGACTCCCCCGCCCCCGCAGCCACTGGACCAAACAACGCCAGCAACAACAGCACGCGACTCAATACAATAACCGCGGTCTCCAGCAGGAAAGCACGGCGCAGCCCCACGTGTGCTGTAGGCCAGCGACCACGCAGGAACAGGCTGTACTGGTTGGTAAACAGCGTCACCGGGGACACCACCATTCTCCAGAGGTTCCGGGTCATATCTGCGCAGGCCACGTCCGGGTCCTCAGCCTGATCGTTGGTGTGGTTGTGATGCAAAAAATGCTCATAGCGGTGGGCGCTCAGCGGCGTCCCCATGGGGATAGCGGCTGCATAGCCCACCCACTCGTTGAGCCAGCGGTACTGTTGCTGTCCACCACAGACCGCCCCATGCACAGATTCGTGAAGCGCGGTGTAGCCGGCATAGGTCAGAAGGGCCATCACAACCATGCCTATGGCAACAGGAAGCCACCCTGCAACCACGGCGACAGGGGTAACGAAGTACAGAGGCACTACGACCGCAGCCAAGATCACGGTAGGCCAGGCCAACGTGTCACAGTAATCATTGGCAGACCGTTTCAAGGCCTGTATTTGCTCGCGATTCGACATCATCAATCTCCCAAATCAGGCGCCCAATCTACCCCAAACTGGGACCGTGGTACCGTTCCTGTTACGCCATTTAGGTGTCATTATACGCCTTTTGGGGGCATTAGAATGATAAGTGCGCACTATGCGCGACTGGTGCATCGAGAATTTTCCACCCGTAAACTGGATGAGAAAAAGCTGTTTGCCGGCTGTAGCATTGATGCAGACGCGCTCTGGCAAATAAGCAAACTGGATCCTGAGGATTTTCTGCAGCTTCTCGAGAACGCCCGCCATATGTTGGGCGATGTGCCCCTCGGAACACTCATCTCCAGTCGCAACCGTCTGGCGACCCTCGGCATGATGGGCGCAGCTATGATGTCAGCGCCCACACTGGGTGACGGTGTGCAGGCCATGTCCAGCTATTCGACGCTGGAAGCTGACTACCTGCACTTCCAGTTATCGGCGGGGCAATACACAACCCGAATTACCCTCGAGACTGAGCGGGATCTCGGCGACTTCCTGTTGCTGCACACTGAGACCGTCTTTGTGCTGCTGCAGGATTACCTGCTTGATCTGGTGGGCAACGCGCCCGGGCATATCAATTTCAAAGTCGCCCTCAGGGCACCAACCCCCAGCGCATTCCTCGCGACGGTGTTGCAGGGGCCCCTCAGCTTCGACAGCCGCTTCACGGGGCTTGAATTCCCAACCGAATGGCTGACGATCCGGTCACCCTACAGCAACCCCGAGGTGTGGCAGCTGTCCCGACGCCACTTGGGCGAGCAACTACAGATCGCTTCGGTGCCTGGGGATAAGCCGTTTACCCGTCATTTACGCAGCGTGCTGCAGGCCAGGCGAGCGCCCCTGCCAGATATCAAAGACATTGCCGAGTCCCTGCACCTGTCCCCCAGAACCTTGAGTCGGCGCCTCATGGAGGAGCAAACCACCTTTCGGGAGCTTAAATTACAGGCAGTCCACAGGTATGCGAAAGGCATGCTGCTGGAGAACGCCAGTGTGGAGGCCGTCGCCGCAGAGCTCGGCTACGAAAATGCTGCCAACTTCCGACGCTCGTTCCGGGCCCTGAACCAGTGCTCGCCCAAGGAGTGGGTCTCGCTGTATCACGCCGGGGAAGTGGAGCTCAGTCGGGTCGGGCTTTGATGCGAAACAGTCGCCGGGTCCAAACCGACTGGAATAAAGGATCCAGCCAGCGGTACAGACGCCCTGAAACCACCACGGGTTTGCCCGCCTGGACGCCCCGGATACCCTCCCTGACGACCACGTCAGCACCGTACCAAAGCCACTTTGGCATGGCCGATTTCATCTCACCCAGCCCAGCGGTTTCATGGAAATCGGTGTGTGTGAAGCCCGGACAGAGGGCGGCCACATGCACTCCCTGCCCTGCAACAGTGAGATTGAGTTCCTCGCTCAGCGCCACAAGGTAGGTTTTACTGGGCCCGTAATTACACCCACCTGAGCGGGCGATCCGTCCGGCCACAGAGGCAACGTTGATCACTCGCCCAAATCCCCGGTCGGCCATTGCGGGCACGAAGCGATGGCAGAGCTCCGCAATCGACAACATCATCAGTTGGAAAAAGTCCCTCTGTGCCTGCCAGTCCCGGTCCGTGAGCAAGTCAGGACCGGCAACACCGGCATTGTTGATCAGCCAGTCGATTTGCAGCCCTTCCCCGCGACAAAAGCTCTCAAGAGCAGCAGGTGTGTCCGGGTCCACGAGATCAGCCGCACAGATCCTGACCTGCACATCAAATTCATCGCGTAGCGCGCTGGCAAAACTTGATAAAAGCGCCTCCCGTCGCGCCACCAGCAGCAGATCCCAGCCCGCTCCTGCCAGCTGCCGGGCGAATTCTGCACCGAGACCGGCAGACGCTCCTGTGATTAACGCATAACCTTGTTTCATGACGCGATCCTGTCTTTTGCACAATCCTACGCGGGCTGCAGAGCATAGCCCTGCCGCGGGAAATGCACGTGCAGCAGATTGAAAGCCTGGGTTTGCCGTCCAAGGATAAATCGCTCAGGCGTCACTGCTACCAATTCCCCGAGAACCGGGTCCTGACCGTAGTCGTCGGGGCCAACCCTCACCTGCTGGTGCAGTTGGACATGACTCTCGCTCGGGGGTAAAGCACGGGGTTCCGCAGCGGCGGCTATTTCGAATGCCTTATCGGGAGGCAGTTCAGTCCGTGCGCCATGACCCGGTAGCAGCATTGCGTTATACCAGCGGTGGAGGTGCTCCAGCGATGCCGGCAATGCTCCACCCATCAAGTCCATTTTGAACTTGACCGGATGTATGGCAGCAAAGTCAGCATAACCAACCTGGTCCCCCGAGAGAAAAGGTGTTGCAGCCAACTCGCCATCCAATTCTCCAAAAAAACCCTCCACAACAGCCCGCGCCCGCTTGCCCGAGGGCGGCTGTATCGTCGCCTTTTTCATCATGCCCGATCGATCCTTGAAAAATCGGTAGGTTTGCCTGAAACCAAATTTTGCCAGTAACGCCCCCAGTATTTTCAGGGGAGGCTCACTGGTGATAATCGAGAAAAAGACGTCACCCTGCGCACGAGACACCAGGTCAAGTCGCTCGGCGGCCACCGCATCGGGGCGCAGTCCGGCCTGATCCGTAACCCGCGCAATCTCGAGGGCGATCAGTGCGGTATCGCAAAATATGTCAGCGCCTCGTTGTACCACCGGAATCCGCCGGTAGCCTCCGGTGAGTGGATCGAGATTCGGCCGGGGTGGCATCGGTGGTGACAGTACTGAGCACCAGGCAAGGCCCGTGTGCCCAAACATCAGGCGAATTTTCTCCGCGTAGGGAGATTCCTCGTAGTGGTGCAGTATCCAATCAACGCTTGAGTCAGTCATCCATACCCCCTCTAATTTGCCCGGTACTTATAAATGGCTTCGCCTAACCCGCTGAGCTTTGCATACCCAAGTAGAGAAGATGGGCCACAACGACGCCCAGCGTCAGCTGCATGCGCAGTGCAGAATACCAGTCTCGCTGCTCTGCGGTACGCCGCTCGTACCAAAGTAGCGCGATGTAACCCAACATTAGCAGCAGCGCAGCGAGGACGACCTGCGCGGTCAATAAGCTGACAACTGCGAAAACAACCACGCCGTTGCTGACCACCAGACGCCAGATTTGCTGGTCCGGTGGAAGACTTCGGGCGTGCCCCCAGACCGCACCCGACAGGAAGCAGAGAATAGCCAGGGAGTAAATGACAAAGCCCTGGGTAGAAAGGGCTCTGGGATAATCCTGTAGCAAGACCAGTCCGGCAAGAAACAGGTAAAAGGGAAACAACCCGGCAAACCCGAGGCAGCGGGTGATCAGCTTGGATTGCATTCAATCGTTCTGTCAGGGTGTCTGATGATAGTAAGCAGGATTTCGCCCACCCCCAAACCAAACTTGCTCAACCTGGACTGATTGATCAGTACCCGGTCATTGACGAGGTACATCCGATCGTCAATGTGGACATCGACGGGCCCATCCTCGAGCTCAATGCGCAGGGTGTAGTCCAGGAAGAATGCGCTGCCCTGCCAGCCGGCAGTGCCCTGACCCACCACGTCACCCGCAGTTGCCACATAGGTCGCGCCTCCTGTGGGCTCAAGGGTCCACACCCGCCGCTGCGTTTCTCCATCATTAAAAACAAAGGACTCGTCCAGCGTCCCCACCCCATCCTGCCAGCACGCCTCGATATCGGCGTTGAAATGACGCGCCGCGCCGCCACGCCAATCTTTAATAACGCCATGAGCGGTCAAAAATCCGCTGAAAAACGTATCTGGGCGCATTTCCGGCTCCGCAATGCGATGCTCCTGGAGTCCAGTCGCTCCGCAGGCAAAGAGACATAGGGTCGGCAACAAGGCCAGGCAATTGCGGGAAAAAAAACCCCGGCCGCGTGGGCCGGGGAAGAAAAACCATCTGGGGGAAGATGGCCTGAAACTTTTGCAAGACATACTGGGACCGAGCCTTTGGTCGTTCCGTTGCGGGTAGTACGACCCTCTTTCGGGGCCGGATCACCCGAAATCTGAACAAAAACCAGCGGTGCCGCCCGCAGCGGCGCACGCTGCGCCCCCGGACGTTGCGCCCTCTACAAAGAGGGGCCTCTACGACACGGCAACAACCCCATAAGTGACGCATTTCCTGAACCGGCAGTGCGGCCAGAACCTCGGTTTGCCCGCAGCTCGGGAAATAAAATGCCGCTTCTGGATAACACCGAGCTCGGCGCTACAACAGCAACAAAGTGTTTGCCAAATCCACTTTTTTTAACCATAGGCAATAGTTTAGTCCGCTACATCCAGATCTTGTCGAGGTTCTTCTTGCCGTTTATTTCCGTGGCGATTTTCCTTAGAACCAAACAATCATCGACAGCTTGTCGGAGGTTTGTTTTGATACCAGGGTGCACCTTTTTGATCTTATTCCCAAAGGGCATCCCAACCGGTACCCGGCACTCCTTGCTGGACGCTACCCGGCACGGGAGAGAACCCTACCGCGAAGAGCGAGTTCCCGCGCTCACTCTCGGGCACATCCAAACTGCACTCATCACACCGCTGCCGCACAGCCGCGTGGCAGCGTCTACACGGTTTATTTATGTTGGAGATTGAACGATGCGTCGACCCAAGCGTGACATGGTCAAGCGAGCCTACGAACGTGGCTATCAATTTGGATTATCCGGCCGCTCTCGGGAGAGCTGCCCCCATGGCCATGGCCCTCATCAGTTAAGCTGGTTACAGGGCTGGCGCGAAGGTCGTATTGACCAATGGAATGGCATCAATGGCGTCACTGGATGCCACAAACTTTCGGGCTTCTGACACGGGTCAGCACTCCCGCTAAACCGGACTCCGAATGGGTGTGTAACGCAGGCCAAACAGGCCAGCGCCTCCTGGTCTGTGCCACCAGGGGCTGAGCACAGCCCCGGGGAGCCGGGTATCGGGACGTGGATCCTTCCCAGGAACCTCCCTGTGCCGCTGCCTGGCCTGCGATCCCCGCCAGAACATAGCACCCTGCACTGACCCAATCCTCGACCATGGGCCGCTGTGGTGCCGTCAGGGCGGAGTGAGCCGCGACGTAGCTGAGTAGGCACCACCGCACGGATCATGCCAGCCGGGGTCGCTCCACCCGCGGGAGCCAGCGAAATCTTCGCCTTTACGGAAGGGTCCAGCCCTCCCCGCGAACTCGGGGCACTTGTTTTTGTCCAAGCTGGACCCATATCCTGCACATCCCCGACGAAGAGAACCGCCTGTGACCAACACACCCCTGCAAGATCTAGAGCAATGGCTGGCCGGTCAAATTATTGGCCAGGAAGATCTCATCCATAAACTTCTGATCGCGCTCCTCGCGGATGGACACCTACTCGTTGAGGGCGCCCCGGGACTGGCGAAAACACGGGCGATTAAACAAATGTCTGAGGGGGTGGAGGGCAGTTTCCATCGCGTTCAGTTCACACCCGACCTGTTGCCGGGGGACGTTACAGGTACCGATATTTTCCGGCCCCAGCAGGGTAATTTTGAATTCCAGCAGGGACCCATCTTCAATAATCTGATACTGGCCGACGAGATCAATCGCGCCCCAGCCAAAGTCCAATCCGCCCTGCTGGAAGCCATGGCTGAACGCCAGGTGAGTGTGGGAACACGCACCTATCCGCTACCCGAGATGTTCCTGGTTATGGCCACCCAGAACCCTATCGAACAGGAGGGAACCTACCCTCTCCCCGAAGCACAGCTGGATCGATTTTTAATGCAGGTAAACGTGTCTTACCCAGACGCAGAGGCCGAAACGCGCATCCTCAAGCTGGCCAGAAATGAGGCTAGCGGCAGTGTTCCGCCGACGCCAAAACGGCTGTCACAGGAGGCAGTTTTCAAAGCCCGACAAGACGTGCTCGCCCTGCATATGGCGCCTGCCGTGGAAGCCTACCTTGTGCAACTCGTTATCGGATCCCGCAACCCGGGCCGCTATGACCCCGAACTGGCTGACTGGCTGGAATTTGGCGCGAGCCCACGGGCCACCATCGCCCTCGATCGCTGCGCCCGAGCCAACGCCTATCTGCTAGGAAGGGATTACGTCAGCCCCGACGACGTCCAGGCGGTTGTTATGGATTGCCTCAAACACCGCCTGATCCTGTCTTTTGAAGCAGAGGCCTCGGGTGTCACGCGCAGTCAGGTCATCAACCGTCTGGTCGAGACGGTTCCTGTGGGCTGACTGTGAAGGCGTTGCTAGAGCAAACACCCCAGGGTGCGAAAATCGAGCGCAGCGCCCTGATTGCAACCCGCTTTTCCGCACGCTTTCTCGACGTCACGAAGGTCAACCGCGCTCTGGCGCATTTGGCCGGAGCCAAACGCTCCCATCGCAGGGGACGCGGGGTTGAATTCGATGAAGTCAGGCAATACACAGCGGGGGATGACGTCCGGGCTATTGACTGGCGGGTTACAGCCCGGTCAGGCGAACCCCACACCAAGCTGTTCCACGAAGAGCGGGAACGCCCGGTGCTGGTGTCGGTAGACCTCAGGAGTCCCATGTATTTCGGTTCCCGAAACTGCTTCAAATCGGTGTTAGCCGCACATACGGCCAGCCTGCTGCTGTGGTCCGCGCTGGACAGGGGTGAGCGCGTGGGGGGTATGGTTGTGCGGGGCGACTCAGCGAAGGATACCCGCCCGGCTCGATCGAGACACACCGTGCTCTCCGTGATTGGCGAGATGGCCCGGGCTAGCGAGAGCGAGCGAGACGCGAAATCCCTGCCATTGGCCGAGCAACTGACGCAAATCCAGCGGATTGCACGGCCCGGGAGCACCCTCTTTCTCATCAGCGACTTTCATGACGGACTGGATCCGGAAGTACTCCAGACACTGCGTCGCCTTGTGCAGCACGTGCAGGTCACGGGGATCATGATAAACGACCCGCTGGAACAAGAACTGCCTGCTGCGGGTCATTACGTGGTCAGCGACGCGACCGGGCGGAGCAGCCTGGACACCGGCAACAGGAAACTGGCGTCCCGCTACCGCGAGGACTTTGAACAGCATGACCGGGAGCTGCGCAACGCCTACCAGAGCCTACGCATCCCCGTGATTCCAATGACAACAGCACAGGCCCCCCTGCCCGTGCTCCAGCGCTATTTTGCAGCGCGCTGAGGGCTGAGCGTGGACCCAGCAAGCCTGCTAGAGCAATTAGCGCCACTCCGTGCACCGCAACCCGTGGGCTGGTGGCCCTTGGCGCCGGGATGGTGGCTGTTGTTGGCGCTCTCGATTGCCGGACTTATGCTCATCGCCCGTTGGGCTTGGCATAAATGGCAAGGCAACCGCTATCGACGCCTGGCGCTGCAAAATTTAGACCATCTCACTTCGTCAGGAGCGCCGACGCTTGAGCAGCTCAATGTCCTGCTGAAGGCAACCGCACTCCAGTGCTGGCCACGGGAACAGGTCGCCGCCCTCCATGGCAGGGACTGGCTGCGGCAGCTGGCAGACAGCTGTCCCGGCATTGATTCAGACTGTTTCCTGGCCCTCGAACGGGTCTACCAAGCACCCCATGAAGCCGCGCCACCCGAATTGGTCGAAGGTGCTGCCCGGTGGATTCGCCAGCACAAGGCGATGGGCATGGAGGCCAGCACGTGATCGAATTGGCCTACCCCTGGCTTCTCACGCTTATCCCACTGCCGGTTCTGATGCGCTTTTTTAACACGGCCACCCGCTCGGAGCAGGGTGCCATCCGGGCACCATTCGCCGGTCGCTGGAGGGACCTTGCGGCACGATCAACCCAGGGCTTTGCGGGTCGCCCGCTGAGCCTGCTGCTTCTGGCGTTGGTGTGGCTGTGTCTTGTCCTGGCCGCATCCCGACCCCAGTGGATCGGCGACCCCATTGAGCTCCCCAATTCCGGGCGAGACCTGCTCCTGGCCATTGATCTGTCGGGCAGTATGCAAATTGAGGACATGCAGGTTGGCAACAGCCTGGTATCGCGAATTACCGCTGTAAAAGCCATTGCCGCCGACTTCACCAGTCGACGCAGTGGCGATCGGGTGGGACTGATCCTGTTTGGTACCCGAGCCTATGTGCAGGCACCGCTCACCTTTGACATCCGAACCGTAGGCCAATTTATCGAAGAGGCCCAACTCGGTTTTGCCGGAGAGGACACGGCGATCGGCGATGCCCTGGGTCTGGCTGTCAAACGCCTGCGGGAACGTCCCGCTGATTCCCGGGTTCTGATTCTGTTAACCGATGGGCAGGACACGGCGAGCACGGTCGATCCTATGGAAGCCGCGGCCCTCGCCTCGGAAATGGGAGTGCGTGTGTACACTATAGGCATTAGTCGACGGCTGGGGTCTGGGGCCAATACCTCTGCCGAGGTGGATGAAGCCCTGCTGACCGCCATCGCGCAATCGACGGGTGGCCAGTATTTCAGGGCACGCACCCCGCAGGAGTTACAGGGCATTTACGAAATCTTGGATGATCTGGAACCCGTTGAGCAGGACAAGACCACTTTCAGACCGGTGGAATCCCTGACCCGTATTCCAATTGCCGTTGCCTTCTGGCTGGCACTGCTGATTATCACCCTCCGCAGTTGGCCACACCTGGTATCCCTGCGCCTTGAACGGGCAAGAGACGATGCCTGAGTCCCCACTCCACATTCTGCACCCACAGGCTCTGTGGCTCCTGCTGGCATTACCACCCCTCCTGCTGGTGATCTGGCGTGCCGTGCGCTCCTCGGCAAGCTGGTCAAAAGTAATCGATGCGCACCTGCTACCCCACCTGATCAGCGAAGCAGGAAAAAATGCCGCTTCAAAGAATCACTGGTGGATCATCCTTTGGTTTGCGCTCGTTGTATTCGCCATGGCGGGACCCAGCTTCCAGAAAATTGAGGTTCCTGTATTCCAGCGCGCAGATGCCCTGGTCATCGTTCTTGACTTGAGCGCCTCGATGGCCGCGGCCGATATCCAACCGAGTCGGGTCCAGCGCGCCAAGCAAAAGATTATGGATTTACTGGCTGACCGGGACGAGGGTGTAACCGGACTCGTGGTGTATGCCGGTGACGCTCATGTCGTAGCCCCGCTAACTGATGACCGACGTACCATTGAAAACCTGCTGACCGCGCTCTCCCCCACCATCATGCCGTTACCGGGTTCCAACGCAACCGAGGCTCTGGAACGATCACTCGCGCTTTTGGAAACAGCGGGCGCTGCCAGCGGGCAGATTCTGCTCATGACAGATGGTATGCCCAAATTTGAAGCATCCGTCATTGCCGACCAGTTGGACAACCGGGTGGAGATAGCCATTCTGGGCATTGGGACGCAGGTAGGTGCACCCATTCCTCGCAGTGATGGCGGCTTCCTCAGGGACGATGATGGCAACATTGTCATTCCCGGCCTCGATCCCAACACCCTGCGCGGGCATGCCGCCGCACTGGGAGGCCGTTTTGCAGAGATTAGCCTTGATGACAGCGATCTAGATACGCTGCTCACCCCCTCCAGCACCATTGATCCCGGAGAAATCGCACTGGATCGCGAGACCGATACCTGGCTGGACCAGGGCAACTGGCTCGCCCTGCTACTGGCACTCACCCTGCTTCCTCTCTTCAGGCGCGGCGCACTGGCCGTCCTCATTATGCTGCCACTGCTGTCACCCAACACAAGCCAGGCCCAGAGCCTGAGCGATCTCTGGCAGACCCGGGATCAGCAGGGGGCCGCAGCACTGGAGCGGGGAGACCCAGAGGCCGCGGCAAAGCTGTTCGAAAATCCAGCGTGGCGGGGTACCGCAAGCTACGCTGCCGAGAACTGGATGGAAGCTGCCAAGGCCTTTGACAGCGAGAACTCTGCCGACAACTGGTATAACCAGGGGAATGCACTGGCCAAGGCCGGAGATCTTCCCGGGGCTCTGGAAGCCTACGATCAATCCCTGTCCCTCAAACCTGAGTCGGAGGACGCTCTGCGCAACCGGGCGATCGTAGAGCAGCTATTGCAGCAGCAGGAACAAGAGGCCCAGAACGGAGAGGACGGGGAGCAGGGAAATCCGGAGGATGATTCCTCCAGCGGGTCCCAAGAATCAAGCGGAGACTCGGGAGACGACAGCTCCCAGGACCAACAAGATAGCGACGCCCAGTCCAACGCCTCACAGCAGGGCAAGAGCACTCCAGGAAACGATGGTGGAGAAGACACCGGCCAGAACAACCCTCAGGAGCCCGGGGACCAGCAGCCGGGAGATGCGCAGCAGGCTGACGCCCCCGATGAAAACATGGGCGAGTTATCCCAGGAGATGCAAGCGCGCCTCGATGAGCAGACACAGGAGCAGATGGGTAAATTTGATGCTGGTCTGGAAAAACAGCAAGCTCTGGAGCAGTGGCTTCGGCGTGTACCCGACGACCCTGGTGGCTTGTTGCAGCGCAAGTTCAGGTACGAAACCATACAACGCCTGCGACAAGGCGAGGAGCCGGATGAAGATGTTCGCTGGTAGGTTAATCATAGCCTCGATGTGCGGTTTGCTGTTGATGATCCAGGCCAATATGGCCTTCGCCCGGGTCACAGCCGAGGTCGATCGCAGCGAAATCGCCATGGGCGAAACCCTGCGACTCACCCTGAAAGCAGACGGTGGCGAACGGCCGGATACCATAGATACCAGTGGGCTGACCCGGGATTTCGAGATTCTCCAGCGCTCGAGCTCAACAAGTGCCAGGGTGATCGGCGGTGAACAAAACGTTACCCGCACCCTGGAGATAGAGCTTTTGCCGCTGCGGGAGGGCATCGCCACGATTCCAGCTTTTTCAGCGGGTGGCCGGCGCACCACACCTATTGCCATCAAGGTAAACAGCGAACCCGACCCAGGTCTTGAGGGTGAACTGGTGTATTTCGACGCCAGTGTGGACAAAACGGAAGTCTATGTTCAGGCCCAGGTGATTCTTACCATTACCTTGCAGCAAGCGATTAACCTGGACAACCGGGCGATCTCCGAGCTGGATATTCCGGACGCCTACCAGGAAGCCCTGGAGCAGAGAAATTTTCAGCGACGCTCTGCGGGAAGACTGTGGCAGGTCACTGAATTGCGCTACGCCCTATTCCCCCAGAAATCGGGCACGTTGGCGATACCCGCCATCGCTTTCTCTGGACGGGAGTTGCTTCCCGGCCGCTCGCTCCTGGGCGCACGCCTGGGCCGGCGGATTTCCATCAAATCCGATCCCATCAGCATTCAGGTTAGGCCCGCGCCCGCTGACTTTCCCGGAGATACCTGGTTGCCCGCCCAGTCGCTGGAGTTTACGGGCGCCTGGAGCGCCGCACCGGACGCACTCACGGTAGGCGACTCAACAACCCGAACGTTGAAAATTTCTGCCACGGGTTTGCAGGGAAGCCAACTTCCCCCCATCACCAGCCTTGGCGGCACTACCGGCCCCAATGGACTGCGCTTTTATCCCGACCAGGAAACCATCGACCAGCGGGAGGTTGCTGTCGGATTGGAAGGTTTCCGGACGCAGAGTGAAGCGCTGGTTAGCAGCACCGCTGGTTCGTGGCTTTTGCCAGAACTGGTTATCCCCTGGTGGAATACTGAAACAGATACCCTGGAATACGCCAGACTCCCGGCGGAGACGATTACCGTCAGCAATCCGGCCACTGTGCTTGATCTTGCCGATACCCCAAGCCCTGCAGCGACCGGAACCCTGGATGGCATGGGCGGAAACCTTTACCTCTGGCAGTGGCTGGCAGGGGCAGGTTGGGTGCTTGCACTGGCCATGGGTTGGCGGCTCTGGTCCCGCGGGCGGGGCCCGACAACAGACCACTCCAATACCACGCAGAAGCGGCGGAGCAGCAGCGACCTGGTGGCTTTAAAGAGGGCCTGTACCAGTAATGACCCACAGGCCGCCCGGGAAGCCGTGCTGGGGTGGGCGAATAACCGGATCAACACACAGCACGCCAGCAGTCTTGATGGCATCGCGTCACATGTGGGGGGGCTCCTCGCGGGGGAACTGCGAGCACTCGACCAGACTCTTTTTGCACAGCAAAACAGCGGTCCCTGGCAGGGGGCCCAACTTTTTAGGCTGATACGTGACTTCGAGGACCGGTCCCCTGTGGGGAACGGCACCCCCCTGGATCTATACCCCAGTTCCTAAAGTCACACTGGCTGGGCGTCGATAGCAAACATGTAACCCGCACCCCGCACAGTACGAACGATAGGTCGCCCATCTTGCCCCGTGATTTTCTTGCGGATTCTGCTGACCAGATTGTCGATGTTGCGGTCGGACCCGACCCAGTCCGAGGAATGCACCGATTCGAGGAGAAATTCCCGGGACAGTACCTGCCGGGTGTGACTGACCAGGGTTTTGAGGACCGCAAACTCCAGAGTGGTCAGGGGCACCTCTTCTCCACTTGGATCGATCAAGGACATCGACTGGGCATCAAAGATATAACCATCAAAACCAAGCTTGTCAGCAGTTAGCGCCCTGTCCCTATTGCCTTCTCCATAGCGAATGCCTCCGGTTCGGTACATCAACTGGCGGATGCGCGCCACCATTTCACGACTGCTGAAGGGCTTGACGAGATAGTCATCTGCGCCCATTTCAATACAGGCAACGCGCTCGATTTCATCACTTCGGCCAGAGATGACAATAATACCGATATCACTTTTGGCGCGAATATCACGAATGATATCGGCACCGGAACCATCAGGGAGTGTCAGGTCAACAACAATAATCTGCGGCTGAAAATCCTCAATCGCCGCCCAGAAGGATTCTACAGTGAGTACGGCAGTAGCCTCGAAACCCCACTGTACAAAAACCTCGGTAAGCTCTTCACCGATGAAGACATCATCCTCGACAATTAATACCTTGATCATTTGGCTTACTTCCTCTTACATACCGGGCTCAAAGTCCGGTGGCCATCACGCGGCAAACGCCCACATCACGATGACGTTTTACGCTATCCTTTGGCAGTTTACACCGCCTATTTGATTTGTATCAGTATTGGATTACCGATTTCATGAAAATTCTTCTTGCTGAAGATGATACGCAGGTTCGCACAGAGCTCCGGGAACTGCTGGTTGCGGAGGGCTACGACGTGACGACGGCGGTTGACGGGATTGACGCGTTCGAGAAATTTCGCGCCGATGAATTGATCGAGATCCTGCTGCTTGATATCCGTATGCCACGTTGCACTGGCCTTCAGACACTCGATGCCATCCGAAAAATCGAGTCCGGGAGCGACCGCATTTTCGAAGCTATTTTTATTACGGGGAATGGCGATAACGACGCTGTTATCGCCGCCCTCAAGCTCGGAGCGTTTGCCTTTTTGTTCAAGCCGCTTGTTGTTGAACAACTCCTTACTGAGCTGGGCGATGCCAGCGACACCATCAACCAGCGACGCTATCGAGCCTTCCAGAGTGCCTTGCTAACCAACCAGGGTGAGAGCGTCCAACTGACAAAAATCACCACCGCGATCAAAGGCGGCATGGGTGCGACCTCGGAGATTGCCGCAATAGGCGCCGAACACTACACGCCCGGCATTGAACTCCATGTTCACCGGATATCTGAAATGGCCCTTTGTATCGCGGCGCGCATGGAGCTGGAGCAGGAACACTGTCAGCAGATACGGCTGGCCAGCCTGCTCCACGATATCGGCAAACTGGGTGGGCCGGCCGACCTGTATACGGCTGAGCGAAAGCTGACAGAGGAGGAGTTCGAAAAAACCAAGGAACACACCAACCTGGGAGCTGCTCTGCTTCAACACTACGACGACCCGATCATAAAAATTGCTCAAAACATCGCTCTGCAACATCACGAAAACTGGGATGGCAGCGGCTATCCTGCTGGCTTGAAAGGCGATGAGATCAGCATAGAAGCGGCGATCGTGCACGCAGTCGATATCTATGACAACCTGCGCTCAACGCGACCCTACCGGACCGCCCTACCCCACCACGAAGCCATGGATGTCCTGGTTAATGGCGATGAAAAATCCAACCCAGACCATTTCCATCCAGGGGTACTGCAGGCGCTTCTGAGCCAACACCGCCAAATCGAAGCCATCTACGAGCGCTACAAGCCCATGGAGGGACAGGTCTGACACCACGCAACTGACTATGGCCTTCAGGGCTGATCCAGCGATCGGCTCACCACTTCATAAACATCCTTGGACAACCCATCAAGGCCGGCAATACGCTCCAGTTGACTGCGCATGGCCACTGAACCCTCGGCATAACGGCCGTAACGGGTCAGCGGTGTGCACAAGCGAGCGGCCACCTGCGGATTAGCCGACTGGACCCTGGCAATAGCGTCACCTAGAACCGCATAACCGGCCCCATCCGATCGATGAAAGGCTACGGGGTTGGCACTCGCAAAGGCACCTATCAATGCACGCAGTTTGTTGGGATTGCGCCAGTCAAAGGCCGGGTGCCCCTGCAGCGCTATTACCGCATCAACAGCATCTGCATGGGGCCGTGTCGCCTGCAGGGTAAACCATTGGTTGACCACCAACGCCTCTCCCTGCCACCGCTCATAAAATTCAGCCATTACAGCATTGCTGTGCTGTGGGTCACCAAAATGAAGGATTGCGCGCAGGGCCGCCAAACGATCGCTGAGATTGTCGGACTCCTCCAAAAGCACCTGCGCCCAATCCATTGCCTCAGCCCGCTGGTAGCACAGATGCGCGAGGGCCAGATGCCGCAGTGCACGTTTTCCTATCTGCACCCCATTGGCTCGGTAAGGGCCTGTTTCATTATTGTCGAAAACAGCCTGCCATTCCCTTTCATAACTAGCCGCCAGGGCCGCCTTGACCTGCTCTCTCGCGTGGCGAATACCATGGACGTCAACTTTTCCGGTTTGTGCCTGGCGATCTGCCAGTGATTCCTCGGAGGGCAGCGTCAGTAACAGGGCCTTCATCGCATTGTCAATGGGACTCCCCAGTGCGCGCCCAAATGCCGCTATGAAGGATTCTGACATCGACTCCCCCCGCGTCTGTGCCTCGATCACTCGCGAGGCATAACGCTGCATGGCATCCCACCGGACGAAGTCGTCCTGATCCACACTGATCAACGCCTGCAGGGTTGCATCATCATCGCGGCTTTTAAGGCGTACGGGCGCAGAGAAACCCCGCAGCAGGGACAAGGTGGGTGCACCTTTCACCCCACAAATTTCAAAGACCTGCTCGGTCTCGGTAACCTCGAGCGTGCGCGTCAGGCCTCCGTCATCAAACGCTGTGGGCTCGCCATCGATAATCATGCCAATACTAAGGGGTAAGTGCAGCGGAGGCTTATTAGCCTGCCCCAGCGTGTCGGGGTTGTTCTGGGTGACCTTCAGCGTCAACTTACACCCATCGGTGTCGTAGTGCTCTTCCACCACGACCTCCGGGGTACCCGCTTGTTCGTACCAGCGCCGGAACTGACTCAAATCCCTGCCCGACGCCTTTTCCATGGAGGTTACAAAGTCATCGCAGGTTACTGCCTGGCCATCAAAAGTCGCGAAGTAGTAGCTGGCGCCACGAATAAAGGTCTCATGACCCAATAACGTGTGTAACATCCTGACGACTTCAGAACCCTTTTCGTAAACGGTCAGCGTGTAGAAATTAGAAATCTCAATAAAGCTATCGGGTCTGACTGGATGCGCCATGGGCCCCGCATCCTCCGCAAACTGGTGCGTCCTGAGGAAACTGACATCTTCAACGCGCTTCACCCCCGCTGAATTCATATCAGCGGAGAATTGGGCGTCCCTAAAAACCGTAAAACCCTCCTTCAGACTGAGCTGGAACCAGTCACGGCAGGTGACCCGGTTACCTGAATAATTGTGGAAGTACTCATGGGCAACGATCGACTCAATCCGCAGGTAGCCCGCATCTGTGGTGATATCTGGGGACGCCAAAACGCAGGAGGTATTGAAAATATTGAGGCTTTTATTCTCCATCGCACCCATATTGAAGTCATCAACAGCAACGATATTGAAAAGATCGAGGTCATATTCCAGACCATAGACTTCCTCATCCCAGCGCATGGACCGCTTGAGAGAGTCCATAGCATGTTCACAATAATGTATGTCCTTGGACTCGACGTAGATATGCAACCCGACTGCCCTGCCTGATGCCGTAACGAAACGATCGGTAACCCGTTCGAGGTCGCCCGCCACCAGGGCAAACAAATAGCAGGGTTTTGGCCAGGGATCATGCCAGACTGCCCTGTGCCTTCCCGACGCAAGACTCTCAGACGAAAGTAAATTTCCGTTACTCAAAAGTATTGGGCAGGCGGTCCTGTCGGCTTCCACCGTCACCCGAAACTCTGCCAGCACATCGGGTCGATCCAGGAAGAAGGTGATCTTCCGAAAACCCTCTGCCTCGCACTGGGTGCAATAAATGGTTCTTGATCGATACAGTCCCTCGAGCGAACTGTTGTCCTCGGGGTAGATTCTGACGGTCGTAAACAACACGCAGTCATCCGGCGCATCAACAATCGTCAGGCGACTACCATCGTAGTCGTAGCGGTCCAGAGCCAAAACATGGCCATTGATTTCAATATGCTCGAGTTCAAGGCCCTCACCATCTAATACCAGTGGCGCCCCACTCTGACCCTGTCTCTGCAGCTGCAGTGTGCTGCCGACCAGGGTGTAACCCTCAAATATCGAGACCTCGAGTTCAACCTGAGAAATCCTGAATGTTGGTGCAGAATACTCCTTGCGATAAATTGTCTGGGGTGTGCCTTCACGCATCGTCGTACACCTTTACCTCTAAGTTATAACCACCGTATTTTCGAATATTGATAACACCCGAATCAAACATCATGTATTGCCCCTTGATACCCATCAGGGTGCCTTCGATACGGGGCGTTTTGTCGAGATTCAAGGAGCTGACCTTCACCGGCCACTCAAGCACCGGGTAGTCGATGGCAACCGTACTGGTCGATTCAAGCCACTGAATCGCCTGCAGGCCATGGGCTTCCTGCAACCCAGCGATGCCCTCAGCACAGCGTTGTGCCAGCTCTTCCTGATAAACCCCAAGGTCTACTGGGGCGCCATTGCCCTTCAGCATGGTCTGCCAGGCGGTTTTATCGGCAACGTGCTGCGCCAACAATATCTCGAGCAATCCCGATTGGTGCCGGGTGGAGACCCGTGCAATTGGACGGGCCTGGGTAGCGCCCTGGTCGATCCAGCGTGTCGGAACCTGTGTCCCCCGAGTGATCCCTACTTTCACACCTGAGGTATTTGCCAAATAAACCACATGGTCGATATTGCAGTGGGTATCACCCCACTCCGGCTCTCGACAGGTTCCGGCGGAAAAGTGACATTTCTCAGGCTTGATAATGCAGGTGTCGCACTGCGCCAGCCGTTGAAAACAGGGATAACAGTACCCCTGGCTAAAACTTTTTTTTGTTACACGATCACAGTGTATGCAGTTGATGCGCCCGGTAAATTCCATACTAAGACGCTTGCCCAACCAGTCATTCACCGACAGCTCATCCCCGCCTGATTGCCACGCATAGCCCACAGGCTGTTTGAGTTCGACCCGCATTTTACGAACAGACCCCGACACGGTCTCCATTACTTACACTCCCCATCCAGCCAGGTCATTGCCTGGGTATCGTCGCTGCTGTCACTGGCCTTGTGGCCCTTATCGATGTATCCCACCCGCTGCTCGGGCGGCAGATGCAGGTCGCCCCAGGCGATGACAGCCCGCATCGTATGCTCGCGTTGCTCGTCACTCAGCACACGGCCGTCCGGCCACTGGCCGGTTGCCAAGGCCTGCAACATGCGCTCGTAGACGTCGGGCCCCATAGCACGGACGGTATCCAGATAGGGATCAGCCAACTCTCAATGCCTCACCGGGCGCGACTTGATCGTGACATCAGACCGAAAGCGCCGCCCAGGGAGACGCCTATGATCAGGCCACCGAGGTGCGCACCATTGGCAATCGCGCCAGCACCCAAAATTTCAAGCGCGCCAACCATGCCCACCAACAACCATACAAGCATAAAGCCAACAATGGCCGGTGGCAGGGGCTCCATCCAGCCTGGCCGAAGCGCGTTACCTGTCCATATAAATCCCATGAACGCATAGACGACGCCTGACATTCCACCAAAGATCGACGGACCAGCGACAAAATACTGCAGGCTATTTGAGAAAACGGCCGATGTGAGATAGAGCCCAAGCAAATGAACTGACCCCAGGCCGACTTCGATACGCCGACCGAATTCCCAAATCCACAGGCAATTAAAAACGACATGCATCCAGCTGAAGTGCAAGAGCGTGGGTGTGACAAACCGCCACCAGTCGCCTCCAGGCTGTCCCAGTTGCCCGCCCCTGGAAGTCAACTCGAGCGGAACAAAATTAAAGAGCTGCAGCAGGGGGCCATACAAGCCCAGTTCCTTGAAGCCCAGGAAAACCAGGCTACTCAGTGCAACCAGCGCAAATGAGACGGGGGCCCGCTGAATACTATTGGGTAAGCGCATCAGACCATCGCAGTTTGTCCCGGCAACTGGCGTAGAAACTGTGTCCCGGAGGATGTAACAAGGTCAATCGTTCTTTCTTTTTTCTCACCAGAACCGAATCCCCGGGGAGCGCCTTGAGAGACACCTGACCATCACAGGTCACCACTGGGTTGATCTGGTTGCGCGACACGACCCCCAGGCAGATTTCCGAGTCACCGTGGACCACAATCGGTCGACTGGTCAGGGAGTGAGAGAACATGGGCACCAGAACAATGGCGTCCAGCGCAGGATTCATGATCGGTCCGCCCCCGGACATCGAGTAGGCAGTTGATCCCGTCGGCGTACTGAGAATGAGACCGTCAGAATTCATACGATAGACGAACTCACCATCGATAGTCAGTTCAAATTCGATCATCTGTGCCGATGTCCCGGAATTAACAACCACGTCATTCAGGGCCTCTGCCTCCCCAATGGCGGTTCCGTCACGAATCACCTGGGCATCAAGCAGAAAGCGCGAGTCGCGGGCGTATTGTCCATCAAGAACAGCGGTTACCTGCGCCGCCAGCTCGTCCGGACTCACATCAGTCAGAAAGCCCAGGCGCCCGCGGTTAATACCAATCACAGGTGTATTGTGACGCACCAGGGTCCGTGCTGCGCTCAGCAACGATCCGTCACCGCCGATGACAATCGCGAGGTCGACGGTTTTGCCAATGGCCTCCCTGGGCTGCATGGCCCTTTTCTCAAAATGGGACAGCGTGGCCAGCCGATCTTCCAAAACGACGTCCACACCCCGAGCGTCCAGCAAAGTCAGGAGGTCCGACACGATCTGATTGACACCGGGGTGCTCTCTTCTACCTAGCAAGCCAACCCGCTGGAATTCCTGATTCATAGTTATAAGATCCCAGTAACGTACGTCGGTTAGATCGCTGTCAGACCCCTAGGGAGGCGCGCCCGAAGCGGTTTAATTCCCGGCGGATACAATGCGCCAGTTCGAAGCGCGGCAACTGCTCGCGTGCAGCGACCATACCCTCCCGCGCGGCACGTTTCCATGTTATCGAATCTGACATCAAACGATTAATCGCAACAACCATGTCCTCCCGACTGTCAGATACGACAACGCCTGACCGCATTCTGAAGTGAGCTCGACGCATGGCATGACGGGTGGTCACCGCTGGTATTCCCCGGGCCATCGCGTTGACCAGCTTGGCATCCACGTGGGTTTCAAAGAGCAGAGGTTCCACGACAACACGACACCGCTGGTCGAGCAGCTGACGGTCATCCGTACTCCAGTGGAGCACCACCCGGGACATACGGTGCAGCCTATTCTGCAATTCCTGAGAGGGAGCCGAGCCCACAATGTGAAACTCAACTCCGGGGATAGCCCGCTGGGCAACCGGCCAGATCTCCTCCAGGAACCAGTTAAGACTCGCTATATTTGCCGCATCACCGAGGTAACCCGTGAAACCAATACGCGGCTCGGTGAGGTTGAAATCCACCTCGGCCAACGTAGGCTTGGCGCCCGTGGGGTGACTGAAACTGTACTGCAGGCGGCGCATGGACACGCCCTTCTCAGATAATTTTGAGGCTAGATCGGGCCGTATAAACAGCATATCAACCTCGCTACTGACAGTAATTAAGTAGGGATCAATGAGATCACTGTCCGCAACGGCAACAGCCTCCGTCCCCGTGGCAATACCCTGCCCATAGGGTATGAAGGCGATGGGCAGCTGGGTATTTACCGGTCGGTAAGGCCAGGACAACAGGCCATCCACAACGATAGCATCGAAGGCCTCGGCATTGCGCTGGATAGTTGTTTGCAGACGAGCATTCAGTTTTGTTTCACCAAAACGCGATTTCATCAGGCTGCGCAACCTCTTTTCACAATCTCGGTCTGCGCCACTTTTTTCAAAGCCACCCGTCACACGGACCGGCCCAAGATCTACCCGCAGGCGGTGCAGGCCCTCCACGGTGACCGGCCCCACGACGGCGAGCGACACCTCAAAGTCACGGCTGAGAACACCAATATTTATCCTGCTCTGCAGGGACAGAACGCCCTCTCCACTTTGCGCTTGAACCGCACTGATGTAGAGCAGGCTACGAATCGGGGCCACCGTCATTAGTCTAGCCCCACGTTGTTACCCTCCAACACCCGCTCGGCGCGATAGCTGGACCTGACCAGGGTACCCGCGACCACCTCCCTGAATCCCCGATCGAGCCCCAGCCGCCGATAATGCTCGAACTCATCGGGGGTAACGTAACGTGCAATTGGGTAATGGTTCCGGGTGGGCTGTAGGTACTGACCCAGCGTGATGACGTCTACCCCATGCTGCCTGCAGTCCTCCATACACTCCAAAATCTCTTTCTCAGACTCACCGAGCCCCAGCATCAGCGATGTCTTGGTGATGGTTTCAGGGCGATACCGCTTGCCATGCGCAAGTACGTCAAGGGTTTGTTGATAACTTGCACGGGCGTCCCTAACGGGGTGCGTGAGCCGCTGTACGGTCTCTATGTTCTGGGCAAAAACCTCGATTCCCGAATCCAGCAGGGTTTCGACGGCATCCTGGTCCCCCAAAAAATCAGGTGTTAACGCTTCCACCGCTGTGCGCTCGTTGGTGGCTTTCACCGCCTTGACCACAGCCGCGTAGTGAGCGGCACCGCCATCCAGAAGGTCATCTCGGTTGACCGAGGTTAACACCACGTAGCGCAATCCCATTAACTGCACAGCCCGGGCTGTCTTGGCTGGCTCTTCGGGATCCAGCCAACCCTTTGGATTACCCGTGTTCACGGCGCAAAAGCGGCAGGCGCGGGTGCAAACGTCGCCCATGAGCATGATGGTCGCGGTGCCAGCACTCCAGCACTCACTGATATTCGGGCATTTTGCCTCTTCGCAGACTGTAGCGAGGTCGTGGTCGTGGACAATTCCACGCACTTCTGCGTACTTGGGGGTGCTCTGAATCCGTACCCGCAACCATTCAGGCTTCTCGAGCACGGCCCCGCCGGGTGCCGTGCGCTTAATGCCGTCTTTGATGGCGCGAATTCCCCTGTCGGTGGTAAATTTTTCGCCACTCGATACCTGCCTGACAGGAATGAGTACAGTGCCATTGTCCTTTGATGGTGTATCCATGGGTCGAGTATATCGCGATCTGCGGCGAGTCAACGGGCTTTTCGATACAACGGGGCAGCCCATAGCGTTGAGAAATCGGGACCGTTGCATGGGGCGCCTGCAAAAGTGATCAATCGGCCGGTCGGGCCCAAAAACGCCCAAAGGCGGCTCCGGGGGACTGGAAAGTCCCCCAACAACTACTCATACCGCCGTGATCGAGACACCCAAGCCATTGAGCGCCGCATTGCCACTCAATTCATCCAGGTACCCGGCCTCGGTGATTGCATTACAGCTGACACCTGCATGACGGTTGGCAATGGCAGTCTGTGATCCCGCTCGTCCGTGCCCATAACCATGGGGCAGGCTCACGACACCCGGCATCATTGTTTCAGTCAGCTCAAGTTCGGCCTCAACGCACCCCGCGCCGCTTGAGACATTAACCCGGCCACCGGTTACCCAACCCTCACGCTCCGCGTCGGCCGGATTAACCTGCAGGGTGCAACGCTCCGGTCCCTTCACCAGGCGCGTGAAGTTATGCATCCAGGAATTACAGTCACGAACATGGCGACGACCAATCAGCCGATACCCTTCGGCTGTTTCAGCAAGCTGATCACGCAGGCGCTGCACATCAGCCAGCACGGGTCCCTGGGCAATATCAATACGCTGATCACGGGTTTTCAAGCGCTGGGGGAACTGCGATTGCAGCGGGCCGAGGTCAACACCTGACGGGTTGGCCCGCAGTTTTTCAAGCGTTAACTCCTGATCGGTTCCATCGCCGTAAGGACCAGCCCTCAGCCCGTGATCAATAATGACATGGGGCGGCACAGACGGCCTTGCCTCAAGATCCAGCGCCGCGGCCACACGCTCCCCCAGGGCCTCAAATATTTCCCAGTCGTGCAAGGCATGGCTTGGCTTGGGAAAGACAGCCTCACTGTAGCGAGCGGTATTGCGCATCGCGTTGACATGAAATGCCAGATCATAGTGGTCGTGTTCAAGTGGCGAAGTCGGCGGCAGGATGACATCCGCGTGGCGCGTGGTTTCATTGATCCAGGGATCCAGCGACACCATGAAATCAAGCTGTTCCAGCGCCTCGTCCAGCGCCTCACCCGCCGGCGTGGACAGCACAGGATTGCCCGCACCGGTAAAAAGCCCTCGAATCTGCCCCTCTCCCTCGGTCGTGATTTCCTCCGCCATGCAGGCGACCGGCAGCTCTCGATCAAACTCTGGCAAATCCCGCACCCGACTTCGGTGCCGATCAAAGCCACCCGGGCTCACACCCGTGACCTGATCCACTGCGGGCAAGGTGAATAAACTGCCACCCTCCCGATCCAGGTTGCCGGTGAGCACATTGATGACCTGAATGGCCCATTGGCAAAGCGCACCAAAACGCTGGGTAGACACGCCCATGCGTCCGTAGCAGATCGCACGGTCAGCTGCTGCAAAATCATGGGCGAGAGTCGTTATGGTATCGGCTGGAATGCCGGTGTGCCCCGCTGCCCATTCAGGTGTCAGGTCGGCAACCGCCGTACCCACAGCCGCGATACCGTCAACCAGCGCCTCAAGTGCCCGAGGTCGGATCAGGTTATCGCGATAAAGCACATTGATCATGGCCAGGAGCAGTGCAGCATCCGTACCGGGTCGCACCGGGTGGTGCTCCGTCGCCAGTTCGGCGGTTTCGGTTCGGCGTGGATCAATGACGACCAGCTTGCCGCCTCTGTTTGTCAACGCTTTGATACGCTTGCGGACATCAGGCACGGTCCAGATACTGCCATTGGACGCTACCGGGTTTGCTCCGATCATCAGGAAATAGTCTGTTCTGTCAATGTCGGGGATGGGAAAGAGCAGTTTGTGGCCAAATAGCCACAGGGAGATGAGGTGATGGGGTAGCTGGTCGACCGAGGTCGCCGAAAACCGATTGCGCGTCCGTATATGCCGAAACAGGGCGTTCTGGTGGGTCATCATGCCGTAGTTGTGGACACTGGGATTACCCAGGTAAACCCCCACGGCATCAACGCCATCGCGCTGTATGACTTTAACAAGACCCGCCGCTGCAAGATCGAGCGCCTCCTGCCATTCTATCTCTTCGTGCACGTACTCACCGGCTGCACCCCGAATCCGTTTCACAGGCTTGCGCAGCCGGTCAGGGTCGGTGTGTATATCCTGCAGCGCCACTGCCTTGGGACAGATATGACCACGGCTCAAGGGGTCGTCAGGATCCCCCTTTATCGATACCACCTCGGATCCCTTGGTCTCAATCACTACCCCGCAAATCGCTTCGCATAAATGGCAGGCGCGATAGTGCTTTTCAACATCGTCACTCATGGTCTACTCGCCGAACAAAATCGCTACCCTGCCCTGCCCGACTAAAAAGCGCAAGGCTAACCCGTGGTCAGCCAGTGCCCGCTTGAGAAAACACGCACAGCATGCAGTTTTACAACAATGAAAGCCTTCCCGGGCGCGCCCATATTGGCAATCGGATTGGTATTCGGGACGGGCACTCGTGCAAACTGCTGACCACCGCCACCTTTCCCAACGCCCACCTTTTCTGTCAGGTTGAAGTCATTTCCTCGCCACAGTAGGCTTGAGTCTTTGTTCGGACGTTTTCAGATGAACCAGCTGCAGCGATTTTTTCTTCGCAACAGGATTAAGCCGATCAGGGCCGTTATTGCCGTCCGTCGGCTATTGCGCGACCCGGACGACACCACGCAGGTATTTAAAATTATTGAGTCTCTGAGCGGTGACACCATCAGCAATCCGGTGAAACGCCTGCAGGCTCATCCCAGGGGCATGAGACTTCTGGAGGAAAAGCCCGATATTGTCGCTATGCTGAACAACCGGGAACTGCTCGCCAGCATGCCAAAAGGCTCTGTTGGACGGACCTACCATGACTTTGTACATGGAGAGAATCTGTCGGCCGATGGGCTGGTCGCTTCCAGCCAGGGGACGCGGGATGCTCGCGGTTTTACCGAAGATGAGCGCTGGACCGCTGACCGACTGCGGGATATTCACGACCTCCAGCATGTCATGACCGGCTATGGTCGAGATCCTGTCGGCGAACTGTCTTTACTTTCCTTCATGACCACCCAGGTACCCAATCGCGGCATCAACTTCATTATCCGGATGGCCCGACGAAAATATCAGAAGGACATGCCCGAGCTGGACATTGACGTCCTGTTGAAAGAGGGTCGCCGCATTGCCCAGCAGTCAGCGTGGATGCTGGCTATCCCCTGGGAAGAGCGATTGGCCGAGCCGCTCGAGCAAGTACGACAGGAGCTGGGCTTTCAACCCCCCCTGAACTACCAGCAGGCGCATGCCTGTCAGGCCGAGTTAATGGCTGCCGCCTGAACGCTGGCACGTCGGGCGTCTTGGTTCCCGCCGGCTAAAGGCGGGTAGCACAAAGGGTTGCCCTGCCGAGCAACGCCTGCCTGTTGGTGCCGAGTTGCTGGTCGTGGGGCAACGCGTTTAACTGGTCAAGCACGCCACGCCGGTCTACGCTACACGCAACGTCACATAGGTACGTTTGTCATGTCCAATAAACAACGCGCACCTTTTATTGCCGATGCCCGCTTCACAGACCTTCTGGGTAACTACAGCGGCAACGCGGTGAATGGCCTCCATGAAACTACGGTACGACGGCCGTCGATGGTCTGGTGGGCGCCCGACCCCAGCCTTGCTGACTTTGGTGAAGCACAAAAATGGTTTTATGCGCAGGAAGAACCCGATGCTGAAATGCTGGATTTGCGCGCCAGGCGTCGCGAGGTCGTTGCCCAGCAGCTGCCCGATGTGGGCCCCCACAAGCAGACCCGAACACCGGTCGAATGGACCAACGAACTGCAGCAATTTGTGACCGCAGGAGACTGCGAGATGACCGGGGTCACAACCCTTGACCCTGACTGGGTTTTTGACCACGAAGAGGCCTGCCTGCCCAATATCGTCATGCTGGGAGTACAGCACGACTACGACGAATTACGTCATGTTCCAGAGCTCCGGGGCGGCAAAGATGTAACAAGGCAGTATCTGCGCGCAGCAGCAGCGGCCAAAAAAGTTGCTGGCTGGCTCCGAGATCAGGGCCACCGGGCAGAGGCCGTGACTGGACCCATGACCGGCAAGGTCCTGATGATCCCCCCCGCGATCGCCTGTGGCTTTGGTGAACTGGGTAAGCATGGCTCCATTATCAATCCGGAGTTTGGCTCAGCATTCCGGCTATCTGCCGTGCTGACCGACGCTCCCTTTAAGGAGACACCGCCCAGGGATTTCGGAATTGACGATTTTTGCAGCCGTTGCCGTGTCTGTGAAAACGCATGTCCACCGGAGGCCATTGCGCCCGACAAACAAATGGTCCGCGGCGTCGAAAAATGGTACGTCGACTTTGACCGATGCATACCCTATTTTGCCGAAACGTCAGGTTGCGCCATTTGTATCGCGGTCTGTCCGTGGTCCCTGCCCAATGTTGGTATGAACCTGGCCGAAAAGCTGCGCCGGCGTGCCAAACGGCTTGCCGGGGAAGCTCAACCTGTCGTCCCAGACACCCCGAGGGCTGAGTAGAAGCAATCATCATGACGGATTCCCACTGCCACTTCGATCCCTTCCTTGACCCCCGCGATGCCGAACAGATGTTTCGGATCGCAGAATCCTTTGGCAGCTTTGGCACTTATGCAGATGAAGCGACCTCGGACAGCCTGGGCGAAGCCCTGCCCCAGCGCTTCGATGTGGGGCAAAATTATGTAGTGAGAGGGCTTGATGGTACGCGGAATGCCGACCCGCCCGCGTTGTCTGCAAGCCGCACCAATTACTTTCGTGAAACCTATGCCTATGGAACCGACCTGACCATACCGAGCATAGGGGCCTTCATGAGCAACAACGCCCTGCTGGCCTCGGCGCGCCACATGGGCGGCTCCGAGTACGTCGTCCCCGCAATCGTTTACGCCAATTTACTGATCCCCGGCCAGGAACTGGCAATCCACACCGATGTCCCTGAGTTCAGAGGCCTGAGTCGGCTCAATGCTCCCCAATGGTTGCTTGTTTGCATGCATCACTCGGGACTGTTCGAGGCCTGGCGGGTACCCATCCTGACCTGTGTTTCGTGGTTCGGTAATGCCGACGGAGGGGCGTTTACATTTTATCCTGATGGCGCCGACGCCCAACGTCAGTCGGTGCCCGCACGACACAATACCGCAGTCCTGCTGGATACCGACTCCATTTTTCACGGTGTGGAACGCGTTACACCGGTTGCCCAGAATTTACCAGACATCACCCGGGAGACCCGTCTGCATTTCAGTAAAGGCGAGCACTGGCTGCTCAGGCATGGGGAAGAAGTACGGGCGGAATATACCTGGGACGACCTTCGCTACTCGATCTCCTGGAAGGGCTATTGCTTCCCTGATTCTGACCAACACGAACTTTGGCTCTCGGGAACGGATGATCTGACCATTACCGATGTCTTGTGTCGATTTGAAGCCGACCTGAGTACCCAAGGTTCGGAACCGCTTTCCCAGATGACTCCCGACGAGCGCGCGACGGCTCTCGTTGGACACTACATCTCGTTCCCCGCTGCACTCGACGCCAGCGCCTGAGTACCCGGCGCTGCAGACCTCTGCAAAGCCGTGCAAACGAACAGGATGGCAATGAGAACTGGCGCGGCCGGCAGTCGCTGGGCCTTATTTTGCGGCCCTAACGCCGGCCAGGAATTCGGCCATCTCCGCCGAACTCTCCGCGGCAAACTGCTGTGCATGCCCGTCCCGACCGAGCGCCTCAAGCAGTTCTGCCCCCCCCTCAATGGCCGACAGCAGACTCCAGCCGTAGGTCTGTTGTGCCACGGTATCGGCCAGAGGAAGTACATAAAGCGCCATGTAATCGGGCGCCGATGGCGTTGATCCCATCAGGAAGGGTGAACAGGCTGACAATTGGTTCAGGGTGCGCACACCTTTCTCGAGTACCGGTTTCACTTCGTCTATGGTGAGTTGCTCATTGTGACCACCAAAGAGGGTTCCGGGAAACAACCGCCGGGCGGGTAATTCAATGTACAGCTCCAGTGAGTGCATTATCTGCCTGGCCCGGGCCCGAGCGTAGGGTGACTCAGGAAAAATAGGGTGCTCGGGATACTTTTCGTCGAGATATTCAAAGATCACATGGGTCTCGGCCATCGTCCCGTCCTCTGTCTCCAAACAGGGCACCTTGCCCATGGGGCTCAAGGCCAACCAGTCGGTCTCCTGGCTGGGAAAAGTTTTGATCACCTCATACTCCAGTCCTTTCGCCGCCAGGGCCATGCGAACCATATTGAAGTAATTGCTGACGGCAAAGCCATAAAGTTTGAGCACCACATTCTCCATCAATTTCGGGCCCGCCACTTTAACACTGCTGGTATCACGATGACCTAAAAAAACAGAAGTTTTGTCTCTCCCAAGCCCAGTCAGGCATACTCCATGGACGAACCCGACGCCCTGAAACGGATAAGCAATGCGATGATTAAGGTCATCACCCTACTCACACGAAAAGCCGGTCTCAGCCGCGCGGAATTTCGCCAGTATTACGAGACCCGGCATCGCATGATAGGAGAGAAGTACCTTGCAGGGCGCGCGCATCGCTACCTGCGGCGCTATGTGATGCCTGACAACCAGGCCAGCCCCTACAGCGGGCAACCGGACTTCGACGTCCAGATGGAAATCTGGTTTCCAGACCAGGATGCACTCGAGCAAGCCATGGCAGCGCTTGCAACACCCGCAGCACAGGCTGAAATCATTGCCGATGAGGAGCAGCTGTTTGACCGGGAAAAAACCCTGACGTTTGTCGTCGATGAAATTGAGTCCACGCTGGAGAGCTGATAGCCATCGCGATTTACCGGGACCTCGTGGAGCCGGGAGAGATTGTGCTTTTGGCTGTTATCGAGCTCGAGTCTCCGGGCCTTTAGGAGACACCAAAAACAAGGTCTCCCCGACGGTCTGCCGGGGAGATGCAGCGTGTTTAGACTGCCGGGGCCCGCGCTCTTGCCAAATGACGATCCCCGGAGCCGCCGTCAATCAACCTCGACCATCAGGCCGCGCCGCTTGAGCAGGGGTGCTAGTTCGGCATCACGCCCGCGAAAGGTGCGATACAACTGCATGGCATCTTCGGCACCACCCCGGGACAGCAGGGTGGCTCTGAAATGGTCGCCATTCTCCCTGCGCAAACCCCCATTTTCCTTAAACCACTCCACGGTATCGGCGTCCAGGACCTCACTCCAGATGTAAGAGTAATAACCCGCGGAATAGCCCCCCACGATATGGGAGAAATACGTGGTTCGATAACGTGGCGGCACCGCATCGAAGGCAGCGCCGGCATCGACCAAGGCGGCGGCTTCAAAATCAAGCACGCCTTCAGCATCCGGCAGCTCCTCGACAGTGCGCTGGTGCCAGGCCTGATCCAGGAGCGATGCCGCCAGGTATTCAGTCGAACGAAAACCCTCATTGAAGAGCGCCGTCGCAGACACCTTTTCAAGCAGCGCCCGCGGCAATGGCTCACCGGTTTCGTAATGCACCGCGTAGTTGGCCAGCACCTCAGGCCAGTCAGCCCACATCTCGTTTACCTGGGATGGGTATTCAACAAAATCCCGCGGGGTGCCCAGACTGCTGGGATACTGCACATCGGCAAACATGGCGTGCAACGCATGACCAAATTCATGGAACAGCGTAGTCACCTCGTCCCAGGTCAAAAGCGTTGGCTCCCCCTCGGGCGGCCGGGGTATGTTGAGGTGATTGGCGGAAACGGGCCGGGTCCCCATCAGGTCTGACTGGGAAACATAGGACATTGCCCAGGCCCCACCGCGTTTGGATGGGCGCGCGTACATGTCCTCGATAAACAGCGCCAGTACTGACCCATCGGCGTTACGTACCTCCCAGACACGCACGGTTTCATGATACGTGGGCAGATCCTCACGCAATGTGAAGGTGATTCCGTAGAGCTTCTCAGCTGCGTAAAAAACGCCTTTGATCAGGACGTTATCCAGTTCGAAATAAGGCTTCAGTTCAGACTCATCAAAGGCGTACTGCTGGGCACGCAGCTTCTCGGTGTAATAGGCCCAATCCCAGGCCGCCAGCTCGAAATTACCGCCGTCAGCGTCAATGACGGCCTGTAATGCTGCTGCTTCCACCCTGGCATTGGCGACGGCAACAGGCGCAAGGCCTTCCAGCCTCGCATTGACCGCCTCGGTGGTCTTGGCCGTCTGGTTGTCGAGGCTGAAAGCGGCATGGTTGGGGTAGCCCAACAACCCTGCCCGTTCGGCACGGAGCTTCATGATATCGGCGATGATCTCCCGATTGTCATACTGCCCACCCGATGAACCCCGACTTACCGAGGCTCGGAAAATTTTCTCCCGCAGGCCCCGATTATCCAGCGCAGCCAGCGCGGGTTGACCCGAAGTGTTCAGCAGGGGTATTACCCAGCTGCCTTCCAGATCCCGCGCAAGCCCCGCCTCCTTTGCCGCCGCTATCTCACCCTCGGACAGTCCTTCCAGCAAGGTGAAATCCTCGACGGTGACCGCTCGGTCATTCACCTCCGCCAGCACATTTTGTCCAAAAGCAGTTTGCAGACTGGCCAGTTTCGTGTTGATCTCTCGCATGCGCTCCTGCCCGACGTCATCGAGTAGTGCACCCGCACGCACAAAATCCTTATAGGTCTCCTCAAGCAACCGATAAGACTCAGCATCGAGATCAAGCTCATCCCGCTGGCTGTAAAGGGCCTGGATACGAGCGAATAAACGTTTGTCGAGCAGAATGGCATCCTGGTGCTCGGCAAACTGGGGCGATATACGCACCTGAATCGCTTCGATATCGTCGTTCGTGTGGGCTGAGGACAGCCCGAAGAAAACCCGGGCGGAACGGTCTAGCAGTTGTCCCGAGCGTTCCATGGCAACGAGGGTATTGTCAAAAGTAGGGGCTTCGGTGTTACTGGCGATAGCTTCTATCTCAGCCCGCTGCTCCACCATCCCCTGCACCATCGCAGGTTCGTAATGCTCATTTTTGATCAAATCAAATCGGGGGTAGCCAAATTGAAGATCACTGGGGGCAAAAAACGGGTTATCACTGGTAACCATGCTGGAATCTTGTTCCGGGTTGGTAGCGGTATCGGTGGCCACAGATTCTTCCTTGGAGCAGCCCATAAGGACCAGTGCTGCCAGCACGCCAGCAAAATATAAACGAACTTTCATTACGACATCCTTGTGTAGGGCAAAGCGACTGTTTGTTTGGGCGCACAGTATGAACGCTTGGGGCTTTCATGTGGAGGGGTGATCGATTGATCCAGTTAAAGTATGGAGCGCCCCAGCCTAACCCTGAGTTAGGCCTGTCGGTCCCGCTTTACCGCAAATCCCTTTTAGAGGGCGTAGTGGAACGGGGGGCGCTACTGGAGGGGGTATCAACGAGCTGGCGGGCCGCAACGACGCGTTCATTCTATCCCGCCAGGCTACGGACCGCCCTGGCACTCCCCTGCACCCTGTTTCACCACCTTTGCCCATGACCAACCCCCGGGGCCCGCGGGGATGGTAATTCCGGAAAAGGCCCCATTGCGGCGTACGAGTCACTCGGGGTCTGGAGGTAAAACCTCCCAGTCAGGGGCTTCGAACTCCCCTATAAACTGGATAGCGACCCAATCTGCCTGTGATTCGATGATAGCCAGCACGTCATCACCCTGCATTTCAGCTGCGGAATCCCGTGCGGCTTTGCTTTCCCAGGTGGCAATAGCCAGTGCCCGTCTCCCGTCCCCCACCATGCGGTGCAACCGCGTACCCTGCGCCCCTGGCGCCTGCTGGATCAGCCGACTGGCACGGGTCCAGGACTCGGCGTATTGGTCAATGGTGTACCCCTCGTTTGCGGTAACCAAAAAAATATAATGCACCCCTGATCTCCCGCAGCGTCTGATGGACAATACGCCGTTGCTTCCACGATCTCGCTGGCGACGGCTATATTACCGACCGCGGCTTGAGGCGGAACCACCCTCAGTTGACTGACCCCACCCGCCAGTGCAGTGCAGGACAGGCCCATCATAATAAACAGTGCTGCAGAGTTTACCGCTCTCGGGAACGCTGCGTTCGGTGCACTTCGGGTGCCTCTTCGGCGGGCTGCGTCGCCTACACGCGACGTACTCTGCGATGTATGTCGCATACCCTAATGGAGGCAAAACCAAAAAAAAAGCAGCCTTTTATTTTCTAACTACAGGCACACCACCCCCCGACGATGTTAAGTCTATTCCGACCATCGGGTGGTCATGCGCGCCGTTGGACACTAGATTAGGCATGTGAGTGGAGCGACCGACAAAAACCACTCGAGTGAACGGAGGGACACCATGCTACGTTTATTGGTTTTGGCGCTGGGTTATCTAATGCTGGCTCTGGGT
This sequence comes from uncultured Luminiphilus sp., assembly GCA_938084055.1. Classification (GTDB taxonomy): domain Bacteria; phylum Pseudomonadota; class Gammaproteobacteria; order Pseudomonadales; family Halieaceae; genus Luminiphilus. Next base: position 154,782 of record CALKDK010000006.1, read on the forward strand.
GTTATCGGGGTACTGACCCCCATCCCATTTGGCCTTTTTTTTCTCGCAATCGCCATGCTCGTACTCATTCCGGTATCCCCAGGCACGACGCGGCTCCTGAAGCGCCTGCGGCGGAACTACCCCACCATCGATCGCCTCATGACGGCTACAATCCGCCGTGTACCGGCTCCGTACCGGCGCGTACTGCGACGAACCGACGTTTCGGCAACGGGACAGCGCCGATAGCAGTCTGGGTCGCCCGGTGCTGGCATGGGCTGGCGCCCACCCGCTGTCCTCTCGGACCTGCCCCTAAAACCCGTTACCGGATGGCGGCCCAGGCAGTCAGGCGAGATGGTCTGCCGCCACTGTCAACCCCGGTCAGGCATGGCAGCTAGAGCTGAAGCATGCTCAGATAGCAACGACCGCACAGCGCTTCATAGCTGGCGTCGACCCCGTCAATCATGACCTGCTCACCCTCACGGGTGACGCCATGATCAGTGAGGCGCGCGTTAAAAATAGCTTTTTCCCCACAGCGACATATGGTTTTCATTTCCTCCAGGGCATGGGCTACTTCGAGAAGACGCTGACTACCCGGGAAGGCACGGGTTCTAAAATCCGTTCGAATACCATAGGCCACTACCGGCAGGCCATCGAAGACCGCTATCTCCAGGGCCTGGTCTACCTGCTCTGGAGTCAGGAACTGGGCCTCGTCAATCAGCACGCAGGCGAGTGCAGGGCTCGACGCTACCTGCTTTGCACCAAAAGCCTCGACAAGCGCACGCAAATCCATTCCCGGTGGCAGTACGATATCTGCAGCACGAGTCACTCCCAAGCGAGAGACGATCTGGTCATTGCCTTTGGTATCCACCTGGGGCTTGACCAAAACTACCGCCAGGCCACGCTCCTCATAGTTATGGGCGACCTGCAGTAACGCTGTACTTTTCCCACTGTTCATCGCCCCATAACGAAAGAAAAGCTTAGCCATTATTCTCCACCACCCTCCCCGGGCTGAAGACGAAACCCGCCAGGCCTCCCGGCGCGACGTCAGAGTTCTATGCAGATTTTACCGAAATGGGCCTGGGACTCCTGGTACCTGAATGCATCACCCAGCGCGCTCAGGGGCATGGTGCAATCCACAACCGGACTCAAACCGTGCATCTCCACCGCCGCTATCATCGCTCTCTGGTCGCTGTGGCTACCCACAGTAATGCCACTCAGTCGACCGTTCTTGGTCATCATCGCGGCCGTGGGCACTTCCCCCGCGATGCCGGTCAGGACACCAATGAGACTGATACAGCCGTCTACCGCCAAAGCGTCAACAGACTGGGGAAGGTTGCCAGGGCCGCCGACCTCGACGACCAGATCAATTCCGCTTCCCCCTGTCATCTCAAAAGCGGTAGCACCCCATTTGGGATTCTCACGATAATTGATCAAATGATCGGCGCCCAGCTCGCCAAGTTTGGCCAGCTTTTCGTCCGATGATGAGGTGGCGACCACACGGCAACCCAACAGGCGGGCAAACTGCAAGGCAAAAACTGAAACCCCGCCGCTACCCTGCACGAGGACCCAGTCACCGGGCTTGAGGTGTGTTTCCACCATCAGTGCCCGCCATGCGGTCAGCCCAGCACAGCTGAGTGTTGATGCCTCTGCGAAATTCAGGTTGGTCGGCATCCGACTAAACGCTGCCGACGGCATGGTCACCGTCTGGGCGGCAAAGCCATCAATATGATCACCGGGCACTCCCAGGAGATTGGTCGCTGTCGGTCGGCCACTCACCCAGCCCGGGAAGAAGTGGCTGATCACGCGATCACCCACGGCAAAATCCCGGACACCCTCACCCACCGCCGTCACCACACCCGCGCCGTCAGACATGGGGATTCGTCCATCAGCCGTAGGGATCAATCCCACAACCACCGCGTAGTCGTGGAAATTCAGGGAGGTCGCTACAGTGTCTACCTGAACTTCGAAGGGCCCGGGCGCCCTGGGCTCAATGTCGATTAAATGAAGTTGGTCAATACCCCCGGGGGCCTGAAGTGACATTGCCTGCATGATGCGGATCCTGATTGCCTGACGAGGCGCCACAGTATAGCGCTTGTCCCTGTATGGCGAATCCATCGCAAAGGATTTTTGCTGTGCCGCTTTTCGACCCACCCCGGCGATGCTTCATGGCCCTAGCCAGAGGCGCAGAATGCGGAAAATATTTCTACCGCCTGGTCTTCCCCTGGAACCTCTGCTTGACGTTGCTCATCCACCGTTTGCTTGGGAAGGTCAGGCATTACTTCCCATGGCCGCGCACACTCCTGCAGTTTTTCACACCATTGATAGCCGGCCGAGCCGATGCATCCCTTGTCATCCCGATCGCCGCCGACCGCTGAGATAGCGGTAGCAGATACCGTGTCCATACGGTAGACAGTCTCGCCATTGTTGATGGTCTCCATTACCTTGATATTGGCGATTTCCATCGGATCGATGGTGAGCGGGTTGTCCGAAAGAATGACAAAATCTGCCTGCTTACCCACCTCTATGGAGCCCTTTTCCCGCTCCTCAAAATGCTGGTAAGCGGGCCAGATCGTAATGGCTTTGAGCCCCTCATAGGGGGTTACACGCTGATCGGGGCCCAGTATGAAGCCACTCCTCGTCACCCGAGTCACCGTAGCACCCAGTACGCGCATGGAATCGGGATTGGCAACCGGCGCGTCGTGGTGAGAAGAAAAGATCAACCCGGCATCCAGCACATCTCGTGTCGGTGATATATAGGCTGCCCGCTTCGGCCCGAGCACTGACTGACGGTGCCAGTCTCCCCAATAAAAGGTGTGCATGGGAAACAGGGAGGGTATGACGGCGAGTTCCTTGAGACGGGCGATCTGGTCCTTGCGCAGGGTTTGCCCGTGAATCAGAACGTTGCGGCGGTCTCCCAGTCCGTGCACAGCAGCAGCATTGGCCAACGCATCCAGATAACGATCAATCGCAGCATCACCGTTGCAATGCACGATGACTTGATGGTTTTTGGCAAAAGCATCCATAACCTCATCGTTAACCTGCTGGGCCGTCATCGCAGGGTAGCCTGCGTAGTCGGGAGCCTGGCCCTGTGGTGCGACAAAATACGGGTGGCTAAGCCAGGCAGTTTTGCCCTGGGGCGAACCATCGATGGTCAACTTCACACCGGCAATCCTGAGTCCGTTCGTGTAGCGGACCCCCTCATAACCACTGCCTGAATGATACGGGGCGGTCATCAGATTCTTGACCGTATAATCCACATACATGGCGACGTCGATCGGCAGCGGTCCAGCATCCGCTTTTGCCCGAGCGGTGAGCACTGAGTTGCCGAAGGCCCTGCCCTCCTGCGCCGTGGTGTAGCCGAAACGCATGAACATGCCCATGCCCTGCTCAAACAACTCCTGGGCGTGGACCTCGTTAATGCTGTTCTGGAATACTGCCAGCGAACTGAAAAAAGCGTTTTCCTCCAATACGCCATTCGGGGTTCGACCATCTGCCTCACAACGAATCACGCCCCCCGGGATCTGCTGGGTACAATCATCAACACCGACGAGAGCGAGGGCGGCACGATTAAACACGGCGAAATGGCCCGATTGGTGAATGATCATCAAGGGCTTTTCTTCTGTCACCTCTCCCAGCACATCGGCTGTGGGAAACACGCCCTCTTGTAACTGGGAGTCATCAAACCCGAACCCCAGCAGCCATCCGGTTTTCTCGATAAATGACTGGCCGCTTTCGGATAACTGCCAAGTGCCCAGAGCGGCGGTCAGGTCAGAAAAGCTATTTACCGGACCATCCGGCAGGGGCAAAAGATTGGCGCTGGCGGCCTGTAGTCCCGCTGTTACCACATGACCATGGGCATCCACGAAACCCGGCACCAGGGTTCTGCCCTGCAAATCAATCTGCTGTGTTTCCCCGGTGATCATTGGGCTTGCCCCGGGCATGTCACCCACATAGATAATGTTACCGTCCCCAACCGCCACGACCGATGCCCTGGGGTTGTTATCGTCGACGGTTATGATCTTGCCATTGAAAAAGACCTTGTCAGCCGTTGGGCTTGGTGGTGGCGAGGTATCCGGCGGGGCCCTGTCGGGTTCTCCACATCCCGCAACCGATAGCAGTACAACGCAAAAAAACAAAGCGAACGGTCGAGACAGGTGCATTCTCCCTCCTTGCAGATGCAGCGTGGCGTTGCTAAGCGTTAGTCAAAATACACGGCCTGAAGTCGAGCAATGGCCACGCCTTGATCGTCATGCAATAGCAAAGTATCACCGGTGATGGTAAACGAGACCGTTTCATCGAGCACCCCAAAAAATTGGCCTTCAAGTGCCAAACCCACCGCGCAGGCTTTTTTGGTACCCGCCAGCGGCCCTATGGCCAATTGCCTGCCAGCCAGGCGGTAGCCCCCAGAAAATCTGTTACATCCGGAAAAGCCCCTGGCAATCGGGGGTTGGCCCTGCAGGATCAGAAAGGACTCCCGTTCCTGACCAACCTCCATACGCACTGGAACATCCCGCAGCACCATCAGTTTCCAGTAAGTGTTGACCAGTGATGCAGCGGGCGGCATCGCGACTCCTGCGCCCGAGGTCTTACGCTCTGGCGGGTCGGGATGGGACGCCACCGTCACCAGCGGAATCTCCATGTTTTCCGATTCAGTATTGAGAGGATCAACGGGCACCGCAGAAACAGATAGCCGGGTCGGGGTGCGGTCAAGGCTGGCTCTCAGGGTATACCGGTTGCGCCTGTCGATGTTCGCGATGGGATTGCTCAGTGAGCGGAGATAAGACAGTGCACCGCGCATCTGGAACTGCGGTGCAGCGACCACCTTGGCAACAACGTCCAATACAGAAACATCCTCAGGTATTACTTTGAGAACCCTATCGGGTAGCAGCCCGTCCCCCTCATCCAGCAGAAGCATCCCGGATAAGCGCTTCATTGCCGCAGCATCTACCTGGGCGGGGCGGGCATCAGGGCTCGAGCAGGCGAACACCAGGCCCACTGCCAACACAAACAATAACAGTCGTCGCACAGCCGCTTTCCTCTCCGACGATCAAGGCATTTAAGACACAGCATAACCCCCATCGAGACCAACGGTGCCTTGAGCAGGACCCTGTCTCGGGGAACGCCCGATGCCAGGCCGCAGCCGCGCGTCATGCAATACCAAACTCCAGGGGCGAGTCCTCAGTTGCACGACCTCCAGCCGTGTCTCCCAAGACGGCTACTGCGCTGGCCCTGTGGATCCTAAAGTTCGAAGCCCGGGCGCTCCATCCAGGTCGTTGGGGGACGCATGGACAGAGCAAACAGTCACCGAATCGAGCCCAGCGTAACCAATTTCCATCGTTGTTTGGGCCTGGACCGATAGCTCCAGTGACTACCATGGTCGCTGCGGGTTGCCATCATTTCCCAGGCCACAGGGCTGGACTGCGAGCCCATCTACCTGTTTCATATTGACACGCCCCCTCAGGGGCCAGTGAAACCCGATTTCGTGCTGCATTTGATCTGCAGTAGGTTACGGCAGAAAATAAATCGCCTGGAGACGCCAGGGATTCAGCGTTGAGCGATAGCGCGCGGGAGGGTACAGAAAAAGCTATGCCGCAAGCCACCTTTGACATAGCACTGAGCAAGGAAAAGGCGCTGCTGTTTTACCGGGCAAAAAAGAACCGCATCCAGGTCACTGCCCGGGACGGTCGAACCCTCAATTTACCCTGGGAACTCTTGCGGCCACACGTACAGGAGGCGGGCATATACGGCACGTTCACCATTTTTTTTGATGCCCGGGGCAAGTGTGAGCGATTAGTACCCACTGAAGCGTGACGTCTTTCATTTGCAGCCCCGGTGCATAGCCGCCAACACCAAAGCCCTGCTACTGCTCAGTGGCAGGCATTACAGAGCCCCACTGGCAACGACTGGTACGTCACCTGGGCACCAAGGCTGACGTGTTTAGGACGGCGGGGTAGTGCCAACAGAGCACCTACTTTTCTATAGTCTCCGTTGTATCAGCAATAGCGTTGATCTCGTCTGCCGGCGCGCTTTCACGCGGGAGTTCAGGGGGTTCCGTCGGACTTTCTTCGATGGGCTCAATCAAAAGATCCAAGCGGCCGGTATCAATCTCCAGATCCCGGGGTTCCAGTTCGGGGAGGGTCTTGGAGATCCGCGTGGAAACCTTGTCAAATTTTTCGACCTTGCCAAACAAGCCCTGTTTACCGGCAAGCGCCACCACTGTTTTGTTGAAATGATTGCCAACGGTGGTCAGTGAGCCACCAAGACTCCGCAAATTTTCCGCCACGGCGGCGACCTTGTTATAGATATCGGCGGCCATATCACTGATTTCCCTTGCCTCGGCGTTACTGCGCTCGAGCATCCAAAGATTCGCAACGGTTCTCAGGATCGGTATCAAGGTGGTATGGGACACCAACACCACCTGTTGGTTAAAGCCATACTGAAACAGCTCTGCATTGTGCTTCAGGGCTTCTATGTAGGCGGATTCCATCGGCATAAACATGAGGACATAACTCGGGCTCTTCAGCCCTGTCAGCTTGGTGTAATCCTTTGCAGCAAGGTCATCAATGTGTTTTCGAATGGCAATGATGTGCTCTGCCATAGCCTGCTGGTAGAGCTCCGGAGTATCTGCAGCAACCGCTCGTTCATAGGCATTTAGCGTTACCTTGCTGTCAATAATCAGCTGCCGACCCTCGGGCAGCCTGATAACAAAGTCGGTTCGCTTCGCCCTGCCAGCATCGTCCGTGAAACTGTCCTGGGTCGTGTAGTGGTCACCTGCGACCAACCCGCTGAGCTCAAGGGTGCGCTGCAACTGTGCCTCACCCCATGCCCCCCGCTGTTGGGAATTTCCCTTCAGCGCGGTGGTCAGGTTGTTCGCCTCCTCACCGATTTTCAGACCCATATCCTTAACGCCGATGATGGCCTGATGCAGGGAACTGTGGCTTTTGGTCGACGCATCGTGGACCTCGTTGATGCGGCTCTGAAAGCCAGCTATCTGCTCCTTCAGGGGGCTGAGTATGCCATCGAGGGTAGTCTGGCTTGTCTGTGCAAAGTGTTTACCTTTCTGCTCGAATACCTTGTTGGCAAGATTTTCGAATTGCTGCTGCAGGGATTCGCTGGACTGCCTCAGGAAATCCTTCTGGTCTTTGATTGTCTGTTCCTGCTGCTCCCGCTGCACCTTGAGTATTGCGGCCTCTTTTGTCAGCTGTTCTGCACCTCTGCGCAGTTCGTCCCGTTCAGCGCGCGCGTCATTCAGCGCAGTCTGTAACGAAGCTGTGCGCGCCTGCTCGGCACTCAGCTGGGATTCAAGGGGCCTCATGACCGCGAGCTGTTCTTCACGGTCAGCCAACTGCTGACTCAGGTGGTTTTTTTCAGCGGTGGCAAGCTCCTGGTGTGTATCCAAACGTCCCTCAAGTTGTGTCAGTTTCGTTCGAAAACGGGTCGCTGCAATCAGGTAGCCCAGGGCTGCGAGCAGCAAACCGCCGACAAATATGCCCAGCACAGTCCATTCATTCATCGCCATGCATCCCTGTTTTCCGTCCGTTCATTCACACCCTACCCTACTGACCGGGGATTTCACCCCGGCACGACAGCTTGTACCCATCGGCACTGGATACAACGGGCCCGCCACGCACAGTCAGGGTCGACCCATGCCCCCCGTGATGCAAGTTAAACCCTCGCCGGGCGGTGCGGTAGGGGTAGAGCAGTAAATTTGAGGTCCCTGCCCAGTTTGCGATGCGTCCCGGAGCGGTCCGGAGCCCAGGCGGGTCGGTTGCCAGCAGGACCAACGCCAGTCATTTGTCCACGGGCGGTGAACAACCAATTCGTTACAGAAGTCGCCTGGCCGGTGCTGTCCCACGTGGCTGCGTAACGCGCGGCGAGCCTAAAAACGCCCTGAATTTCCACCTCGGTCAGGCCGTTCCCCTGCGGATTTAGCTCCAGCGGGGCGTCACAGACCGCGGGCGGGGATAAAAGCCATCATCAAGTTGATCCAATATGATGTGTCAGTACCGGTACTGGCTTGGTTACTATCCCCACAAGACAGCAGGTGGCTACACCTGTCTGGGCCCAACCACGCTGAGGTCATGGAGGACCTATGAAAAAAGTTTCGCTCTTGCTCACCACCGTACTGCTCTCCGGACTGTTATCGGGGTGTATCACCGTCTACGAAGCGCCCGGTAAGACCGGGGAGAAATCTGCACAGTCGTCTGAAAGTCCGGCTGCCGGGGCTACCCACGAATCTGGCCACTGCAGCTGCCAAACCTGAGGCTCCGGGACTTGGCCCTTGGCAACCGCTGACCTCATGGCGGCCATGGTCCAGCAACCTGTCAGCCTCGCGGTTACCGCAGGCATCTTGTGCCCCCCGTCCACCGACAGCCCATCAATTACCCTTGAACACCGGGTGTCGTTTTTCAGCAAATGCCGTCAGCGCCTCGACACAATCCTCGCTGACCTGCATGCATTCTTTTTCGCGCAACAGACCGTAATCGAGGGTGACATCAACCGCCTGCCTGAGTAAGCAGTTCAGGGTCTGCTTCGTCCCTTCAATGGCCATGCGTGGCCCGCTGGCCAGCCGCTGCGCCCGAGCACTGGCCAATGCCAACAGCTCGTCGTGGGGCACAACGTGGCGGATCAAACCCAGCTCCTTGGCTTCAGCTGCACTCAGTCGGTCACCGGTCATCAGGAACTCCTTGGCATTATTGATGCCCACGAGTAATGGCCAGATGGCCGCCCCACCGTCACCCGCGACATAACCGGCAATGACGTGGGTATCGGCAAAAACCGCGCGCTCTGAGGCAATGACAATGTCGGAAAACAGGGCCAGGGTTGCCCCCAAGCCCATTGCGTAGCCATTGACTGCCGCAATGATGGGCTGCGGCACTTCGAGGATGTCGAGGATGATTTTCCGACCCTCTTCAACCATGGCATCCGTTTGCCGGCGGTTCATGGACAAACCATGTTTCAGGTCTCCGCCAGCGCAAAAAGCCTTGCCTGCCCCGGTGAGAATAACCGCCCGGGTGTCTTTGTCCCGGGCTATGTCGGCAAAGACCCGAGACAATTCATTGTGCAGCAGTTCATCAGTCGCATTGAGCGCATCTGGACGGTTGAGCGTTACCGTCAGTACGGCACCGTTTTTTTTGAAAGCGATGTGCGTGTAGTTGGAATATATACCCACGACTACCTCCCCGTTATGCTGGGCTCAGTATCACCGATCGTGGTTCTGACGAGCAGGGTATTGGCGGCAATAATATGGTCACCCTGTCGGATAATCAGCGCCCATCCACACTGATCGGCGTCGACCACGGGCAACGCTCACCCATTGAATGAGTGGGTGACCCTGGAGTTATCCTGTGTAACCCTGTGGTCGGTATTGCCTTATCGACTCTGTCGATCATCCAGGTTGCGGACGTATTGAATGTTTGAAAAATACTTCATGGTTGCCCTCTACTTCAGCGCACTGTTGCTGCTGGGCTACCTCGCTTCACGCCGCGTCACAACCATGAAAGATTTTGTTGTCGGCGGCAAATCACTCGGCTTCTGGGTCGCAGCCTTTTCGGCACAGGCGACTGGGGAATCCGCCTGGCTCCTGCTGGGCCTGACTGGCATGGGCGCCATGATTGGCTTTTCGGCATACTGGGTCGTGATCGGCGAATTACTCGGTGTGGCAGCGATGTGGTTCCTGATGGCAGGGCGCTTCAAGCGGTTATCCGACCGTTACGATGCCATTACGGTGATCGACTACATGGTGGGGCGATTTCGCAGTCGGTCCCATCTCCTGCGGGTGCTGTCAGCCGTTACGCTGACTCTTTTTGTCCTGATTTACATTGCCGCACAGATTGATGCCACAGGCTCGGCTTTTGAAACATTCCTCGACTGGAATTACCTGACCGGTGCCATAGTCGGCTTTGTTATCGTAACCACCTACTGTATTGCAGGGGGCTTCCTCGCCGCCGCCTGGACCGACATGCTGCAGGGTGCCGTCATGCTGGTTTGCCTCATGCTCCTGCCGATAGTCGCCTGGCTGTCACTGACCAATACCGGAGCGATTCATGCCGGCCTGACCGCCATTGACCCCGGTCTGACCAATGTATGGGGCCCGGGTGGGTTCAGCCTACTCAACGTGGCAGCGGTCATCGGCATGGCACTGATTGGCCTGGGCTTTCTGGGCTCGCCCCAGGTGTTCGCACGTCTGATTGCCATCAGGAATGAAGCACAGATCCATCGGGGCAAATGGGTTGCTGTACTCTTCACCCTGTTGGCGGATTTTTCAGCGGTATCCATCGGCATCCTGGGACGCTATATCTTTACCTCAGAGGGTATTCCACCCGATTCAGTACTGGGCAATGGTGCCCAGAACGTTCTGCCCGAGTTGGTGTCCTACACGTTCCCACCCTGGCTGGTAGGGCTCTATGTCGCTGCAGTGCTGTCGGCCATTATGTCGACTGTGTCATCACTTATTGTCATGGCGGCGGGCTCCATTACCCATGATCTGTACGAGCGTATCTACAAACCGACCCTTGCCGATAGCACAGCTGCCCGATTGTGCAGGGGGGTGACGCTTTTACTGGCAGTGCTCTCTCTGGGCATCGCACTTGTGGTGTCCATTTTGTCACCCGAACGAACAATCTTCTGGTTTGTGATTTTCGGCTGGTCGGGCATAGCCGCCACATTCTGCCCCATGATTATCCTTTCGCTGTTCTGGGATCGATTCACCGAACGTGCTGCCATTGCCGCCATGCTGACGGGATTTTTTATGACAATCATCAGCAAGTTCGTGCTGCAGGAGTTGGACTCTGTGGGAGTCTACTTCAGAGCGCTGGAGACCATGCCCCCGTCGTTTCTCTCCGCTTTGCTGGTGGGCTGGCTTGTTGCGATCCTATGGCCCGACAATGAACTCAGGGACCAGTACAGGCACGACCTGTCAGGAAATTATGATGGCCCCGCCTAGCTCCGACCCGACTACCCGCGCCCCGAATCCTCGTCTGGCCCCTGATCAGACCCTGCACGGCGCTGGCCTCTGAAATACCGCAGGAACTTCCGGGACGCACTGTAAAAAAGTGCCGTTGCGATCACCAGCACAACGACCAAACCCAGTTGCAGGGCCGTACTCATCTGGCCTAGACCTGACGCCGATTCATTCATGACAACGCTCTCCTCCCAAACTGTGCGGCACGGACCTCCGGTGCCACCACGGACGCGCCCTAAACCAGATCATCATCACCGGTCAGTGCAGCGACCATCCTGGGTGGATTCAGTGGTAAGCGGGCCACCCTGACCCCTGCCGAATGAAAAACTGCCTCGGCCACTGCGGGCATAGGCGGAACAATAGGCACCTCACCCACGCCCCTTACGCCGAAGGGGTGTAACGGATTGGGAACCTCGATAATTACCGTGTCAATGAGGGGCAGGTCGGACGCAACCGGGATACGGTAATCGAGGAAGCCGGGGTTCTGCAAAGCGCCCTGGTCGTCATAGAGGTACTCCTCGTTCAGGGCCCAGCCAATGCCCTGGACGACCCCCCCCTGCATCTGTCCTTCGACATAATCGGGATGTATAGCCTTACCGGCGTCCTGGATGGCTGTGTAACGGGTAATGGTCGTGCGACCCGTTTCCTTATCCACAGTGGCGTCACAGATATGTACTGCGAAGGCAGGCGCTGCACTTGAGGCCGTGAGAGAGCTTGAAACCGTAAGGGGCCCGCCCATACTTCCCGCGCGTGCGGCAAGCGCCTCGAACGTCAGGCAGCCCTGGTCGCTGTGCGCGGCGCCTTCAGACCAGGTCACTGCTTCAACCCCAACGTCCCACTCGCCGGCTGCACGCCGACACATTTCTGCCACCAGTTGTTCCGCAGCCTGTATCACAGCCTGTCCGGTCGCCAACGTGGTGCGACTGCCTCCCGTCACATCACAGTGCCCTATGGCATCGGTTGCCACCACCTGGGGATGGATGTGATCCAGGGGGATCCCAAGAACCTCAGCGGCCATCAAGGCCATCGATGCTCGGGAGCCGCCGATATCGGGACTGCCAGTGAGCACCGCCACATGACCATCTGCGCTTACGTTGAGCGTGGCGCTGGACTGCAGACCGGCATTGATCCAGTAACCCATAGCCACACCCCGTCCCCCGTTTTCTGCCACCGGGGACCGGTAGTGCGCATGCGTCCGGGCTGCCTCAAGGCACTCTCGAAGCCCGATCCGCTTATAGCGCGCGGCCAACATATTGCTGTCACCCTCTTCCACTGCATTGAGGAGACGGAAATCGATGGGGTCCATATTGAGTTCAGCTGCCAGCTCATTCACCACCAACTCAAAGGCCAGGGTAACCTGTGGCATGCTCGGCGCGCGGTAGGCATGAATCTTGGGTTTGTTGGTATAGACCGAGCGCCCAACGGAGCGCGCGTGACTGAGTTTGTAGCACGCCGTAGCCAAAAACGCGGGGAACCCCGCTGGATTGCCGTTGTAGGCTCCAGAGTCCATCAGACATTCCACATCTGCAGCCACGAGCCTGCCATCCCGTGTTGCACCCAACTTGACCCGCGTCTCCGCCCCGGGAGCCGGGCCCGTGGCCCGGAATACGTCACCCCGGTCCATCACCATCTTGACGGGACGCCCAGATTTTCCAGCCAGTATGACTGCGATAGGCTCGAGATAAACCGTGGTCTTGCCACCAAAGCCACCGCCAATCTCCGACGGAGTGACCCTGATATTACCCTCATCGAGGCCGGTGAGGGCCGCGGTATAACCGCGGACCGTGAAGTGGCCCTGGGTCGAGCACCAAAGATCCACCTGGCCCGTTCCATCAACGCGGGCAACACAGGCATGGGGCTCGATATACCCCTGATGGCACATGGGCACCGAGTAGGTTCGTTCGACGATCACGTCGGCCTCTGCAAAGGCGGCATCAGGCTCACCCACCTGCGCGCTGATATGTGTCGCCAGGTTAGTGGGTTCCTTCGGCTGGCCGTCCGGGAATCGATCCTCGTGCAGGATGGGAGCTCCTTCGGCGAGGGCAGCGTGGAGTTCTGTAACCACCGGCAGCACGTCAAAGGTCACTTCGATTGCCTCCGCTGCCAGAGCCGCAAGTTCAGGTGACGTCGCTGCCACCGCCGCCACCGGCTGCGAATGAAACAACACCTTCCCCTGTGCCATCACCATAGGGGTCAGATCCCGCAAGGCAATGGCACCCTCACCACTCCCCAACACCCTGCTACCCGGCTCCTGCAAGTCTTCACCGGTCATCACGGCAAGCACACCTTCCATTGCCCGGGCTCGGCTGCAGTCAATGTTTTTTATCCGTGCATGGGCATGGGGACTGCGCAGGATATGACCATAAATTTGGTCCTGCATATTGAAATCAGCACCGTAAAGCGCGCGTCCTGTTACCTTGTCCACACCGTCTGGACGTACCGGGCGCGATCCGACCACCCGGAATTCCTGTTGCACAGTCATGGTGTGTCACCCTCTCGCATGGTGGCGGCCGCATCCAGTACCGCACGAATAATTTTGTCATAGCCGGTACACCGACAGAGATTACCGGCCAGCCAATAGCGCGCCTCCTCTTCGGTGGGATCCGGATTGGCGTCCAGCAAGGCCTTGGCGGCTACGACAACACCGGGGGTGCAGACACCACATTGCAGTCCCCCATGTTCCAACAACTTTTGCTGTATCGGGTGCAGCACACCGTCCTCGGCAATGCCCTCCACTGTTTGCAACGACTGCCCCTCAGCTTCCACAGCCAATACCAGACAGGAGCACACCAGGCGCTCATTCAGTAATATTGAACAGGCACCACAGTCCCCGGTATTGCAGCCGATCTTGGTCCCCGTCAGCTGCAGCTCATCGCGCAGCGCATCTGCCAGCACTTGCCCGGGAGCGGCAAGAAATATCCTGGGTTCACCATTGATCGTAGTCCGTACGGGCAGTTTGTTCATCGATACGCTCATACAATTTCCTCGCCAGCGATGCGGGCCCGGGCCCTGCGGATTGCCCTGGCCACCAGAACACCCACAACGTGGGTTCGGTAGCCAGCGCTGCCCCGCTTGTCGGTGATGGGTTGCGCAGCGGCACGAACAGCCAATACGGCATCCTGAACCGCAGCTTCCTCCAGTCGAGACCCAACCAGGGCCTGTCCGGCCTCTTCAACCAGCAGCGCCCTCGGCGCTACGGCGCCAATGGCGACACGGGAGGCGAGGCACTTGCCATCATCATCGAGGGTGAGTGATACACCGGCACCAGCAACCGCGATATCCATTTCAGTGCGCGGTGTTAACCGCAGGTAGGCGTCAGAACACCGGCCGGTGGGCAGGGGCAATACCAGCTCCACCAACAGCTCATCACCGCCTAAAGCAGTTTGGTTGGGGCCGACCACAAAGTCCTCAACAGGAATCAGACGCTCGCCTTTGGGGCCGCAGATCCTGCAGGATGCCCGGTTGGCAATCAGTGCAGGGATGCTATCGGCCGCCGGCGAGGCATTGCATAAATTGCCACCAGCAGAACAGCGGCCCTGGATTTGCGTCGAACCAATAAGCGCCAGCGCCTCTGCCAGCCCGGGGTACAGCATGGCCACTGTGGGGTGGCGCAATAGGTCATAGGCCGATACCGCCGCTCCAAGACGAACCTGATCCGATTCAACTTCGATCGCCATTAACTCTGGAATGCGTTTGAGGTCGACAATACGGCTGGGATCACGTGACCCCAGGCGAATACCTACCAGCAGATCCGTACCCCCTGCTAACCAAGATGCACCGCCACCCTCGGCAAAGGCTATCTGAGCCTCCCCAAGGGAACGGGGTGCGACAAAATCCTGTACGGCCATGGAGATTCCCTTTCTTTGCTTTGGCTTTCTTTGCTTTGGCTTGGATCGCCCCGTACCGCCGCGATGTCTATGTTATCGATTGGCTGGCAACAAACAGCTCCGGGCAAGTATTGGCTATAAGTGTTAAAGGCACAATCCTGAAGGCAAGTAAAGGACGATCAGGGCAAAAGCGTACCGAGTGCGCCGTGGCCAGCCGGCCCCCCTGTCCTCTCTGCGACGACGGTTCATGGGACGGTCGGCAAGCAACCCGAGCATTTCGACTGGCCATGCAACCCAAGGCAGAACGCGGCGGGTTTTGCTCTGGGGTACTCTACAATGCGCCACGATTACGCTATTTTGCGGAAAGTTAGGGGATGGGCCTGGCCCTAAACGTCAAATCGAAAGTAACGGGGGAAATTATGCAATGTCCGACATGTGAAGAGGAACTACAGGTACGGTCATACTCGGATTTAAGGCTTGACTACTGTGGTACCTGCGGCGGAGTGTGGTGCGATAGAGGCGAGCTGCAACCCGTGGTTAGGGCCCTGATCAAGGCCAAAAAAATCTCTGATGCGACCCCTGCAGCAATCCCCGCGCAACGCAGGCAGACCGATCTAGACGACAGCACAAAAGACTGTCCCCGCTGCGAGCAGGAAACAGAATCTTTCAATTTCGCCTACGACTCCAACATTTTTCTCAATCGCTGCCTGTCCTGCGAAGGTATTTGGCTAGACGGTGGGGAACTCCGCGAGGTCGCCCAGTTTTTACAGAAAAGTGCATTCGATGGTGTATGAACGCAGCAGGGCAAAGGGTTTAGTTACGCAGGGAGATGGCCATGAAACCCGAGATTGCCCACTCCAAACACTGGGCCGCCGCCGTACGCGTGACGGCGATCCTGGATGACCCGCAACAGTCTGTACCCCCGATCACCGTTTGCACTGTCCTATCGATCCTGATGTTGGCAAGGGCTTTGAAAAAGTCCGAGTCAGCCCCCTGGCCAGATTTACCCGCGCATGCCTCATAAGCGGGCATGAAACGCGTTGCCACTGAAACCTTTGTCCAGCCGATAGACACACCGGGGGTCGTGTAGCAAAACCGCCTAGCCCGCTGTCAGGCGCTGCAACACCTGGATCTCACGATCGTCAAAAGCTGATCCGTCGGGGTGTAAGAGGTCGTGATGCCAGGTCGTCGGTGCTGGCGTCCCAGGGCGATCACCCCAAGCGTGGATAGTCTGGGTACGCCCGGAGACCAGTCCCCAGCAGAAGCAGCCGACGCCCTCCTCCTTAAAAATCGGAAGATGGGTCGCAACGCGGCTACCCACCGGTCGGGCCATCCATTCCGTGCAGAGAATGGGACGTTCGGTTTGTTTGCGAAGCTTTTCGATCTTTGCCTGCAAGGGCTTTGCCGTCGTGTACTGATGGAAGGAGATCACATCGGAGCACGCCAGCTGTAAGTGGTTCAGGCGGGGAATGGGCGCCCGGATGCCCACCGTGAGCGGCTGAATCGGATCGATCGAGCGCGTCCAGGTGAAGCAGGCGCGCAGCAGTGGGAGGGTTGGGCTCGGCAGGACGAAGTGTCGAAATACCTTGACCAGTGCGCCGGGTATCGCCCGGTACCTGGGTAATGCAGCCAGCGGTAATATGGCGTTACCCGGCTCGTTTTAGAGATCCCAAACGTAGACCCGCTTATCGCCCCCGAAAGCACCAATAATGTCGCACACATAGCGTTCAAGCCGAGGCCACTGCGCGGGGTCCCGAACAACGGCATGCCCTGGGGACTGCGCCCATCGCGAATTGTGAACACCCGGGACGGGCTCGAGCTGTTGGCCCACCCTAGGGGGAAACCAGCAATCGTCGAACAGCACGAACAGGGTTCGGATGCCAACTGCGTCCGCCAGTTGCAGGAATGTCTCAATCCGGGACTTAAAGCCTTCAGCATCGACCTGCCAGACGAGGTCATGGAGAAAGACCCGAACGCTGTTCATGCCAATTTTGGCAGCCCATTGGAGTTCCCTGGCGATCGTTTCCGGATCGAAGGTCTCGGGCTGCCACATTTCGAGTTGGTTACTGGCCGTGCTTGGCGTGAAGTTTCAGCCCACCCACCACGGCTGCTCGAACGCCCAACGCGCGGCGCGCTCCCGCGTCCATCTCTTTCCGGTCATACCGTGACTCTCCCTGGCGGTCTGGAATCCCGTTGTCACAACCTGGCACCAGGCCGTCCTGACCCTCAGGAACATACGCTTTACGAGCATTAGTGTGAGGCGCCGGTAGAGTTCACCCGGCTAAAGCACTACACGCTGTGCAGAGGCCAAGCCTGGAGCCTGGACGTCACACCCGGACTGTTCAAGCCAACTGCCGACCGATAGCTGTTTGGGTTGACCCGGCCCCCTGAGCTTGACTGCCGCATTTCTCACCACCCGGCTCATCTTTGCCAATCGAGAATCCAAAGACCCGCGAGCCTGGGTCCGGCGGTGGGCCTCCAATGAGCAACCCGGGACAGGCAACATCACCAGTCATGCGCTATGAACCTCTGGGGTGGCCGATCAGTTCAGGGTTTGGCTATAACCACCGAAACCCCATCGCTGCTCCCATCATCATCATGATTTTGCCCACTTACGTAGCTGACGTCGCCAGCCGGGACAACCTGCGTCGCCGTGAAAGTCACTTGCTTGAGCTTTTTCCGGGTCACCATCGCGGACACCTCACAAAACCCCGCCGGGTCCGTGATGCACGTTGTCGAACCGGCCACCCCGCCACTCCATTCGCCCACTACGGTCATCCCACCCAAGCCAACATGTAAATAATCGTGGACCAGTACTCGAGCGGTTGCACGCCATGTTCCTCGATCCAACTGCGCGCCGACACCGGCGAGGTCGCCAATATGAATTTCACCATCCGTACCGGGTGCAGGCGGAGGCAAGGGGAGTTGAGAACGAATAGCCTCGACTCGCAGCCGAAAATACTCCTGAATCACATCGAAGCTGCGCCATGCATCTTTGGCATTTGGATCCTGCGCCAGCGCATCGTCGAGTAGCATCCGAAAACCGTCTAAATCAGCAGCGAGGCTGGTCAACGAAAATACCGGGTTATCTCCATTGATCAGCGTGTCGACGATGTCATTGTACTCTGCACGAAAGGGGGCATCCTGCAGTTTGATCAGAGCGTCCTCGTACTGGTTTGCCCTGTCAGCGTCCATGAAATAGATGTTGCGGTTTGGATCAAAATCGTTAAAAGCCTGGTCAAGATCCCATTGATAGTATTCACGCTTGTAGGTCAGGCCATCCCCCTGGTCAACGTAGTAGAAGTTTTTACCTTTGGTAAATAGATCATCATGGGACCCGTGAAAAGCAGCCACCGCGCCAAATGTCAGCATGCCCTCCATATTGATATTGTCTTCCAAAAGGGCCTTAAACCCCTCTGGCGTTTCACATTTTCTTTTCTTCTTGAAAGGGGCGAAGCAAAACTCCTGTGCAAGCGGGCTGTCTATTTCGACACCCAATTCGTCTTCAACGCCCTCTTTCATCACTGGGGAATCGATGTCGCTCATTTTATAGAGCCAGGTATCGCCATCCAGTTCCCACTGTCCGCGATTTTTCAGGAACTGTTTATCGGGCTGCTCAACATTGACGTATACCCCTTGGTATTGACCATTGATGAAGAGCTTGACCCATGACGCCATGCCAGCGTCATAAGCCAATACCGATTCTGCAGCCAGCCTGTGCAGATACCACGCTACCCCCTCCTGAACCACATCCTGGTCGTCCCCGTTCTCGAGACTCAGTTTCTTAACTCCCTTCCATTTGGAAAAACAGCCGCTGGTTATCCCCAACAACCCGACACAGACATCAACGCCATCGGGGTCATCATGATATTCATTGATGTCTATTTTAAAACTGACCTTTTTGTCCGGTGCCAGCTCGTTTGGGATAGCGCTGGCTGACTTGCGCCTAATTGAGACGATGATTGGGTTCTCGCCCTCAGCCCAAAAATAAGCAGGCACTTCAATATCGTAGGTGGTGTCGGCTCTGATTAGGTCAAAATCGGTCGCGTAGAGCGTTTGCACATGAAGCGTATGCAGCTCGGAAGGATCGTAAAGATCTGGCCAGTCTGGCACCTGCCCATGCAAATGTGACGCGACAAAAAACAGACTTAAAGTAGATACAAAGAGCGCAGGAAAACGCATATGCACACCTCTCGGTTGCGGTGCACGCAGAGCCCGGCATTAAACAGCAGTGCCTGTGGCATTCGCAGCACGAACAAAGTTTCCGTCTCAAAAATTGCGTCCTTGCACTGTTACGCTAACAGCCCTCGAAAGGCTTGCATACCGACCTTTGGGCAGTCCGCCGGTTTTTTTAAAACGCACCCACGAAGGCTAAAGGCAAATGTTCCGACGGCTCCCAGCGCTCAGTTTTCATAAGCGGCTGCTCGGGGTTATGTGCAGATCACGGACGGGGTTGACGGGCACTGGAGTGGCGCGGCATCTCTAAAGGCCGAAGACAAATAGCTCTATTTTTTGAATCTGTCCAAGCAACACCCGCATTTAATTCTCCGCCAGTGCAATTGAGTTAAGCTGGCTTTACCCCCTACCAAAGGAATCATACGATGGATACAAGTGAGGACTTGGCTGACTACGAGCTCATTGACACCAGGGTAAAGCTTGAACAGCAGTACGGCCAGCCGCTGGAAATTGCAAAGGCAATCATGCTCGACAGCATGGATCAGTTTCATCAGTCCTTCATCAGACACTCGCCCTTTGTAAGCATGGCCACTTCAGACCACGGGGGTCAGCCCACGATATCGCCCAAAGGCGATGCTCCGGGCTTTGTAAAAATACTCGACAACAAAAATTTATTGATTCCTGATCGTATTGGCAATAACAAGCTCGAGTCATTTCATAACCTGATCGAAAACCCAAAAATAGGGCTCATATTTTTTATACCGGGCTACAAAGAGACATTGAGAATATCGGGCTCGGCCCAAATTCTTAAAAGCAAAAAGGGGTTTGAATACAGCCAGGTAGCGGGGAGGTCATTGGATATAGGCTTACTGGTAACCGTGACCAAATGTTATTTTCATTGCGGCAAGGCAATAATACGATCACGGCTGTGGCAAGAGGACTATCTTCCTTCAGAGGAGGTTATGCCTTCTTTTGGCAAGGTCATTCTTAATCAGTCACAGGCGAAGGAGACAGAGACCGCCATGGACAATCTCGTGGAGCATGCCTACACGAATGAGGTCTACTGAAGCGGCTACCCCGCCAATCAAAGTACAGGAAATGTCCAGGTCCCGTTTGCCGTAGACACCCTCGCTGACTTTGGTGACTGGCTTGCTAATCTGGGTAAGTTCGCGCTTGTTGATCCAAAAACCCTGAACACTGTGCTGGGCATGCCTTGCCTGTACTTTGATTTTCAAGGGAGCGCACGCAGTACTCAGCACCACAGGTTTTACAGTCACGACCCTGTTCATTTGGGGTTATGGGTTCGCTTACTGAGAACAGAGAAAGTGTACCCTTGGACGCCCACTTTCGGTGCATTGCATCCATTGACCATGTCCCCGGCAGTGCAGTGGCCGGCAGCGCCCCGGTCGGTGGCGCCCAGTCTGGAAAAACGGGGGAAAGCCTATGAAAATTAGGCCCGACAGTTGGGGAAAGTGACCCCTGGACCTGGCAAAGCCGACTCGATACAACAGGCGCCAGCCTCGGCGCTGCATACGCCTTGACGTACAGTGTGTGCTGGCGTCCAACCCTTTGCCTCAACGCTTCCGCAAGCGATAAAGTTAGGCGGCGCGTTTCTTCCCGGCCTACTGCTCCTGTAGCTTATGCAGCATGAGCTGGAGCGCATCAACGCTTTTCTGGTCTCGCGCTGTCGCAAGCGCGTCATTGAGAACCTCTTGAATGTGCTCAGCGTCTACGAGCTCCATATCCCAACTTGGGAAAATACGCTCACGAACCTCCTCATCGGTGCTTAACGTCACCATCATTTCATGCCGACGGTCCGTTTCGATACGCTTAACCAGCCCCAGAACCTCTGCCTTGGGCCCCTCAATCCACTGAAAAAACACACCGCTCCCAAAAACCAGAACCCCCGTAATACCCAGCAGAGCGTTGCGACGTTGTGAGGTCGCAATAATCGCGTCGACATCAGAACTGACTACTCCCTCACTTATCTGACTGCAGTAGACGAGGTTAAAGATTAGATGCTCTTTGAAAGCATCCTCAGGTTCATTGCGTTGTGCTGGCGTCGGCTGTTTGCTCATGCGACCACCATAGCGGGGAAAGCCAGGGAAGCCTAGAGAAATCCTGCGCTGCCCCCGCCTTACTTCTCGGAGGTTTGTGTCAATTTACACCCACCTTGGGTTTAGTCGCATGTCCCTCGCAAGCAGTCCCGGGTTTCTCACCGACAGCGCCTGAGGTCTCCCAAACAGGCACTTTGTCTTCATATCCCGTAACCCGAATTTCGGCACCAGAACTCAACAGCACCTGTAGTGCCTGTGTCCGCATTGCTTTACTACCAACCCCCGGTCCAACGCCAGGGATGGGCTCGCCTACCGCGCGATACTGCACGTGAACAGACTGGCCTATGGGCAATTCCATGCGTGCGCCTTCGCCGGACGCGGTAACAGCGCCTGGATATTCTTTGGCAAGCGACGATTCATAGTATTTCGGACAGCCTTCACCTGCGTCAGAAAATTTGAATTTACTGTTAGGCGCACCGCCGTGTATCGACACACGCAGCGTGGCCGTCCCAGTTGCGATGGAATCAAAAGAGCGACGCTAGCGCCACTGCATCTCGACAATTTCCAGCGGCTGGTCTCCCCCATTCTCATAGACGTGGGTAATATTGCCGGGTTGCCAGAGAAATTGGCCTGCGGTTACAGGGATTGTACCGCCAGAGCCGACAGAGAGCATGCCGTCGGTGAGAAAGACATGGGCGTGGGGCAGATTGTGTCGGTGCTCACCGGTTTTTTCTCCCGGTGCCAGCCGAATGCGATAGACGCTGGCCTGGGTCTTTTGCTGATCAAGGACAAGGCCCTCTGTGTCGCCGTCGATGGCGATCGTACCGGCCTTGGAGTGATCCGCACCTTTTCGGCCAATCCCTATGATATGGAAGGGGCTTGATCCCACGTTTGCCACCTGATGGATATGGGGCAGATCGTGATTGTCGGAACTGAACCGAAGGTCACCGGTGGCGACGTCAGCGTCCATGCGCTCGCCGTTCAGGGGCTGAGCCCACACCTGCGTGCCGGTAATCGTTACGTACAACAGGTCAATGCGATGTTCGTGGTACAGGCTGACGTAGCCCGGCGGCAAATTGACGTCAAGAATGATGGCCTGCTCGTTCTCGAACACTGGTCGGTGTCGGGGCTCCTCTGCAACCGGAACCCAATCGGCTGTCCAGGCGGCGGAGGGAAATAAGGTCAGCCCGAAGGCAAAGCCTGCTACCAAGCCCCTGACCGCACCCAGAGGCCTGATGTTGACATGAAGATCCGTCATAAAAATCCCCCGCTCTTTTTACGCCACCCTGAGGCCAAACCGGCCTGAAAACAAGCTGTAAACAATGTCCGCCCCCAGACATAACAGGGCAAAAGCAACCCTTGAGCCCCGTGCCGGAGACAGCTATTCGGGTCTCGACAAATCACAACCGAAGGACAGCTCTGAAAGGGTTTGGGCCCAAATTAAAAGCAGTTTCAACCGAATCTCACTTGCTTCAACGAACAGCCGCGTTCTCCGCCGTTGGCTAATCCAACCGCTGGTGCACTTCAGGATAAGGCAAGCTCCCAGGCTTAGGGCAGCAACGGGATCACATCTTGACCCCTTGGGGAGAAGGTCACGGTCACCTCCTCCGCCTCCAACCCCCTGGCCCCACGGTGCGCTAACGGGGCTGCTCAGATGACTTCGGACGAAGAGGAAAGTGACAACCCGCCAAACCCTCTCTTGAGAGTCTGGCAGGTTCCTTAGTGACGTTATTCGCTACAGAGTGCAGCGTCGGGATCAATGGCCGCAATGATGGCGTCAGACTTGGCGATCAGGGCATCAGCGTCGGCTGTCTCCAGTTGTTTACCCGACTGCGCCTGAGTGTTGTAACAGAACGCGTACATGGCGTTCAGAGCCGCCACGTCGTTGTTCTCATTCAAGTCACTCAGTGCGCCTTGAACAGCGCCCAACTTGGCGTCCAGTGCATTGAGGATGCCGTTTTTCGCATTGAGTTCGGCCACGAAGGCGCTCAATTCATCTATCAGTACTAGTGGATCAACGAATCCACATGCCTCTGCTGATTGAACAACCGGTATCGATACACCATCTTCTACGTCAAAGAAAACATCATCCCAAGAAGTAGAGGGGCAGGCTTTGATGTCTTCAAGGTTGGAATTAGGAGTTTCTCCTGCGTCATAAAACATCGTTGATGAAAAGCCTTGATCAAGGTCTTCATCCTGCCCGAACTCATCGAAACCGGCCTCATATTCGTAATAAGGCCCTTCAAACGTAATGCTGCTGAGTGTGCCTTCAAGGCTTTCGGGCGCGGTCTCCACAGAGTTATTTACGAAGGCAGCCTGGCGTATGGTGGTCACATTCTTGGGAACAGTCACCGAGGTAAGCTTATTGGTGAAAAAAGCGCCTGTGCCAATTGTTTTGAGGTTCTGACTCAGCGTTAGCGACTCTAGCGAATTGTAGGCGAAGGCGTAATAGCCAAGCTCGGTTACGCTGTTGGGGATCGCTGTAGAGGTAAGGTTATTGAAAATAAATGCAGCGTCATCAATTTTTTCGATACTACTTCCCAATGTGAGTGAAGCAATTTCGTTGAAAGAAAAGGCCCAGGCGCCCACTGTAATCACGCTATCCGGAATGGTCAGCGAAGTCAGCGCGTTGTTGCCAAACGAATAGCTTCCAATCCCCGCGATGCCATT
>CALKDK010000007.1 GCA_938084055.1 uncultured Luminiphilus sp.
GCCAACCCGAAAATAGATCTCATCGTCAGGGGAAATTAGCAGCACCATGCAGCTGCCCGGGTTGTAGGTGAGTTCGTGGAATTTCCTGACCCGGAAGCCCAGCAACAAGCCGCTATCGTCCACCGGCAAGTCGGTCTCAAAAATCGTCGCGGAGTGGAACCAATTAAAGCCGTAAAACTCCTGGACCAGAATGTCACCGTCCTCGGTTGCGTCGGGGGATTTAGTGAACCGGCCATCGCCCGGACCGCATTCCACCGACTCCCGGGGTTGATTTTTTCGCCAGCCCTGATCAACCTCCAGTGCCGCAAATTCCTCGCGTGTTATTTCAGGGCGTATCCAGGGGCGGATGGAGGTCTGCGACTGAATTTCCAGTATCTCGGCGCCAATTCAAGACTCTGGCTCCCGGGGTACTGCATCTTTGAGACTTTCCCCGTTGCGCACCCCCTGAGTGCTTTCCAGAAGTTGATGGAAGCGCGCATCCCGAGCGCTGACAGCAGCACCCGCCCAAAGCAGCGGTGACGGGAGTAGCGGAAGCCACAGCAGTAGATAGCCACTACTGCGTCCCAACCTCGGCTTTCTTCGACTGCATTGATTGACGCTCCTGACCCTCATAGCTAAAGCACTATTCGGTAAACCCGTCTATCCCTCTCGCTCCTCAATGACACTGCCAGTGGAAAATCGATAACACATGTTGCGATAAACGCAGATATCAGTGATGCCCTCGGGCGTACCCGCGGCCGCCGCCCGGTAATTTACAGAGGCTCGCACCGCATTCTTAATGGGCAACACGCGATGCCATATGTGCCCGTGAAGACATATCAGTGTGCCCTGCTGGGGGCTCAGCAGGACCTGGCCTTCCAGATCCGCAGAGGGGTCGCCCGGCGGGAGGAGGCCCATCCTGTGCGACCCCGGGACCACGGCGACCTGACCTCCGGTTTCATCATCAACGTCCCTGGTATACACCAGACGATTCAGGTTGAAGCGTTGCGGGTGTTCAGGTGGACAGTCCTGGTGCCAGGCCTGCCCCTGGGACCCGGGCTTGGAAAACATAACCATGCAGTGTTGGCCGCTCCAGTTATCGCCGAGAATGGCACTTGTCATCAAGCGCAGATCCTCGTCACACTCGATGTCATCGAAGTCATGCGCGCCCTGCTGTTGGGGAAACCAGGGAATAACGTCTGTCTGCGCCCTGTTCAAAAACTCGCCGTCATGCTGGAAAGCCGGATCTTTGCCGTAGTGACCCCGAATCAGCCCGTCGAGATGTTCCATTTGCGGGCGCCCGAAAACGTTTTCCAGCATGACGTAGCCATCACGATCGAACTGCTGTTTTAGCGCTGAATAGTCCATGTCTTTCTTCACAGGGGTGATTACTTTTTATACAGTGAACCGGGGTCCGGGTTCGCAGGGCTGTTTGCACATTAGCAGGAGCTCAGTGCTCCTTAACTCCTGACAACGCGATGCATGCACAACCCAGAGCAGGCTCGACTGTCACACGCAACCCGGGCGCTCATGCCCAACAGGCTCTCCCAAAAAACCAGCGGTTGTCTCGCAACAACCGATACAGCTAGTTATACACCCCTTTGCACTTGCAATGGACTCCTCGGCATCCGTCCCTTCCAGTACTGCTAAAGCAGTCGCCGGCGGCTTTTCCAGTTCGGTAAGCAATCTACTGTTCCAGCAATTCAAAAAGCTATAGCGCGACAAAACCGCCACTATTGCCTACCCAATGATCTTTCAATGCGGTTAGCGCTGCTTAAGCCCCGTGGGCCGCTGTGCCTGATCGGCGTTCCCCCGGACTCGCTGCCTCTTTTCCCAGACGCTCTGGTCTTCGGCGAAAAAATTATTGTCGAATCTCTTATCGGTGGCATCAAACCGATCCAGGACATGATGGCATTTGCGCACCAACATAACGTAGCGGCCGATATTGAACTCATTCAGCACGACGAACCTACTACCGCGTGGGCGCCGCCTGAACAGGGTGATGTCCGCTATCGTTTTGTCATTGACCTCGCCCCTTGGTGGATTAGGGCGATGGCGCGCCGCCCGAACCTGTAAAGCTGTGCAAGGTCTATCCACGCACGGCGAGCCCTGGAAGTCACCGGTAAAAAGCTGGCCTACAGACAGGGGCGAGCAATTCACGTTTAAGGTGCGGATGTCGCTGTGAGGCAACCCAGGTTGCCAAAAAGCCTATCTCCCCGCCAAGAAAAAGCCGCCTTTCGGCGGCTGGCTTTACTTCACTCGTGCGCTGTCCCCCGTGCCCGGGACGGCTACTCCATCGCGTCCTGCGCTGGCAAGACAAAACCCTCCTCGTCCAGCACGGTGATCGGCATACCCAGTGCTTCCAGCTCAGGGCGGATAGCAGCCTCATCGCCGACCACAACAATGGCCATGTTGTTGGGCTTTATCAGTTCAGACGCCAATGCATTCAGGGTTTCCCGGTCGGTGCCCTCGAGCACGATCTTTTGCTGGGTGCGGTAGTCAAGGGGTAAATCGTAGCGGAGGATATTGGCCAGCAGCCCCAGCTTGCTGGCCGGTGTCTCATAGCGCCGTGCGTCACGCTGTCCAATCGCGCTGCGCATATAGTCGTACTCCTCCCCGGTCATGCCATCTGCAACATACGCCTCAAACTCACTGATCACCTCGGCAATAGACGCAGCGGTGGCATCTTTGTTGACCTCGGCGGAGAAGCGGTAACTGCCCGACTCCTGATCACCCCTGAACGAGGCCCGCGCGCCGTAGGTGTAACCCTTATCTTCACGGAGATTGAGGTTAATTCGGCTGTTGAAGTTGCCGGCGAGATTGAAGTTCATCAGACCCGCCTTATAAAAATCACCGGTGGCATCATAGGTAATTGAATGCTGACCGGTGCGCAGGCTGGATTGTGCCGCTCCTTCCTTATTGACGAGATAAATCTGTCGCTCGGCAATTTCGGGAAATGCATCGACTGCCTCGCGCTCAACCTCGCGGGTTTTGAATGCCGCCAGGCCCTGCAGGGCTGCCATCGTTCGCTCACGGGGCAGGCTGGTGCTCACCAGAACCCCGCCCAAGTCCTGGGGTATATGGTTAGCGTAGTAGGCCGTCACGTCGTTCAGGCTCAGGTTCGCAACCGTCCCAGGCAAGCCCGCCTCTGGATAGGACAGGGGATGGGTGGGACCGTACATAACGGCGTTGATAGCGCGCCCAGCCAGCCCCGCCGGGGTTTTGCTCTGCTGCATCAAACCCTCGATTGTCTGGGCCTTGAGACGCTCAAAGTCCTCGGCCGTGAAAGCCGGTTTCAGTATGCGCTCGAGCATCAGTGCGATGCCTTTGTCCAGATGTTTGGCGAGCACATTGAGGGTAACCGAGGTCTGGTAGGTACCCATACTGACCGATACGTCGGCGCCAATACGCTTCAGCTCCTCAGCAAATTCCGCGGCACTTCGCTCGGTGGTCGCCTCGCCCATCAGGGCAGCCGTCAATGCGGTCAGACCCGCCTTGCCCGCAGGCTCGTCGCGCTGGCCGACATCGAAGATAGCGCGCACGGTTACCGTCGGTGTCTCCTCGTTGGGTACTGCCAGCACGCGCACGCCATTGGCCAGCGTCATGTCCCAGATAGCCGGCAGCTCGACCACCGGGTTGACACCGGGCACCGGCTTCTGACTGCGATCAAAGTCGTCTACCACCAGGCGCAAAGGCAGTTCGCTGCCCTCATCCCCAAAGGCCTCAGGGATAGCCCGCTCAGGTGCATCAAAGTTCTGCTCGGCGGCAGCCAACTGGACAGCGCCGTTGGGTACCACGCTCAGAATGACGGCGGGCTTGCCTTCGATGTAGTCGTTGAAGACCCGCTTTACATCTTCCGTTGAAACACTAAGGTAACGCTCAATATCAGCGCCGATACCCGCGGGGCTACCCTGGTAGGTCTGGAAGGCAGCGAGCGTCGAGACCTTTCCAGACACGCTCTGCAGCCTGAAAACCTTGGAAGATTCGTACTGGGCCTTGAATTTCTGCAGGTCATCTTCGTTGACCTCACGGCCAGCGAACTCGGCAATGGTTTCGCGGACCGCCGCTTCCATCTCGCTCAGGGTCTCACCTGAGGACGGATTTTGAATCACAATAAAAAACATCTCACAGGCGAGCTCCCGACAGGAGTGCTGAACGCTGGCCTGTACCGCCCGACCAGTCTGCACGAGTCGCTGATACAACATGGAGTCCTGACCGCCGCCAAGTATCTCGGCGGCGGCGTCCAGTGCCGCCTCGTCTTCGTGCGCCATATAGGTGGTGGGAATCAGCAATGCGAGCGCCGGCAGGTGAATGTTGTCTTCCAGCGTCACGTAGCGATCGGCATCCAGTGAGGCGGGCATCTTGGGCAGGTTCTCCACGTCAGGACCGGAGGGAATGGGACCGAAATATTTCTTGACCAGTGCCAGTGTCGCCATAGGGTCGATGTCGCCACCGATTGTCAGCGCCGCGTTGTTGGGACCGTACCAGCGCAAAAAGAAACGCTTTAGATCGTCAAGATCAGCGCGGTTGAGGTCCTCGATCCAGCCGATGACCGGCCAGGAGTAGGGATGCTCTGGCTCATACATGGCCTGGGCAATAGTTTCAAACGCACGCCCGTAAGGCTGGTTGTCGACGCGCTGTCCGCGTTCGTTCTTGACGGTTTCGCGCTGCACCTCGAACTTTTCCTGGGTCACGGCCTCGAGCAGCAGCCCCATACGATCCGCCTCCAGCCAAAGGGCAACCTCCAGTTGGTTGACGGGCAGGGTTTCGAAGTAGTTGGTGCGGTCTGAGTTGGTCGTCCCGTTCAGGGTGCCGCCGGCATCGCTGACGATCTTGAAATGCTGCTCGTCACCTACGTTCTTCGAGCCCTGGAACATCATGTGTTCGAAGAAGTGCGCAAAACCGGATCGACCAACCTCCTCGCGGTTTGCACCCACATGATAGGTCACATCCACGTGTACCAGCGGGTCGGAATGGTCCTCATGCAGGATGACTGTCAGGCCGTTGTCCAGCCGGTACTTGGCGTAGGGAATGGAAATACCGCTGTCATCGCCAGCGAACTGCTCGACCAGGGTAAAACCCTCTGGTAACGCCGACGTGGCATTTTCCTGATTGTCGGTGACAGCCGGTGCCGCCGGATCTTTACAAGCCGCCAGCACAAGCAGCGCGGGTACGATTAAGAATTTGTTCACGCAGAGTCCTCCATGATCCACAAAGCCGGCAAGCTTAGCACTGGTCGCGCGGCAAGGGTCGGTAATAGTAGTGGTGCGACCACGAGGGCGCCAACCCCGTCCGTACTCGTCGCCTGCGGGGGGTATGACCGTGTTACCGGCTGCGCCGAGTGATGACCCAAAGCGTGGTTTTCGTATACCGGCGACCCGCCAGTCACTGGGGGCCCGCAAGTTAACGTGGTCTTGGGCACTCGTTGCCAAGAGCGACCCGACCAGTGGCGTTCGGATTAATGTTTTTAAGCTGTCCTGAAGGTGTCCGTAACGCTTCAGCCCGCCGCGGTTGACGCAGCACAGACCGTCCGGGGTCTTCACTGCCTGAAGTGGTAGCCCTGCTCCTACAGAATGGACTGAGCCACGTCTTTGAGATCGATACCGTGACCCGCGTCATAGCCGTAGCTGTCGAGATCAACGTGAAAAATAGTGTCTGACCAAATGCATTCGGCCAGATCGAGCACCAGGCCCCCGGCGTGACCGTGCCCCTTGTTGTCCCTGAACAGCGATGTCTGGGCACTATCACCGATCGGATCAGTAATGCCCGGTGGTTGGCCCGCCTCCAGCCGGTAGCGCAGTTCGATCGCCGCAAACCCGTAGGGCATAAAGCTAATCTCAACGTCTGGATAAAGGGCTCTCAGTGTCCCGAATGGGCCGGTCCAGATCGTCTCGATCCCCTCCGCGTAGGTGCTGCCATAACTTGCAGCGTCGTAATCGTGCGGGAAATCTATCCAGGGAACTCCTATGACAAATAGGATCTCGGGGTTTTTTGACAGCGCGTAATCTATCCAGAGTTCATACCCTCCTTAAGCTTTCCCACACATCCACATAGCGTGTCATACGATCGCCAGTATCCAGCTCGTCGTAACGTTCAATAAGGGATCGGCATACATCGGGTTGTGGCCGTCGTCGTCATCGAAATCCGGCCCGTACACCAGACAGGCAGCAGGGCCGTTGACGTTCACATCATCGACGAGGGTCCAGCCATCACCCTGCCAGGCACCTCTGGCAGGGCGTTGTACATGTAAATTCCCTGAATCGCCGGATGACTACTGTGCGGCAGTTGGGGCTATGTTTTCCTGAAAACCGCTGCATACCCCTGATCATCCGCGTTGGGGTCGTCCGCCTTGGCGTAGTAACGCACCCGTTCGTACTCAATCGGAGTGATACGGTTGTCTGCCTGAAGGGTCGCAAACGCGGACCCGAACTTGTACTGGTCAAACGCTGTTCCGTTTACACCGATGACCAGCAGTGCCCCCGATCGACACAGACGTAAAATCTCGGTCAACGCGTCAGGGCCAACGTGGCCATGGGTAAAGGTGCCAGCGCTCACGGCAGCACCATACTGTTCATCGGGTAACGGAACCGGTTGCGTCAAATCTGCCTCAAAGAGTTGCCGATAGATGTTCTTCCTGCTGCTCGCCTGTAACATTTCCGGGGAAATATCGATGCCGTCCAAAGCGAGGTCACCGCTGCAGCCTGAAAGCTGATGCAGGGCCTCGGCGACCAAGCCCGTACCTGAACCGATATCCAGTATGGGGGTATCGTCGTGGCCTGCCCGAGCGGCATAAATCGCCGCTATTTTTTGTGGATACTGGTAACCCCGCGCCCTGGCAAACGACTCGTCATAGGTGTCGGCCCATGCGCGGTAAAGCAACCGATTATCGTCTGGCGTCTTAACGGCGTAGGCATCCTCAAGTCCAAGCTTCTTATTATTCGACATGTCTCACCCTGTTCCCGAGAATCAATCCACATCTGATCATATCGAACGCCGTTTCCCGCTGCAGCGAGAAACGTCGTGTGGACCCGTGTCGGGGTGCGCACCTCTCGACCCGTAGTGCCTGAATCTCCACCGCCCTCAGACGACATGCCCGTCGGTTGCCAAAGTATTCGCAACGCACAGCACCGGGGTGGTGTAGTGTAGCGCGGGCCCCAGCCATCACTTACACGGACCGATCCCCGGAGTACTACATGCGCACAATTGAAATAAACAGCGAACCGGTTGAGCTGTTTAAAATTCTAAAATTTGAGGGGCTAACGACAACCGGGGGCGAAGCGAAGCTGCTCATTGGAGACGGTCAGGTCACAGTAAATGGTGACACCGAGACCCGACGACGGCGCAAGATGATGGGTGGTGATGTCATCGGCTTTCGCGGTGAGCAGTTTCAATTGCGACTGGGGACAGCCGTCAAAGACGCTTAGATCGCGCTCGTTGCTGCGTTGTCGAAGCCGTTATGCCGGGATTTTAACTCCATTAATGGGCCGACACGAAGGCCCTTCGGATAATCAAGGGTGATAGAAGGTCATCTCCGGGTTACAGATTCTGGTGGCTCAAGCGCCTTTCTCTTCGCCACATCATCGCCTTCACCTAGACCTTACAAGCCTCATTAAGTGGGGTTAGCAGCGAATCTATCTTCGCAATAATATCACCAACAATTTGCTTTTCCCGCGCATTAACCACAATCGCTATGCCAATATGTTCTTCAAACTTCTTGAAATAAGGATTGTTCTTGTCCGTCTGCCAATTGACGTCAGGCAGTAACGCCACCAAGTCCTCTCCATAGTCTCCCCTGTAGAAAGTTTGATGAATGCCCATTTCAAGAATATTTGGGTATCCAAAAATACGGTTGGTGACTTCCTCGCGATTTGATCGAATAATCTTTAACGAATTATCCATGTCCGTATAATATTGGAGAACGTTCTTCTTTAATGTTTCATTCTGTATAAGCGCCAGCTTACCAGAGGAAATGAGATCGGATATGGCGGCTTTGCTGGGAAAAAATGTATCCGACCGCACTGCAGCCAAATAATCGCTCATGATTACACGCTTATCCTCGGGAGTGCTGTGCAGATTGAGTAGCAAGCGCTTGCTAACCTTTTGCCGGGTTACCACAGCCTCTGAAATGCTGCTAAGTTTATTTCTGTCAACTTCAAGGTCTTCTTTTATTTTGCAATAATAAACGATCTCCAGCTCATTCTCTTTTCGGGTTTCATTCCAGTTGTCTATTGATAGCGCAACCAAAATTCCGAATGCCACTAATAATATTTCACCACAAGCATATTTGAGATACTTTAGAGTATTATTTTCATTTGAATATTTTCTGCGCATGGATTTAAGGTAATTAATCATGTTTTGAATAATACGCTGCAACCGGCAATATAAGAAAACGGCCATCTAATTTTTATGCTGTGTGAATATACCATAGACAGGCAGCCCGCGATGGTCGTTGTAGGTAAGCCAGGGTCATCAAGACATACCCTGACACCGCGCGCCGGGTAAATTCAGTCACGGCGCGCGGTCAGTCTTCGGCCATACCGAAGACGTAAAAGCGTACTGCCGTAGGAGGTCAAGCCCGGGCAGGAGCAGCAATACGACCGCCAGCGCGATGGCCTGCCACGCCAGAGCCATACCTTGAGAGACCGCATAGTAAACCGCCAGAAGCAGCACACCGACGGTCCCGGTCATCAGGGTTAAATAAAAGAGCTGCCAAAACCACTGCTTAAATACGGCCTTCCTGTTGCGATGTGCCACGACGCCCAGCACCAGGAATGTGACCAAAACCGGGGGTGCAAACTGACTGACCGGACCGCCGGTATCTGATGCGAGCTTACGGAGCATCTGGGCGTAGCCGGCGAACATGAGGACAGTGCAGTAGAGCCACCAACCCGCCCGGCGCCACCTGCCGTTAACCTTCACGTCCAAACCCGGCCAGCTGGTCCGACACGCTGACCGTCTTGGCCGTGATGATCTCTCCCGTGTGCTGGGTAGCAACGGGCTCAATCAGAGCAAGGAGGCACTCGTTGTCACAGGTTGGGTTGTGCATGACCCCTCTGGGCACTATGTGCACGTCTCCGGTGACGAGATCCACGTGGGGTGCCCCTTCATACTCAATGCGAAGTTGGCCCTCCAGAATGAGAAACATCTCATCTTCCAAGTCGTGCTTGTGCCACGCCAGCTGACCCTTCACTTTAGCCACCTTGACGTATTGGTCGTTAACTTGCCCCACCACCCGCGGGTGCCAATACTTCGTCAGCTTACGGGCTTCTTCGAGAAGGTTCGTCATTGCGTCTCCCACCGGGCAAAGAGGCCCACACTACCAATAAAATCGTCCGCTTCCTGCACTTCACATATCAATAAATTCACCCGCGCGTCGTCAAAGTAGATGGCAGCAAGCGGCTCATTTTCGAAAAGCAAGCGGGCCGTTCTCAAAAAGAATATGCCACCTTGCTGGGCCATCAAACCTCACAGAGGTGGCCGGTGGTATCGCAGCACCGATCCGCCCTGTGCGGCAGACCCGGCACAGGCACGGGTGGGCGCAGCGCAAGCCCTTCGTTGAGATATTGCCCGGCAGGCCAGCCGCTAGCAGGGCGAAGGGGTCGGCAATTTAAGCGGAGAACAGGGGTTATCCAACCCTACCCCCGCGCACTACACTAGCAGGCAGTGCAATAGCACTTGCCCGCATCTACCCGGCTTGAAGGACGCAGAGCAGTGCAACTAATTTTGGGGGAAGCATGGAACATCATTTTGATGCCATCGTTATTGGCAGTGGACTGAATTCACTTGTATGCGCAGCGGTATTGGCCAAGGCGGGTAAGCGCGTTTGTTTGCTTGAGCGCGAAAGCACATTTGGGGGGTGCATCAAATCCGATAGCCAGAGTCTACCCGGCTTCATTTTTGACCTTATGTCTACCTCCCACGTCCAGTTCATTACGTCGCCCGCCTATGCCGAGCTCGCCGAAGACCTGCACGCCGCGGGTCTCGAGTACTGCACCAACGAGAACCCCGTAGGGGTCATCACCCCGACCGGTCGTGCGCTGGTGCTCAATACCGACCAGGCCGAGAGTGCCCGACGCATTGCTGCAATTTCAACAGCCGATGCCGCCGTTTACCAGCGTATGCTCGGTGACTTCCAAGACCAGGCCGATGTGGTATTTGGCCTGCTCAGCACCGAACCCTGGTCGTGGTCTACGGCTAAAATCCTGTTCCGGACCCTCAGGGCCCGGGGGGTTATGGGCATGATCGGCCTCTTTGCCACCCTGCTCAAACCGACACGGACCGTGGTAGAAACCGAGATCGAATCTGAGGAGATGAAAGCTCTGCTAGCACCGGGCTGTCTGCACTGCGGGATGAGCCCGGGAGCGCCCCTCTCCAACCTGATGGGCAACCTCGTGACCCTGAGCCTCGCCCAGGCTGCGGATCCACTGGTGAAAGGCGGTAGCGAAAACCTGGTCGAGTCCTTCACCACATTCCTTGAAGCCCGTGGTGCCACCCTGAAAACCCATGCCGATGTCTGTGAAATCGAGAGCACTGGCGGCACCGCGACGGGCGTGCGACTGGCAAACGGTGACACCTTCAACGCCCACCATATCGTCGCCAACGTCACGCCTACCCAGCTTTACCGGCGGCTGCTGCCCAGCCAGGATGTTCCCGAAAACGTCGCCCGGGAGACACAGGCCTATCGCTACGGGCGATCGTGCCTGATGATGCACCTGGCGCTGAAGGAAAAACCCGCCTGGGTAAATGACCAGATGTCCGATGTGGCCTTGCTCCACGTTACGTCGGGGCTTGAGTCGGTCCTGAGAGCGGTGTCCGAGGCCGAGCGGGGCCTGTTGCCGGCGGAACCCACGGTTTGTATTGTCCAGCCCTGTGCCGTGGACACCTCAAGGGCCCCGGATGGCCAATGGATTCTCTGGCTACAGCTGCTGGAGATGCCGACAGTAATCAAGGGCGACAGCCTGGGGCAAATAGCAGTTGAAGAGGGCGAGTGGACGGCGTCGGTCAAAGAGCAGGTTGGCAACCGCATCCTGAGCTACCTGGAGCAGGTGATCCCCAATCTGGGCGAGGCGCTGATCTGGAAGCAGGTGCTGTCACCCACTGACCTTGAAGGCATGAACATTAACCTGGTGGGTGGCGACCCGTACTCGGGAGACTGCGCCATCAACCAGCAACTCTTTTTCCGCCCATTGCCCAGCGTGAAAAACCACAAAACACCCCTTAAGAACCTGTACCAGATTGGCGCATCCACCCACCCCGGACCTGGCCTCTCAGGCATGTCCGGGTTTATGGTCGCCAACGAGCTTTGCAAATCCTGAACCCAACCGCCCTGCCGCACGAAATGAGGCACGGACGTAACCAGTGGTTACCGACAGCTTGCCGTCCGGATCTGAACAAGCGGATCGGTATGACAGCCAGTCGGCGCCTCGACCGGCTGGCGATCTTTAGCCTACGGCAATATCGGGAATAGACGCCATGCCCCGGGCCAGCTCTTCCTCGGTCAAATCGACATCCTCAAAGCCCTCGTGGATAAATGTCTCGTAGGCCGCCAGATCGAGGTGACCGTGGCCACACAGCGCCGTCAATATCGTTTTCGACTCACCGCTCTCGCGGCAGGCGATGGCCTCACGGACTGCCGCGGCAATCGCATGGGTGGGCTCTGGGGCGGGCACGATACCCTCTGCCTTGGCGAACTCGATGGCCCTGGTAAAGCACTCCCGCTGGGGTATGGAGATTGCCTCGACCAGGCCCAGCTCATACAGATGGGAAACCAGCGGGGCCATACCGTGATAACGCAGCCCGCCGGCATGGATGGGCTCTGGAATGAAGCCGTTGCCCAGGGTGTGCATTTTCATCAATGGGGTCAGACCTGCAGAGTCGCCAAAGTCATAACGGTACTGGCCCTTGGTCAGGGTCGGACAGGCCGCAGGCTCCACACAACGAATAACGGGATCCATCTTTCCCGCCAGTTTTTCCCGCAAGAACGGGAAGGCCAGGCCACCGAAGTTGGACCCCCCACCGGTACAGCCCACCAGGATGTCCGGCTGCTCCCCCACCTTCGCCATCTGCAACAGGGCTTCCTCGCCAATCACGGTCTGATGCAGCAGCACATGATTGAGCACGCTGCCCAGGGCGTAACGGGCCCCCGGGTCCGCCACCGCCTTCTCAACCGCCTCGGCAATGGCAATGCCCAGAGACCCCGGGTGATCCGGGTCCTCCGCCAGCAGTTTGCGACCGAACTCAGTCTCACTGGATGGGCTTGAGAACACCTTGCCCCCCCAGACCTCCATCATGGTGCGTCGGTAGGGTTTGGATCGGTAAGATGCACCCACCTGCCAGATCTCACAGTCAATTCCGAACTGGGCGCAGGCAAAGGCCAAAGACGAGCCCCACTGCCCCGCCCCGGTTTCAGTAGTCAGGCGCTTGATCCCCTCCCGGGCGTTGTAGAACACCTGGGGTACCGCGGTGTTTGGCTTGTGGGATCCGGCTGGACTGACCCCCTCGTACTTGTAGAAAATCTTGGCGGGCGTATCGAGCAGTTTCTCTAAGCGCCGGGCACGAAACAGCGGCGTGGGTCGCCACAATCGATAGATATCCAGTACTTCACCTGGGATATCAATGTAGCTGTCCGTACTCATTTCCTGGGCAATTAGCGCCTCGGGAAACAGGGCTGCAAAATCCTCTGCGGCGGCCGGTTGCAGGGTGCCCGGGTGTAAAGGCGGTGGCGGCGGCGCGGGCAGGTCGGGGATAACGTTGTACCACTGAGTGGGTTGCTCATCTTCGCTGAGCAATATTTTTATGTAGTCGGCCACCGTTTGTCTCTCCATTGATACTGTCGTCTGGGAGGGTAACCCATCCCGCGGCTCCACTTCAGCACCTAT
Organism: uncultured Luminiphilus sp.; assembly: GCA_938084055.1. GTDB lineage: Bacteria > Pseudomonadota > Gammaproteobacteria > Pseudomonadales > Halieaceae > Luminiphilus. The sequence continues at coordinate 12,858 of CALKDK010000007.1, forward strand.
CCAGTCGCTGTCCTCCAAAACCACAGGATGCCACCGAGCCCGGTATTGTGGGCCGGATCGGGAATTGATCGGGCACCGCAGACAGCATGTCCATGCTGGACGTCTAAACCGCCGTAACCCCGGCCCTCGAGACCTCGTCTGACAGCACGTGGTAGTCGGGCAGCACCCGGGTCCACGCCGGGTGTCACCCGGAACGCTGGACCGCAGACCATCTCGCCAGCGGATAGGAGAATTTAACCGTCGCCCGGTTTTCCTCCAAGGAACCGGGGCACAGCCTCGCTGCTGCCATCGGGGGTTACCGCATCGACCTGGCACTCGCACGCCCCATGTTGCGCGACACGCTGGGGTCGGGCCTATACTGCCGTGTTCCGCTGCCGACACGGGCTGCTGCTGAAGCTGCATCGGCGTGGGCTGGGGCTACACCCTGGGTTGTGCCACCATGATCTGCCCCTGACCGGCATATCCCTTGCTCCTGCCGAGCGGCACAACAGCCCAGTGGCATTCGCGGGCATAGCGACTGCCCTGCGTGGCGGTCAGCTGCCAGTCAGGTGGCCTTACGCTGGAGGCAAACAAAATCAATGGATAACCTCGACCTGCTACTGCCACTGTGGGGTTTTATCGTCGTCATGGTCGCCACCCCAGGCCCGGCGAATTTATTGCTCATGTCCGCCGGAGCACAGCAGGGATTTCTGCGCACGCTGCCCTTCATTGGCGGCCTGATGGTCGGCAAACTGCTGTTGAATTTGGCCCTGGCGCTGGGCCTGGTCCAACTGCTGCCCGAAGGCTCTGTGCTCAGGGTCGTTTTTATTGTGCTCTCCGCGGGCTACATGGCGTACCTGGCACTGCGGAACTGGACCCCCAGCGCCATCGCCCGTGAGCCAAGCCGCTTCAGCTTTCTCGCAGGCACCATTGTGCATCCACTGAGCCCGAAAACATGGATGATGGCGACCCTGGCCCTGTCATCCTTTGCCAGTGGCTTCGACACCGCCGGGGAACGACTGCTCATCGTCCCCCTCAGCTTCCTGATCGCCCAGATGATCTTCCATTCACTCTGGTGCCTGACAGGGGCTGCACTCAGTCGTGTCTTTCAGCAGAGCCTGATACTGCACCGGGCCCTGATTGTCCTGACGCTGGCGGTGATTCTCTGGGCGGTCCTGGGCTAGCGACCGCCGGACGAGCGATAGCGTAATCGCGACTGGGCCCCGGTCGTCATGCCAGCTTGAGCAGCATCTCCTTTTCGTAGGGGCGCAACGCGGCCACGCCCCCGGCCTGTACTTTGTTGGCCCAGTCCGGGTTGGCAATTAGCGCCCGCCCCACTGCCGCCAGATCAAACTCACCCCGCTCCAGTGACGCCAGCAGTTTGTCGATGCTCGCAATGCCGCCACCGCTGAAAAAACCCTCTCCTGGCTCAGGAATAAAATCCTTGTCCAGGCTGATACTGCCCACGGTAATGGTCGGCATGCCACTGAGCTTTCTGGTCCACCCCGCGAGGTTCAGGTCGCTGCCTTCGAATTCCGGCTCCCAGAAGCGTCGCTGGGAGCAGTGGAAAAGATCGACCCCGGCAGCCACCAGAGGTGTCAGGAATGCCTCCAGTGCTTCGGGGGAATCTGCCAGCCGGGCAGTGAAGTCCTGCTGCTTCCACTGGGAGTAGCGCAGGATAATCGGGAAATCGGGCCCTACCCGCTTGCGGCTCGCCCTGACAATTTCAGCGACAAATTCGCCCCTTTGCGCCGGCGTTCCCCCCCAACGATCCTGCCGGATATTGGTGCCACCCCAGAAAAACTGGTCCAGCAGGTAACCGTGTGCACCATGCAATTCGATCGCATCAAAGCCAAGTTCCTGTGCGGCTCCGGCACCCTGGACAAAAGCATCAATGGCATTCTGGATCTCCGCGTCCGACATGGCGTGACGGTTGTGTTTACCCGGCACATTCATTCCCGACGGCGTATGCCCCGGTGTGTCCCCCTCCTTGAGCCTGAGATCCCCGGATCCGCGCATACCACCGCAGTGCCAAAGCTGGGGCGCTATTTTGCCCCCCGCTGCATGAACCGCTGCCGCGACCTGGGCCCAGCCATCCAGAGCCGATCCGTGAAAAAAAGGTACATTGAGATAGCCCTCAGCAGCCTCAACGCCCGGGTGGGTGCCCTCGGTAATGATCAAACCCACGCCGCCCTCGGCACGCTTTCGGTAGTAGTCGACGACATCTGCGCCAGGAATGTGGTCCGGGCACATGTTGCGGGTCATAGGCGCCATCACCACGCGATTTTTCAGGGTGAGGTTGGGTGATTCAAAAGGTCGAAAAAGAACATCCGTCGAAATCACAAATTTACTCCAGGGTCATTGAAAATGAATTGGGGCACTCCACCTTTCTCGGTCGGTCCCCCAACACGGACATGCCACTGCCCTACCGCATGCTATGGGAGCAAGGCGAGGGGTCCCGTGGCCCGGGATTGGACGTGCTAACCCTACCAGATCACGGGGCGCCAACTGGGCGGAAATAGCCGTTTTAGCAAAGAGCCCCGCCCTCCGGGCCCGCAAACACACCGGCTACACCAGAGCGATCCGTACCCCGTGCCCCGGGGACGTCCCGCGCCCGGGGGCTACCCAACCCGGTAGTTCGGTAATGAGCGACGTCAGGGACGTTGCCATGCGGTAGCGGCTTTACAGGGTTGCAATCGTTGCCCTGCCGTTGACAAACCGGACGTAGGGCGCCGGCGTCCTCAACTGCTCTTCACGGTCGTATTGCAACCGCTCACCAACCATATCGATAATCCAGCGCGTGATCGTGGGTAAGTCCAATGCCTTTGTTTCCTCGAGAGTCAGCCAGTGCAGGTCCAGAAGTTCACCACTGGCCCTGCCCATCTCATCGGGGTCTGAGTGAATAAATTCATCGTGCACCATAAAAAAACGGGTATCAAAACGACGCGTGCGGTAAGCGGGCGTGACAGCCCGGGCAATGAAATCCATCTTATCCAGTGGGGGCTCGACCCCGTGATCAAAGTAACTTTGCCAGACCGGATTACTGGTATGCAGTCGATTCTCGGTCCTGCGGCCAATGATCAGCCCTGTCTCCTCGAAAGTCTCCCGAATAGCGGCGAGCGCCAGTCCACGAAGTTTATTTTCCGACACGCTGGCCCGGGTGCTTTCAGTCAGGCGCCGCATAACGGGCGTGCTGAGATCCCTGGGCACCCGCAGGCGCTGGTCTATGAGGTCAAGACGGCCTCCCGGGAAAACAAATTTATTGGGCATGAAGCGGTGGCTCGCAGCACGCTTGCCCATCAGAACCCTGGGCTCCTGCTCCTGCCGAACAATAATGAGCGTAGCAGCCTCTCTGGGACGCACCGCGGGCAGGCCACGGTCCCGATATTCCCCCCCGTCAGCCACTCAGACCAGCTCCCAATCGCAGGCGGGCTGCATCATCATATCGCCCCCCCATAGCCCACCTGTCCCCAAGCCTCATAGACCACGACAGAAACTGCGTTGGCCAGATTCAAACTGCGGCGGTCAGGCAGCATGGGTAGCCTTAAAACGCAATCCGCCTGCACATCATCCAACACCTCCTGCGGCAGACCCGTGGTCTCAGAACCAAACAATAATGTGTCCCCGGCAAGAAACTCAAAATCAGAATGAAAACGGCAGCCCGAGGTCTCCACCGCCACCAGTCGACGATCGGGGTGCGCATGGCGGTAGGCGGCTAGCGTCTCCCATTCCGCCACGTTGGCATACTCGTGATAATCAAGACCTGCCCGACGCAGCCTGGCGTCATCCATCATAAACCCCATGGGTCTGATAAGGTGCAGATAGGCGCCGGTATTGGCGCACAGGCGGATAATGCTACCCGTATTTTGCGGAATTTCTGGTTGATGCAGCACAATATGAAAATGTTTTGCCGTCATTGAGTACCTGCCGGAATGAAGATGGGCGCCCCTGCCCAATGAGCGGCTCAGAATCACCCTGTTAAACCCGAGGACACCACCATGCACTTTGTCATCGATTGCCTGGACAAGCACGATCACCTCGCCGTCAGGCTCGCAAACCGCGAGGCTCACCTGGTTTACCTGAAAGACTTCGAGGCGCAACTTATCATGGCTGGTCCGTTTTTGGACGGAGAAAACAGCATGATAGGGTCCATGCTGATCATGGAGTTCCCGTCCCTATCAGCAGCCCAGGCCTTCTGCGACGACGATCCCTATGTTCAGGCCGGTTTGTTCGAACGCGTTCGAATCAGGCCCTGGCGGAAAGTGCTGCCAAAATAAGTCTTCGGTCGGCGGGTCCAGCCCGCCGCCAAAAATAGGCATCGATAACGCGCCTTAGCCAGCCACCCTGCACAATCCAGCGGCGTTTTTACGATCCGTCAGGCCCCAGCCAACACGGCACAATGACCGACCTTTAGGGTAGCGCAGTCCCTGGCAATTCGTGCGATAATCCGCCCCGGTTCTGTTTGCAACGCAGAGAGCCAACCCGAAGACCGCCACGCTACCAAACGCCCTGCCCCTCTCTGACGGGCCAGTCGGTGAACCCGCAGAACGGTCATCATTGCGAAAATCTGGTGCACTCCCACGAGTGCTACCTACTGAATTCAGGTCGGGCGTAGACGCTGTAGTTCTACACTCCCCGCCCCTACAACCCAAGGACCGGTGCACTGCCCCGCGCGGCGTCTCTGGCATACGAAGAGAGTAACGACACTACATGCTGACACTGAACAAACTTGAAAAACTCATGGAACTGGAAGCCAAGCTGCGCGACGAATACACGGAGCAGCTTGAAGGCAAAGACCGACAGATTGCCGAACTGACCGGACAAAGAGATTCCCTGAACACCCGAGTTGATGAACTTCAGGCAACCATCAACACCCAGCTGGAAACGATAGCCAACCTGTCCGGGAAAGCCACCGACACCAAAGCGGTAGAGAATCGAAACCGTGAGCTACACAATCGCGCAGAAAATATGAAAGAGGAAGTTGCCAGTGTAAAGGCGCGACTGAAAACCCTGCAGAAAGATCTCGCAGCGGAACGCGCTGAACTCGCCACACTCAAAAAATTCGATCCCGAGCGTCTGCGCAAGAACCTGGACGCAAACAAAAAGAAGCTCGCGGAGAAGACCAAGGCGGCGGAAACCCTGCAGAAATCCTATAACCAGTCCAAGGCCGAAAATGCCCGGCTGGAACAGCGGGTCAAGGAGCTTGAAGCAGAACAGGCGGGAGCAGAGAGTGATGGCGACTCCCAGGAGGATACGGGAAGCCAGGCGGCCGCTTAAAGGCGGCTGCCCCGGGACACCCGTAACGCGTGCACCCCAGGCGTATGACCTGTAAACCCGAAGGCGATCGGTAGCTCGATACACCCGGGCCATAACGCTCCAAGCCGGCGCTTAGCCCGCTTCCTCTATAGCGCCTGCCTCTATCTCCTCACGCCACTGGGAGAGATTCATACCAATGGCGACAAAGCCCAGAATCCAAAGTGATTCATCCCAGGCAAATAACCAGTGCCCCCGATATGCCCAATAGACGACAATGATCCAAAGTACGCTGTAGAGAAGAATCTTTGTTGTTCGCGCGACACCCAGTACGCGCCCCTGGGTAATGCCCCGGTCCTGCAAGTGGACCTGCATTTCAATCATCGCCAAAATGCCCAGCCAGACCAAAACCTCGATCATGTCTATCCAGGCCAGTTGCTGCTCCACGCGCATGCCCGCGGCGTCGGTTATCACCTGTCCCTGGGCAAAAACATAAAAGGTCGTAGCACTGGAAAGCTCTGAGCAATTGGTTCCATCGAGTGCCCAGTAAGCAAGATTACGAGTGAAGGAAAGATCCTGTTGGGAAAATCGACACAGGGTCGTGCCTACATGCTGCACGCTGCTGGCCAGATCCAGGAGCGTATCCCCATACGCCACGACGGCATGCCCGATCACCAGATAGCAGAGCACCCGGGCACCCTGCATGGCGATTATCCGAAAACGGGTAAAAGCGGCGTCAGAGAGTACGTGAGTTTCCAATTCAAGAAGGAACAGCAAAACAAACCAGCCAGTCTCATCGAGACTGGTCGCGAACGCCGAGGTCCAATCAAACCATTGCCAATCATCATGGTAGGTGTGAGCCAGCCTATTGATATCATCGAGAATGTAATAGGCGAAGTTCACCAGCAGCAGCGAATAGACCACCAGCTTGATCCATTGGCCGTAGCCGATACCAAAAGGTGCTGACCGGGTGGCCCCTGCTTGCCCTGTCATGAGTTCATCACCCTCGATGACTCCTACCGCCGTGGAAAGAATTCCCGGGGCACGACGCCAGCCTTCCAGTCCTCGCCGCTGGCAAGACCGGGCGTTGCCGCCGTGCAGTGTGCTGCCGGATCAGACGCGGCCCTCCCGAGTTGGCAACTTTGCCCATGCCGATTGCCATCTGCAGGGCGCGACAACCCCCTATAAATGCTCCGCCCACCTTCACAGGGCGCGAAGGTACCAACTGTAGTCCAGGTCGGGGATCTGGCTGTGGTAATCATCGCTCTCGCCCCGCCGAAGGGCGCAATAGACACGCGAGAATGTCTCACCCAGATATTCCTGCAGCACCCCACCCCCGTCAAAAAGATGAATTGCATCGTCTACACGGGTCGGCAAGGCGGCCTGGCCATCGGTAAGGTCTGCATCCCTGGCGACCGGCTTACCGGCATCAACACGTTCCCCGATTCCCCAGTGCATCCCCGCCAGAACCGCGGCCAGCACCAGATAGGGGTTGGCATCAGCCCCCGCGACGCGATGCTCAACGCGACGACTCTGCTCCGTGGAGCGCGGAATACGAAACGCCACATCACGATGGTCGTAGCCCCAATTCCTGCCCGACGGCGCCAGCGCCGCCGCCTGAATGCGGCGATAGGAGTTGGGATTAGGGGCAAAGCAGAGCATGGATTCATCCAGCAGTTCAACCAACCCCCCAACCGCATGGCGCAGCGTGGGCATCAGCCGGGGAGGATCCGTCGGGTCGGGATCAGCAAAGAGATTCTGACCCGACATGTCATAGAGGCTGGCGTGGATGTGCATACCACTGCCCGGTATATCCGAAAAAGGCTTCGCCATGAAAGTAGCGCCCAACCCATGCCGGCGTGCACAGCCCTTGATAATCCGACGTAATAAAATGGCGTGGTGCCCGGCCAATACGACGTCCGTCTGGTGTTGGGTATTGATTTCCCACTGACCCGGGGAAAACTCGCTGTGAATGGCGGTCATTGGTACATTCTGCAGCTCGCAGGCTATGCGCACATCATTGAGAAAAGCGTCGCAGTCGAACAAATCATCGGGCATGCAGTATTGAATACCTTCCTGTAAACGCCCCGTCCCCGGTATGTTGCCCATGAGGGGGGTGGGACGGTCATCCTCTGAGGGTGCCAACAAATAGAACTCGAGCTCTGTGGCAACGGTTGGCCGCCATCCCTGGGCCTGAAAGCGGTCGAGCACCGACAACAGGGGGGCGCGCGCGTCCACCCAGTCGACACCACCGGATTCGTCGGTATAGGCAACCATCACCTGCGCCACCGGCGAGTCATACCAGGGAACCAGCGCCAGCGACCCCCTGAGGGGCCGTATGATTTGATCAGGATCGCCACCCATCGCCGGGATTGCCGTCGTCTGGTAGAAATTGCCCCGAATACCCAGCAGTGGCGCTGCCCTTGGCGACAGGAAACTGCCGCTAAAAAGCCGCACAAATTCCGATCGCTGTATGCGCTTACAGCGGGCAATACCTGACAGATCGGGCATGACCAACTCGAGGAACTCGACCCCGGGGTTGTTCTGGAGAAAAATATCGAGCTCGGCTGGATCGGCAAATTCCATGGTCTTGAGGGCTCCGCAGCCGGGGGGTGATCACGGTAGAAAGTTACAGGCAAACTATCTACCCGTCGTTTGGGGCACAAGTCAAATGTGCCGCCGATCCGATACACTCGACAGGGCTACCCGTACTGTCAATGCCACCGAGGTCTGCAATGCTTGGTTTACGACCGCTTCAGGAAACCCGGGAACATACCCACTCGTTCTACGCAGCCACCGCCCATACCCAGACGGCTTTCCCTGAATTGACCGATGACCTCAGCGCCGACGTTGTTGTGGTCGGTGGGGGGTTTTCAGGCGTCAACACAGCGCTGGAATTGGCCGAACGTGGCGTCGATGTTGCACTTGTTGAGGCCAACCGGATCGGTTGGGGTGCCAGTGGTCGCAATGGCGGTCAGGTTATTGGCGGTATTGGCCACACACCCGAACGTTTTCGCAGGTCAATTGGCGACGCTGGCGTCAAGGCAATATACGCGATGGGTATCGAAGCCCGGGACATCATAAGGGAACGCGTGGCGCGCTATGGCATTGCCTGTGACCTGAAATGGGGCTACTGCGATGTAGCGCTAAAACCACGACACCTGAGGGCATTTTCCGAATGGCGTGACTTTGAGAAAAAGATCGGCAACCCCCACCCCTACACGCTTCTCGATAGCCAGGAGTTGAAATCGTACGTGAACTCTGAGCGCTACCTCGGCGGTCTGCATAACACCGCCAATGGCCACCTCCACCCCCTGAATCTTTGCATTGGGGAAGCCAATGCCCTCGCGGGGCTTGGGGCAAAGGTGTTTGAGCAGTCCCGGGTCACGGCGATTGAACCGGGTGAGACAACCCTTGTTCGTACCGGGCAAGGCAGTATCCGGACGAAAACCCTGGTTCTTGCGGGCAATGCCTACATGGGTGGGCTCGCACCCAAACTCAGCAGGCAGATCATGCCATCAGCCAGTTCAGTCGTTGCCACTGAGCCACTCCCGGCCGCCCTGGCGACCGAGATCCTCCCGGGAGATGTCGCTGTCTGCGATCCCAGGACAGCCCTGGACTATTTCCGCCTGTCCTCTGATCGGCGACTGCTGTTCGGTGGCCTTTCGAACTACACGGGTATGGAACCTAAAAACCTGGTCGGCGTCATGCGCGAGAAAATGTGCCGGGTCTTTCCCCAGATGCAGACGGTAAAAATTGAGCATGCCTGGAGCGGGTGGATCGGCATTGGCATAAACCGCATGCCCCAGCTCGGACAGCTGCTGGACAACGTCTTTTATATTCAGGCTTTTTCAGGCCATGGTGTTGCACCGACCCATATGATGGCCAAAATCACTGCAGAAAAAATCATGGGACAATCCCAACGCCACGACACCATGGCCAAGATTCCGCACTGGTCATTTCCGGGTGGCCCGACGCTTGGCCGGCCACTTCTGGCGATTGGCATGGCCTATTACAAAGCCCTGGATTTGTTTTAGGCGCGAGTGTGCGGGGGCAGGCTCGGTAAGTCCTTGCGGGAAGGCCAACTCCTTGCCAGGGACGTAGCCGGGTAAAGGATTGGACCTGCCCTGCTACGAGACCTTACATTAACCGCCAGCGTTTCACGTTTCCGGACCATCAGACTATGCAAAACCCATTGAATACAAAACACCCCGGCAAGGTCGCGCTGGTCTCCGCCGAGCAGACCATTACCTACGCTGGGCTGAACGCGCACATAAACCAGCTGGCGACGGGGCTGCTGTCCGGGCGCTCTGATCTACAGGAGGAGCGCATTGCCTTTCTCATGCCTGCGAGTCGCGAGTATGTCTCGACGCTGCATGGAATTTGGCGCGCCGGTGGCATCGCCGTGCCCCTCAATACCGCATCTGCCCTGCCCGAACTGGAGCACTGCCTGACCAGCATCGGCGCGACGCGCCTGATCACGGTGGCTGAGCGCCTGGAGCACATCAGGCCCCTGTGTGAGCAATACGGCATACAGGTCCTGACATTCTCAGAGTGCCTGTCGAACGAGAATTCAGCCCTGCCGGCGCTGACACCCGAACGCAAGGCACTGATCGTGTTCACCAGTGGCACCACCAGCAAGCCCAAGGGTGTGGTGACCACCCACAAGACCATCGCAGCACAGATCACCACCCTGGTCGACGCCTGGGAATGGCAGCCCGCCGATGCCATCCCCCTGTTCTTACCCCTCCACCACGTGCACGGCATCATCAATGTCCTGAGCTGCGCCCTCTGGTGTGGCGCCACGGTTCATCTCATGCCGAAACTGGACCTGCCGGTCCTGTGTGCACAGGTTGCTGCGGGGACCTTTAATGTCTTTATGGCCGTCCCGACCATTTACGTGAAGCTAATCGATTACCTCACTGACGCAGCCCCCGGGGATGCGCAATCCGTCAAAGACGGCTTTGGCGCCATGCGCCTGAATGTCTCGGGCTCGGCGGCTTGCCCGGTGGAAATTTTCGAGCAGTGGCGGGGCCTGACGGGGCAGGTCCTGTTGGAGCGCTACGGCATGACGGAGATCGGTATGGCGCTCTCCAACCCCTATCGAGGCGAGCGTCGCGCGGGTTGTGTTGGACAACCCCTGCCCGGGGTGTCCGTACAGCTGTTCGATGAAGACCATCAGGCCATCACGCAGCCGGACATGCCAGGAGAGATCCGCATCAAGGGCGACAATGTATTCCTCGAGTACTGGAATAATCCCAAGGCGACCGAATCGAGTTTCCGGGAGGGCTGGTTCTGCACTGGGGACGTTGCGGTTCTAGAGGATGGCTACTATCGGATTATGGGTCGCTCATCCATCGACATTATCAAGTCCGGCGGCTACAAGCTGTCAGCCCTTGAAATCGAAGGCAAGCTCCTCGCCCATCCCGGTATTGCCGAGGTGGCAGTGCTCGGTGTTGAAGATCGCACCTGGGGAGAGGCGGTAGCTGCCGTTGTTGTACTCAGGGCGGGAGAGGAACTGACCAGCGATGGGTTGAAAAGCTGGTGTGATGGCAAACTCTCTGCTTATAAAATCCCCAAACACCTCGTCGTATTGGAGTCATTACCCCGAAACGCCATGGGGAAAGTCCTTAAACCCAAGCTGCGGGAGTTAATGTAAGCCATGGATCCTGCACTGGAGCAGTCCAAACCCGCATCCAAATGGGTTTTTGGTGCGCCCATATCGCGCATGCTGGCCTCAGCGCTGGCTGCCGGTCGGATTATATTAAGACAAAAATCGGGCGGTAAAAATGAAGTGCCAGTGGGGCCTGTTGCCCTCCTGCAAACCTGTGCGGATCTCGTGGAGCACCGCGGTGAGGCATCGGGGTTGGCCCTTGCCGAACAGATACTCTCCGCCTTTGAAGCACTCAGCGATGAGGAGAAAGGCGCGTTCTTCAGAGGCCTCGCAGAAGATTTTCTGGTGGATCCGGAACGGGTCAATGCTGCCATCGTCCAGCAGCAGTCGATAACGACGCCCGAGAGCCTGGCCTCGTTGCGCAAAGCTCTCGAACCGCGCTGCAACCGACTGTTCCGCCGTCTCAACCAGGTACCGGACGCTACCGGTCGCCTGGTCAAACTGCGCGGTGAGCTTCTCCACCATGAGGCGGCCTACCCGGAACTCAAGCCGATCGACGATGACCTGAAGCGCCTGCTTCTCATCTGGTTCAATCTCGGGTTTTTGAGCCTGCGCCGAATCAGTTGGGATTCACCGGCCAGCACGCTGGAAAAATTAATCGAATATGAGGCGGTCCATGAAATCCGTGGCTGGGGGGACCTGAGGAGTCGCCTCAAAGAGGATCGTCGGCTGTTTGCCTACTTTCATCCCGCAATGCCGGATGACCCCATTATTTTCGTGCAGGTTGCGCTCAAGGCGGGCAGCAGTGATTCGATTGGACCACTGGTCCAGGAGGACCGCCTGCAACAAAATCCGGCACTGAGTGATACCGCCACGTTTTACTCCATCAGTAACTGCCACAACGGGTTGCGTGGCATATCCTTTGGTAACTTTCTGATCAAGCAGGTTGCTTCAGAATTACGCAGTGAATTACCCCACCTCAAGCGCTTTGAAACGCTGTCCCCCGTGCCGGGCTTCAGGGCCTGGCTCTCGAGGGCGTTGCGCGGCGACGTCAGTCACACGCTGCCCGAACAGGTGTGGGACAGATTGGTTACCTATCTTGACGATGTGGATGAAGATTTTCCGACAAACCCGCTGATTCAGGACACCCTGCGCCCGCTATGCGCCCATTACCTCCTCAACGAGAAGGCCGGGGCATTCCCCGTCGACCCTGTTGCCCGCTTTCACTTGAGCAATGGCGCCATCCTGGACCAGGTCCATTGGGGCGGCGACCAGTCCGAAATGGGGATCCAACGCTCCTTCGGTATCATGGTTAACTATGTCTATGAGCCCGAGGAAATTGAAAACCGGCACGAGGGCTATTTTTCCGAGGGACGTATTGCGGCGAGCGCGTCGGTCTGTGAGCTGGCTGCCGGGCTACTGGGCGGCAACGGATGATGGGCCTTACCCAGCCGCTGCTCCAGATACCCTGTGCTCAGCAGGGATGGCGGCGACGCTTCCTGCATCCCCTGCGCGGACAACGACCCTGACAATGCTTTGGGCGACCATCCTGTCACGCCCCCCAGCCCATCGCTGCATCGGGTCCGGGAGCCAGCAGTGACGGCGCACTCCCCCACCGACAGACTGAATCCTCGTTGAGTTTATTCACCCTAACCATCGCCGCCAGCGTTGTGCTCTTCATAGCCGTGGGGAACTTCGCGGGCCGTAAGGTAAAAAATCTGGACGACTACTTTGTCGCGGGTCGACAGGCACCGACGCTGCTGATTGTGGGTACGCTGGTGGCGAGCCTGATGAGCACTACCGTGTTTATGGGGGAGGCAGGATTCACCTATGCAGGGCAATTGGGTCCCTACCTGCTTCTGCCTGGCCTGACCGTTACCGGTTATATCTACGGTGCACTGTTTTTCGGAACCTACCTGCGACGCAGCCAGGCAACCACCGTAGCGGCCTTCTTCGGGCAGCGGTTCGATGATGAGGGTGTACAGCGCATCGCAGGGGTAACCATCATTCTTGGCCTCGGAGGCTACCTCCTGGTCGTTACGCAGGGCGCCGCCCTGTTGATTGCAGAACTGACTCCGCTCAGCTATGTCAGCGGCATTGTCCTGGCATGGCTCGGCTATTCCGCCTTCACGCTGTACGCAGGCTCCCGGGGCGTGATTCTGACAGACACCCTAATGTTCCTGTTATTTACTGGGGCCACCTTGGTTTTTGCCGTTTACCTCCTCGATGACTTTGGCGGCGTCGACCGGGCTGTGCAGGACCTGACGCGACAGGATGCAAAACCCGACCTGACGGCCTGGCATGGCGTGATTGGCGAAGGAACAGACTGGCCCACCGCGCTGGATTTCCTGATCTGGTTTGTGGTGATCGATTTATCCTGGAGCCTCGTCTACGCGGTGAGCCCCTGGCAGTCGAGCCGGCATCTGATGGCAAAGAGTGAACATGTGGTCCTGCGTGCCTCGATCTACGCCTGCCTCGCCGTTATTTTTCTCCAGATACTGATTTACGGCGTGGGCGGTTTCGTGAATCTGGCCAACCCAGATATCCAGCCTGAAGAGACGGTACTGATCTGGGCAGCGACCCAACTGGTGCCCCCGGTCCTGGGCGCCGTGTTGGTGGCAGGCATCGTCGCCGCGGCACTGTCCTCGGCCTCCACCTTTCTATCGCTGGTGGGATTCAGCGTCAGCCGGGATTTGAAACCGGGCGCGGAGCCGGCCGGCCTATCTGTCACTCGCCTGGCTATGGCGGCGGTCAGCGTTGTTGTCCTGGGACTCAGCCTCATCGTGCCGCCGAATGTGTTCTGGATAACCCTGTTCATCGGGACGGTCTTCGCGTCCAGTTGGGGTCCCGTCGGCCTACTCAGCATCTGGAATCGATCAATCACAGCCCGGGGCGCTCGTTGGGGAATGCTGGCGGGGCTGCTTGGAAATATTATACCTGCGAGCCTGGATTATCTCGGCACGGTCGACCTGCCGAGCTACCTGGAACCGGCCCTGCTCGGCATAGTGGCGTCTCTGATCGGCGCCTGGGCGGGATCCCGCGGCCATTCACCGTCACCAACGGCGCAGCAATACCGCAACAAACTGCACCGAACCCCCGCGACAGACGTCAGTGGTTCCGCCACACGAATCACCCTGATCGCGCCCTCGATTCTCTTGGTCTACGGACTTGCAATGCCCTGGGTGCTGCTGCATTTCTACGTGCGACCCTACCAAACGGCCGCGGGGCATCTCACTTTGAACGGCGACTTAAACTGGCAGTATGCAGAGCCCTGGTTTGCCCTCGGGCCCGCGGTTCTGCACATTCCCCTGGGGCTGCTGGCGTGGTGGGTTATTAGACGCCGGTATGACCCTGTTGTAGCCCCCGGGCATCGTGCGCTGACCTAGCCCTCGCCCGGCTTGATCCCATTGCGACCGACGGCCTGGTTAGCGATCGCGCAGGATCCTGCGCGCCGCGTTATACCCGGGCGCGCCGGTCACCCCCCCACCGGGATGCGCTCCTGAACCGCACAGGTAAAGACCGGGTACGGGCGTACCATACTGGGCAGCGTCCGGGTGGGGACGCATGTTGAACAGTTGATCTGGCTCCAGCCGGCCGTGACAGATGTCGCCTCGCGTCATACCAAGAATGCGCTCGAGGTCCAGGGGGGTCATGCACTGGTGGCCCACCACGATCTGCTTGATATCGGGAATAAACGCCTCAAGGTAACCCAGGATGTCATTGACCACGGCGGGCTTGATGTCGTCCCAGCTGCGGCCGTCACTCAGGGTGTAGGGCATGTACTTGCACAGCAGGCTCATGACGTGGTGACCGGGCGCATCGGTCAGCCCCCCATCGAGGGTACTGGGGATAATCGCCTCAATAATGGGCGGGTTGGCGGGGATACCAGATCGAGCACTGTGGAAGGCCTGGTCAAGGTGGGCTGCGCCCTCGATAAAGGTAATGCTTGCCTGGTGGTGTTGTCCCGGGCCTTGGGTATCAGGAAAAGCCGAAAAATCAGGCAATCTGGACAGCGCCAGATTCATGCGCAGGGAGGCGGACTCCTGACGGAATGCCCGGATATCCCGGACAAAGCCCTCCGGTAGGTGCTCGGCACCCAGCAGGGTCAGGAAGGTGCGCTTGGGATCGGTGTTGGCGGCCACCGTTGTCGCTGCGATCGTGTGACCGTTTTCCAGAGTGACCCCTGACACACAACCATTTGTGACGTTAATCCTCGCCACCCCAGAGTCGGTTCTGATCTCTACGCCCTGGGCCTGGGCGGAAAGTGCCATCGCCCGGGTAATGCTGCCCATACCACCTTTCACCACGCCCCAGGCCCCTTTACGGCCGCCGATCTCACCCACCGCGTGGTGCAACATGGCAAGACTCGCCCCGGGTTGATTCAAGGGGGCGTAATTGGCGGGCATGATGTGGGCGGCCACCATCGATTTGACCTTGGGGCTGTCAAACCAGCGGTCAATAATTGTTTCTGGAGCACCGATGAAAAACTGCAGCAGGCGCCAGCGCGACTCCGCATCCAGTCGGAAGACATCCATGCCAAGCTTCACGGTGCTGATCAGGTCGCTGACGCCCTGATCACCCAGCTTGGGGGGTTCCTGTAGCCACTGCTTGGCCAACAGGTCTCCCACTTGATCTACAACGGCCTCGAAAGCCTGATAGGACGCGTAGTCAGTGTCGGAAAACTTGGCGAATTGCCGCCGGTTGTGGTCCTCATCCCCCGTGAGCAGCAGGTGGTCGCCACTCGAGTCAATGTAGAGGGCGTTCTCAAGCAGCAAAGGCTGATAGCCGTAGTGTTCAAGCTCCAGATCCCTGACCACCTCAGGTCGAAGCAGGCTCACGACATAGGAAAAGACCGAATTACGGTAACCGGGATGGAATTCCTCAGTGACCGCAGCCCCGCCAACGACCGATCGACGCTCCAGCACACAAACACGCTGTCCGCCACGGGCGAGATAATTGGCTGTCGTCAGGCCGTTGTGACCGGCACCAATGACAACCGTGTCGAATTGCTCCACTAGGCGGGCACCCGCAGCCATTTGGGCAACACTTCAGATTCCACGGTGACTGTATCCCCCACAGTAATCATCCCGGGCACCTCGACGACACCCACCAGTCCGCGACAGAATTTTGCCGCGTTGGAGAAAGACCCGGGCTGCGGCGCCTCACCTGACGTCGTAACGCATCGCTCTGCAACATGCAGGGACTGGTCACCGCAGGGCGGGTTGTACTCCTCCACCATCAGCACCACGCCCGAAGAAAAAACCAGGGTGGTTCCCCGGGGTAACCGCGAAAAGTCGGGGATACCCGCAATACATAAATTGACAGCAACCGAGGTGGCGGTCAGGGGCTGGGCGAGATCCATGGCCTCGGTAATGCTCTCCAGGTCCTCGTGGGCAATCGCCGACCACTGGCGCTCATTGCGACGCACTGTGCCCCCAACCTGTTTGTCATTGCTGGCCCAGGCTGCTCTCGTGGTGCCGCGATGACGATCACCAACGATACCATCGAGTGCCACCTCAATAGCGGGGTTCGCCGCCTTATCCAATGTCCCCGAGCTACCCACATGGACACTGACTACGCTGCCCTTTGTCATCGGTGTACTCCCTATGCCGGACCGCCGGGGGCCCAACCTGCCCGCAGGCCCATGGCAAGAACGGACCCCAGTGTTCGAAATAATCCTTCGCGCCCTCCCCTCCGCTCCCAAGTCGGTGTCAAGGGCGTGACCCGACGCCAACTATGCCCGAAAAGTAGCGGGGGAGGACAGTCTCGGCGTGCCGCCCACGGTATTCAGGGGTCTGGTGTCCCTGGATCGCTGGCCAGGGACAGCTCATGGTCCTCAATCACCTGATACAGGGGAAAATCCACCCAGGTATCATTCAGGTAGTTGAGTTCAGGAACCTCTTCCTTGGGGTCGACAATCAGGTTGTAAACAGAGGGGTAGGCCATCTCCCTGATGGCGTAGCTGTCTGAATCCATTTCCCGGAGCAGGATTTTCCAGTTCCGCCATTTGGCACCAAAAAGCGTATTGCCAATGTAAATGACCAGCGACTCCCGGGCTGACTGGTCGGTTTTGCCGGTAAAAAAATCCGACTGATCCACACCATCAATAACCCGGTCTGCAGGAATATCTGCGCCGGCAAAACCGGCCAGCGTGGTAAATACATCCATCTGGTGGACCATTTCGTTGGACACCCTCCCGGGGGGTATTTTGCCCGGCCAACGGATCAGAAAGGGAACCCGCAGGGACCCCTCATAGGGCGAAAACATACCGCTGCGCCAGGGACCGGTGAAACCGAAGGATCGGGGTACACCTTCCCTGCCATTATCCGAGGTGAAAATAAAAATCGTCTCATCGCGAATCCCAAGGGCGTCTACCGTATCCAGCAACTCCCCTATATAAACATCGGTCTGCGCGAGCACGTCGGCGAAACTGCCGTTCCCGGTGCTGCCGTAAAAGTCGGGGTGGGGGTCCACCGGTTCATGGGTCTGGGTATAGGGCAGAAACGCAAAGAACGGCTTCCCTGAAGCCACCGTACGCGTCATGAAATCAATAGCCTGGTCGGTAATCTCGCGATCAATTAGCCGACGTTTCGCCCGGTCATAAACTTCGAGCTCAACGGGTTGCTCCCCCCTGACTGATGACATCACGTGGGTAAATGTTGCGCTGGGATGGCTATCGGGCTGGAAGCTGTTGCTGTCGGGCCAAAAGGCACGGTCTGATGACCTGGGCAAGCCGATCCATTCGTCAAACCCCTGGTCTGTGGGGAAGCGGCCTTCGGTATCACCCAAATGCCACTTGCCGAAAATACCCGTCGCATAACCCTTTCCTGAGAGCAGCTCGGCCAGCGTAACCTCCCACTTGGTGATGCCATACCACACCCCTCGGGGCGCCTGATCGGGGCGCTGGCGGGTACGAATGCCGTAACGACCCGTCATCAATGCAGAACGTGACGGGGTGCACTCCGCCTCGACGTTAAAATTGGTCAGTTGAAGACCCTCAGCTGCAATGCTGTCGATTCTGGGGGTGGGGGCGCCGCGCATAACGCCGCCTCCGTAGACGCCAATCTCGCCGTAACCAAAGTTATCCATCAGGACCAAAACGATATTGGCCTGTTGGCGCGCATCAGCATGGGGTGCCAGCAGGGCGAGACATCCAGCCAACACGCAGCCTAATCCTGACGTTTTCAACACAGTGTCCCCCGGGTTATGGCGCTGGCACGACCTACGCTGTGTAAAGTGCGGTGTAGGGGCCGGTTCAGCGATCGCTGCAATCAGGGACGAGTATAGACCGACGGCGGGGGGCGGTCGAAGGACGCTCGCAGCAACCGATTTCAGCACGGGATTCGGGCAGGATCCCAATGCTTAATTGCAAGCCTGACCAGTTGTTGTAGGGTTACCGAAGGGCAAGAAATCATAAACGCGTGAAAGGATGCATCATGAAAAACCTGTGCTGGGCGCTACCACTGCTCGTCTCTCTGCAAGCAATCGCCGAGGCATCATATGACTACCGGGTTCTCATCGCCGGTGAGGATATTGGTTATCTCAAGGTCGAGGAGGACGGTGACGTGCTCAATGTCGATTTTGACTTCAAGCAAAATGGCCGGGGCCCCACCGTGACCGAAAAAATCACACTTGACCCGCGCGGCTTCCCAATCGATTGGACCATTTCAGGCACGACCACCTTTGGCAGTGCCATCGACGAGTACTTCAAGGCTGACGACGGTGTTGCAAGGTGGCGTGACGCCACCGGACCGGGAAGCAAGGCATACACGGAGGCGCCCGGCTTTTACATAAACCAAAATGGCAGCAGCTATTCCAACGCCCTCCTGGCACAGGCGTTGCTGGCCAAACCCGAAGGGCGGCTGAAGGTCTATCCGGGCGGAGAGGCCTCGATACAGAGATCGGCGACAGAAACCCTGTCTGGGGAGGGCGTGGAAGTCGATATCGTCGCCTATCAGATCCTCGGGCTTGATGCGACGCCCAGGCTGGTATTTTTGGATAGCAACGGCACCTACTTCGGTACCGCCAGCCCGCGCTTTGCACTGGTCCGAGCCGGTTTTGAGGCCGTCGAGGGACAAATGCGTGCCCTCTCCGAGCGGCTATCCACAGATCGCTATGTGGCGATCCAGGCCGAGGTCGCCCACGAGTATGATGGGCCGGTGCGCATCAAGGACGTGCGAATTTTCGACCCCAACTCGCTACAGCTGACACCGTTGCAGGATGTTGTCGTGTACGGCAATCGCATCGCCAGCGTGCAGCCCGCCGACAGCCCCCAGACTCCGGGCGAGGTGATCATCGATGGCGAGGGTGGCACGCTGGTTCCCGGCATGTACGAGATGCACGGGCATATTGGTCAGGAGAACGCCCTGCTCAATATCGCTGCCGGCGTCACCTCTGTCCGGGATATGGGCAACGAGAACGACGTACTTGAAGACCTCATGATCAGAATCAATACGGGACTGATCGCAGGTCCGCGCATTACCCGCTCCTGCTTCATAGAGGGTGAGAGCGAATTTGCCTCGGCAACGGGGGAGACCGTCGCCACGCTCGAGGCGGCACTGGCCATGGTTCGCTGGTGCGGATCCCGGGACTTCCACCAAATCAAGCTTTACAACTCGATGCGGCCTGAGTGGGCCGCGGCGCTGACGGCTGAAGCCCACCGCCTGGGCCTGAGGGTCGCAGGCCATGTCCCGGCCTTTTCCACGGCTGATGCCATGATCGATGCGGGCTTTGACGAAATCACCCATGCCAACCAACTCATGCTGGGCTGGGTGCTGGAACCCGGTGAAGATACCCGCACACTGTTTCGATTCACCGCCATGAAGCGCTTTCGGAACCTGCCCCTGGACGATCCGGCCATAACACGCACCGTGGACCGGATGGTTGCACAGGGAATCGTCCATGACCCGACAACCGCTATCCATGAGCATGGTCTGACTGCAATTGATGGCGAGCCTGCGCCTATGGGCCGGGCAATTATTGACCACCTACCCACCAACGAGCAGCGGTCACTCAAACAGGAACTATTCGGTACGGAGTCCGCCGAGGAAAGGGCAGAGTATGTGGCGGCTTTTGAATTTGTCATGGCCATTCTGTCCGAACTGCACGACCGCGGTGTGCTGCTCGTCCCCGGAACAGATCTCGGTGGCTCTTTTTTCTATCACAGGGAACTGGAGTTGTTTGAACAGCTCGGCATGACCCCCGCTGAAGTCCTGAAGCGTGCCTCCTGGGACATGGCCCATTACCTTGCCCAGGACGAAGACCTGGGTTCGATTGCCAAGGGCAAATACGCCGATTTTTTCCTTGTCCCCGGTGACCCCACCACGGCCCTGGGAGAAATCAGGAAAATCCGTATGGTGGTATCGGACGGCGTGGTTTATTTCCCAGAGGAAATTTATCCGAAATTTGGGATACGACCCTTTTCAAGTGCACCGCCGGTGGCGATGGCACCCTCACCCGGAGGCCCATAGGTTACGGCGATCGGAGCCGCCGCACTCTCACTCCTGCCAGGTTTTTACGATCGTTTCCTTGATCACGTCTTCGAGTTTTTGGTCTGTCTCATTCCAGACCACCACCCGGTCACTGGCAGGATTGACAGGCTCCTTGTAGTCCCGAAACTCAATGGTCCGCGTCTCGCCAGTCTTCCAGTGCTTAAAGGTCATGTACTTCTTGGCCATGGTGCAACGTGTCGCTCCGACTTGAGAAAGGTAGTCGACCATTGTGCCCGATATCGGGTGGGAAAGAGTCACCGCAGGGCAATTGCACCGCGACAAAATTAGGATGAACTGCTGCACAGCCCGTCATCTGCGCGCAGGAGGACGCGGCACCTCCTGTGGCAAACAGGCACGGAGCCGTCGGACAACCCCCGATCTCAATTCACTTGCGACCCACTACTCAATCAGGTGCAGGCTGGTTTGGCGGCCCGCGAGATAGTGAACCTGCTGGCCATTAAAAATGGCACTCTGCTCGAGCTTCATTTGGGCGGGCCTGCCGCCCCACTCCGGTATATCGACCGTGACGCTCCCTTCAATGGCAAAACCCGTCATAGGATATAGCAGCCAGTCACCCCGGCCGGGTGTCGGACCCTGGTTGTCCCACATTCCAATTGTCGGCCCCGGCCCGTGACCAAAGACGCCCAGGGGATGTGTGTAAATGGCATGGGTGATACCCGCCTCTTCCAACCTCTGCTGTGCGGATGCCAGGATTTCATTACCACTGCGGCCCGCACGAAATTCCCCCACCAAAATATCCTGCCACCGATTGCCCACTGCCATGGCCTTGGACAGGCCCTCGGGCGCCTGTGTCTCACCCAGCTTCAACACATAGGCCATTTCCTGGGTATCGGTACAGAGGCCGAGGTAACACAGCCCAACATCTGTGTGCAGCAAATCACCCCGGCGAATGACCATGTCCGGCTCTCCAACACCGAGGAATGGCGTGTCGCCGTAGTCCGCCTCTCGCCACTGCCGATTGACATCGGGGTGAAACCACGGTGCCAGCCCCGCCGCCTCAAAGCGCTCCCGGATAAACCAGCCGACCTCACCGAGCGTCGTCACACCCGGGGTGATAACACGACCACTGAAGGCCTCAGCGATGGTGGCTCGGGCTATCGCCACGGCGCGCTGCCAGACGGCCACTTCCGACGCCGTTCGCGTCTCCAGCCAGCGCACCACAAGAGCTTCTGAAGACACCAAGCGCTGGGACAACGCGTCACCCAGCGCGGCGGTCAACTGCTGGTGCAAGCCATGGCTAAGTCCGTCCGCTACAGGCCATGTGGTACTGACATTCACGGCAATCGTTTTGGGATCACGTTCCGCAATCAGCTCGGCCAAACGCTGCCACTGGGCATCAAGATCACCGCCCTCCCACCCGGCCTCATACAGCGCCCCCAATGGGTAACGACTGACCGTCATCCGTTCAACACCCTGCTCCGGACCACGGTCGTGAAAAAGCAACATGGTGGTTCGCCGGGCCGTAAAACGAGGCTTGGGTACCAATGACAAAAACACCGGGTCATCGTTGTACTCCCTGGCGATCACCAGCCAAAGATCGATCCCCTGCTCTCGCATCAGACGCGGCAGGAGGCTTTCCAAACGCTCCTCCAGCAGACCATTTTCGACCACCGGACGACTGGGAAACGGGGCCAGAGCTGGCTGGGCGTGGGCCCCGGCTACGCCTGAAACCAGCTGTAAGGCAATGAGCAAACTGAAGACACGTATCATGGTTAGCCTCCTGGCTTCCAGCTTAACAAAGAACACCTACAAGACCGTGATTCACCCTCGGGCTGTCATTCCCCGGTAGGTCTGGTAGCTTAACCGCTGGCGATGCTGTAGCGGGCCCGATCAGTTCCGCAGCGAAGATAGGACGGCTGTCCCGGGTGGGTCGACCACTCCAGGCCAGCTGATCCGAGCAGCGTACAAGATTATAAGAACTGGGGAGGCAGGGTGACTACCAGTCCCATTACCAATGTAGCGACGTCCGGTTTCTACCGCGGCTACAACCGAGGCATTGCGGTCTCGGTAAAAATGATCATTGTCCTGCTGGTGCTCTGGGCCGCGACTGCCCAAAACGCCGCCGAGGTACTCCTTGCCATTCAGGCTTCGACCATCAAGCACTTCGGAGGCTGGTACATCGGCGCGACCGCCCTGTTTATGACCCTCTGCCTTGTCCTGGCATTGATCCCCAGTACCGGGCGCCAGCGGCTGGGCGGGACAGCAACAGAGCCTGAGTTCAGCCGGTTCGCGTGGTTCTCCATGATGTTTGGCGCCGGAATCGGCGTGGGCATGCTGACGTATTCCACCGCAGAGCCGCTCTACCATTTTGGCAACAACCCCGATGTCATCATGGGTCACGCAGAAGCGCTGACCGCAGGCAACGTTCCCTATGCCTACAAATGGACGCTACTCCACTACGGTTTGACCCCGTGGGGCTGCTATGCCGTGGTGGGTCTGTCGCTGGCGTATTTTTCCTACCGACGGGGTATGCCATTAACCATCCGATCGCCCTTCAGTGCCGTGCTAAGCGGCTCTGCGGACCGAATCACCGGTGCCTTTGTCGACACCGCGGCGATTCTGGCGACATTGATTGGCATCGCTGTCACCATTGGCTACGGCGTGACGCAACTGGCTTTCGGGGCGCACCGAATTACGGGCTGGGGATGGCTACTCCATGACCAACAACCCACCACGCTGGCACTGGCAGTCGCTGTTGGCATCATTATTCTCGCCTCCATGCTGTCAGCCCTTTCCGGGCTGGGACGGGGCATCAAGTGGCTTTCGAATCTGAATATGGCCCTGTCCTGGCTACTGCTACTGGTGTTTGTTGTCGTCGGCGCAACCCTTTTCGCCGGCGAGGTCTTTGTCAAAGGCGTCTACCACTACCTCGCAGCACTGCCCTCCATGTCCCTGACGGTATGGTCGGACACCACCACAGCCGAGGGCATCGCACTGGGAGACTGGCAGTCCAGCTGGACCATCTTCTACTGGGCCTGGTGGATTGCATTTACACCTTTTGTGGGGCTGTTTCTGGCTCGCGTGTCGAAGGGGCGCACGATCCGCGAGTACGTAGTCGGAGCCATTATCCTGCCGTCAGTCATGTGCTTTGCGTGGTTTTGTATTATTGGCGGGACTGCGCTGGACCTGGAACTCTCGGGTGTGGCTGGCGGTGCCATCCTTGGAGCGGACCTTTCTGCACAGCTTTTTGCCACCCTTGATGCCCTCCTCGAACAGCCATGGGTCTTCCCCATGGCCTGCCTCTGTGTGGTTCTTCTGCTTACCTACCTCATTACCTCCGCGGACTCCGCCGTCCTTGTAGTCAATACCATTGTTTCGGGTGGCGTCGAGCGCGACCACGCATCCCAACACATTATCCTGTGGAGCCTGCTGCTTGGCCTCGTTATTGTGACCCTGCTGGTTACAGGCGGACTGGACGCGCTTCGCTCAGTAATGATTATTGGCGCGCTGCCCTTTTCGGCCGTTATGTTCTTTATGATGTTGTCATTATTGGCCGCAATGCGCAGCGACCACTACGCCACCGACGGGGTGCCGTTGCCCGATGAACCAAATGCAGGGTAAAGGCGTTGGCAACCGCCACACAGCGCCCGTCGTGCGCCTGTAACGAGCCGACCCACGGAGTGGCTGCCATGACTGTTATCGATCATATTGTCCTCGCCGTTTCGGACCTGCCAAAAGCCAGCGCCGACTACGCCCTGCTGCTTGGGCGCCAACCGAGCTGGCAGGGCGTGCATCCCGATTACGGTACCGCGAACACGCTGTTTCGGCTGGACAACACCTATATCGAGCTGCTCGCGGCTGCGGGCAGAGGGCTGGGTGCGGACGCGGTGTCAGAGATGCTGGGACAACGGCTGCAGGGCCTTGGCGGGGTGGTGTTCGGCACTGATGACTGCGAATCGTTTCTCGCAACGGCTCGCAGCAGAGGCCTCGACGTCAGTGAACCGGTTCCGGGGCACGGCACAGACGATATCTCGGGAGCACGGCGCAGCTGGCGCAACATGTTTTGGAGCCCGGACGCCGCCCGGGGGATTTTTTCCTTTTGTATCTGCCATGATGGCGAGGCAACCCTCTTACCCGCACCCATTACAGCGGCCGGTCCCGTCAGCGGGGTGGATCATGTAGTGGTTACCACCCAGAGCTCCGAAGCGGCGAAGCGCTTTTACGGGGAACAGTTGGGGCTGCGTCTCGCCCTCGAACAACATGTCCCGGACTGGGGAGGCACGCAGTTATTTTTTCGCAGCAATGCCATGAGCATTGAGGTGATCGCCTCAGAAAAATCCGAGCCGAGGGACGCACTGTGGGGTTTGGCCCTGAAAACCGACAATATTGAAATGACTCACAGCCGTCTGCGAGACTCGGGCGTAGGGGTCTCAGAGATCCGGCCGGGGCGAAAGGAAGGTACCCTGGTGTGCACGGTAAAATCCCATACGCTGGATGTTCCCACGCTCCTGATATCTCATCCCGACAGGGCGCCAACGGCTCACTAGCGACCGGCAGCAGTCATTTTCACCCTCGGCAACAAGGCCTGGCGCCTGCCTCCACCCCGGGGGTTGCGCACTGCAGCTTTCGCCTTCCCGTTCGCCACAAACCCCAAGGGCCGCCCGGCACTGGCGAAGCCTACAAACCTCGAGCCTTGCAAAACACGTCAGAGATAAAAAAGCGCCCTGCAGACTCTGCTTCCATGCCGTGCACCACGTAATGCAGGGCCACACCCGCATCCAATTCAAGGCGCTCCCGCTCATCACCGCAACTGCGCTCGGCAATCTGGTGTTGGGCAACGCGCAATGTCTTGTGGTCGACCGTGTGGGCGGGCATGTGAATCATGCGAATGTTGTAGCGCAGGCCCGAGGGAATCGCCGACACACTCATAATTTCGGTATATTTATTAATCTTGGTCGGCAACGTTTGGCTAATCGCCGTAACGACCGCCTCGAGGTAGGCGGCATCTGTCGGCTTGGGGGGTACCGCCGCTTTGCCGTCGGATTCCTGCCCGCCGCAGCCCATCAGAAACGACAGCAAGGTGAGCCCAAGGATCCGACAGGCAGACACCCCCGCGCGCCTGCCCCCGGGGCCGGTACGGATAACCGGTTGTGTGTCGCGTCTAACCACAGCCTTCATTGTGCATCCCAAACGTCGGCAACTGGCCGATCTTGGTCGGCCTTAACCGCCAATAACAGCCCTGTAGACCCTCAAAGTCCATAGATTATTGGTCATTAGGTGAGGTTCATCACTGTTTGGGGGTCCCTGCACAATGTCCATGCGTTCTGTGAATGCCCTGCGCCCGGCCAGGGACCCGAGGGCCCGGATTATCCTGCAAGCCTTTATTGGCGGTTGGGGTGCAGGTGGGCATGTAAAAAAACCGACCTGGCACCGCTGGCGTAGCCCTGACCCCGTTGAGCAGGTGTAAAGCCGGCCCGAGGGTTACCAGGCAGGGAACAGCCAGTCCGCCGTACTGACCGAACCATCGACGCCGTTTGTCTGCAGGCCGCCTTTTTGCCAATGACAGATTTGTCAGAGCAGCGTTATGCTCCGCGTTTGGACCGCTAGAGGAGCACCCCGTGTCCATCAGCGTCTTTGACCTGTTCAAAGTGGGCATTGGCCCCTCAAGCTCTCACACCGTCGGTCCCATGAACGCTGCACGCCAATTTGTCCAGACACTGGAGGCGCTGGACGTACTCCGGGAGTGCAGCGGGGTGCGTGTAGAACTTTACGGATCCCTGGGCGCCACCGGCGCAGGACACGGCTCTCCCAAGGCCATCATCCTGGGCCTTGAGGGCGAGTCACCGGAAAGTGTTTCCATTGACAGCATAGAACCGCGGGTCAGCGCTGTGCGCGAGTTGGGTCAACTCCATCTACTGGGCAAACACAGGATTTCGTTCAATTATCGGGATGACCTGGTGATGCACCGCAGCGCAACCCTGCCGTTCCATCCCAACGGGATGCGCTTCACTGCCACCAAAGCTGATGGGGAGAGTCTGGAAAGTCGCGTTTATTTCTCAGTGGGTGGGGGCTTTATCGTCGACGAAACAGCCGAGGGCGGCGATATCGTTGTGGACGACCCGACGCCCATTCCCTATCCGTTCTCAACCGCTGAGGGCTTACTGGCGCAGTGTCGGAAGCACGGGCTGTCTATCCCCACCCTGATGATGGCCAATGAAATCGCCTGGCGCAGTGAAGACGAGGTCCGGGCGCAACTGCTCCATCTCTGGGAAGTGATGGATGCCTGCATCGCAGTGGGCTGCAGAACCGAGGGCATCATGCCCGGCGGTTTGCAGGTCAAGCGGCGAGCGGCGCAGTTGCACAGGCAGTTGAAACGACAGGGCGACTCCTTGGGTGATGAGTCGCTGAATACCATGGACTGGGTGACACTGTATGCCCTGGCCGTAAACGAGGAGAACGCCGCAGGCGGTCGCATTGTTACTGCACCGACCAACGGTGCGGCCGGTATTCTCCCGGCTGTCCTGAAGTACTACCTCGCCCACTGTCAGGGTGCGCGCACGGAGGATATCTGCCGGTTTCTGCTCACAGCCGGTGCCATCGGAATCCTATACAAAATAAATGCCTCGATCTCCGGTGCCGAAGTGGGCTGCCAGGGTGAGGTCGGGTCGGCCTGCTCCATGGCCGCAGGCGCTCTGGCGGATGCCCTCGGTGGGACACCACAGCAGGTGGAGAACGCCGCGGAAATTGCCATGGAACACAATCTCGGCCTGACCTGCGACCCCATCGGCGGTCTGGTGCAGGTGCCCTGCATTGAACGCAATGCCATGGGCGCCATAAAAGCCATCAGTGCCGCCCGAATGGCATTGCGGGGTGACGGAGAGCACTTCGTATCTTTGGACCAGGTCATTCGAACCATGCGGGATACGGGCAGGGATATGCAGGACAAGTACAAGGAGACTGCACGGGGGGGGCTGGCTATCCATGTGCTGGAAGTGCCTGTCAATATGATTGAGTGCTGACTGGTATGACTCAACCACAAACTTCACGGGCCAATGACCGCTGCTCACCGTAAAAGCGCACCCCCTGGCTCGGAAGTGTCGCCCAGAATCCACGGTCTCTGATAGGCTTGCCGACGGGGTAGCCCGTGTCCCGGCACAGCGCGTCGAACCCCCAATGCCGTGCCCCCGAAACAGGCGCACGGAGTCACGGGGATGTGTCGAGGTAGCCGCTCCGTCGGCGCTTCAGCGAAGGAAACCCAAGATGATGGCAATGGCACTACTCTTTTCGTTTTTTCTCTGCTCCCTGCCTGCATGGGCAGAATCGATCGCCTCCCCCGATGCGCCGCAACGTCCCCACACCCTGACCATTCATGGCGAAACCCGCGTCGACCCCTATTACTGGATGAAAGACCGTGACGACCCGAACGTCATTCGCTATCTGGAGGCCGAGAACGCCTACACCGAGGCCATGACGGCCCCCCAGCAGGCGCTCACCGAGACCATTTTTGGAGAAATGGTGGCACGGCTCGATCCCTCCGACGAGTCGGTGCCCTATGAACTCAACGGATACTGGTATTACTCGCGGTTTGAAGAGGGTCTGGAGTACCCCATCTATGCACGCCGAAAAGGCACCCTCGAGGCGCCTGAAGAAATTATTGTTGACGCCAACGAGCTCGCTGCAGGCACGGCATTTTTTTCCCTCGCGGGGCTGACCATCAGCAGCGACAATCAGCTGGCGGCATTCGCCGTGGATACCGTAGGACGCCGTAATTACACCGTTTGGTTCAAAGACCTGAAGCTGGGTACCACGCGCCGCAGCGACATTGTCGACGTGACAGCTAACCTGGTCTGGGCAGAAGACGCCCGGGTCCTGTTTTATGCCGACAAAGATCCCCTAACGCTGCGCGCCCACCAAATTTGGCGGCACGAGTATGGCAGTGACCGCGATGACGTACTGATTTACGAAGAGCTGGATGAGACCTTCAGCTGCGCCGTAGCGAAGACGAAATCCCGGGATTACCTGGTGATTGTGTCCGACCAGACACTCACGAGCGAGTCTCGATTCCTACCTGCGGACAAACCGTTTGGCAAATGGCAGGTCTTCGAGCCGCGCGACCGCGGTCACGAATACGCCATCGACCATGCTGATGGTCGATGGGTTATCCGGAGCAATTGGGAGGCACCAAATTTCAGGCTCATGGAAGCCTCGGATCAGGAAACAGGTCGCTCACAATGGCGCGAACTGATCCCCCACCGGGCCGATATTATGCTGACCGGGTTTGATGTTTTTCAGCACTACCTGGTCGTTTCGGAGCGTCGTAACGGTTTACCACAAATCGTTGTCATGCCCGGCGAGGGGCAAAGCTACGCACTGCAATTTCCCGATGCCACTTACGCAGCCTGGGTTTCGACAAATCCGGAGGTGGCAACAACGACGTTACGCTACAGCTACTCATCCATGACAACACCCACGTCGACCTATGACTTCAATATGGCTGACCAAACCCAGGTGCTCAGGAAACGTACCCGAGTGCCTGGGAATTTTGATCCCGACGATTATGAAAGCCGTTACCTCTGGGCTACGGCCCGGGATGGAACCCAGGTCCCCATCTCCCTGGTGTACCGGAAGGACAGGCTAGAGCGCGGCAAGAACCCGACCGTGCTCTATGCCTACGGCTCGTATGGTTCCAGTAGTTGGGCAACGTTCAGCAGCGCCCGCCTGAGCCTGCTGGATCGGGGTTTTATCTGGGCCATCGCCCATGTCAGGGGCGGGCAGGAGCTGGGGCGACACTGGTACGAAGATGGCAAACTTTTGCATAAAAAGAATACCTTCACCGACTACATTGATGCAGCCCAGTATCTTAAAACCGCCTCCTGGGCGGACCCTGGGCGGATGTATGGATACGGTGGCAGTGCCGGAGGGCTACTCATCGGCGCCGCGATCAACATGGCGCCTGAGGTATTTCATGGTGTCGTCGCGGCGGTGCCGTTTGTCGATGTGGTGACGACCATGCTCGATGCCAGTATTCCACTGACGACATTTGAGTGGGACGAATGGGGCAACCCGGAAGATAAAACTTACTATGACTACCTGCTGAGCTATTCCCCCTACGATCAGGTCAGTCAGAAAACGTACCCGCATATACTGGTCACCGCGGGACTGCACGACAGCCAGGTACAGTATTGGGAACCGGCCAAGTGGGTTGCCAAGCTCCGGGATATCCAGAATCCCGGCAAGCTGCTTTTACTGCACACCAACATGGAGGCAGGACACGGGGGAGCCAGCGGTCGCCTATCAAGGCAGCGCGAGCGCGCCCGAAATTTTGCCTTCTTTATCAGTCTGGCAAATGACAACCCGCGCGCTGGGCAGGAATGATCAGACGGGCGGAAGTCCTCGCTATCATTCGAACCCAGATCGTCAGAGTCCATGGGGGTAGGGGTGAATTTCTCAAGGCAACCAGGGGCTGACAGCGCCGGGACGAACCCCCGACCCGCCCATTACAACGCCCCGCAACGGCCGCCCAGACTCTCCAGCCCGCGATGCAGTCGGGGCTCCGGGCGAGCGCTCAAGCCCACAACCAAGAGCCTGCGTTACCTGCGCCGGGGCGCTCTGCCAATGCGATTACCGAGGACGAAAAGCCCAAGCAACGGGGGTGGATATCAGCAAACCCTGCAGGCCCGTGTCCGGTATCTGCGCAATGACGTATACACCCCGGATCATCGGGGCAGGTGAGGTAAAACACGGCACCCAACAATGCATGAGTTTACCGAAATAGCGATTCTGGGCGCGGGACTGACCGGATTGATTGCGGCCCGGGACCTGATTGCGGCGGGTCGGCAGGTAGTCCTGCTGGAAGGCCGTGACCGTGTCGGGGGGCGCACCTGGACCGTGCCCTTTGACGCGGCGGGCTGTGACGTTGACCTGGGCGCCGAATGGGTGGCACCCACAGCGCACCCAGCCATGGCGGCGGAACTGTCACGCTACCGCATACCTCTGGTCACTGCACCGGCTTACAGGGAACAGACCCGCACTGCCCGGGACGACTACGCGGCGCTGTGCCAACAGATTGAGCAGGACGCGGCGCTCATTGATGTCACCCGGCCCGATTGGTATCGGTCGGTGCGCCACCTCGAGATGTCACTGGATGATTATCTGGCCCGGCTGGGTCACCCGGGGGAGGCCAGGGATGATCTGCTCGCCCAGGCCTTTGCCCTGCATGGCGCGGACCATCGCGACTACAGCGCGACCAACCTGTTGCATGACATTGCGGCATTTGGTGGTACAGAGGCCGCTTTTGCCGGCGACGAACGGCGCATTGCAGGCGGCGCCCAGTCACTGGCGCTGCAGATTGCACGCCCCCTGGAGGGCGCCACGCGGCTCAACTGGCCGGTCAAGCGAATTGCACTTACCGAGCACGGCGTTGAGATTGGCAGCCGCGAGGGTCGGCTGGTCGCCAGGGCAGTGGTCGTAGCGCTGCCCGTTAATGTCCTGGCGGGCCTCGAACTGGACGTTGGTCTGGAGCCTCTGGCCTCTGAAACCCTACAGGCCGGCCATCCGGGGCGTGCCGCCAAAGGCTGGGCAACCGCTGCCCGGCCTATCTATGCGCCGGGTTGGCCTGACGCGATTGAGGTCTACAGCAAACAGGGTGAGAAAAGCGTCGCTGTGGCCAGCTTCAATGTGGCCAACCCGGATCACGGCAGCGCACTCGGCCGCAGCTGGGCATCTGTTCATCGACGTCATCCAGAGATCGGTCTGGGGAGTGATTTTCTGTCCCACGACTGGATCAAGGACCCCTTCGCCAAAGGCACGTGGTTGTCATCCGGCCCGGATCAGGCACCGGGCTGGCACCAGCTTGCCGATAGGCCCCCACCCGTCGTATTTGCCGGCGGCGATCTATCGCGGCGCTGGTATGGCTGGATGGAGGGCGCAGTCACCTCGGGCGGGGATGCCGCAAAACGTATTCTTGACTATCTGCAGACGGGGGTCGCTGGCCCCGCCGCAGGCTGAACCCCAAACACCGCTGAACCCCAAGCACCGCTGAACCAGAGGCTGCCAACGCGGTTGGGCGCGTGTGCTCACCGGTCAGTGTCTGCGACAGGTACGGCCCGGGGGCATCATAGATTGATGGTGCTACAACCGAGACTCTGCTCGTCCAAAACCAGTCCGGCCTTTTCAGCACCCTCGACACAAAAGGTCACGGTCGCCGGCGCTTTCAGGCGCGATGGCCCCTGGAACTGCGCGAGGCCACCGCTGTCCGTATTGGTTTGTTGTGTACCGGACAGGTCCCCTGAAAAGGTGCCCGTGACCAGCGCCCCAGCCACCGAACTGCCGGTGTCGTTGACCATCTCGACCAGGGCCGTCACCTTTAGCGACTTGTTGCCGTTGGCCTGTAGGCTGATTGACGCCACTGCCAGCTGGCTCGAGGATGTGCTGCCCTCTGGAGTAGCCGAGACCGTCGCACTGGCAGCACTTGTATTGCCGCTGGCGTCCTCGGCAGTCACCGAATAGAAATAGGTCGCTCCGTTGGTGACCGTGGTATCGGTATAGCCGGTCGTGCTCAACAATGACCCCGTCAACCGATCATAAGGTCCCGTGCTATTCGGTGCCCGGGAAACAACATAACCGGCCAGATCGGGCTCGGTGTTGGCAGACCAGTTGAGGTCGACCCGCCCGTCACCGGCATTGGCGGCAAGGCCCGCGGGGGCGTTGGGTGGCGTGGTATCCGCGGGACCCCCATCGCTGTAGGTAATTCTCAGTGCGTCGACGCGAATCGCATCCAGCTGCCTCGCGCCCCGCGTGCGGTCCGCATCCGTCAGCCGCAGCGTCAGCACGCCACCGACTGAAGTATCGAAGCTGTGGGTGTAAATCTGGTCGGCGTTGGAGGGCTGGACGGTGAAAGCCTGCTGGAATGGGCCGCCGGCAATGCTGTACTCCATGACAAACGCACCGTCATCCAGCGCCGTATCAAAGGCCATCTCGGCGGACAGCTGCGCTGCCTTGAGTGCTGCCACGTTAAAGGTCCAGCGGTGCTCGGCCTGACTGGTACGGCGCGACGGTTTACCGCCGCTCTCCGCTTCGGTGATCACCTGGTAGCTGTCATCGCTGGCCTGGGTGGCAACGAAAGTACCGCTCACGACACCGATACCGGTGCTCACATCAGCCGATGCCAGAACCACAGTAGGATCACCACCACCGCCACCGCCACCGCCACCACCGCAGGTGGCACCAAAAACACAACCCACCCAATCAGGGCTGTCGATAAAGGGATTGCGGTTGCCCTGAAAGCTGAAGATCACGTCATTGCGCCGGCGTTCCATATCATCCACCGGATCGGCTTCGTGCCACGCCAGCAGGTCTGTCAACATCCCCATGTAGGCCATGGCTTCATTTGCACCGGTTTTGTACGCCTGAATCAATGCGTAGTCATCGGTCAGGATGAGATCGGGCTCGTTGTGCCCGGTGACACCGTGGAAGCCTCCCTCGTAGCGCACCGCCATGTAGAACATGGCCCTGGCCACATCCCCCTGACGACCACTCCATGTCTGCCAGGTTTCCGCGCCTGTTGTTCCCCGTGCCCAGTTGGAGTTACCTGGGTAGAAGCCGCTGCCACCCCCTCGGCCGTTGGTTTCCAGGGTGGTTTTTTCGTTGCAGCCCGCATCGCAGTTGCGGTACGGATTGTTGCTCCGGGAACTGTTGTAGCTCGCATCCGAGGCAAAGAGATGATGGGCATCGGTGTAGGGGTAATTGCTGCTGTTATCGTTCGGGAATCCGTAGCTCTTGGGCCAGGAGTGCTCGCGGTTATAGGCGCCCGTACCGCCGGGTATTTTGGGGTAGCTGGCGTTCTTGTAAATGTCCAGAATATTCCCCGGATTGAGAGGATCCTCATCGGCCGCATTGACAATATCCCAGATATCAGTCGCGGTGGAGGTATAGGGAAAGCGGGTGTGGTCATCGATAATGTCGTGCAGTGAAGCGGCAAGCGCCGCCGCTGAGCTGTCGTCAACGCCGTCGTAATAGCCCTCGGGTGGCGCCGCCATGACGATCGCGGTCCACCCGAGCAGGACGGCTGTGAAACTCCGGAAGGCTGTCATTGGCACGAATCCATCGTATTGGCCGGAAAAGATAGCAAATGAGTAGCACAGGCTTCAAATGATTACTTTTGATGAAGTTCATGGGGCAACAGCGGGCTTAGTTGTTTAGCTGACTTTCCCAGGCCCGCGGTAAGACCATAGGACTGCCGTGATTGGGTAAAGAGGACGGGGGGCCACAGCCGCCTTGATCCTGATCGCGGATCGTGGCCAGGCCGGCGCTAGCGGTGTAAATCTTTCCCGTTGCTGGCGTAACCCCGCATAAACGCGTCCCAGTCTTCAGCAGAAAATTTGCCACCAGCGCCGGCCACTCGCATGAGGGAGCGACGCAGTCGACGTAAATTGGCTCGTCGGTAAAACCGTGCGCCCAGACGCTGCAGGGCACACCTGTCGAAATCTATAATAAAAACCGAGGCCTCATTCACAAGTATATTGCTCGCGTTTAGATCCTTGTGATTGATGTGCTCATCATGCAAGCGCCCGATACAGCATCCCACTGCCCGCCACTCGCTGGCCGCCAGTTGCCGCTCCAGTAAAATTTCCGAAAGCGCATGAACACCCTCAAAGCGTTCGATAATGATGGCGCCCTCATAACGCAGCCCGGAGCGACTGACCCAGGCGGCAACGGGATGCGGCACCGGCACATTGCGGGACGTCAGGTAGCGCAATAGCCGATACTCCCTGAACATGCGCGTTTTTTCATAGCCCAGAAACAGATAGGACCTCTCGATGAAGCGCCGGACAAAACCACCTCGCAGGTAGGGCTTGATCACCCAGGCCTGCTCAGCACAATCCACGAAGTAGACCTGGCCACGGCCTCCCTGAAGCACCTGGCGGCCTGGCCAGTGGCCTGCATCAAAAAGCTCGGGGCCCGGCGTCGCTACCCGTGATCCGTCGAAAAGGATACGCCCGCCTGCGGGTGTTTTGATCTCACTGTCCATAACCCATTAAATCAGAGGTGTGGCAAATATTCAGGCTCCACCGTCCACCATCCGGCGCGTTAAGATGCCTGCCATGAAACCACCAAGACGCCGACTCTGTATTCTCCGCCTCTCTGCCATTGGTGACGTCTGTCACGCCATAGCAACGGTTCAAGCCATACAGCACCAGTTCCCGGATGACGAGATTACCTGGCTTGTGGGTAAAACCGAGGCCGGTCTGGTATCTGACCTGCCCGGCATCCGGGTTGTTGTATTCGATAAAGGTAAAGGTCTCCGCGCATTCCCGGCGGTGAGGCGTCAACTGGGGGGTCGCTTTGATGTCCTGCTCCACATGCAGTTGTCGCTCCGGGCCAACCTCCTCGCCGCCTGGGTTCCAGCCCGCCAAAAATGGGGCTTTCCACGGCATCTCTCCAAGGAGCTCCATAGTCTGGTCATCAACAGACGCGTCACCATGCCCGCCAGGCCCCACGTACTGGAAGGGTTCCAGTGCTTTGCCCATGCCCTGGGCGTCCCACCATTTGAGCCCCAGTGGCATATTCCGATTCCCGAGACTGATCAAACCTGGGTTGAAGCGCACATTCCCGGGGATGCGCCTTTTGTTGTCGTCGCACCGGCGGCCAGCAATCCCGAGCGCAACTGGCTTCCTGAGCGCTATGCGGCAGTCATCGAGCATCTGGCCAACCGGGGCATTACCCCCGTGCTCACGGGAGCCCCTGCGACCTCAGAGCTGGCGCTGGCGCAGAAAATCTCCGAGCTCGCCAAGGCCCAACCCATCAATCTCGTGGGCCAGACCAACCTGAAGCAACTGCTGATGCTGGTGTCCCGGGCCGCGGCCGTCGTTGCCCCGGACAGTGGTACCGCGCATATGGCTGTAACCCAGGGCACCCCCGTTATTGGTCTGTACGCCCACAGCAATCCTGAAAGAACGGGCCCCTACCATTCCAGGTCACTGACCGTTGAGGTTTACTCGGCCAATTTGCTGGCCCAGAAGTCCGGCCGACCCGAAGAGACAAGGTGGGGGACGCGATTGAAGGGTGCTGGCCTTATGGCAGATATCCAGGTCGACGAGGTCCTCAAAAAACTGGATCAGGCCCTCGGCTCTGGGCAGCCCCCCCCACCCGGGAACAACATCAGTTCGTGACAACGCAAGTGCGTCGATAGTCCCCGGACCGTCCGCGGCGGTCCAGGCCGGCAAGGTGGCGCAGCCAGTCCGTATTGAAAACAGGGAACCTGCCCATAGGGTCCCGTATACTGGGCGCTGGACACGGGTTGGTTGTAGTTAATCTCATGCGTCGACTTTATGGCCTGTTGACACTGTTTCTGACACCGGTCTTTCTGGCTGTATTTCTGTGGTTATCAATACGAGAGCCGGGCTATCGCGCCAACCTCACCCAGCGGCTGGGCCGAAATCTTCCCGAACCCAGGCCCAGTGGCAATGGCCGGCTCTGGATTCACGCGGTCAGCGTTGGTGAAACCCTGGCGATAGCGCCCCTGGTCGAGGCCCTGCTGACCCGGCGTCCGGATCTGGCTATTGTCGTGACCTCGACAACGCCCTCTGGTGCCGAGCAGGTCGAGCGCCTCTTTGGCGATAGGGTCGACCGGGCCTGGTTACCCATCGACAGCCGCGGCGCTGTCCTGCGTTGCCTCGACCACTGGCAACCCATTGCTGTGGTGCTGGTGGAGACCGAGTTATGGCCTGGGTTGATCCACCAGTGCAAAGGTCGGGGCATCAAAACCCTGCTTCTCAATGGACGGCTGTCAGCGCGTTCGCTGCGTGGCTACGCCCGACTGGGCTCCCTCGCCCGCACGAGCGTTGCTGATCTGGATCATATCGCCTGCCAGCACGCCTCCGACGCCCGCCGTTTCCGGGCACTGGGGGCGTGGCCTGCACGGGTCTCGGTGGTGGGTAGCCTGAAATTTGATATGCCCCTCGAGGCCCTCCAGAACCAGAGGGACCAGCTGGCAATCAGTCTGGGCACGCCTTGCTCCCGCCGACCCATCGTTCTGGCCGCCAGCACGCATGCAGGGGAAGACCCCACTGTGATTGATGCGTTCAAGACGCTGCGGGGGCGCTTTCCCAACTGCGCACTTTGGCTGGCTCCCCGCCACCCAACACGATCTGACGCGTTGCTGGAATTACTGCGCGACGCTGGGCTAACGGCAACAACCCGCTCGTCGGGGGACACACTGAGTGACGATACGGAGGTCCTGTTGATCGACACCCTCGGCGAACTGAGCGCGTTTATGGGTCTGGCGACCGTGGTCTTCATGGGCGGTAGCCTGGTGCCCCACGGGGGGCACAACCCTCTGGAAGCGCTGGTATTCGGGCGACCCGTGGTCACGGGTCCCAGCACCGACAACTTTGCCAGTCTCTACCGAGACATGGAAAAATCTGGTTTGCTGACCAGGGTCAATGACAGCGGTGATCTGGCCGCAGCTCTGGAAAACTGCCTGACGGCGGACCACTCGGAGTTCTTTGCCCAGCAGGGGCCTGGCTTTGTCGACGCCCGCCGGGGCGCACTGGAGGCCCAGTTCGCACGGCTCGAGCAGGTCGTGAGTAGCTGAACAAGCGCCCGGAAGAGAATCTTTAAACCGCGCTGCAACGTCAAACCAGGCTGCGCTGTAACAGGGTCCAACAGGAAAACACAGGTCCACGCTAACCGGCTTTGATGTTGAATCAATCTCCAGCACTGGCAGCGCTTGACTGGGGGTTCATTGGCCTTTACCCCACGACCATTCTGGCACTTGCGATTTGGCGGGCACGCAGCCAAGGCAGTCGCGTAGCCTATTTTGTCGCCGGCCGGCGAGTCGGCGCCTGGCCGATAGCGCTGTCCATTATGGCCACCCAATGCTGCACCAGCCGTATCCTCGGGGCACCGGCCACACTCTGAGTTCGATAAGCCCCGACACGGCTACCGCGCCCCCGTTCACCCTCCTTACCCACGCATGGTCACGCACGACAAGGCACGCGACATAAGCTGATTGGACTCCGGCCGGCGGGCAGCTTAATCCACCCAACAGATCACTCGCCCGTAAAGTGTGGCGTACGCTTGTCAAGGAATGCCGCCACGGCCTCGCGATGATCCCGCGTCTGATGGGCGTAACCCTGCTGTACAGCTGCTGTGTCCAGCGCCTCTGCAAGGGACTGGTCGCAGGCCTTTCGTAGCATTCCCTTTGCCCTGCTGACTGCCTCAGGCGGGTTGGCGGCGATCTTCATGGCAATGCTGTGACAGGTTGGCAACAGGTCCTCGGCCGCCACCACCCGGGACACCAACCCCCACTGTAGCGCCGTATCGGCGTCAATGGGGTCCCCTGTCAGGGCCATTTCCGTAGCGCGGGAAAAGCCGACAATCCGCGGCAATAGCCAGGCACCCCCGTCGCCCGGGATGAGCCCCAATTTTACGAAGCTCTCTGCAAACCGTGCCTCTGTGGAGGCAATGCGAATATCACACATACAGGTCAGGTCGCAGCCGGCACCGATCGCAGCGCCGTTGATGGCAGCGATTACCGGCACGCCCAAACCCTCCATCGCCAGCGGGATACGCTGTATGCCGTTGCGGTAATTATCTCGCGTCGCTTCGGGGGAGGCACCGATCAGACTGTTCGGCCCGGGCTGCATTTGCCGCAGGTCGCCTCCGGAACAGAATGCCCTGCCGGCTCCGGTGAGGATAATGACCCGAACCGAGGGATCGGCGTCTGCCGACTGAAGTGCACAAACCAGTGCCTCGACCATCGCCAAATCCGTAATCGGATTGCGCCGCTCGGGCCGATTCAACGTCAGGGTGCGTATGCTGCCGTCCTGGGTAGTCAGGATATCCATGGCCGTGGGCCCTCAGTGTCGGGTTGTTGGCCGCAAAGTCTAGCCCAATAACAGGGACCGGGACCCCCAGTTTGGCGTCTCGGCGGGGGAACAATGCGTTGCATGCCATCCGGCATGCAACGCGATAAGAGCGAGAACCCCGGTTTTGCCCGCTTCAATTTTCAACGGCGGTGGGGTGCGATGAACTCTCCGGCATACCAATGCAGCATCTGCAGCTTCTTTTCGAGACTGTGATCGGGCTCCATTTCGTAGACATTCCGAAAGGCAATGATGACATCGGTGACACCCAGAGCCTCGAGATCGGCAATCCCCTGGGGCGTGAAAGCATTCTGGCCGGTGGTAAAAATCCGGAACGGCTTCTCGGCGGTACCAAACTCTTCACGCCATCGATTGAGCTTGCCAATGTACGCCTCGAGCTGAGTCATGTCGGCCCCGGCGCACATCCAGCCGTCGCCCACACGGGCGGCACGCTTGAGTGCCGGGTCGGAGTGCCCACCCATCAGGATCGGTGTTGGTGCGGTCGGCACAGGGCACATTTTATTGGCCGGCATGGCGTGCATCTCGCCCTCAAAGCCGAAAAATTCACCCGATTCGAGCCCCCTCAGTATGGCGATCTGCTCATCAAACCGCTTACCGCGCTGCTCCCAGGGCACACCGCAGACCGCAAAATCCTCCTCCCAGGGGCTAATACCCACACCAAAGTCGAAACGATTACCCGACAGTTGCTGAATACTTTGCACCTGTTTTGCCACCACCGGGGCCTGGCGCACCGCCAGCTTATAAACGAACGTCGCGAAGCGGATGTGCTCGGTAACCGCAGTCATGGCGGCCACGGCAATCAAACTCTCGAGGAAGGGGACACTCTCCAAAAACTCCCGACTCCCGTCTTTGTTGTAGGGATATTTGGAGCTGCATTCTTGCGGGTAACAGATACTGTCTGGAATCGTGATGCCATCGTATCCCGCCGCTTCTGCGGCCTTGGCGAGAGGAAGATAGTCCTCTGCCACACTCATGCCTACCTGATAACTGAAGCGCATAGACCCCCCTCAAATATTTATTCCTGTATCTGCCAGCGCTACCCGTGTCGCCACCGACAGTATCCGGCGCACCCGGACCGCAGCGGGGGACCCAGGCCACCGGACTCCAGCCCCGCTATGCTTATCTACGCAGCTTCGACCCGCTAGGACCGCCTGGCTCGGCCCGTTTGCTGTCAGGCGTCAGCTGACGTCACCGCATCCCGGATAGCGGCCTCTACCGCATCGGCGGCCAGCATCCCCAGACGATTGACGGCCATTGCCGGCCGACTGCCGGTGGATGCGGTAAATAGCGTGTCACCATCGTACAGGGTATGTGCCGGACGAATCGCCCTCGCCAGTCCGTCGTGGGCCATCTGGGATATCTTGAGCGCCTCACTTTTGGTCAGGATCGCGTTGGTCAGTACGGCGCCAATGGTCGTGTTGGTGCCGGGCATTTCTGCGGTATCCCCATAGGACGATGACCTGGGACTGTGCTCAGGAGCTCGGCTGCTCCCTATCGCCACGCCGTCAGCACCGTAAACCTCGCCGTAGGGATTAACCGCTACGATGGCCGCCACACAGTGACCACTTTCAAGCTCGATACAGTGCGCGCCCAGCCCGGCCGGAGCGGCATACTCGGCTCCGTATAACTTGCCCAGAGTTGCGCCACACCCGGCACCGACCGCGCCTCTCTCAATACCCCCGGGGCGGGCCGCCTGTGCCGCCTTGCGGCCCATTTCAAAGTCGGGTCGAGCCTCTGACGACCCTGTTCCGAGGTCATACAAAACCGCACCCGTCACAATGGGTACGCGCACGACGTCGGTGGCAAAACCCACATTTGCAGCCTCGAGTACCTGCACCACACCACCCATGGCATCGAGCCCCCAGACACTGCCTCCGGCCAGGACAATGGCATGGACACGGTCAATCAGGTTTTCAGGCCTGAGAAGATCAGTTTCACGGGTGCCCGGCGCAGCACCACGGACGTCTACCGCAGCCACGGCTCCCGCATCAAAGCGCAGCACGGTCACCCCGGTTTTGCCCAACGGGTCCGTCGCATGACCAAAGGTAACGCCAGCGAGGTTTTTCAACTCACAGAATGTTGTCATCCTCGGGTCTCTCCATCTTCATTGGAGCCGCACAGGCAGCGCCTGCCAGGTAGGTTACCCTGATCAGCTACCCGCTTCACCGGTCTGCAATGCAGCCTCAGCCGATACCCAGTTTTCCCGCTGCAAGCAGATCATCCACTTGCCCAGTGGTGAATCCCAGTTCCGCCATGATTTCCCTGCTGTGCTCCCCAAGGCACGGCGAGGGTTCGGCCAGTGACGTTGCAGCGCCGGCAAACTGCACGGGTGGCGCTGGGCTGGTGAGCTTTCCTAAATTTTCCGTGACATAGGTTTCCAGAATATCCAGCGCCTGAACCTGAACATTCTCGGTCACACTATCCCGGGATTCGCAGGGTGCGCTGGGGATATCAGCGGCCTCGAAAGCGGTCATGATGTCCTCGACGCTGAGGTGCTGCATACCGTCCCTGAGGACAGCAGAAAACGCTTCCAGGTTCAAAAACCGACTGGCAAGCGTCGTAAACCGGGGGTCGGTCCTAAGCTCATCCCGTCCTATGAGCGCGATGACAGCCTCCCAGTGGCTGTCCTGGAGAATAGACGCGGCAACAGCCCCATCCCGGGCCTTGATGGTCTGGTAGCTCTCTGAGATCGGTGGCATCTGCAGGACATCGTCGTCATGCAGGGTCCGGTGCATCATGCCATCAGGCCACATGAAGGCGAGACAGGCGTGCAACATGGAGATATCGATATGCTGACCCTCCCCTGTGCTATGCCGTGCCAACAGGGCCGCCGTGACCGCCTGAGCCGTCGTATAGGCGGTCACCTTGTCGCACATGAGCATGCGGACAAAAGCATAGCTGTCCCCGCCACCCTGTAAACCCGTGATACCCGCTATGCCCTGGATGACATGATCATAGGCAGGCCGGTCGTGCAGTGGGCCTCGATTGCCGAAACCGGTGACCGCGACATTGATCAGGCGCGGGTTGGTCTGGCGCAGGGTTGCACTGGCGAGCCCAAGCTGCGCCATAACGCCAGGGCGATAGTTGTTGAGCAGTACATCTGCACGGGCCGCGAGACGGCGAACAGCCTCGACACCCACCTCGTGCTTCAGGTTGATAGCCAGGGAACGCTTACCCCTGTTGCAGTTATGGAACAGGGCGGATATCCCGGACTTCTGGCTCCCCAGCATACGCATGGGGTCGCCCGTTCTGACCGGCTCGACCTTGATCACCCGTGCACCCTGGGCGCGCAGCGTCATGGCCGCCAGTGAACAGGTCACCATGGTGGATAACTCAACCACCTCAATGCCGGCCAGGGGTTGCTCTGCTGTGGGTGTGTCGGTCACAAGAGAGGGCTGCTAGCGGATGCTGAAACGCAACATCACGGCATCGGAACCCGGATTATCGCTTTGGGTGCTGCCGTTGGACATATGGTCAAAGGACAGGGAAATAGAGAAGTCCTCATTGATGTCGTACCCCGCTCCCAGCAGGGATCTGAACTGGAGGGATCCACCCAGATCGGTGTCCCCACCGTGATAGAGCCCTGGCATAAAACTGCCCTCAACAAAAAATCCACCACCAAAACGATAGCGACCGGCAACCCCCGCACCGACCCAGGCATCGCCATCAGCGTCCAGGCGACCGGCGACCGCCAGGTTCCCCGACAGGGCACCCAGCGCACCGAAATCCTGCCAGTGATATTCCGCCACCCCACCCACACCGTGGGTGTCGACATCACTGGTTACGCCCGCAACCCATTCCCCACGCACCTGCATGGCCAGCGATAGCACGCACAGCAGGATGACACTGACGGCGGTGCGAATGCACCGAGTGGCGCAGAGGCTGGCTAAAACCATGGCATACCTACTTATTCTGTTTATTTATTTTGCGTTCCTTGTGCTGCCTACCCTACCAGCCGGCGTTATCCACCTGCAGGGTGTAAGCGCCCGGGGTCATGCTACTTTACCGAAACCTGACACGGCCTCAAGTAGCGTGGTGATCAGATGCCTTTCCTCGGCATCGAGCTCCGGCCGCCATACGTCAAAGAGCAGGATGGTTCGCGCACTGCCACCGTTGTTCCACGCCTCATGGTTGACGCTGTCATCAAAAGCCCAGCCCTCGCCGCGACGGGTCTCTCGAGTATCCTCGCCCACACGCAGCCCACAGCCCGGGGGTACCGTCAGGGGTAAATGACAAATAAATCGGCAGTTGAGCATGCCGGCATGGGGCTCAATACGGGCGCCCGCGTCAAGTTTCGAGAACAGCACCGAGGGGGCCAGGCCACCAATTCGGGTCAGGGGTAGCTCGTCCATCAAGCGCTTGGTTTCCGGGCAGGACGCCATCACATCCTGCTGAAGGTGGCTGTCCTTCCAGAGGAACGCCGAAGTCCAGTCATCACTGTCCAACAAGCTGGTCTCGGAACCCTGGGGCCGATCGAGTCCGCTGTGAACGTAGGGGGAGAAGCGATCGGCCTGATTCGTCAACAAACTGTTGAGTTCATCCGCGATCAGATCGGTATGCCCCTCGAGATCTCTCATCCAGGGTAGCTGTTCCTTTGGGAAGTAGGTGTAGTACCCCATGTCGGCCATGTAAAAAACGTGGGGGGACTGGGGATAGGTATGCCCCGGATCCTGACGCTCTTCCCGCCCCAGCAGCAGGTCGAGGGACTGGTTGAATCTGGGCGAGGCCTGTTCCCTGCGGTAGCCCGCCGCGGCGAGCCGGTCCGTCAGGTGCTGTTGAAAAATCTCACCCAACTGTTTGAGGCGGTCCTGGACCCGGCCGAGGTCTGCCGCGAGTTGCTTCGGCACCTCGGGCAGGGTCGCGGCAAGCCGCAGCACCAGGTTGTAGTAGGCACTCGCACCCTGAAAATCATCCTGCCCCAGCATGATGTCGCCCTTGATGATCAGGGCCCGCATATTGTGGGGCTCCGT
Organism: uncultured Luminiphilus sp.; assembly: GCA_938084055.1. Taxonomy (GTDB): domain Bacteria; phylum Pseudomonadota; class Gammaproteobacteria; order Pseudomonadales; family Halieaceae; genus Luminiphilus. Next base: position 56,014 of record CALKDK010000007.1, read on the forward strand.
CTTCAAAACGTTATCAACGGCAATCTCTGCTGCTGGGACATCGGCCTCGACCAGCGCTGCGAGGGCCATCCCAAGCCAGCAGCGGGCAGTGGCGATATCTGCGTCTATAGCCTGCTGGAAGACGGCTCGGGCCTCGCCACCCCGACCCGCCTGGAGTGCGGTGATGCCCTGCTGAAACAGCTCGGACTCGTTCATCGTGGAACCCCACAGGCTGCGGCGAACACGCTACCGGCAGCCGCTCCCGCGACACCCTGAAGAACCAGACCAAATGTCGTCCGTACCGCCGCAAATCCGATCAGACCCAGCGTGGCCTCCATAATCAGGTGTAGCGCCACCAGAGCAATAAAGCCGCCCAGCATATAGGTGGCGGTTCTGGGCAGCCCGAGCCTTCGATACAGCTGTGCCGCCACCGGGAGGGCAATCAGCAGGGCAATCGCAACCAGTGGCAGGTAAGATCCCAGCAAGCCAAGCCAATCGAATAGTATGGCGCCGAACACGTCCCCCGCCGTGACCGGCATCCCCATATCAGCGAGACCCATCATGATCACGATGCTGGAAAGGGTACTGCCCAGCAAATACGCCATCAGTGTGGCAGGAAAGTAAGCAGCGATAGCGCGCACGTTTAATTCCTCGTCGATGACAGTGCAAACCGGCACTGCGAAGGGGTTATAGTGCCACTTCGGGCAACTGACTACTCCAAAGGATGCACCATGCCTTTCAATTCATCCCTCGTCAAAACCCTTGTCACGTTACTCAGCCTGGCGGCGTCGCTGCCGGTGTTAACGGCTGACTACGAGGTGATAACCGTGGCCTCGGGACTGGATAAGCCCTGGTCGGTGGCGCAGCTTCCCGACGGAACCGGATTTCTCGTCACCGAGAAAGGGGGGCAATTGCTGCACCTGACGGAGCGGGGTGATGTCACCCCCATAGCGGGAGTGCCCGAGGTGTATTTCAAAAGTCAGGGCGGGTTGCTGGAGGTTATTCTGGATCCCGACTTTTCTGCCAACCGGACCGTGTACCTCTCCTATGCCGGCGGCGATGCCGAAGCTAACAGGACAACCGTTGTTCGGGCTCGGCTTGCTGAAGACCGCCTTGAGCAGATAGAAACCATTCTCGAGGTCCTGCCTGATAAAAAAAAGGCGGCCCACTACGGTGGCAAACTGGCCTTCCTGTCCGACGGCACCCTTCTGGTCAGTATTGGCGAAGGATTCGAGTACCGGGAGCAGGCCCAGAGTCTCGATAGCGAGCTGGGTAAACTGCTGCGCATTAGAAGCGACGGGACCCCACCCCCAGACAACCCCTTTCCCGAGGCCGCTCCGAGGGTTTACAGCTACGGGCACAGAAATCCTCAGGGCCTGGTTGTAGACCGGCTTGATGGCACCATCTGGATGACCGAACACGGGCCCAAGGGTGGAGACGAACTCAACCGTATTGTGCCCGGCAGCAACTATGGCTGGCCCGCCATCACCTACGGAGTGGACTATTCGGGCGCAATAATCTCGCCCTATACCGAGGCCGAAGGCATGGTACAACCCGAAATCTACTGGGATCCCAGTATTGCGACCTCGGGTCTTGCGATCTACCGGGGCGCAGGTTTTGACGGCTGGCAGGGATCCCTGCTGATCGGAGCACTCAAGGATGAAAAGCTCTACCGCCTCACGCCAGGGGATGGTGGGTTCAGCCAAAGCGAGCCCTTCCCCGAAGTCACAGGACGGGTTAGGGACGTCCGCGTCCTGTCCGACGGCAGCATCGCTGCCCTCACCGACGGCGGTACCTTTTTCCGTATAATCCCACCCGCAGATTAAAGCAGCCTGAAGCAGTTGGCCCGGGGCTCTGGGCACACCGGGTTGTGCAAGCAACGTCCATATCGGCCTGCAATTCCATGGAGCTCTCCAATGATTGAACAAACACTGACACTCCCCTGCGGCGTGGTTCTCAAGAACCGTTTGTGCAAGGCAGCCATGACGGAGGGCCTTGCTGGGGCCGATGGCGTCCCCGGGACAGCGCTGAACCGTTTGTACAGCTTATGGAGTGAGGGCGGGGCAGGTCTACTGCTGTCAGGTAACGTACAGATTGATCGCGATCACCTGGAGCGACCGGGTAACGTTGTTGTCGATGGCGAGCCGGACGATACGACGAAGGCCGCACTCAGTGCCTGGGCCCGGGCCGGAACAAGGGCCGGCAACCACTTCTGGGCCCAACTCAGCCACGCGGGTCGGCAGTGCCAGAAGATCATCAACCCGAATCCGAAAGCGCCCTCGGCGATCAAGCTGGGCTTACCGGGCGGGCAATTTGGCGAACCTGTCGCCATGACGGAAGCCGATATCGAAGCGGTAATCACAGGCTTTGCCCGCTGTGCCCGGATACTGAAGGATGCCGGCTTCACGGGCGTGCAATTGCACAGTGCCCACGGGTATTTACTGTCGCAATTCCTCAGCCCGAGGAGTAACCAGCGCGATGACCGCTGGGGCGGCGACCTGGAGAACCGTGCCCGACTGCTCATGGCATCCGTTGCTGCGGTGCGCACCGCCGTGGGACCCGACTTTCCCATTGGCGTCAAACTCAACAGCGCAGACTTTCAGCGGGGCGGGTTCGATTTTACCGAGAGCCTGCAGGTCGCCAAATGGCTGGAAGCCGCAGGCGTCGATCTGCTGGAGATTTCGGGTGGCACCTATGAACAACCGAGGCTCCTGAATGTGGCGGGTATAGAGCCTGTCGAAGACCAGGCCATCGCCCAATCAACCCGGTCCCGGGAAGCCTACTTTGTGGACTTCGCCCAGGCCATGCGCCAAGAGCTCAACATGCCACTAATGGTAACGGGGGGCCTGCGCCGCAGAGATGCGATGGAGGATGCCCTGGAAAGCGGCTCAGCCGACGTGATTGGCATTGGCCGCCCCATGTGCGTCATGACGGACGCTCCCAAACGGTTACTCTCAGGCACAGAGGAACTGCCGCGTTACGAAGATACCCTGTCACTGCTACCGGGGTGGCTCAAACCACTGGAGAAACTCAATCTGATCAAAACCCTGGCGACTTTTGCCGTCCAGTACTGGTACTACCAGCAGCTCTTCATTCTTGGCGAGACGGGCAAGACATCAGACGACCTGACTGTTTTCGCGGCAACCCGACAACAGATGAAGCTGGCCAACGCGCTTGCGGCAGCCCGCAGTTAAAGCCGTCGTGGAAATCAGAGGACAGCTTCAGGTTGGCTGTGGCACTCAGCCAAAGTCCCGGGTCATCGCAGTTTGCCAGCGCGCATCAAAGCCCTCCCTCAGACGGGCCTTGGTCGCGGCAAACGCATTCATATCCAGTTTTGCAAACATCTGGGCGGCACCGGCCACCTCAGAAAGAAGCACCTCCGGCTCGCAGCAGCGGTCAAGAATACCCGCTTCCACCGCACTGTCAGGATCGTAGATCCGTGCCAGGGAGACCACCTGGTGCCGGTGCGCTTCCACAACCCGCTCCTGTGCAAGCTCGATGCCGAACCAGGGTAAGGTCATGCCGATAGCGACCTCGTTGAGCCCAAGTTTGAAATTGCCCCTGGCCCCCACCCGGTAATCTGCCGCGAGACAAATCAGGGTACCCATAGCGAGAGCATGACCGGTTACCGCCGCAACAACGGGGAGATGACTGTGCACCAGGCGCCCGGCGATATCGGCACCCCGGCGCAGCAAGCGCTGGGCATTCTCGCCCTGTTCTCCCATAACGGTCAGGTCAAATCCAGCAGAAAACTTGCCCGGCCGTCCCGCGAGCACGGTGACCTTTCCGGACTGCAGGGCCGCATCGAGGGCAGCATCCAATTCATCGGCCATCTGGAATGACAGGGCATTGGCCTTGCCGTCATCGAGGGTGATCTGGACAAAGTCTTCCTGCTCATCATACTGAACTAATGGCATGGGCCGTGCTCCCTTTTGGTTGGTTGTAAATTAGCCGCTCCGCGCTGCTGGATTGAACGTGACGAGGTGTTTCCCAATGCATATTCTAGTCGACGCCGACGCCTGCCCGGGCACCGTCCGGGATATTGTATGTCGTGCGGGAATAAAACGCGGTATTTCTGTACTGTTCGTCGCCAACCAGCCCATCAGCCTACCGGCGTCCCCGTGGCTGAGCGCCTATCAGGTGCCCCAGGGGTTTGACGAAGCTGATGACGAAATCGTGCAGCGCGCGGTGCCCAATGACCTGGTGATTACCGCCGATATTCCACTCGCTGCAGAGGCACTGGAAAAGGGAGCGCATGTGCTCACGCCCCGGGGCGAGCGCTACACGGAGGCCAACATAAAGCAGCGGCTGCAAATGCGCGATTTCATGGAAACCCTTCGCGCGACAGGGGAACGTACAGGCGGCCCCCCGCCCCTCTCCCAGGTGGACCGAAAAGCCTTTGCCGACCAACTGGACCGACTGCTGACCCGTTATCATTCCGGCTAATAGGCGGGATCCAATGGCCCCGACCCACTGGTATCTGCCCGCATCGGGGCCGTGCCATCCGCCAAGAAAAAATGGCGTCCGGGCCGGTCAGAATTGGGGCGTCAGAAGCCAGCCCGCCTCACCAGCCTGAAGTTCGTAAGCCAGCCGCCGAATCCCCCCCGTCGGGTTCGCGTTGGTATCGCCCGGGAGATACACGGGAAAGCGCCGCTCAACCATCCGCCCAAGAACCCGAAAACGATCATGCCCACGGTAACCCACCAGCGCCGGGGAATCCGGGGGCAACCCCATCTGGTGAATAGCCGTCATGGAGAGGTTGCGGTTAGAGGCAAAAGCGATCACCGAACCGTAGGAGCCGCTGCCCGCGGCCGTCACAAAGGCATAGACTTCCGGGAAGCCATTGTCATCAAGGTCGGCTACCTCGACATCGTTGACCACACCCTCCACGGAGACCTCGGTATCGAGAAGGATTTGATCTGACAGCTGCGCAAAAAAACGCACCGCGTTGATCGAGCCCGCGTTAGCGCTGTGCAGGGTTATAATGGCACCCCGCCAGTTCGCCTCGTAAACCAGCGGTTCAACGGCATACGCACCGGTTGCCAACAGGGGCAACCACAGCGTCAGCCGGCACAGCTTTTTCATGGAGTACCTCCCTTTGACGGGTGACAGAGAGATCATTGTACTGGCAGTGGCTTCCGCTATCGTGACCGCCAATGCGTATTACATCCATCCGATCATTGGCGACGTCGCCCGGGACTTCGCGGTCAGCGATGGCTTGATCGGCATCGTACCGGCACTGAACCAGATAGCACTCGCCCTGGGCGTGCTGTTGCTGCTACCCCTGGCCGATCGGGTCAACAACCGTCTTCTGGTGACGCTGTGCCTCTCGGTGCAGGTCGCAGCACTTGTGGCCATGGCGCTCACCCCCCACTTCGCGCTCTTTGTCACAGCATCCACCCTACTGGGTTTCTTTACGGTGACTCCCTACCTGTTACCTGCCTATGCCTCCCGGCGGATCGCTCCCTCACGACTCGGTTACGCCACGGCACTGCTGACCACCGGTGTCATTGCCGGTGTTCAGGTATCCCGACTGGCCGCGGGGGTCATCGGTGAGTATGCCGACTGGCGCCTGGTCTACTGGGGCGCCGCGGTCCTGATGGCGATCGCAGCCGTGAGCCTGCCACGCATGATGGTGGCCGAAAAACCACCTGAAGGCGCGCCGCGCTACGTGCAGTTGCTCATCTCCATGTTTGATCTGGCCACCTCGCATCCAAGGCTGATGGTGTCAGGCGTCATTCAGGGCATCAACCTTGCCGGTTTCATTGCCCTTTGGCTGGGTATCAGCCTGCATTTGACCAGCGATACCCTGGGACATGGATCCGACCTGGTGGGCTACCTCACTGCATTTTCAGCGATTGGGCTACTGACCACCACCCGATTGGGGCAATGGGCGGATCGAACGGGCGCTGAAAAAGCACGTCTGCTCATGGCGACCTGCCAGTTTGGCGGTGTGATGCTGCTCTGGACTGCCCAACACAACTGGGTCTTTCTGCTGCCGCCCCTAGCCATCATGAGCATCGTGGGACCGATTATTGACGTCACGGGCCGCATGACGGGCCTACAGGAGTTACCCGCCATTCGAACCCGCCTGATGAGCCTTTACGTGAGCGTGATGTTTACCGGTGCGGGCATCGGTAGTTGGGCCGGGACGATGGCCTATGACCACGGTTCATGGCGCGGCATGGTGCTGTTGCTGTCCTCGTTCACCTTCCTGGTCTGGCTGCTCTCCTTCCAGCAGTGGCGGCAGCGGCGAAAACCGATCGGTGCATCACCCTGAGGCCATCCGGCTACTCCTGGCGATACAGCGCCATGACGTCTGCGACCTCGGCGTCATCAAGACGGTCGCGGCCCACCGAGTAGGCCGCGGCAAAACGTTGGTACATGGCAGCGTTGATCGCGTTGGCTTTGCCGTTGTCCCGACTTGCCACCACCTTGGCGGGTACACCCGCAATGATGGAGTTCTCAGGAAAATCGCTGTTCTCGCGCACAATGCTATTGCCCGCCACAATCGAATTCGCGCCTATTCTTGCCCCATCCATAATGGTGGAATTTATTCCAATCAGGCAGCGATCCCCGATTTCACAGCCATGCAGTATCGCGTGGTGCGTGATGGAGCAGTCCTCGCCCACAATGGTGGGCGTCATGGCGCCCACATGGATCATGACAAAGTCCTGAATATTGGTCCTGGCGCCGATGCGTATTTCCAGAAATTCCGCCCGGGTCACCACGTTGGGCCAAATCGACGCTCCCGGGCCGATATAAACCTTTCCGTACAGCCAGGCACTCTCATGAATGAATGCCGGCTCGTCCAGTGTGACGTTCTCGCTGATGAAGCCCATGCGTTATAGTCCTTTCTCTCGATGACAGATAAAATGAAACGCGACTGGGTACTCCGCGCCCACTGGGGTAGAGTACTGCACCCCCAGCCATCCGGATACCATACCCGGCCCCGTCACCACGAGGGCTTGCCGATACCACCATGCACAGCTCGCAAACCGACGACACCCCCAGCGCAGACAGCCGACTCCTGCTGCGCAAACTCTGGCATCAGGTAGCGCCTACACTGGTCGAAAATCGGGCCAGGGTGGCGGCTGCACTGGGCTGTCTACTGCTGGCAAAAGGGGGGTTGCTGCTGATTCCCTTCTTACTCAAGGCCCTGGTTGACGGCCTCGACCAGAGCCCCATGCTGGCTCCCACTTCCCTGATACTGCTGATGGTACTGGCCTACGGAACGGCCCGGTTTGCCAATACCCTGTTTGCCGAATTCCGGGACACCCTGTTTGGCCGGGTCACCGAACGCGCCATGCACCGCATCGGTCTGGCTGTTTTCAAGCACATTCACAGGCTGGACCTGAATTATCACCTCAACCGACGAACCGGAGGGCTGGCGCGGGACATAGAGAGGGGCAGCAACGGGATCAGCTTCCTGATGCGATTTTTTATTTTCAACATCGCCCCCACGCTATTTGAGATTGCCATGGTGACGGGGATCCTGTTGTTCAACTACGGGGTGAACTACAGCCTCGTCGTGCTGCTGTCTGTCGCCCTGTACGGCGCCTACTCCTTCCGAGCCACCAGCTGGCGCACTCGGTTCATACGCGAGGTCAATGCCGCTGATTCGGACAGCAACACCCGTGCCGTAGACAGCCTCATTAACTACGAAACCGTCAAATACTTTACTAATGAAGAGTTTGAGGCCCATCGCTACGATCAATCGCTGGAGCAATGGGAGCAGGCCCGACGTAAAAACAGGCTCTCCCTGCTGGCATTGAACAGTGGCCAGGCCGTGATTATTGCCTTGAGCCAAACGCTCATGCTGGGCATGGCTGCCCTGTCAGTCCAGAGCAGTGACATGACGCTGGGCGACTTTGTACTGATCAACCAGTTCATGCTGCAGTTGTTTATTCCGTTGGGCTTTCTCGGCTTTGTTTACCGGGAAATCAAGGCCTCGCTGGCCAATATAGAGCGCCTGTTCCTCATATTGGATCAACAGCCCGAGGTCGCAGATGCACCTGACGCCGGTCATCTCGAGGTGCAGTCAGGCGTCATAGAGTTTAAGGGCGTTGGGTTCAGTTATGGCGACACGCGGCAGGTCCTTGCGCAGTTGGACTTTCGGATAGAGGGTGGGGAAACCATAGCGCTTGTGGGCGCCAGCGGCGCGGGAAAATCCACCGTGGTGAAACTGCTGTTTCGATTTTACGATCCCACCGCGGGAACCATTTGTCTTGATGGGCAGAATATCCGCGACGTCACCCAACAGTCACTGCGACGTGCCATAGCAATTGTCCCCCAGGACTGCGTATTGTTTAACGACTCACTGCGTGAAAACATCCGCTATGGACGGCCAACGGCTACCGATCACGAGGTCGACGCGGCAGTTGCCGCTGCCTACCTCGGCGACTTCGTTGCCCGACTGCCCGAGGGGCTGGCCACCCAGGTGGGCGAGCGCGGGCTAAAACTGTCAGGGGGTGAACGGCAACGGGTGGCTATTGCCCGCGCGGTACTCAAGGATGCGCCAGTGCTGGTCTTTGACGAAGCAACCTCGAGTCTGGACAGTGAGTCGGAGCGGGCGGTGATGAGTGCTTTTCGGGCCCTGGCAGGACACCATACCGCTGTGGTGATAGCGCATCGGCTGTCCACAATCGTGGACGCTGATCGAATACTGGTCCTTGAGGAGGGCCGCCTTGTGGAACAGGGCAGCCACGACGCGCTGCTCGCACGTAACGGACGCTATACCGAGCTCTGGCAGGCACAGCAACGCGAGGCGGAACAGCTCCTTGATCATCCTTGAAGACATCGCCCTGCGCCGAGGGCCAAATTTGCTGTTTGAGGGGGCCTCGGCGACGCTGCAGCCCGGCCAGAAACTGGCGCTGATTGGCGCCAACGGCACAGGCAAGTCCAGTTTGTTTGCCCTGCTCTGTGGTGAGCTGGTGGCTGACCGAGGACAAATCCGGGGTATGTCCGGCCTGCGAATTGCCCATATGGCACAGGAGGTGGTCGCCAGTAACGATTCCACCCGAGACTTCGTGGTGGCGGGCGATATGCCTGTCGCCACCCTGCTCAGGGACGTGGCCGCCGCAGAACGCGCTGCGGACTTTGAGCGCGCCGCGCAGCTCCACCAGGAACTTGAAATTACGGATGGCTATGGCGCGCCCAGGCGAGCGGAACAACTGCTTCTGGGTCTTGGCTTCGCGCAGGCTGACCTGGAAAAACCCGTCGTCGACTTTTCGGGTGGTTGGCGCGTCCGGCTCAACCTCGCCCGGGCTCTCATGACGCCCTCCGATCTTTTGCTGCTCGACGAGCCCACCAACCACCTGGATCTCGACACCATGCTCTGGCTGCAGGGCTGGCTGCTTCGGTATCCGGGCACCTTGATGATGATCTCCCATGATCGCGATTTCATTGACGCGGTCTGCGAGCGCACGCTGAGCATCGAGCAAAACCAACTGGTGACCTACCGGGGCGGTTACTCGGCTTTTGAACAGCAGCGGGCTGAGCGCATGGCGCAGCAAAAAGCCCAATTTGCGCGACAGGCAAGAGAAATCGCCAGTATTGAGGCCTTCGTCAGGCGATTTCGCGCCAAAGCCACCAAGGCCCGCCAGGCACAGAGCCGATTAAAAGCACTGGAAAGAATGGAGACGGTGGCACCGGCCCATGCCGACTCACCCTTCTCTTTCCAGTTTCCCGAGCCGGGTAAAAGCAGCGACCCACTGCTCTCCATTGACAATGCGGCGCTGGGCTACGGGGAGCGACGTGTCTTGCGCAACGTTGCACTGACACTGCATCCGGGAGATCGAATCGGATTACTTGGCAAAAACGGGGCCGGGAAATCTACCCTGCTCAAGGGCCTTATTGGGGCGCTGCCACTGGCGGCGGGAGAGCGGATTACAGGCGCACATCTCCGAATAGGTTATTTTGACCAGCAACAGCTGGAAGTTCTTGACCTGGGCGCCAGCCCCCTCCTCCATTTACAGCGCCTCACCCCGTCGGCGCGTGAGCAGGACATACTCGATTTTCTGGGCGGCTTTAATTTTAGGGGTGATCGGGCTCGCGAGGAAATCGCACCGTTCTCAGGTGGCGAGAAAGCCCGCCTGGCGCTGGCCATGGTTGTTTGGCAGGATCCCAACGTACTTATCCTTGATGAGCCCACCAACCACCTCGATCTCGATATGCGCCACGCCCTGGCCATGGCATTGCAGGGTTATACAGGGGCCATTGTCCTCGTCAGCCACGATCGCCATCTAATCCGACATGCGGTCGAGTCACTCTGGCTGGTGGACAAGGCGACCGTCACCGAATACCCGGATGACCTTGCCGCCTATGAGCAGTGGGTTCTCACCAGCGAAAACAATGCGTCACGGCCTCCGTCAGAAGACCACGTGCCGGGAGAATCCACGGTCAACAAATCCATCAAGGGTCGGCAGCTTCGGCAGGGGGCCGCCGAGCAACGCGCTCGCCTGCGACCGCTGCGTAATGCGCTGCAAAAAACCGAGCGCAGTCTGGAAAAGCAGCTCGGCATACTTGAGGAACTCCAGGGCCAGTTGGCTGACCCCACGCTCTACGAGGCTCCAAATCAAAGCAGACTCGCCGAGCTGGTCCGGGCCGAGGGCACAGCTAAAACCGAAATATCAGCCCTTGAGGAGATCTGGATTGAGCAGCAGGAGGCCCTCGAGAGCGCGGGGGGTTAGCTATCCCCAGGCAATTTAGGCATCATTGCGCCCGCGCGCAGGCAGGCGTCTCCCATTCGACAAACAATACGGATTCATCATGAGCCAGAGCTTCCATCCACCCCAGCGTACACTGATGGGGCCGGGCCCTTCGGACGTTTCGCCTCGAGTGCTCGGCGCCCTTGGGCGGCCCACCATTGGTCATCTCGATCCGCTGTTCATTACCCTCATGGATGACATCAAACGCCTGCTGCAATATGCCTTCAAGACCGATAATGAACTGACCATTCCGCTGTCAGCACCGGGCTCGGCGGGTATGGAAGCCGCCTTTGTCAACCTGGTTTCCCCGGGCGACACGGTCATCGTGTGCCAGAACGGCGTCTTTGGCGGCCGGATGAAGGAGAACGTGGAGCGCTGCGGTGCTATCCCGGTCATGGTTCACGACCGATGGGGCGATCCGGTCGACCCCGGGAAAGTTGAGTCAGCCTTCAAAGCGCATCCGGAGGCCACCCTGCTGGCCTTCGTTCATTCCGAAACGTCGACGGGTGTCCGCAGCGACGCTGCAACACTGTGTGGCATAGCAAAAAACAATGGGGCACTGGTAGTGGTGGATACCGTAACCACCCTGGGCGGGATTGATCTGCAGGTAGATAACTGGGGTGCAGATGCCGTGTACTCCGGCACCCAGAAATGTTTGTCCTGTGTGCCAGGACTGTCTCCCATGACCTTCAGCCCCAGCGCCGTAGAACGCATTCAGAACCGCACGAGCAGGGTGCAGAGCTGGTTTCTCGATATGCAGTTGGTCATGGGCTATTGGGGTGGCAATAGCAAACGTGCCTATCACCACACCGCCCCCGTCAACGCGCTCTATGCACTTCACGAATCGCTGCTGATACTTGAGGAGGAAGGCCTTGAGGCCAGCTTCTGCCGGCATCGTGAGAACCACCTGCAACTCGTCACCGGTCTCGAGGCCCTGGGTCTGGAGATGGCCGTCGATCCCACGTGGCGCTTGCCCCAGTTAAACGCCGTCTGCATTCCCGCGGGCGTGGACGATGCCGAGGTCCGCCGTCGGCTGCTACAGGAGTTCAATCTTGAAATAGGTGCAGGACTGGGGGAACTGGCCGGCAAGCAGTGGCGCATTGGTTTAATGGGGCACGCCAGCAACCCGGTTAATGTACAACGCTGCCTGACCGCCTTGCGCTGCGTGCTGGGACGCTGAAGTCAGCACCGCGACAACCGGAATCCCAACTCGTGGACCCCCATGGGATGGTCAGAGCGCAGGGGTGCGCCCCCCCAATCCCAGCGTCGGGATGCAAACAGCCGTCGCATGTCATCAATGTCACAGTGAAAGGGGGGCCCATCCGGGTCCTTGGTTTGCAGGAACAACACCAGCAACGTACCGCCGGGACGAATCCATCGGGCAAGTTGCGACTCATAGGCTGACCAGTCATCGGGATTGAGGGCGCACAAGCAGGTCTGCTCATACACAAGATCAGCGGGTAGCCCCGGCTGCCACTCAAACAGGTTACTCGCTATGACCTCTCCCTGGCAGCCTGCTGCTGCCAGGCGCTCCTGCTGGTAACCAACGGCGGTGGGGGACAGATCAACGCCCGTCACCTGCCAGCCAATTCCCGCCAGTGCCACCAGCTCGGGTGACCGCCCACAACCGGGGACAATCGCAGTCCCCGAGTGGTTCGACAACCAGTCACGCCACGCCAGGAAAGCGGGATTGAGTCCCCCGCGCTCCCAGGGTACGGAGGGCTCGAGGTAGCGCGCCTCCCAGTCGAGAACAGGTTCCATAGCGACCTCCCCCTTACAGGTTCATTGCCCAATCTGCCTGCTCACAGACAGGTTGGCAATCTTGCCCCAACAATTCTAAGCCCTCCCAGCCAGGATAGTCGCAAACAGGTCAGCATCGACGTTACCGCCGGACAGCATCACCCCAACGCGGTGATAGTGCTCGGGCAATCGTCCTGAGAGGACCGCGGCAAGCGCAACCGCGCCCCCGGGCTCGACGACAAGCTTGAGCGATTCAAATGCGACGCGCATGGCGGTGCGCACCTCGTCATCAGTAACCGACAGTCCACCCGCCAACAGACGCCGATTAACGTCAAATGTCAGCTCGCCTGGGGTGGGGGCCAACAGGGCATCACATAGGGACGAAGCACCCGGCGTGACGCGCTCTCGCTGCCCTGTGGCAAGAGAACGCTGGTGATCATTGAATGACTCGGGCTCGACCGAATAGACAGCGGTATCGACCCCAAGCCCCTCCGCGGCCAGGGCGCATCCTGCTACCAGGCCACCCCCACTGCAGCATACCAACAGGGCATCGAGGGGTTCCGAGTCCTGCAGTAGCTCGAGGCCAGCTGTGCCCTGCCCTGCCACGATATCAGGATCATCATAGGACGGTACGAGCACCCCGCCCTCTCGGCTGACGAGGTCTCGGGCTATCGCCTCACGATCTTCCGTTTGGCGGTTATAGGGAATGACCTCGGCGCCGAGGGCGCGGGTATTGCGGGTTTTGATCAGTGGCGCATCGTCGGGCATGACAATTCGGGCCCGGATGTTGAGCAGCCGCGCCGCCAAAGCGACCCCCTGCGCATGATTGCCCGAGGACCACGCCACCACCCCGGTGCCGCGCTCCTTTGCTGTGAGCTGGGTCAGGCGGTTGAAGGCGCCCCGAAACTTGAAGCTACCCGTGCGCTGAAGGCATTCGGGCTTGATCACCAGTCGGCGACCGCACTGGGCATCAAGTGCATCCGATGTGAGCATTGGCGTTCGAACAGCAAATCCCCGCAGGCGCTCGGCCGCGAGTTCAACGGCCTTAAAATCAGGCAATCTCATCGTAACCTGTCCGACATAGCCGGGCCTGGCGGGGTACTGCGACCGGGTGAATCGGCCCGCCACGCGGCGCAGCCCATGAAAAATCAGTTGTGGCTGGCATCAAACCGGTAAAAGGGTTCCATCATTTGGTCGATGGTGAAACTTGCTGGACGTTGCCGCGGCGGGAACGCCCTCAGCGTCATCAGGAATTTCTCCAGCTCTGACCTCGCCATGTAAATTCGAGGGATTTTCTTTACCCACCAGTCATTGTAGGTATTCGAATTCTGATCTGCCCGTTCAAAGGGGTCTCGGCGCAAATGGAACAGCTTGGGAATCCGCAGCATGTCAAACTCTTCCCGCCACACGTCAAACTCCCGGGCGCGCTGCTCGGCGAATACGATTTTCCAGTCACCCACCCGCATGGCAGTGAGGAGCCCGTCATCACTCCAATACAGGAAAGTCGTTCTGGGCCCACTTTCAGCCGCGCCAGTCAGGTAGGGAAGAAAATTGTAACCGTCGAGGTGATTGCGATAGTCCTTGCCATTGACCTGTAAGCCGGTTTTCAACTCCTCAGCGATGTCGGGTCGCCCTGCGGCAGCCATCAGGGTCGGCACCCAGTCAGTGTGGGACATGATGTCATTGAGTATGGTGCCTGCTGGGATGTTACCCGGCCAGCGAACCATGGCGGGCACGCGAAAACCGCCTTCCCAGTTGGTGTTTTTCTCGCTGCGGAAGGGCGTAATCCCGGCGTCGGGCCAGGTATTGAAATGGGGGCCGTTGTCGGTTGAGTACAAAACAATGGTGTTATCAGCTATTCCCAGTTCATCGAGCTGGTCGAGCAACTGCCCCACCATCCTGTCATGGGCCACCATGGCATCGTTGTAAAAACCCTGGCCAGAGAGGCCCATTTCATCGTCCGGGGTATGGGTCCAGAAATGCATTCGAGTGGTATTGACCCAGGCAAAGAAGGGCTTGTCGTCTGCTACCGCGCGACTGATGAAATCCTGGGCCGACGCGAGAAACTCACGATCGATAGTCTCCATGCGTTTCTTGGTCAGGGGGCCGCTGTCTTCAATCCGGCCATCAGCAAAGGAACGAATCACACCGCGAGGACCGAAACGGGCAATAAAAGCGGGGTCCGATGGGTAGTCCGCGTCTTCCGGCTCTTCCTCGGCATTCAGGTGGTAAAGGTTGCCAAAGAATTCATCGAAACCGTGCTCAGTGGGCAGAAATTCGTCCTGGTCTCCGAGATGATTCTTGCCATATTGGCCTGTCACATATCCCTCGCCCTTCAGGAGTCCGGCAAGGGTGACATCTTTCTCGCTGATTCCCTGGTCAGCCCCCGGGGCGCCTACCTTGGTGAGTCCCGTGCGAATCGGTGACTGTCCGATGATGAAAGCTGAGCGGCCCGCCGTGCAGCTCTGCTGGCCATAGTAGTCGGTAAATTTAGCCCCTTCACCCGCGATGCGATCAATATTGGGCGTCGCGTAACCCATCATGCCCATGTTATTGGTAGACAGGTTCCAAAACCCTATATCGTCACCCCAGATAACAAGAATATTGGGCTTGTCTGCCGCGGTAACCAGGGACGAGAACATTAGCAGGCAAAGACCCATGAAACGCGGCATTTTGGTGACTCCTCTCTTTTTTATTTATAGTCCAGGGGCCGTCATGATGCATGACGGCCTCGCACACCGCCAGCCCCGTCAGTGCGAGGGCACGAGGGCAACAATGCGCAGGGGACCACCGCTCCCTCCCCTGATTTTCATGGGCAGGGCGATGACAAAAGCCCCAGTGGGCGGCAGGCGATCAAGGCCGGCCACATTCTCGAAACCGACCACGTTACGGCTGTACAGATACCGGTGTACCGCAAAGTCCTTCGACTGGCCGTAGTCAATACTGGGGGTGTCCAGCCCAACCGACGCTATCCCACGCTGTTCGTAAAAAAAACGGGCCACCTCCAGGGAAAAGCCTGGAAAGTGCAGGTCGGGTATTGCCTCTGGTCCTCGGGCTGCCGTGCCCATATACCGGCCTCGATCGGGCCAGAATCTGGCGTAGCCGGTGTTCATCAAAACCGCAGCACCGCGGGGTATGGGGCCGTATTCAGACTCCCAGGCGCGCACGTCCGCCATTGCCAGCTGGTAATCGGGGTCGGCCAATGCCGCCTCGGACACATCGATGACCACCGCGGGCGTAAGTAGCGATGACAGCGGAATTTCATCAGCGGCCCACTGGCCTTCCGCAAAGTGTATGGGTGCATCAAGGTGGGTGCCGCCGTGTTCAGCGGTGTCCACCCGATAGGCGGTGTAATACCAGCCACCCTCGGTTTGACCCCGGAACTTCTCCTCATGTTCAAAGGGCGCCTCGGTTGGCCAGTAAATCGTGTCTTCATCAAAGGTATGGGTCATATCGACGAGGTGATAACCATCGAAAGGTCCAACCAGTTGTCCGGCAGACAAACGAGTGGGCAGGGAGAGCAGGCAACAGCAGCACACCAGCACATACACCCCGGCACGGGCGGCAAACATGGACATAACAACCTCCTTGAATAATTTCAGGAACAGGAGCTCCAGAGCCTATTGGACCGCAAACCACGGACACTGGCATAGTCCCGGGGGACACGAACTGCCGATTCTTGCCGGGGCCACGCCATGAGAAAAACGCTGCTGCTTTTAACCCACGGCGGAACATTGCTGCTGGGCTTTGCTCTGGGTATCTATACACTGCCGATCCTCGTGCAGCCACCCGATGCGGACATCTCCGCGATTGAAGCCGCGCTACCCGCCCCGCTGTTTACCGCTGAGTTCAGCCGCGACCGCCTGGGCAGTGACGCCCTGCATTGGGGCGAAGGCGAGCTACGCCTGTATCAGGATATGCTTGTATTTGAAGGGCAATTGGCGCCGGGACCAGACTACCGACTCTATCTCGTGCCAAAGTTTGTCGACACCGAGGCCGGCTTTCTCGAACAGAAGGCCGAGGCCTACGAGGTTGGGGCGATCAAGAGTTTTGGCGACTTCGCACTCACCCAGCCCGCCAGTAGCGACCTGGAACGCTACACCACCGCGGTCGTCTGGTGCGAGACCTTCAGCCAATTTATCACCTCGGGGCAATATCGTTAGGGTCGCGCAGGTCACGGCCCGTGCCGACCCATCACCCGAGCAGATTGACGAGCTTGGTGAGGGCCAACAGCACCACAATCGCCAGCACTCCGAATGCCAGCACATTGCGCTGGGTATGATTGCGGTACTGCAAGGGCAACAACTGGCTGTTCGCCAGTGCGACCAGTATCAGGGCGATCACGGGCAGCAGCACTGCGTTGGTAATCTGCGCGGTTACAATCAGCGCGGAGGGACGGGTGGTGACCACAGCGAATACCGTGCCCGAGAGCAGCACCAGCAGAGCAACGGCCTTGAAACCACGCGCCCCCGGTTCCGTCGACCATCCCAGTGCACCGCACACAGCCCAACCCGCAGCCACGGGAGCGGCAATCGCTGAACTCAGGCCCGCGGCAAATAATCCGATACCCACCGCCAGTGCTCCCCCGCCCGGAAAGTGGCTGTCTATGGCTGCCATCAGGGCGGGCAAAATGCCCACCTCTGTACCGGCTGGAATCAGTGCCGCCGCCACGATCATAATGGCGCAGGTAATCCCACCTCCGATGAGAATGGCCAGCATCGATTCCCCGCGGGCTCCCTGCAAGGCAGTCTCGACCGGCTCTCCCGACCAACGCCTGCGAACGGCAGTCGCATGGAGGAACAGGTTATAGGGGACCACGGTGGTGCCGATGAGGGCGAGGGCGAGATTCAGGTAGTCGGGTGACAATGCGGGTAGCAGGCGCTCTGTGGGTTGCGCCAAAAGCAGGGGCGCGAGCAGCACAGCCAGGGCTGAAAACAGCAGCGCCATGAGCGCTACCAGCGCCACCAGCAGTTTCTCCAGCCACCGATACTGCTCGAGCACAATCAGCGCAGCAGCAAGACCGGCGGCCATCACCACGACCGGGGCAAAACCAACCGGCAGAGCGGCGCTCAGTCCTATGCCGGCACCCGAAAGGTTTCCCGACTGATAGGCGGCGTTACCGCCGCCAATAGCGATGACAACCAACAGGACCAGCGGCGGACCCCACCACAATCCGCGTCCCATATCCCGAACCAGCGTGGCAAGGTCTTTTTGGGTGGCCAGTGCGGTGCGAATCGAGAGCTCCTGCAGCACCAGGGTTGCCATAATCGAAAACGCCACCGCCCACAGCAGGGCGATGCCGGATGACGCCCCGGCGAGACTCGCCGTGGTCACTGTACCGGGGCCAATAAAGGCGGCGGCGACCATCGCCCCCGGCCCGAGTCGCAGAGCCATATTTCCATCTCCAAAATATCCGCCAGGCTGTCACCTACGCCCAGGCCAGCACGCGGAACACCTGGGCCACTGGCCTTCGCTATAGTGCCAGTAAATGCAGGGGAGGGCCCACTGTGGGAACAATAGAATTTGAGGGCCAGGCCATGAGGCCGGGCAAGATCGTGTGTATAGGCAAGAACTATCACGCACACATTGCAGAGATGCAGAGCGTCATTCCTGAGCAGATGGTAGTGTTCATGAAACCGAGTTCTGCAATCAGCGCTAATTTAAGGTCATCCGCAGGAGAGACACTCCACTACGAATGTGAAATCTGCCTCCTGCTCAACCACGGGAAAATAGTAGGCGTGGGCGTTGGCCTTGACCTGACCAAGCGCGAACTCCAGGGCGAGCTGAAGCGGGCAGGCCTCCCCTGGGAACGGAGCAAAGCCTTTGATGGGTCCGCCGTTTTCAGCACATTTGTTCCCGCACCGAACACCTTTGACAAGCTGTTTTTTGAACTCACAGTGAACAACGCGGTGCGGCAGCGCGGGGAAGTGACCTCCATGCTGTATGCACCGGAAACTATCATTCTGGAATTACAGCAGTTCCTGACTCTCGAGAATTTCGACGTGGTGATGACCGGCACCCCAGCAGGAGTGGGTCCGGTGGCCCCGGGGGACCGGTTTGAGGCAAAACTTATAGACGGGGAATCTGAGCTTGTCAGGGCGCAGTGGGTCGCGACCTGAGCCGACTCCTCTGCATACTGGTGTGGCACAGCCCGGACAGGTCGGCTAAATCTTTAATTGTATCGGTGGCCATTTTTGCGTACGTTTCTGGAAACCAGAGAGCGAGAGCCATGCAAGCGATCCTGAGACTGGATCTGGCAGGGCAACCTCGGGGTTGGCTAACCCTGCAGGAAGCCATCTCTGCCTACGCCCGCGGCGATGTGGTATACGGCATCGGAGACTCGCTACCCCCGGTTTTCGGTGGCATCCAGCGATTAACGGGTCTGCGTTCAACCATTGAAGTACAGCCGATCATCGCCACGGAGGGACGTATCTTCGATGCCTTCACGCCTCCCTTGTGCAACCGAACGCTATTCAGGCGGGATGATCATAGATGCCTGTATTGCGGCGTACAGGGATCACGCAGCCACCTGACACGCGACCATGTCCTACCCGCCAGTCGCGGCGGTACTGACAAATGGGAAAATGTGGTCGCCGCCTGCAAGCGCTGCAACTGGCAAAAAGACAACAAAACCCCCGAGGAAGCGCATATGCCGCTGCTGGCGATACCCTTCCGGCCCAACCCCTTTGAGTGGCACTTTCTGGCGAAGGACCGTGTCCTGGCGGATCAGATGGACTATCTGTCCCAGCAATTTCGCGCCGATCGCGACTGGGCACACTAAACTCGCCGGCTACACTCACCCGGGCAACACCTGATAGGCTTCATCTGACCTAGCCTGGCCACGGCAAGGCTGGACTCTTTGGTGCCAAGGAAATGAACTATGAGTGACGCTTTGCGGGATGACATCGCAACCCTGACAGCGCGGGTCAACGCCGCAGTCATTGGACAAGAGGCGGTTGTGCACAGCCTCATACTGGCGTTGCTATGCAACGGTAATGTGCTTCTCGAAGGCCTGCCGGGCACCGCTAAAACCCGCTCCATCAAGACCCTTGCAGCGGCCCTTGGGGTTAACCTGGGGCGCATTCAGTTTACACCTGACCTGCTCCCCGCTGACGTCACCGGGAGTGAAACCTATCACGATCACGACGCTGGCAGTCAGTTGGTGTTTGAGCCGGGTCCCATCTTTAACGAATTGGTGCTGGCGGATGAAATCAACCGCGCCCCAGCCAAGGTGCAGTCTGCGCTGCTGGAGGCAATGGAAGAACGACAGGTCACCGTCGCGGGAAAGAGCTACCCCCTTCCGCCCTTGTTTCTGGTGATGGCCACGCAAAACCCGATAGAACAGGAGGGTACCTACCCACTGCCAGAGGCCCAGATGGATCGATTTCTTTTTAAGGTTCGGGTGGATTACCCCGATGCCGAGGCGGAACGGGCCATCGTGCAAATGCTGCAGGGTGAGGAAGGGGGCAGTTCGGCGCCTGCCGAACCCATTGGCAGCTCCGCCATCTTTGCGGCGCGGGAAGAGATTCAGAAGATGCCCGTTAGCGAAGCGGTCGAACGCTACCTTGTCGATCTGGTCATGGCGACCCGGCATCCCGAAGGACTTTCTGAACAGCTCGCCGCCTGGATTGCCGTGGGCTCGAGTCCCCGGGCCAGTATTGCGCTGCATCGTGCCGCCCGCGCGGAGGCATGGCTCGCGGGAAGAAAATATGTTCTACCGGAGGACGTACGCCGTGTTGTTCCCCCTGTCATGCGACACCGGCTGATCTTGAGCTACGATGCCATGGCTGATGGCATTGATACAGACAAGGTAGTCTGCGACATCATGGATCTGGTGGCGGCGGGCTGAGTCGACATGGGGGGCGGCGCCTATGTGCAGCTCAGGGACCTGGTGCGACTACGCTATCAGGCACGGGGTTTCAGCTACCTCCCCGCCCAGCCCGTCAACTCTGTGCTGGCGGGCCGAAAACGCTCCAGGCTGAGGGGCCGCGGCCTGGACTTCGACGAGCTGCGTCACTACAGACCCGGGGATGACATCAGGACCATGGACTGGCGCGTGACGCACCGCACGCGCACGCCGTTTGTCCGCGTCTACACCGAAGAGCGTGATCGTCCGGTTTGGGTCGTTGTCGACCAGCGGCTCGCGATGTTTTTCGGCAGCCGCTACCAAATGAAATCGGTCGCTGCTGCCCAGGCTGCCGCCCTTACAGCCTGGCGCGTTATTGGCGTCGGGGATCGTGTCGGCGCACTGCTGTTCAACGACCGGCACACCACACTGCATCCACCGAGCCGTTCGCCCGGCCCACTGCTGGGCTGGCTGGAGCAGCTGGTCACCATGAATAACGCTCTTGTGGCAGACGCTACTGAGCCCAGCAACCCCGAAGCGCTGGGCGCTGCACTGCATACGGTGAGTCGCTACCTGACCCACGACAGCCTGGTGATCGTCATCTCGGACTTTGATGGCTGGAGTGACGATTGCCTGACAGCCATCAAGGCCATGCGGCAGAGTAACGACGTCATCACGGGACTAATCAGCGATCCGCTGGAACGCAGTCTGGTGTCGGCGGACAAGCTGGTGGTCAGTGATGGCGCGTATCAACTTCAGGTGGAGGCGGAGAAGACCGAAGCCGAAGCCCGGTTCAGCGGCAGATTCAACGCCCAGGTCACCTCTCTGGGGGATACGCTGAAAAGGCATGGTATACCCCTCATTCCCCTGACAACCGAAAGCGATGTGGCGGGCCAGTTGCTGCGGCAGTTGGGCGGAAGAACGGCACGAGCCACGTCGGGGCGATGACGCATGACGGCCGCTGCTGACGCCTCCCTCCCCCCCTTGCCAGACCTGTTTGGTAACCCCCTGCTGCGGGGCGAACTCCACGAGGTACTGTCCCCCGGTACCATCGACTGGCTGCCCCAGACCCTGGGTTGGAAGCTAAGTGCTGCCCTGGTCCTCCTGTGGCTGGGGCGCTCACTGTGGCGCCGGGGCAGAACCTGGTTGCGCAATCGGTACCGTCGGGAGGCACAAAGACGCCTTATGGCGCTGGGGCCCGCTGCCTCTGTAACAGCGGTCAATGAAATTCTCAAAATTGCCGCCATGACCGCTGCATCGCGCCGTGAAGTGGCGTCACTCACCGGTGCGGACTGGTGCCAGTGGCTGCGGGCGCGCACCGATCCGGATATTTTTTCTGATGGCAGTCTGTCAGCGTTGGGCAATGCCCCCTATGACCCTGACTTTGCCCTGCCCGCCCACTGTCTACCCGATCTTTTGGATGAGGCCAGACGTTGGCTGGCGCAGCACAGGGACGATCATGGACCCACTTGAAGCCCTCGTATTGCAGGTTGTCGAGCAGCTGGAATGGGTCCATCCCTGGGCCTTCCTGTTGCTGCCCCTGCCGGTTCTGATGCGCCTGCTACCGGCCTATCGCGAACGCCGGGACGCCGTGCGGGTCCCCTTTTTCAAACGCCTGCTCGACGCCTCGGAAACACAGCCCCAACGGGGCGCCATGTTGTTGATTCGACGGCGGGGACAGACTGTACTGATCGCCCTGATGTGGTTGAGCCTGATTTTGGCGGCTGCAAAACCACAGTGGCTGGGCACCCCTATCGAGCAACAGAAAGCCGGCCGGGATCTGATGATTGCCGTCGATCTATCCGGCTCTATGGAAACCCAGGATTTCACACAGCCCGATGGTCAGGCAGTGGATCGCCTCGAGGCCGTCAAAACCGTACTCCGTCAACTGGCCAATGAACGGCCCGGCGATCGACTCGGCCTCATCGTTTTTGGCAACAACGCCTACCTGCAATCGCCCTTCACCGAGGACCACGCTGCCTGGCTGGTCCTACTGGATGAGACCCGAATACGTATGGCCGGTCCGAGTACAGCTCTCGGTGACGCCGTGGGACTGGCGATCAAACTGTTTAAGGATGCCGAGACCGAACACAGGGTGCTGCTGTTATTGACCGATGGCAATGATACCGGGAGCCTGGTGCCACCCGTCGACGCGGCGCGTGTGGCCGCGGCAGAAAATATCCGTATTTACCCCATTGCCGTGGGTGATCCCACCGCGGTGGGTGAGGAGGCAATCGATCTCGAAACGCTCTCAAGAATGGCTGACGTGACCGGTGGCCAAGCCTTTGAAGCACTTGACAGTGCGGATCTGGCCGCGGTTTTTGAGCTGCTGGACACCCTCGAACCCAATATTTTTGACAGCGTCAGCTTCAGGCCAAGGACTGATGTCCACTGGTTTCCCCTGGCCTTGGTCGTGGGGCTGTATCTGCTGCTCAGAGCAGCGGCATGGCTCTGGCCCATACCTCGTGTCGGGGCGTCGGAGTGATCGAACAAATGATCCATTTCCACTTCCTGCGGCCCGAATGGCTGCTCCTCGCTCCCGGGCTACTGGTCTTTGAAAGACTGTTGCGCACCTCTGGTGACAACGGCGATCGCTTTCACGACATTATTGACCCCGAGCTACTCGAGCCCCTGCGCCTGCGCAAGCCCAGGGGCGCCCTGTTCAATCCGAACTCGGTGCTGATCGTCTTCCTCGCCCTGCTGACCTTGGTCATGGCTGGACCCACCTGGCGCCAGCAGCCCTCACCACTGGCCGAGGATGCCGCTCCCCTCATCGTGGTCCTGGATATATCCGAATCGATGGCTACCACCGATATAGCGCCCAGTAGACTCGGCCGCGGCATCCAGAAAATTCGCGATCTGCTGCAGCTGGTGCCCGACAAGCAGATTGGGATTATTGCCTACGCGGGCAGTGCGCATACGGTACTGCCACTCACCACAGACCATGACATCGCCCAGAATTTCCTCAATGTACTCAATCCCAGTCTGGCTCCCCGGGCAGGTAAGTTCCCAGAATATGCGCTGCCTGGAGTGGACCGGCTGCTGAGACACTCCTATTACCGGAGTTCGGTCCTGTTGGTGGCCGATGGACTGGGTGCTGCCAGTCCGGCCCTGATTCGGGACTGGTGTCGATCCAGCGAGCACCAATTGCTGGTCTTCGGCCTGGGTGATCCGTCACCCGAGCAAAGCACCCTACCCCTCGATCGTGATGCGCTGTCCAGTACCGCTTCCTCATGCGGCGGCAGGTACTTCGATGTAACCATTGACACGGGGGACGTGAAGGCGATCGCGTCGGCGCTGAGCGACGCCTATAAAATCATTGATGATGAGGCACTGCCCTGGCTCGATAGCGGGTATCCACTGGTTTTTCCGATGTTGGTGCTTGCTCTGCTGTGGTTCAGGCGGGGCTGGACAAGGCTCTGGGTATGGCTGCTGTTACCCTGCCTTCTCACCATCACTGAAACGCCCGTTGCCCAACCCATTACCCAGTCCCCCGCCGCTGTCATGGCCGGGGAGGCAGAAGAAAGCGCGGGAACCAAGAACAACTGGCTGGAACCGCTGGTCGACGGGTTTGCCAGCCTGTGGCTCACCCCTGACCAATACGGGCGCCTCTTGATGTCCATCGGGCATTACGAGAGGGCGGCGGGTATTTTCCGCAACCCGGTCTGGCGTGCTACAGCGCGCTACTACAATGAGGATTTCCAGCAGGCGGCCGCGTTGTTCACCCGCCAGGACAGCGATGTCGCGCTGTTTAATGAGGCCAACGCCCGGGCCCATCGCAGGGATTATGTAGGTGCCAGAGCGCGCTACGATCTGCTGCTGCAGCGCAATCCGGACTTCCCCGGGGCCAACGACAATCGGATGCTGGTACACGTCATTATTGAGGCCGGTAACAGGCTCAGTGAATCCCAGGCAGAGGAGGCCGGTGTGGGTAGCGAGGAGATAGATACCGACGGGGATCCCCAGGTTGGTGAGGGCGCCGACACCCTCGCCACCGAGCCAACAGTGCGCGAGCAATACAGCGCCGAAGAAATCCTGGCCAGCCCCGAGACGGCTGAGCTGTGGATGAACAATGTGCAGCCCAATCCGGCCAACTTCCTGCGCAGCAAGTTCAGCATTCAACTGCAGGAGCGCGGCGTCAGTGAACAGTAATCTCCGACCCACTGGGCCGTCAGGCTCAGGACTCAGGCGCAGCGGGACCTTACTTGAACGCTCCCGTGCCGCAGCCGGGGCGGGGTTTGCATGGATCGCCCGAACGCACAACCGATCCGCAACGTCGGCGGCCAGACTCGGCGACACGATGGGAGCCACTTTTTCACGACGGCGTGATACGCGGGCGCACAGGCTCGTGCCCGGGACGCTCAGGCTGATCACAATTTTGCTACTGCACACTACCGGGATGGTTGCCGCAGCCGGGGATGGGCTGGTCGAGATCAGTGCGCGCCTGGATCCTGCCGAGGGCGCGGTACCCGGCCAACGTATCCGGCTGGAGGTGACCGTAGCGACGCCACGCTGGTTTACCGCCGGCACCCGAATCAAACTCCCCGAAGTGCCGGGGTTGATACTGCTGCAGAATCAGGACTTCGCGGCCAATGCTACAGAACGCCGCGCCGGGGAAAGCTGGACGGTTCAACGCTGGGCGATCGATGTGTTTGCCACACAGCCAGGCACGATCCCCATCCCGCCACTGCAGGTCAGTGTAGCGGTCTCACAATCTGCTTCTGAAACCTGGACGGGCACTCTCAAGACCGACCCATTGACGCTCACAACTGCGATACCGGCGGAGCTCAGCACCCTGGACAGCTGGATTGCGAGCCCGTCGGTATCACTGCGGCAAACGGTCGACGGCGCTCGGGATACCTACCCGGGAGCTGCGATCAGCCGACGGGTTACTATCAAGGCGTCTGACGTAATGGCCATGCTGCTGCCGCGCATTGAGACTGAGGCGGAACCCCTGCTGCAGACCTATCCCGAACCCCCCGTGCTGCGTAACCGTTCCAACCGCGGTTCGCTCACTGCAACCCGCAGCGACAGAGTCACCTGGATTGCGACTGCGCCCGGCGTGAGTGAGATACCCGGTGTGTCGGTCCACTGGTGGAATACCGACACGCAACAGCTGGTAACTCTGACGACCGAACCCCTGGAGATTTCAATCAGTGGCGAGCCGCCCAGCGAGCCCGTTTCGAGGCGCCATTCGATCGAACAGGCCCTGTGGGGAGCGGTTTGGCTGTGTGCCGCACTGTTGTGCTGGTATCTGCTGCGTAAAGGCTTACACCGGCGCGCGGTCACGCTGGGACACCGGATCGGTGACCACTGCAGGCGTATCTGGACGTTACTGACGGGATCTGCCCTGCCCGAGCAACTGAATCCGGGGGGCAGCCCCGGACAATCAAAGCGCTGAGGATCTGCGAACGTAGCCCGTCTTAACCATAGGCAGCGCAACGATTTGTGCGTCCACGGGTTTACCACGCAGGTCGACTTTTACGGGGCTACCCGCGACAAGGTGGGGATCGGTGGTTAAACCCATGGCAACCGGTGCGCCAAGGCTGGGACCAAACCCCCCGGACGTTACCCATCCTATGCTGTCCCCCGTCTCGGAAAGCATCTCCTGACCCTCGCGAACCGGTCGCTTGCCTGCAATGCGCAGGCCTACCCGCCGACGACCAGAGCCCTCGGCCAACTGCCGACCGATGACCTCACAGCCGGGATAGCCACCAGAGCGCTCGCCACCAGGACGTCGGCACCGGGGGATCGCCCAAGCCAGAGAGGCTTCAATCGGTGAAATATCAGGACCCAGTTCGTGCCCATAGAGACATAACCCCGCTTCGAGGCGCAGTGAATCGCGAGCGCCGAGGCCCACCGGCGCCACCCGCTTGTCTTTCAGCAGACGGCGCGCCAACCCTTCAGCCTCGGCGGCCGGTAGCGATACCTCAAAACCATCCTCACCGGTATAACCGGAACAACTAACCAGGCAGCTCACCCCGTCGACCCCCACTTCTGCAGCGTGCATGAAGGCAAGATGATCGATGGCTGGACACAGCGACTGCAGTACCGAGCGCGCGGCGGGGCCCTGCAGTGCCAGCAGGGCACGCCCCTCCTGCCGGGCCACCTCGGATTGGGGGCAACCCGCCCGAATCAGTACTTCATCGTTATCTTTACAGGCGCCATTAACAACCAGAAGAAAACGATCAGCTGCGAGACGGGTGATAATCAGGTCGTCGTGGACACCGCCCTGTGCATTGGTCAACAGGGCGTAACGCGCCTCACCGTCGGACAGGGCCTGCAGGTCAACGGGCATCAGGGCTTCGAGTTCAGTGACTGCGTGAGGGCCCGAGACCAGTATCTGGCCCATATGCGAGACATCAAACAGCCCCGCTGCTGCGCGGGTGTGTAGGTGTTCGGCAATGATGCCGTCGGGGTATTGGACCGGCATGGCATAGCCCGCGAACGGCACAAGCCTTGCCTTGAGTTCCCTGTGCAGCGGTGTCAGTGGGGTTGACCGCAATCCATTGCTTTCCAACATTCTATTTCTCCGGCGGGAATTGCTATTCTCTACATCGTGTGGACCCGGAACAAGGTGACAAAATGACCCTTGGCGAGGACAGAGGAGAGCGTATGTTGCCCGCGCAAGCTATCAGTCTCATTGGCTTTCCCGGTAGCGGCAAAAGTACCGTCGGCGTGCTTCTGGCAAAAAGGCTGGGCACGGGCTTCGTCGACACCGACATCCTGATCCAGAACCGCGAGCAGGCAACACTGGCGCAGATTATCGCTCGGCACGACCACCTGTATTTACGCGCCATTGAAGAACAGGTGCTGCTCGACATGCCCATAGCGCCCAGCGTCATCTCCACGGGAGGTTCGGTTGTCTACAGTGACAAGATCATGGCTCGATTGGCCAGCCAGTCGACCGTGGTTTTTCTGAGCGCCCGACTGGAGACGGTTGACTACCGGATATCCCTGGCGCCCGACCGGGGCATCGCCTCATCCAGCGAACAAACCCTGGCAGATATCTACAGTGAGCGATCCCCACTGTATGAACGTTGGGCCGAAATAACCCTGCCCGTCGATGACGCAGCCCCCGAGACCCTGGTAACGCAACTGATCGAGTTACTGGACGCTTACACAACCTGACCGGACACGCTTGGGACGGCTGGACGTGTCCATCAGGGGCTGGCAGTCCCCTCGAACCCAGTAACCGCCCTGGTAATTGGTTGGCACAAGACTTGCAATTGTCCTGTTGGCGGCCCGCCCCCGGCAGGAGGCCGGGGCACAATCAGGAGAAAAGGATTTCTCCCCAGGACTCAGCGTCCGATTGGCGGGTCGCCATATTTACTTAAGTTATTTGGAATGCCTTTGTGAGTACAAAATAATTGTTGCGAAACACCGCCTCAATGGTGCCAACTCCAGTTGTGGAAGAACCCACGGGTCTTGTTCTGAATCATCGGGAGGTGGTTTATGGCTGAGCGTACTGAAGCACACAACGAAAGTGCAGAGGTTGCCGAGGACTTTCTCGATCCACTGCTCGGTGAGCTGGGTGACGAGGACTTCGATGGACTTGAGGAGCCGGGCATCGCAACCTGCGCCCAGTCCCTCGCCAAGAAACGGCGTCGTGCCGAGCAGCGGCTTGAGGCTCTGAGGCTGCGCGAGGAGTTGGGAGACTTCGACTTCGACTTCGAAGACGACTTCTGAATTCCAGCTAGTGACAGGCATCCAATCGAGATGCCGAATGTCCTGACGGGGCGCCAGTGCCCCGGGCTATACTTTCCCCTGCGCTGCCAGGTCCCGCTGCCACTCAAAAACGTTCAGTTCAATAAACACGAAAGCGAACAGCCAGAGGGCCGCATCCCAAAAGTCCAGGAACTCCCCTTCAAACCCCCAGTACACCGCCGCCGCCGCAAGGGTGAGATACAGCGCGACCTTGAGACCATTGGACACCCATTGGAATCGCGTCGACACCCCACCCCACAGCTGGAGCCTGACCTCAATCTCGAGCAGGATGACCACCAGAATCCACGCACCCGAGTTGATCACGTCGACCAGGCCAAGCTCGTAGGCACTGCCCAGGGCAGAGGGTGTGGCCACGACCTGATCCAGGCCGGTGACCACCACCGCATTGCTACCCATGGTCAAGCAGGCCTCTGAATCAAGAGGCACAAAATTGTCGAAATCGATCAGCACGGTCCAACCCCTGCCGATCAGCTCACAGGCCGGCTGACCGAGGGCAGACGCATCCCAAAACACTGTCCACTCACCCACATAGCCAAAGAAGGCAGACACTATGGCCATACCACAGACCAGGCGGATGCCGTGGATGGTCCACTGGGTTCTGCCCACCAACCGGTCATCGGGTATGACCGCCGTCTCGAGCTCAAAGAGCAGTAGCAATAAGACCCAGGCAGCGGTATCGAGGGTGGCTGAAAACAACTGCACCCAGGTGAAAAGATCTGTGTCGGCCGTCACAGCATGGGTGGCCGAAACCAGCTCCTCCTGTAGGAAAAACCAGAAATTCAGGGAGAGCAGCACATACACAAGGTATTTCAGCGACCTGTACAGTCGCGCCATTGTCCCCTGCGGCCAACCATGGCGAAGCATGTCAACCATGGCTATCAGACCTGTAACAGCAGGTGTTCACGCTCCCAGGAGCTGATAACTCGATTGAATTCCTCAAATTCATCCAGCTTGACCGCAGCGTAGGCGCGCATAAAGAGTTCGCCAATCATCTGCTGTAATTCCGGCGTATCGTTGAGCTGGCGAACGCCCTCCTCCAGTGTTCGCGCCACGCCCACGGCGTCTTCATTGGCGGTCCCTTGATGGGGCTCTGTGGGCTGGATCTTCTGGCGCATACCCAGCAGACCACTGGCCAAAGTCGCCGTTATCGCGAGGTAGGGGTTGGCATCAACGCCCGGGAAGCGGTTTTCAATACGTAAATTCTCGGGTGTGCTGTTGGGCACCCTAAAAGCCGTTGTTCGATTGTCGAACCCCCAGCTCAGATTGATTGGGGCAGAAATATCTGGAGCCAGCCGGCGATAGGAGTTCACATTGGGTGCATAGAAGCTGATCAGTTCAGGCGTGTAGCGCTGGAGCCCCCCGAGGTAATGCATCATGGTGGCAGTTGGCTTGCCATTGGCGTCGGTGAAGACATTACTGCCATCCTCCAGTGACAGGAGGGACTGGTGGATGTGCAGGGCACTGCCCGGCTCACGCTGCATGGGTTTTGCCATAAACGTGGCATACATGCCGTGTTTGAGGGCCGTCTCTCGAACGGTGCGCTTGAACACAAACACCTGGTCTGCCATCGCCATAGGATCACCGTGGCGAAAGTTGATTTCCATTTGCGCGGCGCCATTTTCGTGAATGAGGGTATCCACGGCGAGTGCCTGTGCATCGGCATAGTCGTACATGTCCTCCACAAAATCCTCAAACTCGGCAACCGCATCAATGCTGTAGGACAGGCGCGCCACCTCACGACGCCCCGAGCGGCCTTTCGGCGGCATCAACTCGTAATCGGGATCTGTATTTTTATGTACCAGGTAAAACTCCACCTCCGGGGCGATCACGGGCTTGAGTCCGGCCTCCTCATAGAGACCCAGCACGTAGCGCAGTACATTGCGGGATGAAAGGGGATGCGGACTGCCGTCAGGCTTCAGGCAGTCAGCAATGATCTGCGCCGTCGGTTCGCGCGCCCAGGGTACCCGTCGCAGCGTGGAGGCATCGGGTCGCAACACCATGTCGGTATCGGTCGGCTCCACGAAGTCCCAGTGGTCATCGGTGTACTCCCCGGTAACGGTTTGCACCAGTATGGACTCGGGCAGCTTCTGCTCCAGCTGCGCCGTGAACTGATGCGCGGGTATGAATTTCCCCCGGGCGTTGCCTGTCAGGTCCGGCACAATACACTCGACCTCTGAAATTTTATGCTCCTGCAACCAGGCCGCTATCGCTGCCATTTCATCAGGGGGCGTCAGAAGTGGGCCGCTCGAACTGTCGGGACTGTGAATTCGGGTCTCTGCATCAGGATCACCCGTGTGCTTGGCGCTCATAAAAATTACCGATAATGGCTGGGCAACAAGTATGGGGGGCAAGCCAGCTCACCGGCAAGCGTGTAATATCGCTGAAAATTTGATGCCGAATACTGCTGGGATATTATTTGAACGGCCATGACGACCCGAATCCAACATACTGACTCGTGGTATGCCGCATCGGCATCACCCCATCGGCGGTTCCCAGCCCTACAGGGAGACGTCGAAACAGACGTCTGTGTCGTAGGTGGCGGCTATACCGGCCTTTCCACGGCGCTGCATCTGCGCAAACTGGGCTTCTCTGTCACCCTGCTAGAGTCACAACGTATCGCCTGGGGCGCATCAGGACGTAATGGCGGCCATGTGGGAACGGGCCAGCGGGCTGACCAAGCCAGTCTGGAAAAGTGGGTGGGGCCCGGTGCTGCCAAGGACCTGTGGCGGCTTGGCCTTGAGGCCGTGGATCTGGTCACCAACCTGATTGGGGAGTTCCACATTAAATGTGAGCTGCGGGAAGGCAACCTTCATCTGGCCGCAAAAAAAAGGCATGTACAGGGACTTCGGAGTGACGCAGAACACCTCAACAAGGTGTATGGCTACGACCAGTTAAGGTTTATAGACCAAACTGAAATGGGGTGGATGACCCAGGCAAGGGGCATGCACGGTGCGCTCCTCGATCAGGGTGCCAGACATCTGCATCCCCTGAAATACGCCTATGGTCTCGCCAAAGCCGCTGATCTGCTGGGTGCGGACATCCACGAGGGTAGCGAAGTTGTGGACTACAACGACAGCGACGGTGCCCAGGTGGTGGTCCGCACTGCCGCTGGCAGCGTGAAGGCACGGTTCCTGGTACTCGCCTGTAATGGCTATCTCGGGAATCTAGAGCCCCGAATCGCCGGCAACATCATGCCCATCAACAATTTCATACTCGCGACAGAGCGCCTATCCCGGGAACAGCAGGCCGCAGTCTCCCGGGACAATGTCAGCCTCTCTGATACGCTCTACGTGATCAACTACTGGAAACTGTCTGCCGATGGTCGCCTTATATTTGGCGGTGGCGAAAACTACTCATCCCGCTTTCCCAAAGATATACCGCGCTTTGTCTGGCCCCATATGCTCAAGATCTACCCCCAATTCGCCGATGTGGGCATCGAGTACGGCTGGGGAGGCACCCTGGGAATCACCATGAATCGCATGCCTGACTTCGGGCGGCTGGGTCGGCGAACTTTCTACGCCCAGGGTTTCTCAGGTCATGGCGTACCTACGGCAACAATGGCGGGCTATCTCCTGGCTGCCGCCATTTCGGGTGACACCGACGATTTTTCCAGAATGGCTGCGGTGCCCACGCATCGCTTCCCAGGGGGTACCCTGCTGAGGCAGCCGGGCCTGGTCGCCGGCATGCTGTTTTACAGCCTTCTGGACCGCCTCGGCTGGTGAACCTCCGATAGCACTGGCGACGGTGTCTGATCATGCTGCGGCATATCCCCCGAAGGGTAATGACCCTGTCGGGAAATGAAATCCGCACCCGGGGGCCGATGGGCTAGTCTGCACGCATCAGCAGACAACGCAGGTGACACACCATGACAACCGATAACAAACGGGCAACCCGTTTGGTGCTTCTGGTCAGCGCCGTACTCCTACTCTCAGGCTGCACGGACAAGCCCGGCAGTGAGGGCTGGTGTCAGACCCAGAAAGAGATTCCTAAAAGTGACTGGGCCGGGGAAGACGCCAAGACTTATGCGAAACACTGCCTTATTGACAGCACCACCATTGGCAGTGATGCCTGGTGTGAAGATCTTGATGAGACGCCAAAAAATAAATGGACGACGGAGGAGGTAGCCCAGTACGGGCAGTACTGCGTCGTCAAGAAAGTGGGTGATGGCGGTCAGTAGACCGTCCAGAGCACCCGGCGTGATGAGGGACCGAGCCGCTGGCCTTGGGTGATCGAGCTGGCCCGCCCGTCATTGGCGCCGCAGTTGGCCGCAGCGCACACCATGACGACCTCACAGAACCACACCTGGTCTAGGCAGCGAGCTCCCGGCTTGCCTGACTGAACGCCGCTACGGCCCTGTCGAGATTGTCACGGCTATGACCGGCCGAAATCTGGACGCGGATACGCGCTTTGCCCTGGGGCACCACGGGATAGAAAAATCCTATGGCATAAATACCCAGCTCCAGAAGGCGCTGGGACATCTTTTGGGCAAGCACCGCGTCGCCGAGCATCACGGGCACAATAGGATGATCCCCTTCGGGGACTGCAAAACCGTGGGCCTGCATCTGCGCACGGAAGTACTGGGTGTTGTCGTGGAGCTTATCCCGCAGCTCGGTGGAGCCCTCAAGCATATCGAGGACGGCCAGGGAGGCGGCGCAGATTGACGGCGCCAACGTGTTGGAAAAGAGGTAGGGACGCGAGCGCTGCCGCAGAAGATCAATAATCTCCTGCCGGCCCGACGTGTACCCGCCTGAGCCACCTCCCAGGGCCTTGCCGAAGGTGCCCGTGGTGATATCAACGCGGTCCATCACGTCGCAGTATTCATGCACACCCCGTCCCGTCACACCCATAAAACCCGTGGCGTGACAATCGTCGTGGTGCACCAGGGCGTCATACCGCTCGGCAAGATCACAGATCCTGTCGAGCTGGGCGATGGTTCCATCCATGGAAAACACGCCGTCGGTGGTAATCAGGATACGACGCGCGCCGGCCTCACGAGCGGCCTTAAGCTGCACTTCGAGATCGGCCATATCATTGTTTTTGTAGCGATAGCGAGCCGCTTTGCACAGCCGAATTCCATCGATGATCGATGCATGATTGAGCTCATCCGAGATCACCGCATCTTCGGGACCGAGGATCGTCTCGTAGAGACCGGTATTGGCATCGAAACAGGCGGCATAAAGAATAGTGTCCGCCATCCCGAGGAAGGTGCTGACCCGACTCTCGAGTGTTTTATGAATTTCCTGTGTACCGCAGATAAAGCGCACCGATGCCGCACCAAAACCCCAGCGCTGCAGGCTGTCACTGGCCGCCTGCTTGACTGCCGGGTGATTGGCCAGCCCAAGGTAATTGTTGGCACACATATTCACCACGTGGGCCCCATCCGCCAGGGTGATGTCGTTCTTCTGGTCTGAGGCAATGATGCGCTCTGTTTTCCACAACCCCGCCGATTTGATGGCGGCGATCTCGTCGGAAAAACTTTGCTTGGCGGCGTGATAACTCATCTCAATCTTTCCAGTTCAGGATAACTTTGCCGGACTTTCCAGAGCGCATAATGTCAAAGCCCTCCTGGAATTCCGTGAAGTGGAGGCGGTGGGTAATGATGCGCTCGATGGGGAGGCCGCTCTGTACCATCATGACCATCTTGTACCAGGTCTCGTACATCTCCCGGCCATAAATTCCCTTGATATTGAGGCCCTTAAACACGACGTCCGTCCAGGCGATACCCGTGTCATCGGGCATCAGGCCCAACATGGCAATGCTCCCCCCGTTAATCATTTTGCTGAGCACATCCTGAAAAGCGGCGGGAGAGCCCGACATTTCCAGACAGACATCAAAGCCTTCCAGAATCCCCAGGCTCTCCATAAAGTTACGGGTTATCTCCTGTTTCGCCACGTTGATGGGCTGGACCTTTGGCACGATGCGCTTGGCGAGATCGAGACGGTATTCATTGACGTCGGTGAGGATGACATTGCGTGCACCACAGTGGCCGGCGACCATCGCGGCCATGATACCGATGGGTCCAGCACCTGTGATGATGACATCCTCACCCACCATGTTAAAAGACAGGGCGGTATGTACTGCATTGCCGTAAGGGTCAAAGATGCTCAACAGGTCCGTGGGGATGTAGACATTCGGTCGAAATACATTGGTGGCGGGTATGGCCAGGTATTCAGCAAAGGCACCGTCGCGGTTGACACCCACACCCAGGGTATTAGGACAGAGATGCAACCGCCCCGCGAGGCAGTTGCGACAACGCCCACAAACCACATGACCCTCACCGGAGACAATATCTCCCACGGCCAGCCCCGTAACGTTGGCGCCAACCTCAACGATTTCACCGGCGAATTCATGCCCGCTGACCATGGGCACCGGTATGGTTTTCTGGGCCCAGGCGTCCCAATTATAGATATGCACATCGGTGCCACAAATAGCGGTTTTATGCACTTTTATCAGCACGTCGTTGCCACCGAAGGCGGGCATGGGCACATCTTCCAGCCACAAACCTTCTTCGGCGTGTTTTTTTACCAATGCTTTCATGGGATTAGCCCTCCCTGATCTACTCAGGATATGGCCTTTGTATGCCTGTTACGAGCAGTTGGATCGTTAGTATCTTCGGTTTTTTTCAGGGTCAAGACCAAAACCCCCTGCGCCGGGAAGCGGCACAGCTTTTTCCATACCACAGCGCTGACCCGACCAATTTGGCCACGGCGCCCCGGGGGTCTCGAAGCGGGTGGCCAGTGGTGTGGTCGAGGACCGAAGCGGAGCGCCCAAAAGAGACCCTGATGTGGTGCCCATGTGGTGCCATGACTTTTGACGGGAGGGAGCCATCGCCCCGAAAGACCAGAAAATGGCCTTTCAATCAGGGAGTGTGATGTGGTCGGTGTGAGAGGATTTGAACCTCCGACCCCTTCCTCCCGAAGGAAGTGCGCTACCAGGCTGCGCTACACACCGAGGGACGCGAAATTAACAGCAGCACAGGCAAAATTCAATTGATCGCCACTCAGTAAACCCCGGCCCACAGGGCTATACCCTGGCTCAGCA
>CALKDK010000008.1 GCA_938084055.1 uncultured Luminiphilus sp.
CATGCCCTGACAGCAGCCAACGCCAACCTGTTGGAGGCCTATGGGTCTTCAGAACAGATCGCAACCTGGGTCGCGCGACTGCGTACCGGGGAATTTGCGGGGACCATGGCCCTTTCGGAACCCCAGGCGGGCTCCAGCCTCGCCGACATGCGCACCAAAGCGGTCCTCCAGGACGACGGGTCTTACCGGATTTTCGGCAACAAGATCTGGATTTCCGGTGGTGATCACGAACTCTCGAGCAACATTGTGCACGCCGTGCTCGCGCGCATTGAGGGCGCACCTCCCGGAGTCAAGGGGATATCCCTGTTCATCTGTCCCAAGTACCTCCTGAATGCAGACGGCTCGGTGGGTCCGCGCAATGACGTGCAGCTGGCGGGGTTGTTTCATAAGATGGGTGGCCGAGGGCAGACCTCGACGGCACTCAACTTCGGTGAGGGGGAGGGCGCGGTCGCCTATCTGGTGGGCGAACCCCATCAAGGTCTGCGCTACATGTTCCACATGATGAACGAGGCCCGGGTCATGGTGGGTACCAGTGGTGCCACTCTTGCGATGGCGGGTTACCAGTACAGCCTCGACTACGCCAAGGAGCGGCCCCAGGGACGTAAGCCCTCATCCAAAGATCCCCTCGCCGATCCGGTGATGCTTATCGACCATGCCGATGTGCGGCGCATGTTACTGGCCCAGAAGGCCTATGCCGAAGGAGCCTGGAGCCTGTGCCTGTTTGCTTCGCAACTGGTGGATGACTGGAAAACCCATCCCGATGAGTCGGGACGCAAGGCGGCCTTTGACTTACTCGATTTCCTGACGCCTATCGTCAAGACCTGGCCCTCTGAGTACGGCCCCAAAGCCAATGATCTTGCTATTCAGGTGCTGGGAGGGGCGGGGTACACCAACGAGCACCCGGTAGAGCTCATGTACCGGGATAACCGGCTTAATCCCATCCACGAGGGCACCACGGGCATTCAGTCCATAGATCTGCTGGGTCGCAAGGTCCCGCAGCACGGTATGGCGGGTTACGTCGCCTGCCTCGGGGCCATGGAGGCAACGCTCGCTGAAGCTGGGGGCATCGCTGCCTGCGCAGCCATGGTGTCGGCCCTGACGGCCGCTCTGGCTGAGCTCAAGCAAACCACCGAAGTTTTGCTGGGCAGCATGCTGGAGCGCGACATCGATCTGGTCATGGCCAATTCAGCAGTGTATCTGGAGTGTTTCGGTCACGTCGTCGTCGGCTGGATGTGGCTGAAGCAGGGCCTGGTCGCTGCAGCGGCGCTGGAAGCCAGCCCCCATGCTGATGATGAAGCCTTTTATCGGGGCAAGTTGCAGGCCATGAACTACTTCGCCCGTTGGGAGCTGCCCCACACCAGGACCTGGGGTCAGTTGCTGCGCAGCCTGGACGATACGCCCTATGCGATGCAGGCCAACTGGTTCTGATGGAACAGCCCCTCTACATCGTCAACGCGTTCACCACGGCGCCCTTCGGCGGCAACCCTGCGGCGGTGATGCCCCTTGTGGAGTGGCTACCTGACGCCACACTGCTGGCCCTGGCCGCGCAACACAACTTATCTGAGACGGCATTTCTCGTTGCCCGGGACACGGGGTGTTTCGAGCTGCGTTGGTTCACGCCGGGGGCCGAGGTGGAACTGTGTGGACACGCAACCCTCGCCTCGGCTCATGTCCTCAAAACCCATCTAGGGTTTCGGGGGAACGAAGTGGCCTTTTCAACGCGTTTTAGCGGTGAATTACGGGCGCGGTACGTCAATGAGGGTATTGAGCTCGATTTTCCCTCGCTGTCACCCGGACCCCACACGCCGGAACCCGCGTTATTGGCTGCCCTTGGGGTGCCTGTCGTTGCGGCAGCGATCCCCGCTGTTCATCCCTGGAAAGCCCTTTACGAGGTCGAAAGCGAAGCTGTGTTGCGGGCTCTCGTGCCGGATTTTCCGGCTATCGCCGCAGCCGTGGATCATGCGGTGATTGTCACTGCGCGGAGCGCTGAATACGATTTTGTGTCGCGCTTTTTTGCGCCCAATCTGCGGGTTAACGAGGATCCCGTTACGGGCTCTGCCCATTGTGTCCTAACGCCGTACTGGGCAGGGAAACTCGGTAAATTGGCAATGAAAGCGGCCCAACTGTCCGATCGACTCGGGGTCATTCACTGCACCCTAGCGGGGGATCGAGTCAGGATGCTTGGACAGTGCGTAACCTACGCGGTCGGTGAGGTCACCGCGCCACTCGCCGGTGTGTAGGGGAGGTGGTTTGGTTACCCTGGATTGGCGCGACGACCCTACCCATCGTCCCGTAGATTTAATGATCCTGAGACCGACGGTCCCGTCAGGGATCGTTGTAGTGTCTGGAGTGCATGCAGTGCCATGACGGGTCTTTCTCCATTCAATCTTCAGATACCCGTGGTCTGCGCCCCAATGTTTCGTATCTCCGGACCAGAGCTTGTCATCGCCGCCTGCAAGGCCGGTATTGCGGGTGCATTCCCTACGACCAACGCCCGGACCTTGGACGAGTTGGACCAGTGGATGGCAACGATCACCGAAGGTATCAGGGAGCAGGATGGACCATGGATTACCAATCTCATTACCCACTCGTCACGCACGCGACTGGCCGATGAGTTGAAATTGGTAGCCGAGTACAAACCCCCAATCGTTATCACCGCCCTGGGCTCCCCAAAACCCGTGATGGATACAGTGAAATCCTATGGGGGGCTGGTTTTTGCGGACGTCGTCAATTTGGATCTGGCGCGCAAGGCCGCCGATGCGGGTGTCGATGGTATGGCGTGTATCAGTGCAGGTGCCGGTGGTCATACGGGTCACCTGTCTCCCTTTGCCTTTATTGCTGCGATTCGGGAGCTGTTCCAGGGCGTTATTGCCATTGGTGGCGGTATCGCAGACGGGTATGGCGTCGCGGGAGCCATTGCTGCGGGAGCCGATTGCGTTTACATGGGCACGCGATTTATTCCCACCCACGAAAGCCGCGCCGAGGACCGTTACAAGGCCATGGTGCTCGAGGCACAACTCGATGATCTTGTCGTGTCTTCGGCGGTCACGGGTACGCCAGCCTCATGGTTAAAAACGAGCCTGGCTGAGGCGGGATTCACTGATGCCTCGCTTGTACAAACGGTGCCTCGTGATTATTCCGGAACTGATGCAAAGAAATGGCGAGATATTTGGGGGGCGGGACAGGGTGTGGGTCGAAGCCGGCGTCTCGAGTCGGTGGCATCCGTGGTGATCGACCTGAAACAGGAATATCGTGCCGCCGGGCATCGGTTGCAAGAGTTGGGTGCTGATGGGTAGCGGCATGAAACATGGGGTGACCCCTGTCCGGTAGGCGTCGGCGCCACTTCCAGTCACAGTCGACTGGGGAGCAGCCCTCGGGATTTGTCGGTGCCATGGCGTGGCACACAGACTTGCTGCAAATCGACGTTAGCGCTGCTGGGGAACCTGGATCTTATGTAAGCCGATTCGGCGTAGCCTCAGGACGGATTGTCGGTTTGCGCCTGAAGCCAGGTAGCCATCCGTGCTTCCAGGACATCCAGTGGGATGGCGCCGGCGCCCAACAAATGATCGTGGAATGCACGAATGTCAAAGGCCTCTCCCAGCTGTTCTTCAGCTTGTCGGCGCAGAGCGAGAATTTTCAGCTGGCCAATTTTGTAGGCCAGTGCCTGCCCCGGCCAGCCAATGTAGCGGTCAATTTCGTTGACGATATCGGCCTCTGTTTTGGCTGCATTGGCGAGGAAGAACTCGATGGCCCGGGCCCGGCTCCAGCCGAAGTAGTGCATGCCGGTATCCACCACCAGGCGCACTGCACGCCACATGTCGTAGACCAGTTGCCCGTATCGGGAGTAGGGGTCAGTGTAGAGGCCCATGTCGTAGCCGAGTCGCTCGGAATAAAGCCCCCATCCCTCAACAAAAGCGGTAACGCCCGCACGACGACGAAACTCCGGTAATTCGCTGAGCTCCTGCGCGAGGGCTATTTGCAGGTGGTGGCCCGGTACGCTCTCATGCACGCTCAGCACTTCCATTTCAAACTTGGGTCTCACTTCGGGTTGATGGAGGTTTACGTAGTACCAGCCGGGCCGACTACCGTCAGCGGCGGGTGGCATGTAATAGGCTGTCGTGGTGTCGGGGGCTATTTCTTCAGGAATCGGGCGCACACCGTAGGGCATGCGCGGTAGCTTTCCGAAGAGCTTGACGAGCTCGGGGTCGAGACGTTTGGAGACGGCCTGATAGCCTTCCAGCAGTGCCTCGGGTGTTTCGTAATAGAACTGAGGGTCGGTGCGCAGAAACGCGTTGAACGCGGCGATGTCACCGTCAAAGCCGACTTCGGCAATGACAGCTTCCATCTCTCCACGGATACGGAGCACCTCGTCGAGGCCAATCTGGTGAATGGTCTCCGGTGACAGGTCCGTGGTCGTGTAGTGGCTAGCCAGGAACCTGTAAGCCGCTTTGCCCCCCTCCAGAGAGCCCAGACCGGGCGCGCTGCGGGTGGCAGGCAGGTAGGATTCAACGATATAGGTGCCAAATGCCCGGTAAGCGGGGTTTAACTGTTCACTGATAACAGTTCGGGCCTGATCCTGCAGGGTTGCCGTAGTTTCAGGGTCTATGTTTTCGGGTATTTGCTTGAACGCTTTAAAGAAAGGGCTCTGTTCGGGATCGGTGGCGATAACACGGTCGATTTGTTCGGGCACCCGCTGCATGATGACCCGAGCCTGGACCCGGTCACGGGCTATGCCCGCGTCCAGCATGGCTTGATACTGGGTGAGTTGACCAGGCAGCGCGCGCAGGCGAGCCAACCAGTCGCGGTAATCCTGCTCGGTGGTGAAGGGCAGTCGTTCGGTCATGCCGTGGGCATGCTGAGGCCCGGAGCGCATGTTGATGGCGATCAGATTCAGCCCCTG
This sequence comes from uncultured Luminiphilus sp., assembly GCA_938084055.1. Lineage (GTDB taxonomy): Bacteria > Pseudomonadota > Gammaproteobacteria > Pseudomonadales > Halieaceae > Luminiphilus. The sequence goes on from CALKDK010000008.1 coordinate 4,901, forward strand.
ATCATAGGCACTGATCTCGTCGTCGAGCTCCCGCAGTAGCATCTGGCGGTTGAGCCGGTTTGAGGCGCTCAGATCGGCGGGTTCAATAACGCTCAGGCGTTGGGCAAACCGTTTCAGCGCCTCCTGACGGGTACCCTGTGCGGCCAGGCTCATGTCGGTCCACAGGGCGTTACCCGAGCGATCTCCGTATCCCAGTCGCATCTCTGGGTAGTTCTCCAGGCTCCATTGCCAGTGCTCGGTAACCACCTGCTCCAGTGCCGCGTTGTCAGCCTGGGCGGGCTGGGTCATCAGGTTGATGAGCACCAGAAAAAACCCGCCGAGTAGGCGCTTGTTGAAAGCGGTTTTTCCCATGACGTCGCTCACCGACCCAGGATCGAGCGTGCCACGAGCTCACGCATGATTTCTGATGTGCCACCGTAGATAGGTTGGATGCGGGCATCGACATAAAAGCGCGATATGGGATATTCCGTGGTGTAGCCATAGCCGCCAAAGCACTGCAGGCACTGGTCTGCCACGCGGCACTGCATCTCGCAGCTGGCGAGCTTCAGCATAGCCGCTTCTTCGCTGGTCAGCGCGTCTTCCGCATATTTTGCCGCACATTTTTCGTAGAACGCCCGGTTGATGGCAATGTCTGTTTTTACGTCCGCCAGTTTAAAACGGGTGTTCTGGAAGCTGCCCACCTTCTGCCCAAAGGCCTCGCGTTCCTTAACGTAGTCAACCGTAATGTCGAGCGCCCCCTCGGAGGCGGCCACTGCCTGCGCGGCAATGCCCAGGCGTTCCCTGGGCAGTTCATCCATGAGAATCGCAAAGCCTTTATTTTCCTCACCCAGCAGAGCACTGGGGGGTAGGCGCACATCGGTGAAAAAAAGCAGGGCGGTATCCGACGTATGCTGGCCAATCTTTTCGATCTTTTTGGACTTTTCAAAGCCCGGTGCGTGGGCATCAACGAGAAATAGCGATGTGCCTTTGGCACCCTTGCCAGGGTCCGTTATCGCAGCAACGATGACCAGATCGGCATGGATACCATTGGTGATAAATATTTTGGAACCATTGAGGACCCACGCATCACCATCGCGCACGGCATTGGTGCGTATGCCCTGAACGTCAGAACCCGCGCCGGGCTCAGTCATTGCGAGTGCTCCCACGCATTCGCCAGTGACCATTCTGGGCAGCCAGTGCGCCTTTTGCTCCGGTGTGCCATGACGGCTCAGGTAGGGTGCGATTATGTTGGAATGAATGCCGTAGCTTGAGGCGAAACCGCCGAAGCCCATGTAGGACAGTTCCTCGATCATGGCAAGGGTGACATGGGGGCTGGTGCCGGCGCCGCCGTATTCTTCCGTCACATCGGGGCAGAGCAGGCCCGCGCTGCCCAGTGTGTTCCAGAGTGACCGGGGTACAATGTGGTCTTCTTCCCATTGATCATAGTGGGGCGAAATTTCCTTTTCAAAAGCGCGCCGCGCCATATCACGAAACAACTGCATTTCATCGAGGTCGACGGCCTGGTTCATGGGTTTATGCTCATTGACTGGGAGAGCGCGAATTATGCCCAAATCCCCGGAGACCTGAAAGCAGGTGTCCTTTTTGCGGCCGAGAGATCATAATCTTGGCCGTCAGCTAGTCACGCGCCATTGCAGTGCTGGTGTCATGGTGCCCCCCGTTTTTGACGCTTCGCGCTGACATGCGGTTCCTGCGAAAAATGTGCCTCAGCCGCCAGAATGGGCGACGGGGTTGCTCTCCCAGGCCCTGATCGTGACATTCCGGAGCTAGATGATGACTGATCCCGATACCGCGTTCTGCAACTTCGCATCCCACTGTGACCTGATTCGTGAGCGGGGCTATACCGTTGTTGCCAATGTGTTGTCCCGGGGGGAGGTGGACAGGTATCGAGCAGCACTCCAGCCCTGGCTGGATGCCGGACCCCTGGGGCGCAACAACTTTGAGGGCACGCGAACCCATCGCGTTTATGCCATGCTGGCAAAGGATCCCATCTTTGCCGAGCTGGTGGTCCACCCTCTGGCACTCGGATTTGCTGAGCATTTTCTGGGTGACAGCTGCCTTTTATCGGCCTGCCTGGCTATTGATCTTCAGCCCGGGGAAAGTCACCAGCCCTGGCATACCGACGACGGTCACACGTCAGTCCCGCCTCCCCACGACATCTTGGGTATCTCAACCTTCTGGGCCCTGGACGACACGACAATGGATAACGGTGCAACGGAGGTCCTCCCGGGCTCCCACAACTGGGCGCAACAGGACTTCCCCGGCGTGCTGCACGATGCGGATTTCGCCAGCTCAGCAGCGGCTGACCCCTTGAGAGATCCGGGATTTCACCCACAGGCCACCACAGTTACGCTGTCAGCCGGCGCCCTTATGATTGCCCGGGGGGATCTCTGGCATCGCGGTGGTGCCAATCACTCGGATGCGTCTCGGTTACTGATTACACCCCAATACTGTGCGGGCTGGCTGCGCCCTCTGGAAACCATGCTGCTGACGATGCCCCCGGGGCAGGTGGCAGCATTGCCTGAAAGAGTGCAGGCTTTGATGGGCTATTCGATCCATAAGCCGTTCATGGGCTACGTGGACGGTATGCATCCCAAACGAATTTTAGATGCGTAACGCGCCCGGGTTCGCTATGTTCTCGTTTCCCGTGCTTACGCCTGTATAATTCAGCGTCCATTTAACCGAGGTGACCCAATGAGAGAGTACAAACAGTTCTACATTAACGGTGCGTGGGTTGAGCCCACCACAGCCAACGACTTTGAAGTGTTCGATCCGGCGACAGAGGAGGTTTGCGCTACCATTTCACTTGGCAATGAGACCGATGTCGATAAGGCCGTTGCAGCCGCGAAGGCTGCTTTTGAAACCTTCAGTCAAACCTCGATAGACGAGCGTGTCGCTCTGCTGGAACGGATCGTCGAGATTTACAAGCGCCGCCTGGGTGATGTTGCCGAGGCTATTCGTCTCGAGATGGGTGCGCCCATTAAACTTGCATCCACCGCACAGGCTTTTGCCGGACTGGGCCACATAGTGGAAGCTGCGAAAGTTCTCAAGACCTATGCCTTTACCGAAGATCTGGGCGAGCACCGGGTGGTCAAGGAGCCGATTGGTGTCTGTGGTTTGATCACGCCCTGGAACTGGCCACTCAACCAGGTGAGCTGCAAGGTTGCGCCGGCGATAGCGGTGGGATGCACGATGGTGTTGAAGCCCAGTGAAATTGCTCCTTTGTCGGCCTATATTTACGCTGAAATCCTTCATGAGGCGGGTGTCCCTGCCGGGGTATTCAACCTGGTCAATGGAGACGGTCCCACGGTGGGTACGGCGCTGTCTGTTCACCCCGATGTGGACATGATGTCGTTTACTGGATCGACTCGGGCAGGCTCGCTCGTAGCGCAGAATGCAGCGCCCACGGTCAAGCGGGTCACCCAGGAACTGGGGGGTAAGTCGCCCAATATTATCCTCGAGGACGCTGACCTGGAGGCGGCGGTCACCCGCGGAGTCCTACACATGTACAACAACACCGGGCAGTCCTGTAATGCCCCGTCGCGCATGCTGGTGCCGCGGGCGAAGCTCGCCGAAGCCGAGGCGATTGCGGCAAGGGTAACCGAGACGATGGTCACTATTGGTGATACGGCCGATGAGGCCACCACCATGGGTCCGGTTGTTTCCAAGATCCAGTGGGACAAGATACAGGGTCTCATCAACAAGGGTATCGAAGAGGGCGCCAAGCTGGTGTGCGGTGGTCCGGGATTGCCCGAGGGAATAGCACGGGGCTATTACGTGCGCCCGACAGTATTTTCAGAGGTCAATAACGACATGGCCGTAGCCCGCGAGGAGATTTTTGGTCCCGTACTGACCATGCTGCCCTACGACTCGGAGGAAGAGGCCATTCGCATTGCCAACGATACACCTTACGGATTGGCCGGCTATGTCCAGAGTGAAGATATTGAGCATGCCCGACGGGTCGCTGCTCGTATACGAGCCGGGAATATCCACTTGAATGGTGCCTCTGGTGGCATGGACGTCCCCTTTGGCGGATTCAAGCAGTCTGGAAATGGGCGTGAGTGGGGAGCCCATGGCTTTACGGACTACCTGGAAATCAAAGCCATCGAAGGTTACAGCGCTGCCTGAAGCCTGTCACATGGATTGCAGAGCGCTCTAGGGCGCTCTTTTTTTGGAATGCCAAAAGGCTGAAAATTTGGGAGGTAACGACCGTGGCTGATGTAATTCTGGCGGTTGACCAGGGCACTACCGGCACCACGATTGCCGTCATGGCCGGTGACGGTCGCCTGTTGGGTAGCGTCAACCACGAGTTTCCACAGATTTACCCGCAACCCGGTTGGGTAGAACACAACCCTGATGCGATTTGGTCATCGGTGCTGAAAGGAATTCGAGCCGTCCTGCGCAAAGGCCTTGCGAAGCCCGGAGATATCGCTGCGATCGGCATTACCAACCAGCGTGAAACCGCCCTCCTGTGGGACCGCGATTCCGGAAAGCCGATGAACAATGCCATCGTTTGGCAGTGTCGTCGCACTACGCCCTTTTGTGAGGCTCTGAAGCGCGCGGGCCACGAACCCAGGGTGCGGGCTAAAACAGGTCTGGTACTGGACCCTTATTTCTCCGCAAGCAAATTTCGCTGGTTGCTGGACAATACGCCGGGCATCGGTCGACGGCTCAGCCAGGGTAAGGTCGCCGCGGGCACCATGGACTCCTTCCTGCTGTGGCGCCTCACCGGGGGCGCGGTCCACGCCACTGATGTATCCAATGCTTCCCGTACCTCGCTGCTCAATCTTGAGGAGCAAACCTGGGACGATGAGCTGTTGGGGTTGTTCGGTGTGCCCCGCCATATGCTGCCAGAGGTTGTTCCCTCCAGCGCTATCCTCGGGCATACCAAAGGTCTGCGTGAACTACCGGACGGGATTCCCATCGCCGGCATTGCAGGTGATCAGCAGGCTGCGCTGTTCGGTCAGGCGTGTTTTAAGCCGGGAGACGCGAAGTGCACCTTCGGCACGGGCTCTTTCATACTGATGAATACGGGTGCTGAGCGACTCGACTCCGAGGCGGGGCTGCTGACCACCATCGGCTGGCAGCTGGGTCATGGTGGGCCAGTCAGTTACGCCCTTGAAGGGGGCGCATTCATCTGTGGGGCGGCGGTACAGTGGCTACGTGATGAGCTCTGCATCATCAGGTCTGCCCCCGACATCGAAAGCCTCGCGGCGTCTGTTCCAGACAGTGGCGGCGTGGAATTTGTGCCGGCACTGGCCGGATTGGGTGCTCCCCACTGGGATCCTGAGGCCCGCGGTATGATCTGTGGCCTGACCCGTGGCAGTGGGCGTGGACATATCGCCCGCGCCACCCTGGACGCTATGGCCCTGCAAAACGCCGACATATTGAAGCTGATGGAGGCTGAAGCTGGAAAACGGATGAAAGCGTTACGTGTTGATGGCGGTGCGGCCGCCAACAACCTCCTCATGCAACTCCAGGCCGATTATCTTGGTCGTAAGATAATTCGGCCGCGGGTCATTGAAACGACGGTAGCGGGCGCATGTTTTCTCGCCGGCCTGGGTGTGGGCCTCTGGAACTCCACGGCAGAGATCGCCAAGGTGTGGGGCGTCGACCAAGAGTTCAGGGTGGCGCTGTCACCCAAAAAGCGCGCGAATCGATGGCAGGCTTGGCATACCGCCGTCGCCCGGACTCGCCTAAAGAGCCCATAGTATGGCCGATGTGCTGCAATTCAAGGGGAAACCCCGCATGCCAGACCAGACGCTGTGTCGAAATGGGCACCATCGATGGGAAGTCGTTAAGTCCGACCCCTTTGCCGTGCGGCGGGGTGAGTTGATCACACGCTTCCGCTGCAAACGCTGCGGCAAGGAAAAAACCAAGGCCCAGTAATCGCCACGCCCCGGCGCTCCCGATGGGCGCAGCCCGGTGTGTTCGCTACGCTATCTGCCCGCGACTCGGGGTCAGGCCCACCGCGTAGAGCGCCGGGGGGTCTCCGATCATCCCTTATCAACCGGTCCTGCCGACCCCTGGTCCTGTATATCCAGGGGCCGCAGTCATGGCTGCGCTCGGTCCTCAGGGCGCGGAGCTGAGCACCCGGGAGGACACCGTGTTGTCCGCTATGGCAGCGCTGGAGAACAGAATGGGGCGCCACTGTTTCGTCTGGTACAGATGGGTCTGATCGGAAAAATAGGGTGACGTCGGATTCCCGGACTGGGAATAGGACAGCAGCGCCTCGGCAACCGGCCCCTCGTCGTCGTAGCCCAGGGTCATAATGAAGCTTGAGCCGTGCACGATGTTGTAGCCACTCTCGGTGAGGCTCCTGCTGTCGCCAACGAACACCGGGCTGCCGGTGAAGATGGGGCTGGCGGGAGCGCCGTTGCTCCGGGAGTGGGTGACCTGCAGGTTGGCAATGCCCTCGTAGCTGTTGCCCCCGTGCAGCGGGATAACCTCATTCATTCGGTGCCCTACCTGAAGAATACCCAGCGGCGTATCCAGCGCGATCCCGGCTCCCTGCAGGAGCAGTACTGCTTCGGCCAGACGATCCAGGGCCAGGCCAGGGTCACCCAGACCGGATGGGGTGTCCAGCGGGTTGGCTGGATCGAATGCGGTGGCAAAAAGACTGCCGCCCAATTGAGTTTCAGGGTACGGGTAACGGGTCAGCCACTCCCTGAACAGCGCCGCCCCCCGGGACTCCAGATTGAACGTTTGGTCCCACTGATCGAGTACGTCACACGCGGCCGTCAGGTCAATGGTTTTACCCGAGACCTCACGCTCGGGAGCGGCCTTGCAGGCGACCAGCAGTTCCGGCAGTAACAGCCCTGCGGTCAGGCTGTCATTGGCGAACAGGGCGGACTGGACTTCAGCAATGGAAAATTTCCCGTCTTCCCCCGCGTACTGGAAGGGACTGTCAGTCCCGAGCAGTTCGACGTTCATGCGGGTGCGCAGGCTGCGCGGCGTGTGGGTGGGTCCATACAGGGGCGACAGGGGCTGGGCCGGGTTGTCCGGATCGCTGAGCCAGTAGCTGTCATTGGCGTTGAAGACATACTGATCGCTCTCGATCAGGGGTCGGCGCTCGAAGGGTTCGGTGCCGGGGACAGTCGCGCCGGTGTCCAGCCAGTCGTTGCTGGCGGTGCTGCCATCAAGAATGACCAGACCCTGGGTCAGATAGAGGTATTGCAGTTTGGGGGTTGCCGCCTGGCTGGCGCGCCAGGCGGCGATGGTGTCCTCACTGAGTGCGCCGACGGTGGAATTGTCGATGTAGACCGCGCGGCCGGTGGCACTGGTGGCGATGGTATTCACCCACGGCATGGCATTGTACTGGCGGTGGGCGTCGATGAATTCATCCATGCCCGTCGCCTGCCCCATGGCCAGCCACTGGGCCAGGGTCTGGCTGTTTTCGGCGTTGGCATCCCGGACCGCGAATACGGTCAGGGGATTGTCGCTGAGTCCGGGCAGTGCAATCAGTGGGCCATGGTGGGAAAACCAGATCGTATGTTGGTAAGGCGCTGTCACGCCGTCAGCCGTGACGTCGACAGTGACGGTCTTGGCCCGCAAATCCCGCCAGCCATCCTGCCAGCGGTATTGGCGCGGGTTGTCCGGATTGAGGGCCAGTTGGTAGATGACGGTCCGTTTTGAATTGGACACCGTGTGCGACCAGCCGATGTCTTTGTTGAAACCCAGCGCCACTCCCGGTGTGCCAATCAGACCGACACCATAGACATCGAGCTGTCCGGGCAGGGTCAGGTGCTTCTCCCAGAATCGTGCCGTGCCGTACCAGGGGTAGTGTGGGTTGGCGAGCAGAATGCCTTTGCCGTTTTCGGTTCGTTCCGAGGCCAACGACCAGGCGTTAGAGCCCATATCCGGAAGGTTCAGCTCGGCCAGCGTTGCCAACAGCTGGGGCGCGGATGGGGACTCACGGGACGCTGCCATGTCCGCCACAGTAACGTCGGGCAGGGGGGCGGCGAGCAGGGCAGGAGCCACTCGGGGCAGGGTATACAGCAGGGTCAGGTATTGGGTCATAAACGCTTCGGGCTGTACCGGCGTGACCCAGTCAGCACCATCACACCAGGATCCCGTGCCGTCCGGGTGCTCGACGAGAAATTGGTTGTAACCCGCCGCGTAGCCGGCTATCCAGTCGCGGATATCCTCGGGTTGGCTCTGCAGTGCTGCCGCCGATCGCGCGCCGATGCCCAGAGCCTTGATGACCACATCCCGGGCCGTGTTTTGCTGGTTGTGGCCCGGGCCAAAGGCATGGGCACTCTCGCCCCGGGACTGGACCAGCGCGAGGGCCATGTTGCACACCTGATCTTCCGCCGACGCGTAGGCCTCGCCGAAGCCCAGGGAGCCCCAGTCGTCGGCGGTGATATGGGGGATGCCGTAGGCAGTGCGCACCACCGTGGCTTCATACTGGGATGTTGCCGGCTGGGTCGCAGTGGGGCGCTCCCCGCATCCGACCAGCAGGACAGCCAGAAAAGCGGGAACAATGCAGCGGGCCATTGGGCTCGCTCGGGTGACAAGATGCGGCATTGGGGGTGCCTCCATGGCGTGGGTCAATGTCACTATCCTGCGGCAACAAGCCCGACCTTGTCGATGAAAATTTGTGCCGGAGAGACGGTCATTCGTCCGAGATAGGTCAGAAACAGAACAGTAATTGGATGCCGCCAGGCCCGGCCAACCACCAACCACAATGGAGTGATCAAAACCGATACACTGGTGGCGGCCACTGACCATTGCCCGGGTCGCTCCCCGGCGCTCACGGCCCCCCAGTTGCGGAAAGATTGTTGGAGGAAGCCATGACAGCAGCACTGCACCCAGACACCGCCGGACGTGGCCCAAGGGGACTCCTGATGGGAGCATGGATGGCCGTCACTCTGGCTGTTGGCGGCTGTAGTGATCCCTCGGGCAACTCCCCAGCGGATGATCGGCTGGAGCGCGATGGTGGACCATCGACTGCCCCGCTGGCGATTCTTGTCCAGGGTTCTGGTACTTACTCCCGACCAATCGCGACGCTGGCCCCTGCAGCGCAAGCGTTTTTTGACCAGGGGCTGCGGCTTAGCTGGGCATTTTATTTCCCGGAAGCCATGGCCTCGTACCGGGAGGCCGCCCGGCTTGATCCCACCCATCCCATGCCCTACTGGGGTCTGGCCCACGCGGCGGGCCCCAATCCCAATTCCCGTTATGCGGGCATGCCCGACGATCCCGAGAGCGTCGCCAAGGTGGCCATCACCAAGGCCATGACCCTGATCGATCGCGCAGAACCGTTGGAAGCTGCGCTGATTCGGGCGCTGCATGTACTCTATGACGACGCGTCCATCCCCGACGCCAACGCCCGGGACCAGGCCTACCTCAGCGCCATGCGCAGCCTTAACACCGAGCATCCCGGAGACCCGGATATTGCCGCTTTGTATGCCGCGGCTTATATGTCGATTCGCCGTTGGGACTACTGGGATGAGGAGGGTCATCCCCGGAGTGAGACCCTGGCCGTGGCCGAGGCCCTCGAGGCCGTCATGGCTGACGATCTGGGCCATCCCGGGGTACTGCATCTGCACATTCACCTGATCGAGGCGTCCCAGGATCCCGGCCGTGCTTTGGTCTCGGCGGATGCCCTGGAGGCTACAGTACCCATTGGTGGACACGTTGTGCATATGCCGGCGCATATCTACATTCGAGTCGGTGATTATCGAAAGGCCATTGCCAACAATCGCCGGTCATTGGCGGTGGACAGGGAGTTTGCCGCGATTTGGGGGGACCGTCCGCTGCCAAACGACGGAACTTACAACTTATCCCATCGTGTTCACGCGGGCCATGCGCTGGACTTCATTCGTTTTGCAGCCACCATGCAGGGTAACTTCGAGTTGGCCATTTCCTCTGCGTGGGAGATGGCGAATGGGATAAGTCCCACAGCCGCCACCATGGGCAGGGGCCAGAAACGGCGCGCGGCTCCCTGGTTGGTGCTGAAAACGTTTGGTCGTTGGGATGACATTCTCGCCCTGCAGCGGCCTCTGGAGAGCACCCCCTATTTGGACGGTATCCTGGCCTATGTTCTCGGTAGTGCCCACGTGGCGAAGGGTGACTTGGAGGCGGCGCAGCAGGCGCTGGAGCAGTTAGAAGCACTGGCCCGTGACGTCAACGCGGGGGGCAATCGTCCCGGCGCGACCGCGACGAAAGAAATCCTGAATCTTGCGTCCTATGGCCTGCAGGGAGAGTTGCAGCTTGCCCGGGGCAACCTCGCGGACGCCATCGAATCCTTTACTGCCGGCGTGGCAGTGGAAGATACCAACAACTATACCGAGCCCCCCGACTGGCCCCAGTCAATGCGGCTTTACCTTGGTTCAGCTTTGCTGAGGGCGGGTCGTGCGGAGGCGGCTCAAGCTGTCTATCAGCGGGATCTGTCATGGAACCAGCGCAACGGCTGGGCCCTGTTCGGCCTGGTTCAGGCATTGCGTGCCCAGGGGAAAATTGAGGCTGCAGACCGTCGGGATAGCCAATGGCAGGCAGCCTGGCGGGACGCGGATCAGCTGCTGACCGATTCGGTCGTCCTGCAGTAACGGTTCTCTTGGATATCCAAGCGGAAGCGGGGCACAGTTGTGGCTTCCAACCCGCGGTCAGGCCTTGATAAGCCGCCATTGCTGTAGGTTTTGTCCAGCACTCAGAATCAAGAGACCCGCGAATATCCCCAGGTTTTTTACAAAATTTTGCAGCTCATGGCCCTGGTCGGTCTCCGGGTAGGTATTCCAGAAGTCGTGCATGCCGAGATTAATCAACAGTGTCATACCGGCAAACATGAGCGCGACCTCCCTGATCCTGAAGCCTGTGATGAGGCATAGACCGCCACCAACCTGTAGAAGCGTTGTGATGGGAAGCAGTAATCCCGGGACCGGTATGTCGTGCAGGGTCATGTAGTCGAGCATGGCCTGGTAGCTGGTGATTTTCGACAGGCCGGGTGCCAAAAAATAAAGGCCCAAGAGGCAGCGTCCCAGGGTGACAGCCATACGCTCGATCATCGGTTTTCTCCAACAAACAGAAGGCTCCGGATTCGCCCAGCATAGCATGGTTATCCCCCTGCTCAGGCTGTGCCACAGGGGTTTCCGGGAGCGCTACCGTAACCCCCTCTGGCTGAGTCAGGCCTACGAACTCCTGCAGGTTGTCAGGTATCCCCGAGGGTAACGGGAATACACTATGTTTATCGGTCGAATTTTATCCTGGGGGGGTTGGCGCGCCCGGGAAGACAGAGTAGCGTTAGCGCAAAATCCGGCTCAATCAGGGGGCGCCATGACCGCAATGATCTATCCCACCACCAACCCGGCTGCGACTGAGGTCATGGTGGTCTCAAGGGGCGAGGGTCCCTATATCTATGACCAGACCGGCAAGCAATACCTGGAGGGTATGGCCGGCTTGTGGTGCACGTCGCTGGGTTATGGAAACGAGGAGATCATAGAGACGGCCCGTCGCCAAATGGAACAACTGAGTTTTAGCCATATGTTTGGGGGCAAAACGCATCCGTCGGCAATTGAACTCGCTGATAAGTTGGCGGCCATGACGCCCATCGACGATGCTCGAGTGTTTCTGGGGGCGTCAGGTTCCGACGCCAACGACACCCTGGTCAAACTGATTCGTTATCACGCCGTGGCGACGGGTCAGCCCGATCGCGTGAAGATCATTGCCCGTGAGAAGGGCTATCACGGCGTGACACTGGCCTCCGCGGCCTTGACGGGACTGCCACCGAACCACACACATTTTCAACTACCTTTCGATGCCCTCGGTGTACTTCGTACCGGTGCGCCGCACTACTATCGCTGTGCGGAAGATGGGGAAACCGAGGCGGATTTTGTGGCACGCCGCGCCCGTGAGCTTGAGCAGTTGATACTTGCAGAGGGGCCTGACACGATCGCCGCAATGATCGCCGAGCCCGTCAACGGTGCCGGGGGTGTCATTGTTCCGCCAGGGGGTTATTTTGAGGCAATTCAGGAGGTGCTGGATCGCTATGGCATTCTGCTCTGGGATGACGAGGTGATCTGCGGTTTTGGGCGTTTGGGTGCCGCTTTCGGGGCTGAAAAGCTCAACATGAGGCCTAAAATGATGGCATGTGCCAAAGCACTGACTTCCGCCTATGTGCCGCTCTCAGCCGCTATTGTAAGCGGCGAAATTGCCGATGCCATTGCTGGGCCGGCAACTGAAATGGGTGTTTTTGGCCACGGTTATACCTACAGTGGCCATCCGCTGGGCTGCGCGGTGGCGAGCAAGGTACTCGATATTTACCAGCGTGATGGGTTGTTTGAGCATGCTGCTGTCATGGGTCGCTACATGGCAGTGGGGCTCTCCAAGTTTGCCGATCACCCGCTGGTGGGCGAGGTCTCTGCGATGGGGTTGTTGGGTGCCCTTGAGCTGGTGGCCGACAAGTCAACCAAGCGACCCTTCGAGGGTATGAAGGTGGGTCAGTACTGCGCAAAAGCGGCTGAGACCAATGGGCTGATCATTCGACCGCTTGGGGGAAATCGCATTGCCCTGTGCCCCCCCCTGATTATTCAGGAGACGCATGTCGACGAGATCATGGACAAATTGGGCCGGGCACTCAACAGCACCCTCGATTTTGTGACTGCGGAGGGGCTTGCAGGGTAAGGCCTTGCAGCCGCCGCCAGCAGAGGTTTAACGCCGAGCCAAACCGGGCTCTCATCCGCGGCTTGCAGTGGTCCTGGGCCGATCAATTCAGGGGGCGAGTGTGGCTCCGTAGCCGGCCGCTTCCGTATTTTCTTTTACGGGGAAGCCGTTCCTGGCACCAGTAACGCGAGACAGAAGCGTGACTGGTTGTCCAGCCAGTGCTTCGCCAGCGACAGGCCTGCGTGGGCTGCCAGGTGCTGAATATCCTCCAGCGTAAATTTGTAGGAGTGTTCGGTTCTGATTGCCGCGCCGGGTGGAAATACGAAGCCCTGGCCTCCGACGCTGATGGCGTCTTCAGACTCTGCAATCAGGTCCATTTCGATGCGACGCAGGTCGGGGTTGTACCGGGCTTCATGCCGCCACTGGTCGGGCTTGAAGTCGGCACCGGCCCTTTCATTGACGACACGCAGAATGTTGCGATTGAAGGCGGCAGTCACGCCGGCCGTATCGTCATAGGCCTGTTGGAGTGTGACACCGTCCTTATGGAGATCAATGCCCAGAAGAATGGCCCCCCGGGCTCCCACGACCCGGGCCAGCTGGGTAATGAAGTCACGCTGCGCATCTGGCTCAAAATTACCCAGTGTTGAGCCCGGGTAAAAAACGATTCTATGGCCCGCAGGTATGGCCTGGGTAAAGGTCCAGTCCCGGGTGAAATCCGCAGCAATAGCCGTGACCGAAAGCTCTGGCAGCTGGCGCGCTACGTCTTTTGCCGCCTCCCAGAGAAAGTTGCCGGCGATGTCAATGGGAACGAAGGTGTGGGGTAGGGCGCGTTCAAGCAATGGGAGGACTTTACTGCAATTACCACTACCGGGTTCGATGATAACGTCGGCAACACCGAGCGCCTCGACGATCTCGTCAAGATGACGGCCAAAAATCTCGGCTTCGGCGCGGGTCAGGTAATACTCGGGCAGTTCGGTAATGGCTTCGAAAAGCTCTGAACCCTGGGAGTCATAGAAGTACTTGGGGGAGAGGCGGGGTGGCTGCTCGGAAAGCGAGGCCACCACTTCTCTACTCTCGTCTACGACGGGTCTCGAGGTTTCTATAAAGCGCAAATTACTGGGCTCATCACGCTTGGAACCCGCACTGATTGACGTCATGGCAATGTAACCGTTTTGGCGAGGCGCAGACCAGTGAACTGCCAGCGATCCCGGGGATAAAAGAAATTGCGGTAGCTGTGGCGCCGCTGTGCCTGCGGTGTCGCAAAAGAGGCCCCCCGGAGAACCCACTGGCTGCTCATGAATTTACCGTTGTATTCACCTACGGCGCCGGTATCGGGGCTGAACCCGGGGTAGGGACCGTAAGCCGAACTTGTCCACTGCCATACACTTCCGAACCACCCCGGTCCTGAATGTTGGATTGACAAGCCTGCAGGTGGTGGAGGAGAGGCTCCCAGCACGCAGACAGCGTGCTCCCACTCGTATTCAGTGGGGAGGCGACAGCCAGCCCAGCGGGCGTAGGCGTCTGCTTCGTAGCCTGACAGGTGGCATACCGGTGCATTGAGGTCGAGGGTTTGGATACCCTGTAGCCCAAATACCTGACCGTCTTCCAGCCAGTAGAGCGGGTGCTGCCACTGTTGGTCATGCACCATGTCCCAGCCTTCAGACAGCCACCACTGGGGATCGTGATACCCACCAGCCGCTACAAATTCCCGAAACTCTCCGTTGGTTATCAATCGATCCGCAATCGCGAAGGTTTCCAGAAACTGGCGATGCCGAGGATACTCGTTGTCGAAGGAAAAGCCCTGGGCATCTGCGCCAATATCAACCAGCCCACCGTCGAGTTGATGCCACCCAACTGCCTCGACCGCGGGTATGCCCAATGGATTTGTTGCGCTGTAACGGGGGTAGGCTGGATTATGGGAAAAGCTGTAGAGCAGGTCGGTAAGCAGTAATTCCTGATGCTGCATCTCGTGCTGGATACCCAGTTCGATCAGGTCAAGCGCCGTCTTGTCCAGCGTACCTGCGCCCACTATAGCCAATATCTGCTCGTCAACCGCTGCCCGCCAAGCCAGTACCTCGGTCAGGGCGGGCCTACTGATAATGCCACGCTCTGCCCGAGGGTGCGGTTTGCCGACGCCGTTATAGTAGGAGTTAAACAGTGTTTTCCAGCTCTCGGGCACTTCCGGATGTCGTGCCAAGGGTTCCAGAATGAAGGTGGAAAAAAACCACGTCGTATGGGCAAGGTGCCATTTTGGGGGGCTGGCGAACGGAGCGCCCTGCACCATGTGGTCCTCGGGCGAAAGTTTAGCGCACAGCGCGAGGGAGTGCTGGCGGCAGTCCGCAAAAGACAGGGCAAGGGTAGTGAGGCTGTCAACCTGGGCTTGGGGCTTTGGATTTTGGGACACGTAAGCGTCTCTCTCATCGCGCTTTGGGGTGTCAAGTCCAGCACCTGCGCCGTCAGGGCAGGAGTTTAGAACAGCCTCTCCCAGAGTTCACCCGTCTGTGGGTGAGAAACTTTGGAATTGGTATCGGTTCCTCGGTCCTGACAGGCATTGTCGTCTGATTCGGCCTTGCCTTAGCCACGTCGAGCCAACGTCATTAACGATCGAGCCCTCCCATCAGCATGTACTTTATCTCGAGATAATCTTCGATTCCGTATTTCGAGCCCTCACGGCCCGAACCCGATTCTTTGATACCCCCAAACGGCGCCATTTCATTGGAAATGATGCCCTCATTGATGCCGACGATACCGTACTCAAGTGCTTCTGCGACACGCCAGACCCGACCGATATCACGGGTGTAAAAGTAACTTGCAAGCCCAAATTCGGTGTCGTTGGCCAGCTGGATGGCTTCGGCCTCGGTCCCAAAGGTAATGATAGGCGCCACAGGGCCGAATATTTCATTCCTGAACACCGGCATATCGGGGGTCACATGGGTCAGTATGGTGGGCTGATAGAAGCAGGGGCCCAGATCACTGGGTCCCCCCCCGAGCGCAAGCGTGGCACCGGCCGCGATCGATGCCTGAACCAGTTCATCGACGTCTACCACAGCCTTGGCATTGACCAGTGGGCCCAGATGGACACCGTCCTCCATACCGTTACCCAGCGTAAGTTTTTCCGTTTCGGCGATCAGTCGGGCGGTGAATTCCTCAGCAATATCTGCTTGTACAAAAAGCCGGTTCGAGCAGACACAGGTCTGGCCACTGTTACGGTATTTCGAGATCAGTGCGCCCTGGACGGCACTTTCGATGTCCGCGTCGTCGAAAACAATAAAGGGGGCGTTACCGCCAAGTTCCATGGATGTTTTCTTGAGCGTTGGTACGCACTGAGCTTCGAGCATTTTCCCTATCGGCGTGGATCCGGTGAAGGACAGTTTGCGCACAATAGGATTTCCGGTGAGCTCAGAGCCAATTTCAGACGAACTGCCCATCACCACATTGAGTACCCCCGCCGGTATACCGGCCTCATCTGCGAGCGCCGCCAGTGCAAGCGCCGATAAGGGTGTTTCACTGGCGGGTTTGATAACAATTGTGCAGCCGGCCGCAAGGGCTGGGGCAGCCTTGCGAGTGATCATGGCATTGGGGAAATTCCAGGGCGTGATGGACGCGCAGACGCCAACGGGTTGCTTGATGCAAACAATGCGTTTGTCACTGCTTGGAGCGGGTATAACATCGCCGTCAATGCGTTTGGCCTGCTCGGCGAACCACTCGATATAGGAGGCGCCGTAGGCGACTTCGCCCCGGGACTCAGCGAGCGTTTTGCCCTGTTCGGCCGTCATGATGCGCGCCAGATCTTCCTGGTTCGCCATGATCAGATCGAACCAGCGGCGCATGATCTGGGCACGCTGTTTGGCTGGCGTATGACGCCAACTCGTCATCGCCTGCTCGGCGGCCTCGATCGCCCGGCGTGTTTCATCGACACCGACTTTGGCAACTTCCGTGATGACCTCGCCGGTCGCCGGATTGCTCACCGGGAGCAGGGCGCCAGAATCGGCCTCGACCCAATCGCCATTGATGTAGGCTTGGGTATGCAGTAGGTCGCTGTTCTGGAGTTCGGGTATCACGGTGGCGAGTCCTCTTTTAATGATGTGGTTATGTTGGCCTGAGACCAGCCTGGAAATTACACCACAAAATCCGTCTCATAGGGCCTTGGTAATGGACACTGCTCAAGACTACGGATTCCAAACCCGGTTGGTGACGGCAGTACACAGGGACCCAGCCAAAATTGGGGTTCGCTTGTGAGGTCGCGGATGTTGCGCCGACTCACCAGCCGCTCTCGACGCTGCTCCGGGTACCCGTTCATCCTTGCTGCAATGTTGCTTGGCCAACTGGTGATAATCCGTTGACATGCACTGGGAGCCGACCCTCCTGAACAGGACACAGCGGTCTACTCCCCCGGTGGGATGGAATCATTCGGCAAGTAACGAGTCATTTAGCTTGATACTGCCGGGTTCAAGCACGCTCAGGTAAATGCCCAGGAAGCGACCTGTTTCTCGATTCAGGGATTTGGCAATTCCGCTGTCCTGGGGGAGTTGATAGGGCATCTGTGCCCGGGAGGGCATCGAGCAGCGCACAGTTTTTTGTACGACTTTTAAAACAGCGCTCCCGACACGAATTTCTTTGCCAATCCAATCAAACTCGGGAATGCCATCACCACCGTCTGTGTCGATCAATATCGACGGACGGAAGCGCTCCCGCGTAAAGGGAGTACCGCTTTTCTGGGTCATAAAATCTAACGCCTGCAGGCTGAGTGCGTGAAGCGGGTACATGTCATGGAATGTGCCGGGTGGCGCAAAATGCTCTGCAAGCAATGCCAGGACACTGTCGTCATAAATACCGAGATCCGGAATGGGGTCGCCGGGTCCAATGCCAAGAATTTTCAGGATCGAAGCTTCATCCGCGGGGGTTTGCCAGCGGTAGAAGTCACGATCTTCCGGAGGGGCGACGGGCTTGAGGCTCACCGATGTGCCCACGTAATCACTTACTGCAGCGGCAATCGCCCCCTCGCCGGTAACGACCGTGCCGTCGGGTAACGTCACTGAGATATCGGGAATCTCATTGCGACTGTACGATCTGGTCCCGGGTGGTTCGCTCAGATAATGCGCTGCGAGATCCATAATCTTTGGGAAGCGTTTGCCCCAGGCGATATCACCCGAGGCGGTCTCAACCAGCCCCCAGCAGCGGTCACCTACCATGCCATAGGCATCCAGGGTCGCCTGTGTAACGCGATTGCCAGCCATGCTTTTGACCGGGTAGCGCCATAATTCCGTGACGGTGCCAAGCTTCATCAGATTCTCCTCCTGCGGTCTGGGGGTGCGATTCATTGCGGGTCATATATCATCACTCCCGACGCCATAAATGACCTGTTTGCTGTTCGTCGGAGCATGTACTGACGCTGCGTCTGCGCTCTCCAATACTGCCACAGTCAGTGGCGTTAGCCATGCCTTCGATGGTGCATATCGGTGATTTGGCACGGTTTGCCAGCACACTTTCGCTACCCGCTGCTGTCCAGCCTTCGGCAGGTGGGCTCTGTGTTCAGCCTCGGGCGGACCGGGTACGCAGATCGTGTTTGCGCATGACACTGCGCATTTGGTCGTAGCTGAGGCCCAGAAGCCCAGCCGCCGCCTTTTGGCTGTATTGAGCCTCCTCCAGTGCAGCGCGGACCCACTCAAGTTCAGTCGCTTCCAGTCGTTGTCTTAGGTCCATGGGCCAGGGGGACACCTCCCGCAGTGTTTCCGCCGCCATCTCGGACTCAGGCTGCCCTGGCGTGTCCCCGGTGGGTCCAGTAGTTTGGGGCTCTTCTTCACCAAAGCCGCTAAAGGGATTGATTATGACCTCAGCCACGGGTTCGTCGAGTTGACCCCAGCGATACACAGAGCGCTCAACGACATTTTTCAGTTCCCTGATATTGCCGGGCCAATGATGAAGCGAGAGTGCCGCTTCAGCCTCCTCGCTAAACCCCGTAAAGACTTCCCAGCCAAGTTCAGCAACCATTTTCACTGCGAAGTGATTTGCCAACTCCAAAACATCGTCCTGACGATTCCGCAGCGGTGGCAGGCGCACCACGTCAAAGGTCAGTCGATCGAGAAGATCCCAGCGAAAAGTGCCGGCATCGGCCATTTTTGGCAGGTTGGCGTTGGTAGCCGCCACGATGCGGACATCCACACGAATGGTTTTGGCGCCACCAACCCGTTCAAATTCACCGTATTCGATAAGCCGGAGTAATTTTTCCTGAAGTCGAAGCGACATGGTAGCGAGCTCATCGAGGAATAAGGTGCCTCCGTCAGCGCGCTCAAACCGGCCAATATGCTGCTTTGTGGCGCCCGTGAAGGCGCCCGCCTCATGGCCAAATAGTTCACTTTCCAGCAGTGTTTCGGCGATCGCACCGCAATTGATCTTGATGAATACATCAGACCAGCGCGGTGACAGGAAATGCAGGCGTTCTGCCGCCAATTCCTTACCTGTACCCCGCTCACCCAGAATGAGCACGGGTCGGTCAATACCCGCCAGGGAGGATAGGTGGTCCAGGGCGGTCATCAGGGCTGGGGATTGCCCGATCATATTCTGTGCGTTGTTATCCATGGGTACAAAATACCTTAAAAAAGGTTAATAAATCTCCTTTAATGGGATTATTAGACCTTAAAAAGTCTTCGCGTAATGCGTTGCAACACCTTCAAATTGCATAAATAGCTGTTTTAAAACAGCTTTTTTTTTCTGGCACGTTGATCGCTATATACCCAGTGCAGGCGCCGGAGTGGCCGGTTCCTCGAAGGGCAGGATGCCCATCCAACGCATCACAGAAGGGCTAGGAAAACATGGACGCTATCGACGAACGTTTCGCAGTTTATACGGCAATCATCTTCATCTGCAGCGCGGTAGGCGCATTGGCTGGAGGCTTCGCCGCCGCAGCCACATTCGCAGTTATCGCATCAGGCGTTGAATTGGCCTACTGGCTTGGGCGGGTCATTGAAGACCCCGGTCACCACGGCGCAGCACGTTAATAAAGGAGAACTATCATGGGTATCTTTTCACGAATGTCGGATATCGTTAATTCCAACATCAATGCATTGCTGGACAATGCAGAAGATCCGGAAAAGATGATTCGGCTCATCATCCAGGAAATGGAAGACACCCTGGTTGAGGTTCGCAGTTCATCGGCGCGGGTGTTGGCAGATCGAAAGACCGCTGAACGCAAGCGCTTGCAGGTCACCCAGGAAGTTAATAGCTGGGAAGAAAAGGCCAAGCTTGCCATCACCAAGGGTCGAGAGGATCTGGCGAGGGCGGCGTTACAGGAAAAGCGGGTCATCGAACAGGAGCTGGATGTGGTCAGCACGGAACTGGCCGCGACGGACGAGCATATCGCTCAGTTGAGCGACGAGATCGCGCAACTGCAGCAAAAGCTCTCCGATGCCAAAGCCAAACAGAAAGCCATGTTGATGCGGTCACAAACCGTGCACTCACGTATGGCAGTCAAGCGACAGGTACATCGCAGCGAACTCGACGAAGCATTCAACAAGTTTGACAGGTTTGAACGCAGGATGGATAACCTTGAGGGCGAGTTGGACGCCATGGATCTTGGGCGCGAGGGTGGCCTGGCGGCAGAAATAGACGCGCTTCGGGAGGACGATTCGCTGAATGAAGAGCTGGAAGCTCTGAAGCAGTCCATGCAGGTCGAAGAGACTGCTGATGTTGTGAAAAAGGCAGAGGCCTGAGCGGCCAGGGATGAAAGGCCAGGGAAGGCTGTTTACACTCGCTAGATTATGCATTTGAGGCAGGGAGCCCCAGCATGGATCCGTTTGAAATGATGTTTGTACCGATGGTGCTGTTTATGGTGATCGTGGCACCGATCTGGATAGTTATGCACTACCGCAGTCTTAACCGGTCGAGTCGAAGCCTGAGTGAGGACGATCGTCAATCTCTGGATGAGATGTTGGCCACCGTGGACAAACTTAATCACCGAATCGTGTCGTTGGAGTCGATCCTGGATGCGGATCACCCCGACTGGCGAAAAGCTGATAAACCAAGGAGCGAATGATGCGCAGGGATAAGCGCGAAAGTTTTGGAAGCCGACGTAGGGGCGGCTGGGGCATGGACCTGTATCGGAATCGATCCGAGGGTTGGATCGGGGGGGTATGCTCCGGTCTTGCCGATCACTGGGGTGTGGCCACCTGGATGGTACGGCTCGCCGCAATCGCCATGCTGCTTTTCACGGGTTCACTGGCGTTTTGGGGTTATGTCGTGGCCTGGATTGTTCTTTCCCCAAGGCCCACCCGCCTGGAGCGCGAGGATTCGGAGGTCGAGATGGAGTACGATGAGGACCGCCGTAGCTATCGCAAGCGCACGGTTTTTCATTATCCAGATGCGCCCGGGGATCGGCTTGGGAAGGCGCAGCAGCGCCTGAATGAAGCTCTGGGGCGGGTCGAGTCGATGGAGCGCTATGTGACCTCGCGGCGTTACGACCTCAATCGGGAATTCTCCAAGCTTTAAGCCGCTTCGCCCGGGGCTATGCCCCGGGCAATAACCAAAAGGCTTGAAAAGCTAAACCAACCGGGTACCTCACTACGTAATTCCTCAGTTATTTCGAGTCTCTCCAGTGCGGCTGTATGCAAACTCTTGTTGAAGTAAGTCCCGTTGACGCCCCTGGGTCCAAACCTATTGTGGTGTTTGCCCATGCCAATGGTTACCCTCCCGAGAGTTATCGCACGCTGCTGAAACCCCTAAGTCAACACTTTCAAGTCATGACCCTCGAACATCGACCCTTTTGGGATCATGGACCTGCGCCGCGCAGACAACACTGGTCGGTCTATGCGGGCGATCTCGTCACTACCCTGGAGCGTGAGCTGTCTCAGCCGGTGTTTTTGGTAGGACATTCTATGGGGGCGGTGATTGGTATGCTGGCCGGTCTGAAAAATCCTGGCCTGTTCCATGGCATTGTTGCCCTTGACCCGGTCTTGATACCCCTGAAATTCTGGCTGCCCGGCCAGGTCATGAGGGCCTTGGGCAGGGATCTTCCCATGGTGCAGCGCGCGCTGCGGCGTCCCGCCCAGTTTGAAAATCACGACGCGGCATTTGTTTTTTACAGAAAGAAACGGCCCTTTAGCAGAATTTCCGATGAGGTACTGTGGGATTACGTCTTGGCGGGTCACGTTGCGGTCGAGGGCGGCGGCGTCGCCCTGCGCTGGACAGGCAGTTGGGAGGCCTGTGTGTATCGGTCTGCTCCCCCGATGTTCCAGAAGCTGCGCGGCCTGAGTGTTACAACAATGGGTATTGTTGGGCGCCATAGCGAAGTATTCAGGGCGGACAGCATTGCCAAATGGCAGCGGGCTATGCCCGGGGTCCAGGTGCATGCGGTCGAGGGTGGCCATTTGGTCCCGCTGGAAAATCCCGCGGTTTGCGCGCAGCTGATTACCCGATTTATCAGCGGATGAGAGAACCGGCCCCTAAAATAGGGAAAGCGCACTAATAGCTCGAAATTCAAGTGCGAGGTGTCTGGACCGACCCTATACTGTAGGCCTGCGTGTGATGAGGATTAGCCATGAGTAAGTTATTGATAGTTGCAGACATTGAGGCAGCCTGTTCCGCTACGCCCCGCGGACTCCAGCTAGCCGAGTTGATGGACCTGCAACCGGAAGTTGTGGCTTTTGTCTACGCGGATCTGAAGCGACTGAAGCTTGGTCGGGCGGACAGCGCCTCGGTAAAAAAGCAGCTTCTGGATCAACGGCGCGCATCCGTCAAGGCACAGGTCGAAAAACTGGCGGGGCGCAATCAGCAGGTCAAGGTCAACGTCGTCTGGGCAGAGGACATACACAGCTGGATTATCAAGCGTGCCCGCGGCGACTACGCCGCTGTGATCAAAACCCGTCACCCATCAGAATCTTTTGGACACACCTCCACCGACTGGCACCTCTTGCGCGAGTGCAGTGCCCCGGTGTTGTTGGTCAACAAGCGCAAGTGGAAAAAGGGCGGTCTCATCATGGCGACGGTGGATCTGGACGCAAAGACCAAGACCAAACAGACGCTGAACGTCGACGTTGTTATGACGGCTCGACACTATGCTGAGATGCTGCAAACAGAGCTGGCCGTGCTATGTGTGATTGATGTTCCAACATTTCTGGCTGATCTCGATCTCATCGACCCCAGAAGTTATGCCAAAGAACGCAAGCAAGAGTTGCAACCCGTTGTTGAAGCCCTGGCAGAGCGAACAGGTTTGCCCCTGTCTCGGTTTCAACTCAAGCGAGGCCCCGTAGCCAAGACGATTGTGTCCGAGGCGGCAGACAAGAAAGCCCAGTTGGTCGTGATGGGCACAGTGGGTCGACGGGGTGTTCGGGCGCAGGTGCTTGGAAATACTGTTGAAGAGGCCCTTGGTCTCTTGCGCACTGATACATTGACCTTGAAACCCTAGTCATCGGAGAGTGGGGAATGGCAGCCAACGTTTGGTAAATCTGGATAGGCCTGGCTGACATTCATCAATTTTATGAGTCAAACGCCCATAGAAGAGCTGTTGGCTGATCTCGGTGAGCCCAATACCTACCCGAGGGAGCTCAGCTGGTTAAGTTTTAATGCCCGCGTATTGCAGGAGGCAAAGGACCCTCGGGTACCATTGATTCAGCGGGTACGTTATCTGGGTATTTTTTCCAATAACCTCGATGAATTTTTCCGCGTGCGTGTTGCTGAAGTGCGGCGCATGATCTCTGTTTCCTCCGGCGGCCAGCGTCAGCGCGCTAAAAAGTTACTCGCTGCAATTCAGTATCGCGTACGCATTCTTCAGCAACAATTTGAAGAGGTTTATGAGACGTCGCTACGCGAACTGGCGCGCAGCGGTGTTTACCTGATTAACGAGCAGCAATTGCAGCCCGAGCAGATCACGTTTGTGGAGACCTTTTTCCATGACAAGGTACTGCCTGAGCTCGAACCCATCCTGCTGCGGGATGACCACCCGATTCCCCTGCTTGCTGATGAGTCGCTTTATCTTGCCGTTGATATCGCTACCAGCGAAGGCCCCCAGTACGCGCTTCTGGAGGTGCCCACCAGCAGTCTCGGGAGGTTCATAGAAATACCCAGCAGGAAGCGGCGCAAGGGGAGGGTCTACATTGCACTGGACAATATTGTTCGGGCCTGTCTCGTCCAGGTATTTCGCGGCGTTTTTGAAATTGAATCGGTGGCGGCCTATTGCTTCAAGTTTTCCCGGGATGCTGAACTTGAAATTGATGAGGGAATTAACGAAAGCCTCATTGCAAAAATGGCTTTGAGTCTGAAGCAGCGGCGGAGGGCCGATGCAGTTCGCTTCGTATTCGATGAAACTATGCCGCCCAGATTGCTTGACTATCTGCGCAAGCGCTTCGATTTTGGTAAGTACGACAGCATGATTCCCGGTGGTCGCTACCACAACTCCAAAGACTTCATCGAGTTTCCGAACGCGGGGCCGCGGCACCTCGAATTCAAGCCGCTACCGGCGATACCCATCCCCCGGCTTGAACAGGACATGAGTATTCTTGCCAACATCAGGGAAAAGGACGTGCTGCTTTACTTTCCCTACCACCCTTTTGACTATATTGTGGATGTGCTTAAAACTGCCGCGCTCGATCCAGATGTTCTCTCGATACGCATTTGCCTTTACCGGGTAGCCCGAAATTCGCGCATAGTCGATGCGTTGATTAACGCCAAAGACAACGGCAAGTTTGTTCAGGTGGTGGTTGAGCTGGCTGCCAGGTTTGACGAGTTGGCGAATATTGCCTGGGCCCAGCGGTTAACCGACGCGGGGATTGCAGTGATATTTGGAATACCCGGCCTGAAGGTACACAGTAAAATTTTCCTGATAGAACGTAGGGAAGAGCAGGAGATTCGCTATTACAGCCATGTTGGTACAGGCAACTTCAATGAGAAAACTGCGCGTCTGTATACGGATTTTTCCCTGCTGACCTTTGACCAGGACATAGGCCGTGATATAGCGAAGGTTTTTGAATTTCTGAAATATACCTACCGCCGTCCTGATTATGATTTTCTTTTGGTATCCCCCCACAACTGCCGTTCTCGACTCGCGGAGCTTATTGACAGGGAAATCGGGCACGCCAGGGAGGGATATCGAGCTGAGATACTTCTCAAGTGCAATAACCTGGTAGATCAGCAGTTAACCCGGAAGCTGTACGAGGCAAGTCAGGCGGGCGTAAAAATTCGACTTATTATTCGTGGCATGTGCTCACTTTTGCCAGGGGTGGAGGCGCTGTCCGAAAATATCAAGGCGGTCAGCCTTGTTGACCGCTATCTGGAGCATCCCAGAGTTTATGTGTTTCATAATCGCGGTAAACCAGAGTATTTCATGGGGTCAGCAGACCTTATGACCCGCAACATTGATTTCAGGGTAGAGGTGTTGTGTCCGATACGTGACCAGGATGCCCAGCAGACCTTGCAACACATTCTGGATCAGCAGTGGCATGACAATGTGAAGGCGCGAAGACTGGATGCTGATCAAACGAATCAATTGGTTACCCCGAAAAAAAATGCGGCACACATACGCTCGCAGGAAAGCATTTACAGATACTTGAGCTCCGGTAAGTTGCCACGCTATCCAAAAACAAAAATGCGCCTGCCCTCGATCCGGCGCAGGAGGAACTGACGCTGTGGCCCTAGGCAGCCTTTTGGCGCTTCTTGATGATATTGCTGCTGTCCTGGACGATGTGTCGCTGATGACAAAGATAGCGGCCAAGAAAACCGCCGGGGTTCTTGGTGATGATCTCGCCGTTAATGCGGAACGGGTGCTGGGGGTCAGACCTGACCGGGAATTGCCTGTCGTTTGGGCGGTCGCCAAGGGCTCCTTCGTCAACAAGCTAATTTTGGTGCCCGCCGCGTTACTGATTGCCACATTCATTCCATGGCTGATCACTCCACTGCTCGTCTGTGGCGGTCTCTATCTATGTTTCGAGGGAGCTGAAAAACTACTTCACGGCGGCACGGAGCACTCCAGTGAACAGGTGGAGGCCGTCGTGCAAAAGTTGGCGGATCCAGACTGTGATTTGGCCACACTGGAGCAGACAAAGATTCGCGGTGCGGTCCGCACAGACTTTATTCTCTCGGCAGAAATTATTGTTCTGACACTGGGAGTGGTGGAGGGGCAAGCGGTACTCACACAGCTGATGGTGCTGGCCGGCATATCTTCCCTGATGACGGTTGGGGTCTACGGTCTGGTCGCCGGTATCGTTAAAATTGACGATCTGGGTTTCCTGATGAGCCAGAAAAAAGGATCGAATTGGGTGGCCAGAGGGTCCCGTGCTTTGGGCTCGGGGTTATTGAGCTTCGCGCCCTGGCTGATGAAGGCCCTCGCTGTTGTGGGTACTGTTGCGATGTTTATGGTCGGGGGCGGTATTTTGCTCCATGCATCACACGAACTGACACTCGCTATCGAGACCTTTGCTGGGCAACTGCAATTTGCGCAGGCAGTCGTTCCTGTTGTCGCAGGCGGCGCAATTGGTCTGATGGCTGGACTGCTATTGGCGAAGACGGTCGGATTTCTGGCCAGAATACGCGGCTAGCACCGGTTCCCCTGTGGCATGTTGGGTAAGCATCCAACTACAGCCCACTAACCTTGGCGTCGGTGTTTCCCGGCCGG
Source organism: uncultured Luminiphilus sp. (assembly GCA_938084055.1). Lineage (GTDB taxonomy): Bacteria > Pseudomonadota > Gammaproteobacteria > Pseudomonadales > Halieaceae > Luminiphilus. The sequence goes on from CALKDK010000008.1 coordinate 31,095, forward strand.
GTGTCCTAATTGAAATAGCATATTTCCATAGGTCGTCCCCGTGCGTCTCGCTCCGGACGTGCGGGTAGTGTGCGCAGTCGTCCAGCCAGCGGCATGAGCGCCAGGCAGCAGGCATCCATAACATCGTCAGCTGCGACATCCTTGCGCCGCGTGGCGGACAAAATTTCCCGAGTCAGTACCGTTACGCGTCGATCAAGTTCGCTGAGCAGCGCCAGTCTTTCGTTGAATCCGGCTTTAGTTTTCTTTTTATATTGCAGCGGCTCACCCTTGATGGCCATGAAGGCCACCTCGGGGTGGGCTTCCCTGGGACGTCTGTCATTTGGGCCTGACAGCGCGAGCCAGTTATCAAGCTCCAGAATTTTGGGAAACAGGAAGTAGCTCTGCTTGCTTAGACCCCGTCCGCTATGGGCTCTGTTGAGAGCGTTGGCCGCGGGATAATTCTGTGCGCTGAGTGCAGCTCGGACAGGTGTGGGAAAAACCGAGCTGGAAAACTGGCGACCCAGCATCCGCCGGGCTGAGAAGTCACAATCCCGAGCGCCGCTATCGGATAAACCAATGGGCATGTCAACGAAGACCCGGGCTGGGATCGGTGGTGAGAGCAGTGTTTCTATGGTGGGTGCGATGGCCCAGCTTAGCTCCCTGGTGCTATGAGTCACACCCAGCCAGCCCGCACGACATCCATCAATCCCGAGTATTTTCATGATCACCTTACCGGCACAAACTACGAGAAATAGTAGGCCACAACGAAAAACGGCTCACCGAGGTGAGCCGTCCGCTACAGTAGACAACGCGGCACTCAGCTGAAATCGTCGCTCCGTACATTGTAGAAGGGTCGTGTAGAGCCGTCCTCGTCAATCATCACATATTCGCTACGATCAGGATTGGTAATGACCACCTCAATGTCCTGAAACAGAGGCCGCCTGACAAAGGCCAGGGTCCAGCCGAATTGGGATTTGGCGGTGAGGGTTACGGATTGCTCGAAGCTCAGCGTTTTATTGAGCTGCTCAGGCACCGCGGCTTGGCGCCCACGACGCTCGGATACCATGGTTTGTGCATTTAGCCCTACTGACGCGTTCATCCTGTTACCTCTGTAGTTCGCTTTCACTTACAAGCGAATGTATCCAAATGTCCTGACAATGTAGTCAAAGGGGCTCGTGCAACAAAGCGCTACGATTCCAATCTGTGAGTGTTATCACAAAAGCAGCCGTGGGCAGGCGGAGCGGGGTGTCATGAAATTGGCGCCTACAGCAACCAGTCACTGATCTGCTGTTTGTTGCTGATAACCACTTGCTGTGCCCTCGGGTCATCCAAACTATCGCCAGCGTTGACGTTCAGCAGCTGCAGCAAGTAGCTGGCTAACCGAGCGCGCACCGTAAGCCTGAGTACATGCTTGTCCATACCAAAGTCGTTGGCGACAACGGCCTGCTGGTCGTCTGTGAGTCGGGGATCTGGGATGAGGACCAGCTCAATCATCCTATGCCAATCAGTGTCCTCCTCACCACCTTGGCTGGCGGGACCAAGAAGTTCGGGTTCACCCCGAAAGCGACTGAGTACAAAGTCACGGAAGTCTTGATTCTTTTCACACCAGCCCCGTACGTGCCAACGCAGACCGGTCCAAACGAGGGTGTGAGGGGCAATGATTCGCCCCTCACGGTCAGGATTGTTCAGGGATACGTAGTCGACCTCAATGCGTTGCTGTTCACGGGCCGCCTGCAGTAGTGGTCGCAGCAGCGCTGGTGAAACCGGGCGTGGGGAGGGTTCGAGTATTTCGGTGTGGCCCTGAGGAAGCGCCATTGAAGAAAAGGTTCGGTGTAACTCACTCCGGTTCGCCAGCAGCTGCAAATATTCCTCGGCCAAGCCCAGCGTTACCTTTGGCCGGAAGTGTTCTGAGGGTTCATAGCCCTTGAGGAACTTGTCGTAGCGCAGGTTGTTCGGTGCAACATCGTTGTTGTAGGTGTTAATGTCCTTGCTGGCCTGCTGTCGGCCAATACCGAAGGTCTCGACCAGATGTCGCGTCGTTAGCCTGCCCTCCCACAGGGCGATACATTCAATAAACCGGTAGCGCAGCAACAGATCCCAGCGGTGGGGGAGGCCTTCAGACATAGTTAAAGCGTATCTAGAATCATGCGGATATCGTCGATGCCTGTACGCGGGTTGACGATACAGAAGCGCAGTACCGTCTCACCTTCATGTTTGGTCGGTGTTACAAAGCCGACGCCATCACTGAGGAGCTTGTCACTCCAGGCATTGTAGTCCTCGAGTGTCCAGCCGCAGCGCCTGAAAACGCAAATGGAAAGTTGCGCCGGGACCACCATTTCAAGATTGGGATGTGCTTCGATCATTTGGGCGGCCTGCTCAGTGACCTGAAGGCTGCGCTCCACCGCATCGGTGTAAGCGGCTGTGCCGTGGGTCGCAAGGCTAAACCAAAGCGGGAGTCCACGAGCCCGCCTTGACAGGTGATGCGCATAATCAGACGGATTCCATTCGCCATCATATAGCACCTCAAGGTAGTCACCTTTTTGCTGGTGAGCCCTGCGTGCGGCCCCTGGATCCCGGTAGATCAAAGCGCAGCAATCGAAGGGTGCAAACAGCCATTTGTGCGGGTCTACAATAAAACTGTCGGCTCGCTCGATGCCGTTGTAGGCCCTGCGCACCGACGGTGCTGCCAATCCAGCTCCACCGTAAGCACCGTCGACATGCATCCACAAAGATTCTTTTTCGCAGACATCAGCGATACCGTCCATCTCATCAATGATACCAAGGTTGGTCGTGCCCGCCGTGCAGGCTACGGCAAACAGCCTTGACCGATCCTCGCTGCTGAGTTCACTTATAGCTGAGGCGACGTCTTCGCCTGTCAGTCGGTGTCCACCCGTCTCTACAAGGTCTGCATCCATGACGTGGGCGGCCTGGGCGATGGACGCGTGGGCACCCTTGGAGGACACGATCAGGCCCCGCATCGAGCGTTTGCTGGCGTCGACCCGACGCCACTCATGGCGCGCGGCGGTTAGGGCTGAAAGGTTCCCGGCCGTACCACCACTGACGAATACGCCACCCGCCTCAGCGGGGAAGCCCGCCAGATCGGCGATCCACCGTAATGCCTGGTTTTCCGCATAGACCGCACCGGAGCCTTCCATCCAGGTACCCCCAAAAATACTCGAGGCCCCAACGACAAGATCAAACAATGTGGCTGCTTCGGTGGGCGCAGCAGGCACGAATGCGAGTAATCGAGGGTGGTCTACCGAGAGACAGGCAGGGGCCAGAATGTCCGTAAATATGCGCAGCGCTTCCAGACCGCCCAGACCATCCTCAGTGACCGTCTGCCCTGCCATGGCCTGCAGCTCAGCTTCCGGTCGCGCCCCGTCCAGCGTTGGAGGATCCATCCTGACCCTGTCTATGGCATAGCGAACAATCGCCTGTGTCAGAACTTCCATGTCCCTGTTGATTTCGTGCACATTGATCTCCTCAAGTTTTGGGGTTGACAGCCTTCCCCCGGGCGGCTCCATTATCGACTTCTCGTTGCGAATCAGCTACCACCCGTCAAGGCTTTTTTAAGCGCGTCAATGGCAGTCCCAGCACACCCGCTAGGGCACAGATGAGCATGATGACAGCCGGGGAAAGCAGGGTTCCATCATAAAAGTAGCCCGCAGCCACCCCCACCCCGGCTGCAATCACAGAATGGATGAAGCCAAACACGGCAGAGGCGGCACCCGCGTATTTTGGAAACAGGGAAATGGCGCCCATGGACGCGTTAGCTGAGGTAAATCCAACACCCAAAAACAAAAAGAATGAGCAAAACGCCAGCCATAGCACGGGAGGCTGGTCGGCTGTGGCGAACAGCCACTGTGCCAGAGCTGCGACCATGGTGAGTGTCGTACCCAGGGTTAGGGTCCGATTCATGCCCAGTCGCATGACCACTCGGGAGCAGAGTAGGGCGCCCACCATGTAGCCGGCAACGGTCAGCGCAAAGCCGTAGCCAAAGTACTCCACAGGTACCTCAAAGACATCCAGCATAAAAAATGAAACGGTGGAAAGGTAGGCAAGAATCGCGGAAAAAGATGCCGTCCCGCATATCTGGTAACCAATAAAGCGACGATTTCCCAGACAAATTAAAAAATGATCGAGAACCGGAAGGATGCCGATTCTCCCCTCGCCTATTGCGGGCGCCGACTCCTCAAAAGTACGCAGGCCGAGTAAGACCAGGAAAGCGAAAAAAGCGAGCGCCAGATAAGTGGCTCGCCAGTCCACCAGAATAAGTAGCCAGGAACCCAGCGTGGGTGCAATCAATGGCACGACAGCCATGGCGCCCGACAGAATAGCCATTACCTGAACCGCGTGATTGCCTTCATATCGATCTCGGACAATGGCTCGCGCAATGACCGGCCCGCTGGCTGCGGCGAGCCCCTGTGCCAGTCGAGCCAGCCACATCATCTCTATGGAGTTGGCGAATGCGCAGGCGATTGAAGTGCCGAGAAACAGGAGCGTTCCACTCATCACAACCGGAATACGGCCGTAATAATCGGAGAGTGGCCCGAAAACCAGTTGGCCTGCGGCAATTCCCAGCATGAAAATTGAGAGCGTCAGTTGACCGTCGGCAGTGGTCGCGCCAAAGTCTGCAATAATCGCCGGTATGGCGGGTAAGTAAAGGTCGGTGGCAATGGCCGCATAAGCGACCAGTCCCACCAGGGTCGCGAAGGTGATTCGCTCTCTCACATGATGATCAGTTGATCGTGGGTTTGGCGAGCTGGCACACCGGGCAGGTCTCAGGAATGAAAAACTGGCCGTTCTCTGCATCCATAATGTCCAGACCAATCGCCTGGTGGTTGCCAAAAAGCGCGACTCGCATGACGTAAGTGGATTCACTGCTGCTCATCTGAACTGTTTGGAACAGTTCGATGTCGGTGTGATTATCAGATGCTGTGCGCACTGCAACACGCTCCATGTACTTCTGTGCGGCCGCAGGCTCCATGGGGAGTAACGGCTGCAGCAGGGCTTTTTCCAACATTCTTGCCAAAAGGTCTTTGTTTTGATCAGTAAACAGCGTGGCGCTGGCCACCTGGTTGGGCTCTGACACGGTCACCCCCTATCTTGGACTAAGTCAGTACGACGGCTGCCTGATATTGTTTGTTTTGTGGTCAGCGGGGCGCGAGTGTACCACCGTAAGGCGCCCCGGTGTCGATTGGATTCAGCGAGCCTGACTTATCGCCATTTGATGGTGTCGAAGTCAGCGCTGCTGTGGCGTTCGAGCAGTTGTTTATCCGCATCGCCCCAGGCCTTGTTCACAAGCCGTCCCCGTTTGGCAGCCGGTCGCTCCGACACCGCCTCGGCCCAGCGTTGAACATGCTCGTAGCTGTCCACGTCCAGAAATTGTCCGGCTTCGTAAAGCAAGCCTTTCGCCAGCCCCCCGTACCAGGGCCAGGTTGCGATATCAGCAATTGTGTAGTCACTGCCCGCAAGGTAGGGCTGTTCCCTCAGACGCTGGTTCAACAGGTCGAGGTGCCGTTTTACCTCCATGGTGAACCGGTTAATGGGATATTCCATTTTGCTGGGCGCGTAGGCGTAAAAGTGGCCAAAGCCCCCCCCTAGGTAGGGTGCTGACCCCTGCAGCCAAAACAACCAGCTCAGGACCTCGGCGCGTAGATCGCTGTCTTTGGGCATAAAATGTCCGAATTTGTCCGCTAGATGCAACAAGATAGCGCCTGATTCAAAAACCCGGACGGGCTTTTCGCCGCTGCGATCCATAAGCGCGGGAATCTTGGAGTTGGGGTTGACGTCGACGAAGCCTGATGAAAACTGCGCGCCATCCTGAATATTAATGAGCCAGGCATCGTACTCAGCGTTCGACTCTCCCAACTCCAGCAATTCTTCGAGCATGATGGTCACCTTGACTCCGTTGGGAGTACCCAGTGAATACAGCTGCATGGGGTGCTCCCCAACCGGCAAATCCTGGTCGAACTGGGGGCCAGCGGTGGGGCGGTTGATACTGGCGAAGCGGCCTCCGCTTTCGCTGTCCCATTGCCAGACGGGCGGGGGTGTGTAGTTGCTTTCCTCAGTCATGGAATGTGTCCTTGGGTCGTTGGCGTTCAGTCGGGCGATTAGCTTGAAAGTGTGAGGCTGTTCAGTTGTCTTTACCATCGTTGGATGAAGCCAATTGAAGCTCCACCCCGAGCTCCTTTTCAGCAGCGGCCAGTAAATCCTCGTCTACGCCTGGGGGTTTCCCTGGCAATCCGCCGCCCAGCTGCGCCACCACATGGTTCATGATGGCAATACGGGCACTGCGCTTATTGCCCGCATCGATCAGCTGCCAGGGCGCATGGCCGGTATGCGTCTCGGTAAACATGTCGTTGGTGGCGCTGACGTAGGCATCCCACTGGCGCCGATTGCGCAGGTCCTCCTCGGTGAACTTCCAGCTTTTCATGGGATCCTGCAAGCGCGCAGTGAAACGCTTTGCTTGCTCGTCCTTATCGATACTCAGGAAAAGCTTACACAGGCGGATGCCGTCATCTGTCAACCAGCGTTCAAATTCATTGATTTCGCGGTAAGCGCGCCGCCATGCTGTTTCGGAAGTGAGTTGTTCGACGCGCTCGACCAGAACACGTCCATACCAGCTCCGGTCAAAGATAGCGACGCGTCCGCTGGGCGGTAATCGGCGGAAGAAGCGCCACAGGTAGTGTCGCCCCTGTTCTTCGGAGCTGGGGGCGCCAATTGCGTGTACCCGATATCCCCGAGGATCCATCAGCTGGGTCATCCGTCGGATGGCGCCTCCCTTGCCACTGGCATCAACACCCTCCAGAACAACGATAGCGCGTTCCCCGCGCTGCGTTAAAGCGAGCTGAATGCCCAGTAATCGTTCTTGAAGCGTATCCAACTGCGACTCGTAGTCCTCCCGCGATGTCAGGGTGACACCGCAAGCTGGCGGATTGCTGAGAGAGGGGGCGGTCATAGGGAATACCGCGTGAGCAGAAAAATCAGGGTGTCCGGGAGCGTGCTGGACCATACGTTCCAGTCGTGGCCGCCATCAACGATACGCAGCTCTACCGCGTCGGGTTGATGGCGGCGCAGGCGGGTGAACAGTATTGCCGCGTGGCGGGCAATATCAAATTCGTCATGGTCGCCACTGGTGATGTAGAAGGGGACAATGGCACTCTGGGCTATATAGCTGTCCCAGTAGGACGGGTAGTTGCTTTTCCCCCAGAGGGCGAGGTCGAATTCACCCGATGCGTCGAGGAATGCGGGATGTTGGTATGCAGAGGAATGTTCTGGGGGTATAGGGTCATAAACTGCCGGGCTGAGTGCCGCCGCCGCACCGAATAATTCGGGGTGCAATAAGGCCAACCGGGTGGCGCCGTAGCCCCCGGCGGACAAACCCGCAACAAATCGTTTCTCACGCCGTTTGCTTACGGGCAGTGTGGCTTCAATATGGGGGATCAAGTCTTTGAGGAGCGCCGTCTCAGCAGCCTCGTTGTAACCATCGAGCCACCAGCTCTTTGAGCCAGGCATCACGACAATCACGGGGGGGATCTGCCCTTCGGCGATGAGCCGGTCCGCTGTGGCTTCAAGCCCCCCCTTTGCCAGCCAGTCTTGCTCGGAGCCTAAGGAGCCATGCAGCAGGTAAATGACGGGATAACTGGCGCCGTCCTGTGGCGGGGCATCTGGCCAATACATCGTATAGGGGTAAGGGCGCTTCAGTGTGGTGGAGTTGAACTGGTCCGTGCTGACCTGGCCGGCGGAGGCCAGTTCACTGGCAACAAGAGCCACCACCCCCAGGAATTGGGTGAGACGTTGTGGCAGTGGGCGGCTACGGGACGTCATGTGTGACAGGCGCATTCCGGTCAAAATCATCGCTTACCCTACCCGATATCCACCTTGTAATGCAGCGGTGGTGCCGTGTTGGCGCACCCTATCCGGCCTTTGGCCGGTGGAGCTTTATATCTGCCGGTTCGGGGGAGAAGGGTACCGCATCGCTGGTCAGGGCCTGCAGTGCCCGTGCTCGGTCATCCTCGTCAAAGCAACCCGTGGTGACGCAAAATTCTACCGTGTTGCCATTGGGGTCACGGGTGTAAATCGATCGACACCAGTTGTGATCAATCTCCAGTACCGCGAGTCCTGCGGCCAGCCACTTTGCCTTCCGCCTGGTTAGCTCCTCAGTATCCATGGCATTGAACGCTATGTGGTTGATCTGGTCAGGGACACCGGCAGCTTTTGAAAGTGCCGTTTCCAGATGCTCACATCCGGGAACGTCGTGCATTTCCCAAAAGGCAATAAAGGCAGAGTCGTCGCCACCCATGCGGTAGAAAAAATGTTTGGCCCAGCCCCCCTCAGGAACAGCCGCCACTTCGACCTTCACAAGCTCAAAACCCATTACGCCCTCATAAAAGTGGTGGATTGCTGCCATATCCCGGGCGGCCATGGCAAGGTGGTGATAGGCCATCAGGTGACCTCCCTGTCGACCACCGCCATGACATCGCGGTTGGCGGCTTCGGTGGGAGCAGGGACTTCCGTGATCCGGTCATCAATGTCGTCATACTCCAGGCGCAGTGCCCGGGCCATGGTGGCGTGCATATCGTAGAGTGTGGTGACGTAGGTGAGTTCGAGGATCTCTTCATCTGTGAGGGCCTCTTTGAGATCTGAGAAAAGGCCATCGGGAACTCTGCCACCCTCAAGGACGAGGGCATCCGTATAGGCCAGTACGGCGCGTTCAATCTGGCTGAAAACGCGGCTGGTTGACCAGTATGCAATGGCGCTTATCTTCGCTTCATCAAGGCCTACCGCACGACAGGACTTGCAGTGCTGGGAGAAGACGAACCGAGAGCCTCGGGCATAACCGGCACGGGTTTGCGCCAGTTCCCGAAGTTGGGGATCGAGCTTTCTTTTGGCGTCGCGATAAAACTGGAAACCCTGCAGCGCATGCTTGAGGCAGTCGGGGACGAGGGCAAAGACCGTCCACCAGTTCCCCGGGGTGCCCGTCGCCGTGCCCGGAGAGCTCACGGGATCCCGTTCCCCAAACAGCATCGCGTACATGCCCAGGGCAATGGGATCGGCTTCGGACCGAGATACCTCGCGAAGTCTTGGCATGGCAGTGTCCTTGTGATCAACTTAGGTGCTCATCTCTGCGGCCATCGGTTATTGATTCAAGCCACAGCACCGCATCGATTAGGAAACCATCGACTGGGGATGCGGTCAATGGGGGTCTTCGGGAGCCCTCATGACTTGGATGGCCGCGCTGGCGCGCAACAAGTGGCATAGTTCCACTCCGCCCAACTTGACCTGCTCACGGTGCATCCCTATGATCTCGGGCCTCCGCCCGTAGCTCAGCTGGATAGAGCACCAGGCTTCGAACCTGGGTGTCGGGAGTTCGAATCTCTCCGGGCGGGCCAGCTAAACTACTGTCTTTATAGATCTTTTTTCTGCCCTGTTGAAGCCTGAAGCTCCGCTGTCTTACGCTTGGGTCAACGCCGGGCTGAAGGCCCGGTTTCCCCTTCAGTTCATCGCTGCACTGGATCTTGAAAATTGATCCCCGGGCTCAGGGACAGAATCACTGTGGCTGCGCGCCGGATTGATCAATTTTAGATTGGGCCAAATACGGGGACAGGGCCACTGGCGTTATGCATTCCCTTCAGAACCGTCCGTGCATATCGGTAGAACACGAGAGTGGCGATGGCGACTCGGATGTTTTATTTTCTGCGCAGCCTGAGGGCCTGATGGGTTTTAGGCGAGACTAAGGAGTTTGCCATGAGCGGTGAGCGAAAAATTGAAATCTTGCGTGCGGCGATTGAGCTTATCGCTGATGAAGGTTATGGCAGCCTCAGCATGCGGGCCCTGGCGCGCGCCAGTGGTATGAAGCTGGGTGCGCTCCAATACCACTTTCGGACCTGGGATACGTTGCTGGTTGCACTGGTTGCCTATATCGAGTCGGAAATCATCTCGGCTTTCGAGTCGGGAGTGGGTGAGCTGGGTCGGACAGATGTCAGGGACATTATCGAATTTATGCTCGACGAACAGGTGGGCACCGCGGATGGCTTGTTCAGCGACCGGCTGTGGGCTCAGCTGTGGGCAATGGAGCAAGTCGAGCCCTTGATTTCCGATCTTCTGGAGGAGGTTTACGCGAAGTTTCTCGCGCTGCTTGAGGCCACGCTTGTCGAGAGAGGTGCGGCTCAGCCCAGGGCGGAGGCGCTGGCATTGCTGAGTATGGTAGAGGGGGAGTCGCTTTTTGCGGGGAGGGGACGCCGTTGGGAAAAGGACAGGCCCGCTGTGCGTGAGAGTATTCTCCACTGGGTTGATGAACGCTACGGTGCAACCTGAGTTATCCGGTACAGGTCAGGCTTGTTCCTCTGCCACCCAATAGGAGGAGCCAAATGCAGCGGCCCAGTTGTGTCAGGCTCTTACCGATCGCGAATTGATTTATGCTTTGCTAAGATTTTGCTGTCGGCATCACCCAGTGTGCTGGGTACCTATCATCAGGGATTTCGCAGTTTTATAGTCTGGCTTGCCGTTCGGCGCTCTGGGCACGACGGGCACTTCAAGTAGCTCTTTAGGTACCTTGTAGCCTGCCAGCAGCTTGCGGGTCGCTTCCAGAATCTCCTCAATTTCAGCACTGCTGCCTTGTTCCAGGGAAACCACGCCGGCTACTCGGCTGCCGAACCGCTCATCGTCCAGACCGAAGACCAGAGCATCTTCGACGGCGTCGTGCAGTTTCAGCGCTTCCTCGACTTCTTCGGGGAACACTTTCTCGCCGCCGGTGTTAATGCAGTTTGATCCTCGTCCCAGAAGATTGACCGTGCCATCGGCGTCGATGGTCGCCATATCTCCAGGGAAAGCGTAGCGTCTACCGTCGATCTCCTTAAAGGTCTTGGCTGATTTCTCGGGATCCTTGTAGTAGCCCAGGGGCACCATTCCACCCTGGGCCACCATACCAACCTCACCCGAGCCGGGTACGACTTCGCGGCTGCCGTCAGGGAGCAGTACCTTTGCGACGGGCAGCAGTGTGAACTTGGCGGTTTCGCTGGCTGGGGTGTCCCTGGTCATAATGGATTGACCCATGCCGCCCTCAGTGGATCCCAGCACGTCAGCAATGGCGAGTTCGGGAACGTGGCTTATCAGGCCGCGTTTAACCTCTGTCGTGAACATGGCGCCTGATGAGATCATCAGCTTGAGGCTCGAGGTGTCCCAGCGGTCTGGCGTGGTTTCCAATGCGCGAAGTAGTGGTTTTGCAAAGGCATCGCCCACTATGACGATTTGCGAGATGCGGTCTCGTTCCACCGTGTCCCATACCTCCTCAGGCTTGAATCCACGGTTCTCAAGCAGCACGGCCGTGCCTCCCAACATATGCGGGAACATCAAGCCAAGCCAACAGCCGGTACCGTGCATCAGCGGGGGTCCGGACATTGCCACCACGGAGGTATTGGCATCGACCATCTGCCGCGCGGCGGGTGCAAATTGTGCTGCGTCTTCGAAGGGGGCGAGGCCAATCATGGGTGGAAATCCACGCATGAAGAATTCCGTGAAGGCATCCAGTGGATACATCACGCCCTTTGGCATGCCGGTGGTACCGCCGGTGTAAAGCATATAGATCTCGTCACCTTTGGGCTGGGTGCGCGCGGTACCCGAGGCCTGCCTTAGGAAGGCGTCATAAGAGATGCTAGTGGCTGGCCCCATTGAACCATCCTCTGCGGGCCCGTCGTCGACACAGATGATCGCCTTGAGCATCGGCAGCCGGTCGCAAATCCGCGCCACCCGATCGCCGAGTGAGCTGTGAAATACCAGTGCTTCGACGTCGGCGTTTTCCAGCAGGTAGTGAAGTTCCTCATCGAGGTAGCGGTAGTTGACATTGATCGGTACGCCACCAATTTTCATGGCGGCGAAATTGGTTTCGGCATACTCCGGAGAGTTATAAAGATACATGCCTACCTTGGCGTCATGACCGAGGCCGGCATCAATCAAGCCCTGTGCGAGTCGCGCCGCGCGTTCCTCGTAGTCGCGCCATGCTATGCGCCGGTCGCCCTGGATGAGCGCAATTTGCTCTGGAGTGGCGTCGGCTACTGATTCCCAAATCAGTGAAAAATGTGACTGCATTTGCTAGTTCCTTTTTTCTTCAGAACCCGTTCGATCCCGACAGAAACGCCTCCGTCGTTGGATAAAGGAGGGGCCTGCTGTGAGTAGAAGCATGCTCTGATAGATCAAGGCGCGCAAGGCAGCCAAGCCAACCAACTGGGACCTATCCGCTGCTATGCGGTTTGTTCCTGCACCGCCCGATATGCGGCATCAAACGCGGCGTTCATCAGTGCCACCGCCTCCGAATCGGAATTGGCGACAGAAATACGTCCGAACTGGGCTCGACCGACCTCGTGGGGGGCTTGGCCCGGCTCCCATTCAGGGTCGTCCAGTTTCACGTAAGGGTAGGCGTACCCATGGGGGATGCGATTCACGGTTATGGCCTCGATGTCTGATTGATGCTGAAACCCGAACTGTCCGAATAACGATTGCAATTGTGCGCGGATTTGGCGTTCATAATCGTCGAACCGGGTGCGATAGACCTCGGTGCGCGCCAAGCGAAGTTGGTCACGCGTGGACAGCTTGGGATCAGGTTTTGTAAGCGGCATCGGTGAATGCATCATAAAGATCACCATCGGATCTTCGGGCCCGCTGGGAGGCTCAAATCCGCCAACGGCTACCGTGGGCGCACAGCTGACCCATTGGAAGGGATCGTAAGGGCACTGAAAGAGTGTGGCGCCAGCCCTGGAGAATGCTTTTCCGTCACGAATTTGCACGTTGGCGTAGACAAAAGGTGTCTTCACACCATAAGCAAGGCCCGCTTTTTGTGCCTCGGACATTTCAGGGCAAAGGTGAGGGATCAAACCGTTGTAGCAGGCCAAAATGCAGTGGTTCCCGTGCACGCGCTTTGGGACACCCTGCTCGACGTAATCGATTTCCACGCTGCCTGTTTGATTTTCCCTGACACCTACTGCGGTACTGTTCAAGCGAAGTCTTGTGTTGTTGCTCTCCTTATCCAGAGCTCGGTAATTGAAGTGAGCCGAGACGATGTTGGCGGGGCCCGTGACCTCAGGTGCTACGTCCGGTATCAGCTTTTGAACCAAGAGACGGGCAACTGAAGCGTTCCCGTCGGGGAACATGCGGATTGCCATTAAGTCATCGAGAAAAGCGCCACCGGCGGAGGCCGTGGCTCTTCCCAGCCACCCGAGGGACTTTAGCCCGCTGGCACCACCAATGAGGGCCTCACCGACTGTGAGGTTCCATCCCGTCATTCCGCTAAGGTGCAGAATAATCGCGTTCAGAATTGGGACGGTGGTTGGCAGCAGCCCGACCTTATCGACTAAAAACTGGTTGTAGCTGACAGAATTGAGGTAGTCCCATTTCTCACTGAGTGACAAGCCCGGTAGAAAATCACGCTTCCCTCCCCAGAACGCGATGAGCTTGTCTTTCTCATCGTTGGGTAGGGGCAGCAATTGAGTCACCTGTTCGTAGCCCTCGGCACCAAACATGGCCGCGTTCCAATTCCCTGCATAGATGTAGTGGCCTCGGGAACCCGGAAGCGCCACGCCATTGTTGGCTTCCAAATTACCCACCAGCGCCAGGTCGTCGCTGGTACTGGCAGTCATGAAGTCCAGAAACTCCTCATTGAGACCAATATCATCCATTAGCTTTGCGGCGGCATCGCTATAGCCGGTCACGGATTCAATATTCTGTGCTCCGCCCAGGCTTAACATCATCCGGCCGTTTCGATGGAATTCGTTGCGCTTGGCATGGCCGCCAAAATCATCATGGTTGTCCAGGATGAGAATCTTTGCCTGCGGTCCCATCTTCTCCCGATAGTAGTGGGCGGCGGCCAGCCCGCTCATGCCGGCGCCCACAACGACCAGATCATAGCGCTCGTCAAGAAGTTGGTAGTCGGCCGGTTTTTCTCCGCGCCAACTTAGGGCGTGAGCGACTTCGTAGGATCCGTCGTGGCTGCCTCGCATACCTGTCAAGGTAGGGGGGTAATAGCTGCCAGGGGCGGGCGCAAGTGGTACCAGCGGCACTTCGTTGCTGAAACCGGTCGGAAGGTCGTCCGCGCACCCCGCCAACAGTAGGCCGCCCGCGCCAATCGCCATGCCGCCAATGAAGTCCCTTCTCTTTATCTGCTTACTCACAATAATTTCCGCTTTACCTGTCAACCGACATGTTATAGCCTGTCGGTTGACATGTAAATGTTCGAGCCCAGCGGGCCCCTTTGTGAGCAGAGGAACAAACTGTAAATGACGCGTCAACCATCCGAGTCAGGCGTTTTTGGCGACCAGGTGAATCGATTTGGCTTGTGGTGCGCTGTTCTCTGCATGGTGACCGGCATCATGGCGGCATTTATGCCCCTTGATGTGCCAGACGGCTATACCGCCGCATACGGAGAGCGTCTGCAATGGCTGACTGACAGCAGAGACGCATTCGTTGCTGCTTGGGCCAATCAGATCGTGGCGATGGTAAGTCTGTCAGGGTTATTTCTGGCTCTGTGCTGGCGTGGCCGTTCGAACAGTCCATTGAGCGCACTGCTGGCAAGCGGCGCGGTTGGGATGGCCACCATGGCATTCGTGATTCCGAAATTCATTGCCATATGGACCATCCCACTGCTTGCCAATGCGGCAGCAACGGGCGGGGTGGGCGCCGAAATGGCAGCCGTGCTGCTGCCTCTTTTGAACGTGTCAATCCCGTTCTCGCTGTATACGTCTTTCGATTACCTTGGGTTTTGGCTTTACGCACTTTTTGCTGTCCTGATGATGAAGCCGCTGTACGGCAGCGATTGGTCATCCAAGCTCATTTCCATCTTGGTGGGTCTATTTGGAATAGGATTCCACGCAGCGTTTGGATGTCTTCTTCTCGGCGTCATTCAGGCTCCCGACATCGAGATCAGCTTTGGCCTCTCTTTCATTCCATTGCTGCTACTGCTACCGATTTTGGCGGTCACATTTTGGCGCGACCTTAAGCGAGCGCCCAATGATTCGGCTTCTGACGCCGAGCCTGAGGGGGCTGAAGCCCATTGATTAGAAAAAAAAGACAATCCCACGTCAAAGGAGTTAACACAGTGAAAACCATAAACCGGACAAATGTTGCTGTTGCGATCCCTGCATTGGCCTTCAGTATCCCAGCCTTTTCTCAACTGGAAGAGGTTTTGGTGAGCGCACAAAAACGGGAGCAAAGCTTGCAGGATGTCCCCATCGCCATCAGTGCTATGAGTGAGCAGCTGCTTGAGCAGACAGGGGTCAATACCATTACCGAGATCATTCCAATGGTGCCCGGACTCAGCGGTGCAGATTATGGATTGGCAACCAACAGCTGGGCGATCCGCGGTATTGGCAGTAACGACTGGACAATTGGTTCGGAGCCGTCTGTAGGGGTGTTTGTGGATGATGGTTATGTCGGTCGTAATATTTTCGCCACAGCCACCTTTTTTGATATTAATCGAATCGAGGTCGTAAAGGGCCCGCAGGGAACGCTATTTGGACGCAATGCGGCGGCGGGTGCTATTAGCCTGATCACCAACAAGCCCGGTGATGAGAATGAGTGGCGGTTTGGTGTTGCGGTGGGGGATGAGGGGCAGCAGCGGTATGAGGTGGTGGGCAACTGGGCGGTGAGCGATACGTTTGCCTTGCGTTTGGCTTATCAGCACCAGGAATGGGATGGGATGTGGACGGAGATTCTCAGCGGCGAGGATATGTACACCGAGAGCGATGTGATCCGTGTCTCGGCGCGCTGGGATATCACCGAAGACCTTGAGGCGCTGATCAAGTTCAACTACGGCAAGGCCAAGACCAACTACACCAGCGCGGTGAACATTCCCACCAATCTGGCCCAGCCCGGGGTTGAGTACCCTGACCGATTCGCCATAAACCAACCCAACTATGAGCAAAATGAGGACGATGGGTTTGGGTTGCGTCTTACGTGGGCACTTAATGACGCACTAACTTTAGTTTCGATCACTGACATTCGAAGCGGGGAGAACGACTACTTTGAAGATGTGGATGGTTCTGCTGACAACGTGGCGATTGATGAGGCGTTATTCGGAGTGCCGGGTGGTGCAATTGGTGGCTTGGATATTCCGGTGGGGCTCGGTGGGGATGGCGACACTGTGTACCAGGAATTCCGGTTAAGCGGACGCTCTGATTCACTGGACTGGTTCGCGGGCGTGAGCTACTACAGCGAGGAGTTGGTCAACTCGCGATGGGAAGTCGATTACGTGGCGACGGCATGGGGTGTTCCGATTGGCGGTAATCGAATTGCCAGTGAGGCCGACAATACTTCTTATGGTATTTATGGTGACGTTACCTGGCAGGCCACCGAACGACTCGCGCTGACGGCGGGCCTGCGCTGGAGCGCCGATGAGAAGGACTGGTGCACCAACACGCTGCAGGATGACTTTTACGACATGGGAGGACCCACCGCAGGTCCCGTTTGTGACGAAGAAGATTGGGATGAGCTCACGTCCCGCTTGATTGCCCAGTACAACATTGCCGAAGACACCATGCTCTTCGCCAGTGTTTCCCAGGGGTACAAAGGGGGTGGTTTCAATACGTCTGTGGCGGATCTCGACGGTGATGGCATTGCCGATACCGTGGTTCCCTTTGATCCCGAGACGAGTATCGCTTACGAACTGGGCCTGAAATCGACGCTGCTGGATGGCCGCATGCAGTTCAATGGCTCCTTGTACTTCACTGATTACGAGTCGCTACAGGTGCAAATATTTGGTTTTGATACGGGCCTGCAGATTCGGGATGCGGGAGACGCTGAAACCCAGGGTTTGGAAGCGGAACTGATGTTTGCGGCAACAGATAATCTGACTTTGATGGCCAATTACGCGTACAACGACACCGAAATTGTGTCTGGGCCACTAGGCGGGCAAACATTGGCCTACGCCCCGGAGGACACCTTTTCAATTGGTGCAAACATCGATCATCGCTTCCTCGGCGGCAGCCTCAATTGGTTTGCGATGTACAACTACACGGGCGAATTCTTCCACGATATTGATAACCTGAATGAGGAGCCCTCTTACGGCATTGTCAACGGAAAGGTGACCTACACTCCCGGCAGTGAACGATGGGATCTGGCTTTCGCGGTTGATAATTTAACCGACGAAGAGTATGCAACGCTTCGGGCAGACTTTGGCTGGGGGCCTCAGCTCCACTGGGGTTACAAGCGTCTGATGCGCGCCGAGTTCAACCTGTACTTCTGATTGGATCGAGTGAGCGGACTGCGGTCAGGGAGCTTAGTTAATGACAAAAAAATGGTGCCGAGTCGTTTTCCTGGCCCTATTGGGTCTCATGTCCACGTCCGCTAGAGCAGAGGTTGCTGTGCTGCCTCTGAATTCAGCTGACCTCCGAGAGACAGCGCTCGAGAGCATCCCTCCCTGGCCAGAGGAGATGGTGCTGTCAGGCACGAACGAGCATTGGCAGAAGGTGCTGCACGAGGGTGAATTTGTGGTCGCCCTGTATGAGGCGATGCCAGCCGTCATTGATATCGCTGAGCCTTACCCATACGACGAGTATGTACGTGTGCTTGAGGGGAGTGTAGTACTGACCTCCAGCGGGGGTGAGCGCCAAAGCTATGCGGCAGGTGACGCTTTTCTTGTGCCCGTAGGCTGGACGGGCACTTGGGAAATGCCCACTCGTTTTCGAGAACTGATTATTGTTGATAGGAAGGGCTGGGAAGCTGTCGAGAGCATGATTGCAACATTGTTTGGGGCAGACACCGAGTCGAGCAGGGGCCAAACCAGCGTGCTCCCTTTATTGACAAGCTCCTTGAAGCAAGCGCCGCTTGAAGATCTTCCACCTTGGCCAGAGGGGGTGGTGCTGTCAGGAGCCAACAAGCATGGCCAAAAAGTGCTGCATTCGGGCAATGTGGTGGCAACACTTTACGGCGCTGAGGCGGCACGACTCTCTGTCGGCGAGCCGTTTCCCTACGATGAATACGTGCTGGTCTTGTCGGGAGAAGTCACTCTTACTCCAAATTCAGGCGAATCACAGACGTTTGGCGCGGGTGACAGCTTTCTGGTGCCAAAAGGCTGGACCGGCATTTGGGACATGCCCGGTCGATACCTTGAAAAGATCGTGGTTGAGACAGCAGCCTGGAATGCAGCAGAGGGTTGAGGGGATTCAAGTTGGGTAAAAAGGATCATTTGCAGATTACGCGCCGGGATTTTTTGGATGGTATGGCCCTCGCGGGTGGTGGGTTGGCGCTATCACCTTTGCGAGCATTGGCTGGGTCTCAAGACGGTGCTCACGCTTCACAGGTCTACCCGCCGTCCCTGATGGGCTTGCGGGGTAATCACCCCGGTTCTTTTGAGGTCGCCCATGCTTTAGCCCGAGAGGGTCAACGCCCCGACGAGTTTGAGTTGCTCGATGAGGCATATGACCTTGTAGTCGTAGGTGCTGGAATCAGCGGCTTGACCGCTGCTTACCTGTTCCGAAAACAGCACGGCCCTGACGCCAAAATTCTGATCCTCGACAACCACGACGACTTCGGCGGTCACGCCAAGCGCAATGAATTTTCCGCACAGGGGCACATGCTGCTGGGTGCGGGAGGCAGCCTGAATCTGGAGCAGGCTGCCATGGGCGAGGCCGAGCTCTCCTTACTAAAGGAGATCGGCGTGAACTTCACCGAGCTTAGAGAGTCGGTTGAGCCCGGATATCTGATTCACGACCCCATGTCTCGACACGGGATCTATCTCAACCGCGCCATTTACGGCGAAGATCGCTCGGTTCTCGCAGATTGGAATTTGTTGTGGGCGGGCATTGGGGATTTTGATACCGCTATTCGTTCACTAAACCTCTCGAAGGCCGATGAGCAAGGGCTCATTGCACTGGTAAGTGGCGAGAACGATTTTTTGGAGGATATTCCGCCAGACGATCGTGAGCGTTTCGCTCGGGAAACATCATACGCAACTTTTTTACGGGGGCGCGTCGGTCTATCAGATCAGGGGATCAAGATTACCGAACCCTGGGTGAAAGCACTTCACTGTGCGGGTGCAGAGGCGGTCTCGGTTCAGGAAGTTTTTCGGGCCGGCGCGCCTGGCTTGAACACCCTTATGCCCATGACTGAAGCCGAGGGCGACGAAGAACCGGTTGATCCCGACGCTTACCGTTACCCAATTTTTCCCGACGGCAACGCTTCAGTCGCTCGTCTTCTCGTGCGCCAACTAATTCCCGAGGTCGTGGGGGGTGACTTGGGTCAAAACGTGGTTACGAGCCAATTTGATTATTCGCAACTGGACCGAGAGACCTCGCGCATTAGATTGCGGCTCAACAGCACCGCGGTGAACGCCAGAAATCTTGACAATGAGCAGGTAGAAATTGCTTACGTGGCCAAGGGTGAGGCAAAAGCAGTCCGCGCCAAGCACTGCATCCTGGCGGGCTACGGCGGGATCGTGCCGCATCTGTGTCCAGAACTGCCTGAGGCTCAGAAGCAGCATTTGGCCTATGGCGTGAAAGCGCCCTTTATTTGCACGAATGTCTTGCTACGCAATGCAGAAGCAGTGAGAAAGGCAGGTGTCAGCGGTTATCAGTGCCCTGGCAGCTTCTACAGTCTCTTTGCTTCCGCACCTCCCGTAAATGTGGGTGATTTTCGCGTGCCTTCAGGAGCCAGTGATCCAATGGTGGTGTGGATGCTGCACGTGCCCACCCCGAAAGTTACCAATGGAATGTCAGCACGGGATGCCTATCGTTTGGGTCGACACAACTTGCTATCGATGACCTTCGAAGAGATTGAAGCCGAAACCTTAAATCAACTGGCCGGCATGTTTGGGTCAGCGGGATTTGATGCCAGCCGGGATGTGGAGGCGATTACGGTCAATCGCTGGGCACACGGTTATGCCTACGAATATATGGACCTGCATGATCCCGACTGGCCGGAGGGGGAGGCCCCCCACGAACTGGGGCGGAAGCCGATTGGGCGAATAGCGATCGCCAATTCTGACGCAGAGGCCTACGCCTATGTGCAGGCTGCGATGAAAGCGGCTCGGCGCGCAGTCGGTGAGGTCCTCGCGCAATAGGTTTTTCTAGATTGATGAATGGCTTCATTCCAATGAGGTGGAGAGAAAAATGAAAATACAGACCGATTTTGTGATGAGCATCAACGGCGAAGCGGTGACTACCGAGGCTACGCAACCCGTTTTCAATCCCGCGACGCGATCGGTATTTACCCAGGTGCCCGATGCCTCAAGGGAGCACCTGGATCAGGCTGTTGACGCTGCCCAGGGCGCACTGAAAGTTTGGTCAGCGACGCCTGCTGAAGATAGGCAAAAAGCGCTGGAGACCTATGCAGACCTGATCGAATCACATGCCGAGGAATTGTTGTCTTTGCTCACCGCGGAGCAGGGCAAGCCCAGAGCCGGGTCTGAGTGGGAAGTGTTCGGGTCGGTAGCGTGGCTTAGGGCAGTGGCCTCCCTGCGACTGCCGGAAGAGGTGGTAGATGAGACGGAGGATCGTCGTGTCGTAACGCGCTTTACTCCAGTAGGAGTGGTGGGCGCTATCGTGCCATGGAACTTTCCAATTCTTCTTGCCATCTGGAAAATTGCGCCTGCAGTGATGTCTGGCTGCACGACTATTCTCAAGCCGTCCCCTTACACGCCGCTGTGTGATCTGAAATTGGCAGAACTGGCGCAGCAGGCCTTTCCTCCCGGGGTGGTCAATGGCCTCAGTGGGGGCGATGACCTGGGTATCTGGATGACCACACACCCTCGCATCAATAAGATCGCGTTTACCGGCTCAACGGAAACCGGTCGGCACGTGATGAAATCAGCATCAGAAACCATCAAGAGGGTGACGCTTGAGTTGGGCGGTAACGACCCGGCAATCGTGTTGCCGGATGTTGATGCCAAGGCTCTGGCTCCCCAGCTTTTTTGGGCGGCATTCCAGAACAATGCGCAGTTTTGCAATGCCACCAAACGCCTGTATATCCATGAAGATGTCTACGACGATGTTCGTGACGCCCTGGTTGAGTTTATAGAGCAAAATGTCAAGGTCGGTGACGGGGCGGAGGCCGATACAGACCTGGGGCCCATCCAGAATGCCATGCAGTACGGCAAGGTTCAGGATTACTTTAAGGATTGCCAAGACAACGGGCACGTCTTTGCGGTGGGCGGCGAGATCGATGAATCGGCAGCGGGGTGGTTTGTTCCGGTAACGCTGGTTGATAACCCGCCAGAGGACTCACGAATTGTGCGAGAAGAACCCTTTGGGCCGATCTTGCCGCTACTCAAATGGTCTGACGAGTCGGACGTGATTGCCCGGGCAAACGATACAATCTATGGGCTGGGCGCGTCGGTATGGGGCACGGATCTGGAGGCAGTAGAGCGCATTGGTGGTCAACTGGAGGCGGGAACCGTGTGGCTGAATGAGGTTCACCAATATTCGCCGTTTCAGGCTTTTGGCGGGCACAAGCAATCCGGCCTTGGTTGTGAAAACTCCTTACACGGGCTGATGGAATATACCAATTGGCAAACCATCACGATGAACAGAAACACCGGCTGATCGGATACCACCAATGCCCTGTCGAGGCGGCCGTTTGAGTGAGTGAACAGTGACGAGTGAAGATCACAGCCTGCTCCAAAGCCCATTGCTGAATGGTTGGCGCCTTTTCTATGTCGTTGCTGCTTTGAACTTTGCAGTCATCTGCGCGGGCTTGGCCGTAATCGGGGTTGCTAGTCCGGAGGCAACGGTGGCCATGATCCGTCTGTCGGTCCAGTTGGCCTCGCCCTGGATTTACCTTGCTTTTGTGGCAACGGCGCTTGGGCAATTGTTTCCATGCAGCTTCTCAGCTTGGCTGTTGCGCAACCGTCGTTATGCAGGGCTGTCATTTGCGGCGGGTTTTGGCTGGCAGGCCGTGTTTATCGCGGTGCTATTGGGTTTGCACGGCGATTACTACGCGACAGCTCTGCACGATACGGCTGAGTTCATCATGCGCATGCTGAGCTATTTATTGCTGTTGGCACTTACCGTGACCTCATTCTTTCCCGTTCGTCGAGCGATGGCTCCAAGGCACTGGCGGCTCCTGCATCTGGTCGGGGTCTGGTATTTCTGGGCAGCGATCTTGGTGTCCTATGCCGAGACAGTCATAGCGGGCGATACCCGAGTCATTGCGATTGTCTTCGTGTTCGCAGGCCTCCTCGTGCTGACGTTTCGCTGCGCGGCTTACTTGAGGAAACGATCGACTCTGGTGGTCGAGCAAACCGCCGAGATCACGACTCCCTAATTCGAGGCACTTCACCCATGATTAAATCAATTGGAGAGATTCCCGCCGCCGCTGCTCAGGTCTATGGCAATAAGACGATGCTTGTTTGTGAGGACCGCAATCTGAGCTTCAGTCAGCTGAATGCGCTCTCTAACAAACTCGCCAGCGCTTTAATGGAGCTGGGTGTTCAGGTGGGAGACCGCGTCACACTCTACTCTCCGAATTGTTGGGAGTGGGTCGTCAGCTACTATGGGATTTTGAAAACAGGCGCTGTGGTCAATCCCATTAATGTCATGTTGACCCCCCCAGAGGTGGAGTTCATCGCTAACGACTGCGGCGCCTCAGTAGTCATCGCCTCGCATGAAAAAGCCATGTCGATCCAGAGCGTCAAGAAAAGCTCCAATGTTCGAGAGCTGATTGTCTTTGGGGATGAGCCATTGCTTGACGGCATGTTGTCATTCAACGCGGTGCTGGATGCAGCCAGTGAAAACTTCGAGATACCGGATATTGATCCGCTGTCACTCTCCACTATCGGCTACACCTCTGGGACAACGGGCCACCCCAAGGGAGCCTGCCTGTCCCACCAGAGTATTTTGCTGAATGTGGCGATGACTGCGTTGATGCATCAACGCAGTGATAGAGATACCGTCGTAACGGCACTACCGTGCCCACATGTTTACGGTAATGTGGTGATGAGTGGTGCCGTGCAATCGGGCATGACGTTAGTCCTGCATCCGACGTTCGACGAGAAAACCATACTGCAGAGCATCCAGGAGCATAGAGCGACCTTATTTGAAGGCGTACCCACCATGTTCATGTTTCTGCTGAATCATCCCGATCTGGATTCCTACGATTTATCCAGCCTCCGCTGTTGCACCGTGGGTGGCCAAACGATGCCCGTCCCAAAGATGGAGGAAGTCGAGGCTCGATTCGGCTGCCCGCTCATCGAGCTGTGGGGTATGACAGAACTCGGTGGACTGGGCACCACCTTCGCGTCTAATGGACCGGTCAAGCATGGCTCAATTGGTGTCGCTCTTCCCTATGTCGACGCAAGGATAGCGTCCACGGAAGATGCCAGTGTGACACTGGCCGCAGGAGACATCGGCGAACTGATGATCAAAGGTGGCGTGGTCATGCAGGGTTACTACGGCAACGAGCAAGCGACTCAGGAGACCATCGAGGCAGACGGTTGGTTGCATACTGGAGATGTGGCGTCGATGGATGAGGACGGTTGCATTTTCATTGTTGACCGAAAAAAAGACATGATTCTGACCGCCGGTTACAACGTGTACCCTGCTGAGATTGAACGAGTGGTGGCTGGGCATCAGGATGTTGCGCTCGTTGCGGTCGGTAGCGTCCCAGACGAGGAAAAGGGTGAATTGGCGAAGGCTTACATCGTGCCCAAAACCGGCGCGCAGCCTGATGCTGAGGACATCATTAACTACTGCAGGGAGCATCTGGCGGCGTACAAAGTGCCGCGTGCGGTGCAGTTCGTCGATGATTTACCCAAAACCAGCACTGGAAAAATTATGCGCAGAGAGTTGCATACATTGGACTGACAGGTCCGCCGCCTCATTTTTTCAGCTACGGGCTTTTCCCGTCGTGAGCTTCAAGTGATTCGGCAGTCTTTTGCCAAGGTAGAGGTATCTTAGAACATGAAAATAGTCGCCTCGCAGGCGCATCACCTGCACGCACCATCCTGGGAACTTAGCGCGGGCAAGTTTCTGCCAGCTTTTGAAAAGCCCGAGCGCGTGGAGATCGTTCTGAAAAGCCTTGAGGGCAGCCAGCTGGGTTCGGTCACTCCTCCCTCGTCATTTAGCGAGGACACTGCGCTAGCGGTGCACGACGCAGACTATCTCGCCTTTCTTAAGACCGCTCATGCTGAGTTTCAGGAACTGGGCCTCGAGGGTGATCCCACGGCGTGTGTCTGGCCAAGGGGCAGGATGCGGGCAGACAGCTCAGATTCTATTGTGGCCAAATTTGGCCGCTACTGTTTTGATGGCGTGGCAATCACGCAGACCACCTACGAAGCCGTTGTTGCCTCCCGTGATATCGCGCTTACAGCAACGCAGTTGGTTGAACAGGGCGATCGGGCGGCCTTTGCACTCTGCCGACCGCCCGGGCACCATGCCGGCCCGAATTACGCAGGGGGTTATTGTTTTCTGAATAACGCAGCAATCGCCGCACAATGGCTTAGGGATGCTGGCGCGAAGCGAGTGGGCATCCTGGATATCGATTACCACCATGGTAACGGTACCCAGGAAATCTTTTTTGACCGCAGCGACGTGGTCTTCGCGTCCCTGCACGGCGACCCGCAATTTGAGTACCCATTTTATGCCGGACACGCCGACGAAGTCGGCGAAGGGGAAGGACATGGGTTCAATTTGAATTTGCCTTTGCCTGCGGGTACCGCATATGCGACTTGGAGCGAGGCTTTGTCGCAGGCCGTTGGATTTGTAACTCGATGTGAGCCCGATTGCCTCGTGGTGTCTGCAGGGATGGACACTTTCCTTGACGATCCGATCTCTTCCTTCTGCTTGCAGACCGAGGACTACGTCAAGGTGGGGGCGCAGATCGAGGCTATGGGCATGCCCACGGTGTTCGTCTTCGAAGGGGGATATGCGATCTCAGCGCTGGGCGAGAATGTCGCCGCGTTGCTGCGAGGATTCACCACTAGCGCTGACAGTAGACCGTAGCCGCCGATCCAGAGCCCAGTTTACGGGCCTGCGAACATCGCCCTGCTAAAGTTGCGCGATGCGTGGGTCGTTGGGGTAAATCCATTCTTCCCCAATGACCTGCTGTACGCGTAGCTCTTCGGGAATATTGTGTGGGTCGATCATTTTGTCTGCCGCCTGGTTCCAGTGGTCAATGCGTGCTTCCTGGTAGCTCAGGGAATTTTTTGAAGTATCTACCGAAGCGGTGGGAGCAGTGTCTTACTGACACGGTGTGGGAGTTGAATCTGTGACTGACGGGTAGGCTATGATTCACCAACCTCTGGCTCGCCTCGCATGAATTCAGTATCCACGACAATCAGTTCACGGTAGCGCTCAGGCATTTCCCACCCGCCTTGATAGCCTTTAGGGACGATCAGCGAATCACCCGCTTTGTACTCATATTCGCCACCCACGTCGGGCGTCAAGATTAATCTGCCCTCAAGGATGGTAATGAATTCATCGTAAATGGAGCTTTCGATTCGGACTTTTCCGGGCCCCGTCTCGTACACAGACACCATAATGCTGCCCGTGTGAAATTTATGAGTTCGGAAATTTGCTGCCCCGTCCTCGGGAGAGATGCCCTCATCGTCAAACTCGGA